>NZ_JBANRM010000011.1:0-2500 GCF_037154085.1 Fulverythrobacter fulvus | reverse complement strand
TTGCATGTTGAAAAATGCTCGGATGAGTTGTGTTTAGGGGTGAAAGGCCAATCAAACCGGGAAATAGCTGGTTCTCCGCGAAATCTATTGAGGTAGAGCGTCGGATATTTGCCGATGGGGGTAGAGCACTGGATGGGCTAGGGCGGCGCGAGCTGTACCAAACCTAACCAAACTCCGAATACCATCGAGTCTAGTCCGGCAGACAGACGGCGGGTGCTAAGGTCCGTCGTCAAAAGGGAAACAGCCCTAACCTACAGCTAAGGTCCCCAAGTCATACCTAAGTGGGAAAGCATGTGGGAATCCCAAAACAACCAGGAGGTTGGCTTAGAAGCAGCCATCCTTTAAAGAAAGCGTAACAGCTCACTGGTCTAAATAAGGGTTCCTGCGGCGAAGATGTAACGGGGCTAAAGGTATGCACCGAAGCTTAGGGTTCAGTCTTTGACTGAGCGGTAGCGGAGCGTTCCGTAAGCGAGTGAAGCGATCTGGTAATGGGTCGTGGACGTATCGGAAGTGCGAATGCTGACATGAGTAGCGACAAAGAGGGTGAGATGCCCTCTCGCCGAAAGACCAAGGGTTCCTGCGCAACGCTAATCGGCGCAGGGTAAGCCGGCCCCTAAGACGAGCCCGAAGGGGGTAGTCGATGGGAACCACGTTAATATTCGTGGGCCTGGTGGTGTGTGACGGATCGCGGACGTAGTTCGACCTTATCGGATTGGTCGGGCTGCCAAGTGGTTCCAGGAAATAGCCCCACCGTATAGACCGTACCCGAAACCGACACAGGTGGTCAGGTAGAGTATACCAAGGCGCTTGAGAGAAGTATCCTGAAGGAACTCGGCAAATTGCCTCCGTACCTTCGGAAGATGGAGGCCCCATTTATGCGCAAGCATTTGTGGGGGGCACAGGCCAGGGGGTAGCGACTGTTTAGCAAAAACACAGGACTCTGCTAAGTCGGCTTCAAGACGATGTATAGGGTCTGACGCCTGCCCGGTGCCGGAAGGTTAAGAGGAGGAGTGCAAGCTCCGAATTGAAGCCCCGGTAAACGGCGGCCGTAACTATAACGGTCCTAAGGTAGCGAAATTCCTTGTCGGGTAAGTTCCGACCTGCACGAATGGCGTAACGACTTCCCCACTGTCTCCAGGATATGCTCAGCGAAATTGAATTCTCCGTGAAGATGCGGAGTACCCGCGGTTAGACGGAAAGACCCCGTGCACCTTTACTGCAGCTTCAGAGTGGCATTAGGAAAGAACTGTGTAGCATAGGTGGGAGGCTTTGAAGCACCGGCGCCAGCTGGTGTGGAGCCATAGGTGAAATACCACCCTGTTGTTTTTTGATGTCTAACCCAGAACCGTTATCCGGTTCGGGGACCCTCTGTGGCGGGTAGTTTGACTGGGGCGGTCGCCTCCTAAAGAGTAACGGAGGCGCGCGATGGTAGGCTCAGGACGGTTGGAAACCGTCTGCGAGAGTGCAATGGCATAAGCCTGCCTGACTGCGAGACTGACGAGTCGAGCAGAGACGAAAGTCGGTCATAGTGATCCGGTGGTCCCTCGTGGAAGGGCCATCGCTCAACGGATAAAAGGTACGCCGGGGATAACAGGCTGATGATTCCCAAGAGCTCATATCGACGGAATCGTTTGGCACCTCGATGTCGGCTCATCACATCCTGGGGCTGGAGCAGGTCCCAAGGGTTTGGCTGTTCGCCAATTAAAGTGGTACGTGAGCTGGGTTCAGAACGTCGCGAGACAGTTTGGTCCCTATCTGCCGTGGGCGTCGATACTTGAGAGGAGTTGCCCCTAGTACGAGAGGACCGGGGTGAACATGCCTCTGGTGTACCTGTCGTTCCGCCAGGAGCGCAGCAGGGTAGCTATGCATGGACGGGATAACCGCTGAAAGCATCTAAGCGGGAAGCCTCCCTCAAGATTAGGTATCTTCGAGTCGTGATAGACCATCACGTTGATAGGCCGGGTGTGGAAGCGCAGTAATGTGTGGAGCTAACCGGTCCTAATAACTCTGATCATGCTTGATGAATCCCACCATCAATGACAGCCCTGAAAAGGCCGTCCGCGATGGCGGAGGACAATCAGCCAGATACGCCCTTAAAGGCATCGATTAAAACCGTGACACGCCGGCTTCATTGCTTGGTGACCATAGCGTCTGTGACCCACCCGATCCCATCTCGAACTCGGCCGTGAAACCAGACCGCGCCGATGGTACTAACGCTCAAGCGTTGGAAGAGTAGGTCGTCGCCAGGCATTGCAGCCGACGTGCGCACGGAAAAAACCCATTCACAAGTCAAAGGGCTGACCCTAACGGGCAGCCCTTTTGGCGTTTTTGGCTCACGTGCCCTAAACGCAAAACAGGTGACGCGGGGTGGAGCAGTCCGGTAGCTCGTCAGGCTCATAACCTGAAGGTCGTAGGTTCAAATCCTACCCCCGCAACCAACTCTCAATACCAAACACCCATACAACACCAAGCGCAGCTATATCCGATAGCGTGCGTGCTT
>NZ_JBANRM010000010.1:0-21430 GCF_037154085.1 Fulverythrobacter fulvus | reverse complement strand
CAGGTCCCCGTCAGATCGAACGGAGGCGCAGGACGAGGCTTCTTCAGGTTCTCAGGCGCCAGAGCACCCAGATAGCCCGGGTGCTTCGGGATCATCTGCTGAAACCGTTCCTCAGGAATCGGCGAACTGCGGTCCGTCTGCGCAGCTGCGGGTCCTGAAAGGCCAGCAAATAAGGCCGCCGCCGGCACAAGCGCGCCGATAAATCTTCCGAGGCGTGGTGAAGCGCCTTTCGCCATCCATACTCTCCCAGCTGTCTGGTGCGGCGCGTGATCCACCGCTTCCCACCCGGCTTGCCAGAAAGCAGTTGACGAAATCAATAAGCTTTATCGTTCCGAGTGCATTTTAACTTTCGTAATCACGGTGCGGAGTCCGGAAATGGGAGGTCGCCAGATATGAAAAGGGCGGCCGCTTGCGCGACCGCCCCTTCGTTTTGACAGGTTCTGTCAGCCAGCTCAGGCGTTGGCGCCCTTGCCGGTCTGGCGCCAGCTGTCGGCATAGGCGTTACGCGCCACGGCCGAATAGGGCACCGGCGAGACGATCGCCTTGATTTCGGTCTGCACGTGCGGCTCGACGGTCGGCTTGGTGGTACCGCCGTTGGGTTCGCCCCAAACCAGCGTCACTTCCTTGCCGAATTCGGCGAAGTCCGGATCGATCATGCCGATCGACAGCATCGCGCCTTCGTTCGACGAATAGCCGATCCAGGTCGAAACGCCGATCACCTTGCCGTCGCACTTCACTTCGTCGAACGGATGCATCGCATACACGGCGCTCGGGAATTCGAAGTACTTTGCGCGGTCGCCCTTGGCGAACATCGAGCTCATGACGCGGTTCACGTCTTCCGGATCGAGAGCCAGCGTGACCTTCTGCTTGTGCTTCTGGTCAGCCATCTTCTCGAGGGCTTCGCGGCCGATGAAGTCATGGTCGAACTTCACGATGATGCCGTAACCGATATCCCAGGGGGTCAGGTAATAGCCTTCGATGCTTTCCGGCACGTAGGAACCGCCGATCGAGCACTTGCCGGCATAGGAGTTGGCCGAAGCCCACTCACGGAAGCCCTTCGAGATTTCGTCGTCACCCGTGAAGGTCGCGGGCAGCGGCGAAGGCAGCCAGCCCGATTCCAGGGTGTTCGACGAATAGGCACGGCCACCGACCAGGGTCAGGCCGAATTCCTTGCCGGCTTCCACCAGCGCGCCATGCACGGTGGCGTAATCGTCCCAGGGGCCGAACAGTTCATAGCCCGGCTGGCCGGCCATGCCGTGGCGGAGCGCGATCACGTCCTTACCGGCGATGTCGATGTGAGCCATGTTGAAGAACTTGATGTCCGGCGGGGTGGTGCCCATCGCCTTTTCCAGCACCTTCATGGCGTTCGGGCCCTGAAGCTGGAAGCGATAGTTCTTGCGCTTGCCGTCGGTGCGCAGGGCGGTACGCTCGTCGCGTTCCACCTTCACGTTCCACTTGCCGGT
This sequence comes from Fulverythrobacter fulvus, assembly GCF_037154085.1. Taxonomy (NCBI): domain Bacteria; kingdom Pseudomonadati; phylum Pseudomonadota; class Alphaproteobacteria; order Sphingomonadales; family Erythrobacteraceae; genus Fulverythrobacter; species Fulverythrobacter fulvus. The sequence goes on along the minus strand of NZ_JBANRM010000010.1, from coordinate 19,967 downwards.
CGAGGCGTGGTATTCGGCCCATTCGATTGCCGGAGCGCGGCCGACCAGGCTGAAGGTTTCTTCATCCAGGTAGAACAGGATCACGTCGCCGATCACATAGCCGTCGGGGGTCACGGGAACCCACTGCTTGGCCTTGTTGACGGTGAAGTTCTTGAAGCTGTTGATGCCCAGGTAGTTGAGCATCGCGAAAGCGTCGGGGCCGGTCACATAGAGTTCGACCATGTGGTAGGACTGGTTGAACAGAACGGCGCTTTCCGACCAGGCGCGCTGTTCGTTGCGCCAGTTGGAATATTCTGCCGGCACGCCCGGATAGACGTTCGGGCCGACCTGCTGGTTGCGCAGGAAGTCGACGACGTTGCCGACCGAGTCCAGCTTCTGCTGAAGGGTTTGCTCACTCATTTCATGCCTCTCCTAGGAAAAAAGGGCTCTGTTGAAGCTACAGGTTGAACGGATGGGTTAATCGTTTGCCGGCCGGGCAAGCCAGTCGGCGATCGCTGCGTTCACCGCTTCGGGCGCTTCGGCCATGATCATATGGCCGGAGCCCGGAACGATGACGAGTTCCGAGGTGGGAATGGCCGCCGCGATCTTCTCGTGCTGCGCGGGGCCGCTCCAGCTGTCCTTTTCGCCGGTCATCACCAGCGTGGGGCAGGCAATCGTGGGAAGGAGGGTCTCGACCTCCGGACGCCCCAGCAGCGCAGCGATCTGCGCTTCGAACACTTGCGTGCCGGCGCGGACGCACATGTCGCGCATGGGAGCCATCAGATCCTCTTCCTCCAGACGTTCGGGCGCGACCATCGGAGGGAGCCAGGCATCGACGAGGGCCTCTGCGCCCTTTTCCCGCCCGATCGCGATCAGCGCCTCGCGCTTCTCGCGCTCGCCGGGCTGAACGGGATGCACACCCGTGCTCACCAGAGCGAGTCGCCGAACGCGTTCGGGCGCCAGTCTGAACACTTCCAGCGCCACGCGTCCACCCATGGAATGGCCGAACAGGTCAAACCGCTCAGGACACTGGCTAAGCGCGATGCGCGCCATCTCTTCAAGGGAATCCGCCGTTCCATAGCCATCAATGGCCTTCGCATCAGCAAAAGCGGCCGTTTGCGCGGCATAAATGCTCGCATCGCAAATCAGGCCTGGCAGCAGGATCAGCATCCGGTCTCCCCAGAAGTCGCGCTCGCAACTTTCTTCGTCAACGTGAACATTTCACCTATACGAATAAACGGCCCTTTGCTAGAGACATTCTTGCAATGGCGGCCCTTGCGTGAAAAAGGGGCCGCAAATTCCAACCAACAAGGCGAATCCGCCACCAGCAGCCGCCTGGAACATTTGGGAGCACACTCATGTCCTACGCCGCCATCCATCCCGACTGGGAAAAGCCGCGCGCCAATATGGTCGACGGTTATTCGCTCGAAATGACGGCGAAGGAGATCGAAGGCCTCAAGGAAGCCGCCGCGAAGATTCGCCCCGGCACGCAGATCGCCGTGACCTTCCTTCCGGGCGAGGAAATGAGCCAGCGCGTCGAATGCGCCAAACTGGTGCGCGACCTCGGCTTCGAACCGATCGTCCACCTCTCCGCTCGCCGCTTCACCTCGGAAGCCGAGCTTGAGCAGTATCTCTCGGACATCACCAGCCAGGCTGCCGTGAAGCGCGTCTTCATCATCGCTGGCGACCCGCCGGAGCCGGAAGGCCCCTATTCCGACTCGCTGCAGATCATCGAGACCGGCCTGCTTGAAAAGTACGGCATCGAGATCGTCGGCATCGGCGGCCACCCCGAAGGCCACCCCAACGTTTCCAAGCCCGACCTGTGGGTGTGGATGGAAAAGAAGATCGAAGCGATTCGCAGCCGCGGCATGACCCCGCTGGTCGTGACGCAGTTCGCCTTCGACGATGACGCGATTGTCGACTGGGTGAAGGAAATGCGCGGCCGCGGCATCGACGTGCCGGTGCGCCTCGGCATCCCCGGCCCCGCCGGCATCAAGCGCCTGCTCGGCTTTGCCAAGCGCTGCGGCGTGGGCGCTTCGGCATCGGTGATGAAGAAGTACGGCGTTTCGCTCACCAACCTCATCGGCAGCGCCGGTCCGGACAAGCTGGTCAACTCGCTCGACAAGGGCCTGACCGAAGAAGCCGGCCGCGTTCGCCTGCACTTCTACCCCTTCGGCGCGCTGACCGCGTCTGCCGATTGGATCAACGGCTACGCCGCCAAACATTAAGGCAAGATCTGGGAATGGCCGACATTATCGACGGACGCGCAGTAGCGCGTAAGCTTGACGAGGAAACCGCCGCAGAAGTGCGCGCGATGGTCGAGGCGGGCCTGCCCCGCCCCGGTCTCGCCGTGGTGCTGGTGGGTAACGACCCGGCGAGCGAGGTATATGTCGGCCGCAAGATCAAGGGCTGCGAGAGCACTGGCATTCTCTCCGTCGAACACCGGCTTCCGGAAGAAACGACGCAGGACAGCCTGCTGACCTTGATCGCCCGGCTCAATGCCGATCCTTCGGTCCATGGCATTCTGGTGCAGGTGCCGCTGCCCAAGCATATCGACACCGGCGTCGTGCTGCGCGCGATTGCTCCTTCCAAGGACGTCGACGGCTTCCACCCGGTAAATGTCGGCCGCCTGTCGACCGGGACCGGCGGCATCATCCCCTGCACTCCGCTGGGCGTGACCAAGCTGCTCGACACCGTGTTCGACGATCTGACCGGCCTCGACGTGGTGGTGATCGGCAAGTCCAACATCGTCGGCAAGCCCATCGCCATGCTGCTGCTGGAGCGTGAGGCGACCGTCACGGTCACTCATATCGAGACGAAGGACCTGCCGGGCCTGTGCCGCAAGGCCGACATCATCATTGCCGCAGCCGGCGCCCCCCGCCTGGTGAAGGGCGACTGGGTGAAGGAAGGCGCTGTAATCATCGACGTGGGCATCACCCGCATCAAGGGCGAGGACGGCAAGACCAAGCTGGTCGGCGACGTCGCCTTCGAGGAAGTGCAGCATGCTCGTGCGGTCACTCCCGTGCCCGGCGGCGTCGGCCCGATGACCATTTCGTGCCTGCTGGCCAATACCGTGCAGGCCGCCAAGGAACAGCTTTCGGGCAAGAGCAGCGACGGCTTCCAGATCGACTGGGACGACCTGCCAGACCGTTCGATGATCTTCAGCCAGTCGGAAGACTGAGCCGGTTCACAGCAACGCGTTCAAGGGGCCCATCCGGGCCCCTTTTTCGTCAGAGCCAGCCGATCCGCCGGAAGCGCCAGTAAAGGCCGACACAGATCGTCAGCATCAGCCCGGTGATCGCGAAATAGCCGTAATGCCACCGCAATTCGGGCATGAAATCGAAGTTCATGCCATAGACCCCCGCCATGGCGGTCGGCACGCCCAGGATCGCCGCCCAGGCGGCAAGCTGGCGGGTGATCGCGCCCTGTCGGTTCTGTTCGAGCAGGCTGGCCACTTCCACGATGCTGCCCAATGTCTCGTTCAGCGCGCGTGCCCGACCAAGGCTGTGGCGCACATGGTCGTGGATGTCGCTGAAATAGGGCCGCGCCTTCTTGTCGATGGCAGGCAGGCTGGCAGAGGCGAGCTTGCCCGCCACTTCCTCCATATGCCGCACATTGCTCTCGAAACGGCGAAGCCGGCGGCGCAGGCGGAAGATGCGGCGGATGCGGGCCTGATCGGGGAAGCCGGCAACGGCCCCCTCCTCCATTTCCTCGACAGCCTGATCCAGCCGGTCGAGCAGCGGACCGTATCCGTCGACCAGATAGTCGAGCAATCCGTGCAGCACCACATCGGGGCCCTCGGCCAAACGCTCAGGCAGCGCCTCGAGTTGCTGGCGCAGCGCCGTGTGGGCCCGCGCACTGCCCTGGCGGACGGTGATGATGAAATGCCGGTCGAGGAAGATCGCGGTCTGGCCGTAGGCGATGCCTTCCTGTGATTCCAGCGCGGCAGTGCAGGCCATCACGAACAGCATGTTGCCGAAGGCTTCGGCCTTCGCCGGCGCCCCGCGCGTCAACGCATCCTCGATCGCCAGCGGGTGCAGACCATAGCGGTGCTGGAGCAGCGCCAGTTCGTCCTCGCTGGGGTCGGCCACGCCGATCCAGTCGAACTCGCCTTCGGCGCCCGGCAGGTCGCAATGCTCGAGATCGAGCATGGGCTCGATCACCCTGCCTGCCAGGTAGCGCCTTGCCGCGACAATCGTCATGCCGCACCATCTGGCAGAGCTATGGGTGGCTGGCAATCGCGCCCGCCCCATTGGCGAAAGAATGGAATCGGCTTACACAAATGTAAGCAAAGGGAGAGAGATCGATGGCAGGCGACGTAGATGTCCTGATCGTCGGCGCCGGTATTTCCGGCATTTCGATGGCTGCGCATATGAAAATGCAGTGTCCGCATCGCTCTTACGCGATTGTGGACCGGCGGGAAAATCTGGGCGGCACCTGGGACCTGTTCCGCTATCCCGGCATCCGCTCCGACAGCGACATGCACAGCTTCGGCTTCCGTTTCGAACCCTGGATTCACGAACAATCCATCGCCGACGGGCCGAACATCCTCGAATATCTCAATCAGGTGGTCGACAAATACGCCATCCGTCCGAACATGGAATTCGGGCTGAAGGTCATCAGCGCGGATTTCCACTCGGACGAGGCGCTCTGGCATGTCGAACTGGAAGATGCCGCGGGCCAGCGCAACCATCGCACAGCCTCCTTCCTCTATCTCGGCTCCGGCTACTACGATTACGACAATCCCTACGATGCGGGCTTCGCCGGCAGGGAGGATTTCACAGGCACCATCGTCCACCCGCAATTCTGGCCGGAGGGGCTGGACTATAAGGGCAAGAAAGTGGTGATCGTCGGATCGGGCGCCACGGCTGTGACAATCCTGCCTGCCATGGCAAAAGACGCCGCCCATGTGACGATGCTCCAGCGCACGCCCACCTGGATGGGCGCCCGCCCGCAGAAGGATGCACTCGCCAATTTCCTGCGCAAGGTTCTGCCCGGAAAACTCGCCTACCGGATCACCCGGTTCAAGAATATCCGGATGCATAATTTCATCTTCAAGCGCGCCCGCGCCAGGCCCGAAAAAGTGGCTGGCTTCCTGACGCGGAACGCACAGAAGGCGCTTGGCCCGGCCTGGAACGCAAAGGACTTCGTGCCGCCATACAACCCGTGGGAACAGCGCCTGTGCCTGGTGCCGGATGGCGACCTGTTCGAGGCAGTGAAGTCGGGCAAAGCCTCGCTCGTCACGGATCGGATCGAGCGGTTCGACGCCACCGGCATACAATTGGAAAGCGGCCGCCACCTCGATGCGGACATCATCGTTACTGCCACCGGCCTTGCGCTGACCATGGGCGGCAAGATCGCGGTGAGCGTGGACGGGCAGGCAATCGACTGGGCGCAGCGCTGGTTCTATCGCGGCTGCATGTTCTCCAACATGGCGAACTTCGCGGTGGTATTCGGCTATCTCAACGCATCCTGGACGTTGCGGGCCGACAATACGGCGAGCTATGTCTGCGACGTGCTCAACCGCATGGAAGCGCTGGGCGCCGACACCGTCTATCCCGCCCTGCCGGATGAGAGCGTGCTGGTGGAGGATGACGTGTTCAATTACTCCTCCGGCTATATCCAGCGCGCCCGGCACATGATGCCCAGGAGCGCGGCCGAACTGCCCTGGCGGCTCAATATGGACTACCTCGCCGACGCAAAGGACTTTCGCGAGCGCCCGGTGGACGATGGCGTGCTGGCCTTTGAAAAATCAGGGAATGCAATAGCGCAAGCTGCGGAGTAGCGGGCCGGTTCGAATTGTCCTAACCACCCATGCCATGGGCAAGGATGAACGAATCTGGACAGCCGCGCTGGTCGTGATCGGCGACGAGATCCTGTCTGGCCGCACGCAGGACAAGAACATCGCACAGGTGGCCAGCTGGCTGCAGGTGCAGGGCATTCGCCTTGCCGAAGTGCGCGTGGTGCCCGACGTGCTGGAGGCCATTGTCGAGGCCGTGAATGCGCTGCGGGTGAAGCACGATTACCTGTTCACCACCGGCGGTATCGGCCCTACGCATGACGATATCACAGTGGACGCCATTGCCGCCGCGCTGGGCGTGGAAGTGATCGTCCACCCCGAGGCACGCAGGATTCTGGAAGACTATTACGCCACCCGCGGCGGCCTCAATGAAGGGCGGCTGCGCATGGCGCGCGTGCCCGCCGGGTCCGACCTGATCCCCAATCGCATGTCCGGCGCGCCGGGCATCCATGTGGAGAACATCTTCGTGATGGCGGGCGTGCCCACCATCTGCGCCCAGATGCTCGACGGGTTGACCGGCACGCTGGAAGGCGGCGCCCCGCTACTCACCGAAACCATCGGCTGCTGGGTGGCGGAAAGCGAAGTCGCCACTCTGCTGCGCGAGGTCGAAGCGGCGCATGAAGGCAGCCAGATCGGCAGCTATCCCTTCTTCCGGGAAGGCAAAACCGGCGCCAATTTCGTGATCCGTTCCACCGATCCCGAAATCCTGCGCAGCGCGGTCGATACTCTGTGCGAAGGGCTGGGCGAGCTGGGCAAGGATTTCACGCCGGGCGGCATCTAGGTCGTAAACTCGGCGGATTTGGGAGAGAATACAGCACCATGACTCGCGAAGAACTGGCGAGCGCGATTACCCGCGTGCTCGATGCCATGAAGGCACACGATCCGGCCCAGGCCGGTCTGGCGGCGAACATTCGCTATACGGAAAACGGGCAGGAACTGGCTCCCGGCGACGGGCTGTGGGGCACGCTCGATACGCTGGGCAGCTATCGCCACGATTTTCTCGACACAACCAGCGGCCAGGCCGCGACGATTACTACCATTTCCGAAGGCGCGGTGCGCTCGATCCTCGTCTTGCGCGTACGGCTGGCAGCAGACGGCATCCAGGAGGTCGAGGCCATTGCCGCGCGACCGGACGTGATGACCGGGCAGGCACCTTTCGCGGACGGCCCCAATCAGCTGGACCTCTCCGGCGGACCCGCAGCGGAATGGTTCGCCCCGATCCCGGAGAGCGAACGCCTTTCCCGCGCCGAGCTGTGCCGCGTGGCCAACATGTATTTCAGCGGAATCGAAAAGAATGACGGCAAGGGCGAATATCCCTTCGCCGATGGCTGTATCCGCATCGAGAACGGCTTTCGTACTACGGAAGTGCCCGGTCTGGCGCTGGAGGCAGAGCCTGCCGACAAGGACACGCCCTATCAGCCCGATTTCCGCGCGATGAGCGCGAAGGCCCAGCTGGAAACGGGCTTCTTCCGCTTCGTCGACCGCATCCGGGACCGGCGCTTCCCCATAGTGGACGAGGAACTGGGCGTGGTCTTTACCTTCGCGTTCTTCGATCACTCGGGCACGGTGCGCGAGTATGAACTGGCGAGCGGGCGCAAGGTGACCACCGGCCTCACCCGCCCCTTCAGCTGGGAAATCGGCGAGGCTTTCCGGATCGAGAAGGGTCTGTTCACCCGGATCGAGGCCGTCATGACTGGCTGCCCCTACGGCATGCGCCCCAACTGGCCGCAGGAGGAAGGCTACATCGCGTGAAGCATTTCGCGGCCACTGCAACGCTTTTGCTGGCCGCCCTGGCCTTGCTCGGCTGCGCCACGGCGCAGACGGGCAGGGCACCCGATGAGCAAGTCCTGACTCAATTCGAGGCAGCCCTTGCCGCGCAGGACAGCGCCACGGCGGCGCTGGAAGGGTGGTGCGACGCGAGGGGAATTGCGCGGCCTGCCAAGATCGTCGCCACCCCGGCAGGAGGGCCCTCCCTGCCGCCCACAAAGCGCAACCGGCTCATGCTGGAAGTTTCGGAGCAGGAGCCGGTTGGCTACCGTCACGTAAAGCTGAGCTGCGGCGGCAAGGTCCTGTCCGAAGCCCATAACTGGTACGTACCCGCCAGGCTCACTCCCGAGATAAACCGCCAGCTCGAAACTACCGACATTCCCTTCGGCAAAGCGGCTAGGCCGCTAGGATTCACCCGCGAACGACTGTTCGAAACGCGCGGGACGATCGAAGGCTGCCCGAAGGATACAGTGCTGCATCACCGCGCCGTTTTGCGCCTGCCGGACGGGCGGCCGGTGAGCACAGTGATCGAATGCTACACGGCGGAAAATCTGCGCTGACCGATTAGCGCATCGGCAAGCGCGCCGGAAAACTCTCTTCACTTCCAGATAGCTGTTGCCCGCTTGCACCTGAACGCGGGCAATTTGCCTCCCTGTGCCTTGCCAAGTGTTGACAAGGTGGGAACCCTCCATTGTAACTAGCGTTAAATTAACGCCCGTTACATTAGCGGTACAACATACAGGGAGTCCAGATGATGCCTATCGGCCTTTCGCCGCGTGCATTCCGCGCCGGCGCCGCAAATCTCGCCATTGCCGTGTCGCTCTTCGCCGGAGGGACCGCCTTTGCCCAGGAAGAGGGCAGCAGCCAGGAAGGCGGCATTCACGAAATCATCGTGACCGCCCAGTTCCAGAGCCAGAATATCCAGGAAACCCCGCTGGCGATCACGGCGGTCGACGCGGAGCTGATGGAAGCCCGCAGTCAGACCAACGTGCAGGACGTCGCCCAGCGCGCGCCCAGCGTCAGCTTCACCGCAGGCGGCCAGGGCGGCGGTGCGCAGACTGCTGCCGCGAACATCCGCGGCATCGGCCAGAGCGACTTCCAGTTCCCGAACGAACCGGGCGTCGGCATCTATATCGATGACGTCTATTACGGCATTTCCTTCGCCAGCGCCTTCGATCTGGTCGACCTTGAACGCGTGGAAATCCTGCGCGGCCCGCAGGGCACGCTTTCGGGCAAGAACTCCATCGGCGGTTCGATCAAGCTGTTCAGCCGCAAGCCGAACGACGATCCCGACGCCTATGTGGAAGCCACGGTGGGCTCCTTCGGCCGCCTCGGCATCAAGGCCGCAGGCAATGCCACGCTGGTGCCTGACAAGCTCTATCTGCGCCTCACCGGGGTGGGCAAATATACGGACGGCTACCTCAAGCGCCTCGATTACGAATGCGTCACCGGCAATCCGGCCCCTGGCGGCTCGCTTGCTTCCGCCGCAGAGGATTGCGTGATCGGCACCGAAGGCGGCCAGAACGTGCTCGCCGCACGCGGCGCATTGCGCTGGATCGTGAACGACCGGATCGAGAACAACTTCATCGCCGACGTCACGCGCGACCGTTCCGAAGCCTCGCCGGGCAAGGCGATCTTCCTGCCGCCGATCAACGGCAATGACTATGTCACCGGGCCGGAAGAATACACCAACTACGCCACTTACACCGGCTATCCGGGCCTGGCCGACCAGTACACCAATCCTGCGATCAGCTATGTCAACTCGTGGGGCTTCTCGAACAATCTCGAGATCGGCCTGAGCGACACTGTCACCCTGACCTCGATCACTGCCTTCCGCCACGCGGACGGCAAAAGCTCGTGGGATGGCGACAACTCGCCCGAGAACGTCTCCAACAACACCACGATCTTCGACCATGACCAGTTCACTCAGGAACTGCGCCTGTCGGCAAGCCTGAGCGACATGTTCGACGTCACGCTGGGCGGCTATTACTACAAAGGCGACAGCAGCATCGGCGGCCGGGTGAACGTGGGCGCGGCGGGGCTGGACTTCGTCTCGGACGATCCGTTCAAGCAGACCTCCAAGTCGGCCTTCATCCACGGCGTGGCGCACCTCACCGAACAGCTGAACCTGACGGCAGGGCTGCGCTACACCGACGAGAACAAGACCTACACCTTCAGCCGCACCAGCCCGTTGCCGGGCGTGCCGACCGATCCCCGCGTGGCCTCGCTCGATGGGGTCGAGAAGTCCTTCTCGGGCGACAATGTCGACTGGCGCGTGGCGCTGGACTACGAGATCGTGCCTGACGTGCGCTTCTATGGCCAGGTCGCCACCGGCTTCAAGGGCGGCGGCATCAACCCGCGCCCCTATCTGGAAATGCAGGCTGTCGCTTTCGAACAGGAAAAGGCGACTTCCTATGAAGCCGGCCTGAAGACCATGCTGTTCGACCGCAGGCTGCGGCTCAACATGGCCTATTACCACACCGACTATAACGACTATCAGGGCCTGGTCAGTTCCTGCCCCGATATCAGCCCCGAAGGCTTCCCCTTCTGCTCGGCCACCCGCAATGTCGGCGATGCCAAGATCGACGGCTTCGAAGTGGAATTCGACGCGCAGCCGGTGGAAGGCTTCTCGATCGACGGTTCGGTCAGCTACACCAAGTTCGATTTCGTCAGCGGCATTGCTGGCTCCAGCATCGTTCCGGGCGTGACCAAGGCGCCCTTCGTGCCCGAATGGAAATATGCCATCGGCGCCCAGTACGAGATTCCGCTGGAAGGCATCGGCTCGCTCACGCCGCGCATGGACTGGACCTGGCAGTCGGAGATGGAAAGCAACATCCCCAACAGCATCGAGGGCTTCCTGCTCGGCCGGGTGGAAGCGCGTGGCCTGCTGAATGCCCGCATCACCTTCAGGTCCGAGGACAAGGACTGGGAAGTCGCACTTGCGGCCACCAACCTGACCGACAAGTTCTATTACGCGAACAAGTATGACCGCGTCAGCCAGTCGGGCAATGCCTATGGCCTGCCGGGCCGTCCGCGCGAATTCATGGTGAGCGTGAAGCGCAACTTCTGATCGCAATCCTCTCGCGATGGAAATGAGACGGGGCGGCACGCGAGTGCTGCCCCGTTTCGTTTGAGGAAGGTGCGGGGTTCAGCCTTTCGCCTTGCCGCGATTGAGCTGCGCTGCCGCACGCACCAGCGCCTTGAAGGTCTCGGCATTCACTTCGTCGCCCTCATAAAGATCGATCGCGCGGCGTGCATTGCCGTCCAAGCTGGCATTGAACAGGGCAGCCGGATCGTCCAGCGCCGCCCCACGGGCGAAGGTCAGCTTCACCTTGTCCTTGTAGACCTCTCCCGTGCAGAGGATGCCTGCATCCTCCCACACTGGCACGCCGAGCGGGTTGGTGGGCTTGCGCCACTTCACCTGCTCCACCACCTCAGGCAGTGCCTGAAGGATTAGGCCGCGCAGGTAGGCAAGCACCTCTCCGCGCCAGTCACCCAGCGCCGCGATCCGTTCGTCGATCAGTTCGGATGGGCTCTTCTCGGTCATGCTCGCAGCCTAGCGTCCGGCAGAATGCAGGCAAAGCAAAAGGGCCGGAGGATTGCTCCCCCGGCCCCTTGGTGATTTCGCTTTGTCGCGCGAATTACGCGCCGGCAATTTCCGTGGTGTCGATCTTGAGGCCCGGACCCATGGTCGAGGTCACCGAGATCTTGCGAACATACTTGCCCTTCGAGCCCGACGGCTTGGCCTTGACGATCGCATCGACGAAAGCGTCGAAGTTCGACTTCAGCTGCTCGTCCGAGAAGGAGAGCTTGCCGATGCCCGAATGGATGATGCCCTGCTTTTCGACGCGGAATTCGACCTGGCCGGCCTTGGCGGTCTTCACCGCATTGGCAACGTCCATGGTAACCGTGCCCAGCTTCGGGTTCGGCATCAGGCCCTTGGGGCCCAGCACCTTACCGAGACGGCCGACCACACCCATCATGTCGGGAGTGGCGATCACGCGGTCATAGTCGAGGTTGCCGGCCTGCATGTCTTCCATCAGGTCTTCGGCGCCAACCTTGTCCGCACCGGCTTCAAGAGCTTCGGCGGCCTTGGCGTCCTTGGCGAAAACGGCGACGCGCATGTCCTTGCCGGTACCGGCCGGGAGCGAGACCATGCCGCGGACCATCTGGTCGGCGTGACGCGGGTCGACGCCCAGGTTCATCGCGATTTCGACGGTTTCGTCGAACTTCTTGCTGGCGTTCTCGCGCAGGGTCGCGAGTGCTTCGTCAACGCTGTACAGCTTGTCGGCGTCGAGCTTGGCGACCAGCGCCTTCTGCTTCTTGCTCTGCTTGGCCATGTTCTCAGCCCTCCACCACTTCGAGACCCATCGAACGCGCGGAGCCTTCGATGATCTTGGTCGCCTGCTCGATATCGTTCGCGTTGAGATCGGCCATCTTGGCCTGTGCGATCTCGGCGAGCTGCGAGCGCTTGATCGTTCCGGCCGAAACCTTGCCCGGCTCCTTCGAGCCCGACTTGAGGTTGGCGGCCTTCTTGATCAGGAAGGTGGCGGGCGGCGTCTTGGTGACGAAGGTGAACGAACGGTCCGCATAGACGGTGATCACGGTCGGAATCGGCATGGCCTTTTCCATTTCCTGCGTGGCGGCGTTGAACGCCTTGCAGAATTCCATGATGTTCACGCCGCGCTGACCCAGAGCAGGGCCGATCGGCGGAGAGGGAGTTGCGGAGCCGGCAGGCACCTGGAGCTTGATATAGCCCTCAATCTTCTTGGCCATGAGAGGCCTCCTTTCGCACTGTCGCCCCGCCTTGCGGCAAACCGGTCCGGCCGGGGCTCATGTTAAGCGGTTGTTGCGGAGCCTCTGCCAAGGCCCCTCCCGCACGGAATCCCGCGCGCAAACGCGGGAAGCGGCGCCCCTACAGCAGGAAGCGCCGAATTACAACCGCGATCCCGCCCCGCACATGCGGGGGCGGAAACGCGCATATCCAGCCGTCTTACTTGGAAAGTTCGACGTGCTCGAAATCCAGCTCGACCGGAGTCGCGCGGCCGAAGATCGAGACCGAAACCTTGACCTTGTTCTTGTCGAAATCCAGCTCTTCCACCACGCCGGTGAAGCTGCTGAACGGGCCTTCCAGCACCTTGACCTGATCGCCGATTTCGTAATCGACGTGGACTTCGCGCTTCGGCATCGCGGCAGCTTCTTCGCGCGCGCCGAAATAGCGGGCAGCCTCGCGTTCCGAAATCGGCTGCGGCTTGCCGTTGGGGCCAAGGAAGCCGGTCACCTTCGGGGTGTTCTTGATCAGGTGGTAGACGTCGTCATTGAGGTTCAGCTTGGCAAGGACGTAGCCGGGCATCGTCTTGCGCTCGACCTGGACCTTCTTGCCGCGCTTCACTTCCGTGATCGTCTCGGACGGCACTTCGACCTGCTCGACGCCGTCGGAGAGGCCCATGCGTTCCGCTTCCGAGATGATCGAATCGCGGACCTTGTTCTCGAAGCCAGAATAGGCGTGGATGATGTACCAGCGGGACATTGTTACGGTTCCGTCTCTTGCGTCAGCCTCAGGCCAGCGACAGCAGCCACTGGACGATCGCGGAAAACAGCGTGTCGACACCCAGGAAGAACACCGACAGGATCACCATCATGATCGCCACGAAAATGGCCGTGGTCACGGTTTCCTGACGCGTGGGCCACACTACCTTGCGGGCTTCCGCCTGCACCTGGCGCATGAATTCGCCGGGATTGATCTTGGCCATGGTTCTCTCGCTTCCGTTTTCGCGATCGGCAAACAAACTCGTCATGCATTCCGGCAAAGGATCGTCGCCGCCCCGGCAAGGACCGGGAGGGGCAAGGATTCTCCGATGTCGGAAAGCCCGGCCGCATGTAGCGATGGTGTGCCGGGATGGCAAGAGATGCCAGCCGTCACGAAGCACGCACAGGCCGCGCGGCCCGCGTCCAGATCAGCCACACCAGCAGCGCGGCCGCCAGCGGCATCAGGTTGAGGCCCAGCGGCAGCGCCGCCGCGCGAGTAGCGTAGGGCGCGAAATACAGCGCGACGAGGGCCGGCTTTTCCCAGGAACGCCAGCCTTGCGCCTGCCCCTGCCGCACCAGCCACAGTACCGGCAGGATCAGGAAAGGCAGGTCGTAATTGAACAGATAGGGCGAGGCGATGGCCGTGCAGGCCAGCATCAGCGCGCCGGTGGCCATTGTGTCCTGCCCGAATCTGCGCCACGAAATGACGGTCAGCACCAGCATCGCGCCCGCCAGCGCGATCTGCACCCCCAGCGCGGCGGAGCTGGGCATGAACAGGCACAGCTGGCCGTAAAAGGTGGAAAGGCGCAGATAGAAATCGGCATCGGCGACCTGCATGATGACGCCGCTGACTTCCCAGCTGGTCATATAGGCCTGCATCGTGGCCGTGCCGAATGCCGCCCATGACAGGGCGAGCAGGCCCAGGGCACTGCACCCCGCCGCCACGAAGGCCTTCCACCGCCCGCCGGCAGCGAGCCAGAAGGGAATGAGCAGCGCCAGATGCGGCTTGATGATCAGCGCGCCGAGCAGAGCGCCGGCCAGCAGCGGCCTGCGGTCCAGCAGGGCAACCCCCGCCACCAGCAAGGCGCCGGTCAGCAACCCGTTCTGCGCATGGCCCGCGGCGATCAGTGCGCCGGGAAAGGCGAGGATCGGCAGCCAGTAACGCGGAAAGGCGCGGATCGCCGCCCAGGCCCACAGCGCATAAGTGACAGCCACCCAGGCGATCCAGGCGGCGGGAAAAGGCAGCAGTCCGAAAGGCGCGGCGATAAACAGGAAGGGCGGCGGATTGACGAAGGCGAACCAGCCCTGCGAACCGGTGGCGAGTTGCACCCGTTCCTGCACATCCAGATCGTAGGCCAGCGCCGGATGCCCCTGCGCGGTGACCTGCCCGGCGCCCCAGAAGGCGAGAAAATCGCTGCCCGTAGCGCCGGTCGCTTTCAGCCAGGCGTCGACCAGCAGGCCGAGCGAGGCAAGGCACAGCAGCACGGCATAGCCGCGCACGCGCTCCGGCGTGAGCCAGCGGGCTTCGCGAATATCGATCATGCAGTCCCCCCAATCGCCCGACAGAGGGCATATCCCGACCTTCCGGCGAAAGGCCAGCGCGATTCGGCAATGTCAGAGGGGAAATGGCCTGGCAGGAGTGGCAGGATTCGAACCCGCGGCCCTCGGTTTTGGAGACCGATGCTCTACCAACTGAGCTACACTCCTCCAGGCGGATGCGGCCTCTATCGCCAAGCCCCGGCGATAGCAACCCCGTCATCACCGGACATATAGCGACACTTCGTATTTCCGCTAAGCCGCGCGGGCTGGTAGACTTGACCCATGCACGCACCCGCGCCCAAGATCATTCCGGCCGATACGCTGCTGCTGGCCTATCGCAGCGGGATCTTCCCGATGGCCGACAGCCGCGACGATCCGGAAGTTTTCTGGGTCGAGCCCCGGCTGCGCGCGATCCTGCCGCTGGACAATTTCCACTGCTCGCGCTCGCTGGCCAAGGTGATCCGCCAGGATCGCTTCATCGTGACCTGCAACGAAGCCTTCGACGAAGTGCTGGCCGCCTGCGCCGCCCCGCGCGCAGGCCGACAGGAAAGCTGGATCAGCGAACGAATCGCCGCCAGCTATCGCACGCTGCACATGGCCGGGCATGCCCATTCGATCGAATGCTGGCTGCCTGACGGTTCAGGCGGACGCGAGTTGGTGGGCGGGCTTTACGGCGTCGGCTTCGACCGGGCGTTCTGCGGCGAGAGCATGTTCAGCCGCACGCGCGATTCTTCCAAAGTGGCGCTGGCCTGGCTGGTGGCGCTGCTGCGGCGGGCAGGTGCGGAACTGCTCGACTGCCAGTTCCTGACCGAACACCTCGCCTCGCTGGGCGCGGTGGAGATCACGCAGGCGCGCTATCTGGAATTGCTGGCCGAGGCCTGCCGCCCTGGCCCAGAGGCGGATTTGCCGGCCGACCTGCCGAGTGCCTATTCCGCGCTGCTGGCCGAGGCCGAAGGGCTGGCGGAAGGCGACGGGCTGGCCGTGGGCGAGGCGCTGGCCGAAGGCGCGGGCGATGCGGCGCGTTCTTCCGAAGGGAGCGGCGCCTCTTCGCCCGGGAAGCTCATCGCGCAATCCTTGACCCACACGTCATAGACGGGGTGCTCGACCACGTTGAGCGAAGGCGAATTCTTGAACAGCCAGCCGGAGAAGGCACGCATCCATTTGGGGTTCGCCCCCGGCGAGCTGCGCTGCGCGATCAGCACCTGAACGAAGGCGCCGGTCTCGGGCGGATTTTCCCAGGGCGGCGTCCGCTCGCAAGTGGCGAGCCGCACGATCACATCGCCCACGCGGCGCGATTCGCCGGGCTTGAGCTGAATGTCCTGAGTGATGTTGTTGCGCTTGTTGAGCAGGCCCAGGGTCGCCACGCGTTCCTCGCGCGGAGTGCCCAGCCCTTCATCCGCGACATCGACCGGAGCATCGGCGGAAGCGAATTCCTTGGGGACTTCGGTTTCCTGACCCTCGGGAACCGTAGGCTCGCCCTTGCAGGCCGCCAGCAGCCCAAGGAGCATCACTGCCGAAAGGGCCGTCGCCCGGCGCATGCTCAGGCGTCCGGCGACGTCAGCGATTGTCGCCATCCGGCGACCAGGCTTCGTAATCGCCAGTGGCACGGGCACGCACGCCGCCACGCTCCAGCGCGCCGGCCGGGCGATAGGCCGCCGAAGTGCCGGTGGCGTTGGGAGTATAATCCGCTTCCCAGATTCGTGCCGGGGGCAGATTGCTTTCGGGAACGCTGTCGAAAGATCCATGCAGCCAGCCATGCCATTCGGCAGGCACGCGGCTGGCATCGTTGGCGCCATTATAGATGACCCAGCGCCGTTCCCGCCCTTCGACGGTCTTCTTCTTGGCCGAGCGGTAATAGCGGTTGCCCTGCGCATCGGTGCCCACATGCTCGCCATTCATCGAGCTGAACATCGAGGTGCCGATGGTGGCGCCGTCCCACCAGGTGAAGATCTTGCCGAGGATTCCCATGGGCGCGCGTTAGCCGCAAAGCCGGGGCGGGTGCAAGCCAAACACTGCGCCACCGCCTCGCAAATCGGCCGAGCCGGGCCTTACCACTCCACCTTGGCGCCGGGGCCGATCCCCAGCTGCGCCGCGCGGCCGCCATTCAGTTCCAGCACCGCCGAGGCCACGCCCGCCGAGGGCAGCGATTCGAGCGAATAGGGCACGGCATTGGCGGCGATGTTCAGGATCTTCCCGTCCGTGCCGATGAAGATGATATCCAGCGGGATCACTGTGTTGCGCATCCAGAAGCTGGGCACGTCGGGCGGGCGGCGGGGAAAGATCATGCCTTCATCCGCGCCCATCTGCTTGCGGAACATCAGGCCCTTGGCCTGCTCTTCCTCGCTTTTCGCCACTTCCACCGTGAAGCGGTGGACCTTCCCGTTCTGCGTGACAGTGAGCGGGATAACTTCCAGCCCCGATTCCGGGTGGCGCGAAGGCTGGGCCTGCGGCGCGGCGCTGGCGGCGGAGGTCCGGTCCTGCGGCGAACAGGCGGCAAGCGCCACCAGCGCCGCACCTGCCAGTACCCCTGATACGATAAGCCTCGAAATCGTCACGACCCTTCCTCTTCCTCGCCGGCGGCGGCCCATTGCTCGGCCGCCTCGGCGCTGGGGGCATCCACCAATTCGCGCGCGCTGTCGAGAGCGTGCCCGGCCCGCAGCATGGCGGCGATCTGTTTCTCGCGCATGGCACGGTCGGCCACGCCCGCTCCGAAGGGACCGAAGCGGCGCTTGCGGGCCAGCGCCAGCGCGGCGCGCCGCTCTTCCGCCTCGCTCGCCTGCACGCTCTCGCGGATGTCCTCCGCAATGCCCGCCGCGCCCAGCGCCTGGCTTACCCGCCGGGGGCCATAGCCGCGCCGCAGCAGCCCGCCGGCCTTGGCGCGAGCATAGGTCTCGTCATCGATATAGCCGAGTTCGACATAGCGGCCGACCAGCGCAGCGACATCGGGCTGCCCTTCCCCATCCCAGCCGCGTTCGCGCAATTTGCGCTTCAGATAGGCCTCCAGCTTCGCCGCGCTGGTGGCGAAACGCGCGACATAGGCCAGCGCCATTTCCTCCATCCGGGCCCGGTCGAGCGGGCGTGGCAGCCTTTTTTGCCGGGGATTGTGGCGGGCGTCGGGTTGCATCGGCCATATTCGTGCCACACTCGCCGTGGATTGGACAGCATGCGCGAGGTGTAAACCACCCGAAACCGCACTTGGGGGAGAGGTGTGTGTTTCAGCTTGCGTTCAAGCGCCCCTGCGAAATGGGGCGCGATTTGGGATCAATAACGGGTTTCGCTAGACCATGACCGACGCCGTACTCGAGCCGACGCCGAATAAGTGCGATCTGCCGCGCCGCCGCGCCGACTTCGCAACCTTTGCGGAGGCGCTGGATTATGCCGCGCAAGGCGTGAAGGGCTTCAATTTCCACGATCCGCGCGGGACGCTGATCCGGCCCTATCCCTTCAGCGAGCTGCGCCAGGACGCGCTGAAGATGGCCAAGCGCCTGATCGCACGCGGTGCCAAGCCGGGCGACCGGATGGCGCTGATCGCCGAAACCGGCCCGCAGTTCGCCGCCCTGTTCTGCGGCGCGGTCTATGCCGGCGTGTGGCCCGTGCCGCTGCCGCTGCCGACCAGCTTCGGCGGGAAAGACCATTATATCGACCAGATCGCCGTGCAGATGGAAAGCGCGGAGCCGAAGTTCCTCTTCTATCCCGAAGAGATCGAAGGCATGGCCCTGGCCGCCGCCGAACGGCAGGGCTGCGAAGGCATCTGCTGGGAACGCTTCGAACAGGAAGACGCGCCCGAGGCGGAATTGCCCGAGCTCGATCCGGAAGGCATCTGCTTCCTGCAATATTCCAGCGGCTCCACCCGCTTCCCGCATGGCGTGGCGGTGACGCACCGTTCGCTGCTGCACAACCTTGCCGGCCACGGCCACGGCATGCAGATCGGCCCGCTGGACCGCTGCGTCAGCTGGCTGCCGTGGTATCACGACATGGGGCTGGTGGGCTGCTTCCTCTCGCCCATCGGCAACCAGTTCTCGGTCGATTTCCTCAAGACCGAGGATTTCGCCCGCCGTCCGCTCGCCTGGCTGGACCTGATCAGCCGCAATCCGGACACCACCGTCAGCTTCTCGCCCACTTTCGGCTACGACATCTGCGCCCGCCGCGTTTCGAGCCAGACCCATGTGTCCGAGCGGTTCGACCTGTCGCGCTGGCGCATCGCGGGCAATGGGGCGGACATGATCCGGCCCGACGTGATGCAGAACTTCGTCAACGTCTTTGCCGAAGCGGGCTTCCGCGCCAATGCCTTCCTGCCCAGCTACGGCCTGGCCGAAGCGACGCTGGCCGTCACTCTGATGCCTCCGGGCGAAGGTATCCGTGTCGAGCTGGTGGAGGAAGAACGCCTTTCCGGCACGCCGCGCGACCTGTCGCGCCCGGCCCGCTATCGCGCCATCGTGAATTGCGGCAAGCCGGTGAAGGGCATCGAACTGGAAATCCGGGGCGAGGCCGACAATGCGCTGCCCGATCACCACATCGGCAAGGTGTGGTGCCGCGGCCAGAGCGTGATGCATTCCTATTACCGCGATCCCGAAGCGACCGCCGCCTGCCTGGTGGATGGCTGGCTCGACACGGGCGACATGGGCTACATGGCCGATGGCTATCTGTTCATCGTCGGCCGCGCGAAGGACATGATCATCATCAACGGCAAGAACCACTGGCCCCAGGATATCGAATGGGCCGTGGAACAGCTGCCGGGCTTCAACCATGGCGACATCGCCGCCTTCTCCGTGGAGATGGACAATGGCGAGGAAGTGCCTGCCGTGCTGGTCCATTGCCGCGTTTCGGACGAGGACAAGCGCGTGGAACTGCGCGAGCAGATCCGCGACAAGGTCCGCTCGGTCACCGGCATGAACTGCGTGGTGGAACTCGTGCCACCCCGCACCCTGCCCCGCACCAGCAGCGGCAAGCTCAGCCGTGCCAAGGCGAAGAAGCTCTACCTTTCGGGCGAGATCGAGCCTTACAAGATCGCAGCGTAAGCCCGGCTCCATGCGTCGTCCCGGACTTGATCCGGGACCGCTGGTGTGGGGGCGCAGCGGGGTACGCGCCTCTGGGCGAGACCTCACCACTTTTGCTATCCGCCCAACCCTCCAACCTCCGCCCATCCTGAGCCTGTCGAAGGACACGCGGAACACTTGCCCGACTATTGCTTTGGAAGCGCCTAGCCCAACACTGAGCGCGTGTCCTTCGACAAGCTCAGGATGAACGGGTGTGGTGTGTGGGGCAGGCGCAAAACCCCATCCGGCGGCGAACCCGGACCTTTACGCCAGTGTTGGAAAGCCAATCGCGCGGCCGGCACGGCGTCAGGATTGGC
>NZ_JBANRM010000009.1:0-28700 GCF_037154085.1 Fulverythrobacter fulvus | reverse complement strand
CGACATGCCGCCCTCCGGATTGAACCTTGCGACTTGCTATCGCTGCAAGGTGCGGGGCATATAACCGAAACGGTTCGTAAAGTCAAGAATAATCGCCAAATGCACCACTTCACCCCAACTGTCACCCCGGACTTGTTCCGGGGTCCAGCTTAACGCGAGAAGAAGCGGGATCCCGGAACAAGTCCGGGATGACGAAGGGGCTGGGCGCACTCCCCCGCTACCCCAGCAGCAACACGCCCAGCAGCACCAGCAGGGCGATCAGCGCAACGCCCCACACATAGGTGCGCACCTTCGGCACGCCCGCCCAGTAGAGCGGCAGATAGACCGCCCGCGCCCCCAGCCAGACCCAGCCAGCCGCCACGGTCAGGGTCGAGCTCTTGCCCGTCAGCGCCACGCCCATCAGGGCGATGATCGCGATGGGCAGGGTTTCCATGAAATTGTCGCGCGCGCGTTCCAGCCGGGCGGCAACGGGGTTGAGCGGGGGCAGTGCCTCGTCCCGCGCGCCCATGTTCCATTCCACGCCATATTGCCGCGTCTTGATGCGGATCGCGGCCATGATGTGCACCAGCAGCAACAGTGCCGCCAGGCCGAGGATCGTGAATTCGCTATGCATGGGTATCTCCCGCCTTTCCCGCCATCCTCCCCCGCTGACGAAGAAATGGCAATCCGCCCCGATCCTTGAAATGCGTGTCTTATAATCCTAATACAGCAAGAAGTGTGGAGCGTGGGCGATCGCGTGATACTATGCCGCGAGACGAGGAGTTTTGGAGGAACCATGGCGAGCAACGAAACCCAGACGGCCACCGTGCCCGATTTCCAGCTCACCCCGCCCGATCCCGTGCCCGTGGTCGCGCCGCAGAAGGCCGCCGGGCTGGTACCGGTTTCGGAAGAGAAGCGCAGCAAGCTGGACGAGAAGGTGGACGCCTTCGTTGCCGATCTGGTCTCCGCCGACGCCAATTCGCCCGAATTCGGCCAGAAGGTGGATCAGCTCACCAATATGGGCCGCAAGGAAATCATGGCGGCTTCCGGCATGTCCAACCGCTTCCTCGACCGGCCCGTCCGCGCGATGGACAAGGATGAGGGCGTCGGCGCCAATCTCACCGAATTGCGCCGCGTGGTGGAGGAACTCGACCCGGCCCGGCGCGGCAAGCTGAGCCCCGGGCGCAAGCTGCTGGGCATCATCCCCTTCGGCAACAGCCTGAAGAACTATTTCCAGAGCTATCAGAGCGCGCAGGGCCATATCCAGGCGATCCTGTCCAAGCTGGCTTCCGGCAAGGACGAGCTGCTGATGGACAATGCCGCAATCGATGTGGAACGCCAGAAGCTGTGGGAAGCCATGGGCAATCTGGAACAGATGATCCACATCTCCAAGACGCTGGATGCCCGGCTGGAAGACAAGGCGAACGAGCTGGACGCCACCGACCCGGCCAAGGCCAAGGCAGTGCGGGAAACGGCGCTGTTCTATGTCCGCCAGCGCACGCAGGATCTGCTGACCCAGATGGCCGTGGCCGTGCAGGGCTATCTCGCGCTCGATCTGGTCAAGAAGAACAATGTGGAACTGGTGAAGGGCGTGGACCGCGCCAGCACCACTACCGTGGCCGCGCTGCGCACTGCCGTGACCGTGGCCGAGGCGATGACCAACCAGCGGCTCGTCCTTCAGCAGATCACCGCGCTGAACGAAACCACCGCCAATATCATCGATTCCACCAGCACGCTGCTGGCGGACCAGACGAGCAAGATCCACGAACAGGCCGCCAGCTCGACCATCCCGATCGAAACGCTGCAACGCGCCTTCCAGAACATCTATGACACGATGGACAATATCGACACCTTCAAGATCAAGGCGCTCGATTCCATGAAGCAGACGGTCGACACGCTTTCGACCGAGCTTGAAAAGTCCAAGGGCTATATCGCCCGTGCCGAAGGCGCGGCGCAGACCAGGAAGGAAGTGAGCGGGCCTTCGATCCTCTCGCTGGAAGGCTGACACGCAGACAATGGTCGATCTTTCCCGCGATACGGACCGGGCGCTGGACGAAGGCCGCGCCCTGCTGAGAGACAATCGCTCGGGCGGGCGGCACCGGGTTGCTGGCACGCGCTCCATCGGGCGCGGCTCGGCGGAGATCAAGCAGCGCAACCTGATGCTGCGGATCAAGCTGATCGCCGGCGCGCTGCTGGGCGTGGTCGCCATTTCCATGGTCGCCGGGCTGGCGCTGGACGGCATCGGCTTTACCGGGCTGATGGTGGCCTTCCTGGCCGTGGCCGCCGCAGTGATGCTGTTCTCCAACTTTCCCAAGGTGAAAGTGCCCAAGCGGGCGGACCTCAACCGGGGCGATGTGCGCCAGCTGGTGGGCCGTACCGAATTGTGGCTGGAACACCAGCGCGCCGCTTTGCCCGCGCCCGCCGTCACACTAATGGACCAGATCGGCGTGCAGCTGGATGCACTGGGCGTGCAGTTGGAAGGGATCGACCCGGCCCACCCCGCCGCGCAGGAAGTGCGCAAGCTGGTGGGCGAACATCTGCCCGAAACGGTGGACACCTATCGCCGCATTCCCGCCCATCTGCGCGGCGAGGAACGCGCGGGCAGTTCGCCCGACCAGCAGATCGTGGACAGCCTCGGCCGCATCAGCACCGAGATCGACAGCGTCACTCGCCAGCTTGCCGCCGGCGCGCTGGACGATCTGGCGATCCGCACCCGTTATCTCGACTACAAATATGGCGAGGGCGGCAACACCTCGCCGGAGCAGAATTGATGCGCATCGTCCTTCCGCACAGCCTCGGCAAAGAGGAAGTGCGCCGCCGCCTGCACGATAACAGCCACAAGATCGCCAGCCATCTGCCGGGAGGCATGGCCGAGGTGACCACTGACTGGGCGGGCGAGGACCGCATGACCATGGCCATAGCCGCCATGGGCCAGACCCTGTCCGGCGCAGTCGAGATCGGCGAAGGCGAAGTGGCCTTCGAACTGGAACTACCCCTGGCACTGTCCTTCGCCAAACCGATGGCGGAAGCCGCCATGCGCCAGATGGGCGAGAAACTGCTGGCGGCGCCGAGGGATTAATCCTGCGCCGCTTGGGTTTTCTCACGCAATGGCGACAAAAGGATTGCGCCAGATTTCGTCTGATATCGTCACCCCGGCGAAGGCCGGGGTCCAGCTTTCGCTAAAGAAATAGCGGGATCCCGGAACAGGTCCGGGATGACTGGGGAATGCGCCGGATCGAAACCACGCGCCTGCCCTGAAGTCACAACTTCCGGTGGCTCTCCAGAAACTCTTCCGGAATGCGCAACAGGGCCGTTGCCGTGCGGGTTTCCTGCATGAACAGGATCAGCGCGCCCATCAGCAGCGAAATGGCGAAGATGAAGCAGCCGCCTGCCACGGGCTGAACGCTGAGGCCGAGGAATTCCTCAAGGAACAGCAGCGCCACGGTGAAGCCGATGGTGATGCCGCTGATCACCAGCAGCAGGATCGCGCGGCTGATCAGCTTGATACGCCGGTCTATCGTGCGGATTTCCAGCACCACCATATCGTGCTCCACCCCGGTGGTCTGCTTGTGCCGGTCCTGCAGCACACGCGAACGGTCCACCACGCGGCTCAGCCGCTGGGCAAGAATGTTCAGGATATTGCCGATCGCCACCAGGACGAAAACGGGCGCAAGGGCGAGCTGGATCGTATGGGCGATCATGCCCGCTTCTATGCGCCGGGCGTGCAGGGCTGCGCAAGCAGGCAGCGGGCGCCTTCCACTATCTCCACATCGGCGAGCGAGGGGGCCAGCGCGCATTGCCCGCAGCCCGCGGCTTCGCCTGTGACGCAAATGCCCTCGCTCAGCGGCAGGACGAGCAGCGGCGCATCGCCATAGCGCGCGGCAAGCGCGGCATCGACCGGGCCGTCCGCCCGGTCGAGCCGGAAGAAGGGGCCGCGCACCAGTGACACCTGCCCTCGCTCGGGCAGGTCGGTGCGCAGGGCGGGATCGTGCGGCTGCCCCCGCGCCACCTTCAGCGCATCTTCCAGATGCAGTTCGCGCGGACGGCCGTAATCGTAGAAGCGATAGGTGCAGTCGCGGTTCTGCTGCACTTCCACCAGGCTGATCCCCGCCCCGATGGCGTGGACGGTGCCCGCCGGGATATAGACGAAATCGCCGGGCTTGACCTTATGCCAGGCCAGCATGCCCTCGATCGAGCCGTCAAGCGCGCCCCGGCGCATGTCCTGCGCCGTTACCGGGCCGGTAAAGCCGATGCCCAGCACCGCGCCCGGCTCTGCCTCCAGCACCAGCCAGCATTCGTCCTTCCCTGCCTCGCCCGGCGGGTGCACCTGCACTGACAGCTTGTCGCTGGTGAAGATATATTTCGCCAGCAGCGCATCGAAACCGGCCGGCGGCTCGAACCAGATCTCGCCCACTCGCCTGCCGGGCTGCGCCGCGAAAGCCGGAGGCAGCACCTCACGCCCCCAGGGCTTTTCGACCCGGCGCGTGGGCAGCAGGCAGGTCACGGCCGCACGCTCACTGGCCGGAAGCGCCCTTGAGCTTGCCGACATTGGCGGCGCCGCGGCTGCTCGTCACCAGAACTTCGCCCTTGTCGATCACCACGATCACATCCTCCAGCCCCACCACCGAGACACGCGGACCGTCACTGTCCACCATCACGTCGCGGCAATCGAGCAGTTCGGCAGGGCCGCGCGCGATATTGCCCGCCGCATCCGCCTCGCTTGCGCGGGCTTCGCGCAGGCTCTGCCAGTTGCCGATGTCGGACCAGCCCATATCCGCGCTCACCATCGCGGCCCGGTCAGTCAGTTCCATCACCGCATAGTCCACGGAATCGCCCGTAATCGCGGCGAAGGGCGCATCGGCGGGATGGAAGCGCGCGCCATCCGTGCTGCCCTGCTCCACTGCGTCGCGCACGGCAGCGGCCATGTCCGGGCGGTGGCGGGCGAGTTCTTCCAGATAGGTGCCCGCGCGGAAAGCGAAGATGCCGCCATTCCAGCAATAGGTTCCTTCGGCCAGATAGGCCTGTGCCCGTTCGAGATCGGGCTTTTCGACGAAGCGTTCGATCCGGTAGCCACCCGCAAGTTCTTCGCCCTGCCTGATATAGCCATAGCCGGTTTCGGGCCGGGTCGGCGCGATACCGAAGGCCACCAGCCAGCCTTCCCGCGCCAGCCGGGCCGCCTGCAAGGCCGCCGCGACGAAGGCCGCTTCATCGGCGATATAATGATCGCTGGGGCACACCAGCATCACCGCGTCCTCGGGCAGCAACTGCGCGGCCAGGGCAATGGCGGGGGCCGTATTCTTCGCGGCCGGTTCAACCACCAGCCGGGCCCCGCTGCCCTGCGGCAATTGCCTTTCGATCAGGTCCAGATGGACGGCGCCGGCGACAATGAGCGGCGGTGCGAAATGCGCCGGATCGGACGCGCGCCCCAACGCCGCCTCGAACAGGCTGCGATCGCCCACCAGCGGCAGGAAGGGCTTGGGTGCGGCCTTGCGACTGCGGGGCCAAAGGCGCGTGCCGCTGCCTCCGCACAGAATGACGGGTGTGATCGAATTCATGGATATGTTCGCGCCGCTATGTGCGCCCTGCCTCCCTTGCGCCTGCATATGCATCGCCGCATTAGATTACGAAAGCGCCAATGCCGCCGAAACGGGCTCAATAAAACCACCGCTGGCGCCAGCGATATTGCCCCACGACCGCTTCGCCCCGCGCATTGGTGGCGGGATTGAAGCGGAACCGCTCGCGCGCAAGGTTGCAGGTGATGGCATCTGCCTGCGTGTCTGGGCTGGGCTCGATCACCTTGCAATCCTTCACCAGCCCGTCTGTGCCCACGGTCAGCTGGATCGTAACGCTGTGGCCGATCCTGAGGTCGCGGGTCTTCTTCGGGTAATCCTTCGCCGAACTGATGTCGCCGGCGATCTTCTCCAGCTTGCGCGCACCGCCATTGCCCTGGCCGCTGCCGGAATCGCCGCTGCCCGTGCCGCTGCCTTCGCCCCCGGCGCCAGTGCCTTCCCCCTCGTCCCGCGCGCCGGAGCGGTTCTCGCTTCCGGTCGAGCTGACCGGCGGGGCCGCACTGGGCTTCACTGGAATGCGGGCGGGAGGGGCGGAAATTTCGCGCGGCTTCGCCTGCCTGCCTTCCGGCGCGGCGGCCCCTTCATCCGGCTCCGGCGACGCGGCGGGGGCCGATGGCTCTTCGCTGGGCGCGGTAATGGTCACGGTGAGGACGGAGGCCGCCTGTTCCACCACCTGCGCCGTGAAATCGGGTGCAAAGGCGCGCGCCAGCCCGACGATCACCAGCAGGTGGAACAGCACGACAAGCGCCAATGTGCCCCATTTGGGCCTGCGGCGTGGCAAAATGCCGGGCGTCTCGTCCATCGCCGCTATATCGGCCGGGGCGCACCGCGCCGCAAGCTGCCGTGCGTTCCGGCAGACCTCAGGCGCTCAGCGCCTCCCTCGTCCCGCCGATGAACTGTTCCTCGAACAGGGCAGCAGGCACCGGCATACCGAAGAAGAAGCCCTGCCCCTTCTCGCAGCCGTGACCCCGCAGCAGATCGCGATCCTCGCGGCCTTCCACCCCTTCGGCGATCACTTTCAGCCCCAGTTGGCGGGCAAGGTCGATCAACGAGAACACGATGGCCTGATCCTTGGGCGAATCGTGCATCACATGCGTGAAGCCCTTGTCGATCTTGATCTGGGTGACCGGGAAATTGCGCAACAGGTTGAGCGAGGCATAACCCGTGCCGAAATCGTCGAAAGACAGCCCGAAGCCTGCATCGCGCAAGGCCTGCAACTGGCCGAGTACGTCTTCCTGATGATCGAGGATGATGTTCTCGGTGATTTCGAGATCGATCGCGTCGGGCGGCAACCCATGGCGTTCCAGCGTCTCGGTCGCGATCTGCGGCAGGTTGCCCCCGCGGAACTGTGCTCCGAACAGATTCACGCCCATGGTGAAGCCCGGCACCAGTTCGCGCCATTCGGCAGCCTGCGCGCAGGCTTCGTCCAGAATCCAGCGCCCGACCCTGTCGGCCAACAGTCCGGCTTCCAGCGCCGGCAGGAAAGCGCCGGGCGCCAGCAACCCGCGCACGGGATGGCGCCAGCGGATCAGCGCCTCTGCCCCCACCAGCGAATTGTCGGCCAGCAGCATCTGCGGCTGGTAGAACAGAGTGAATTCGTCCCGCTCGAAGGCGCGGTGCAGCTCGGCATCGTACATCCGCCGGGCAACCGCTTCGGCGCGCAGGGCGGGATGGAACAGGCAACTGCCGCCGCGCCCGGCCTCGCTGCGCGCCTGGAACAGCGCCAGATTCGCGCTGCCGAGGATATCCTCCACCGTCTCGCCATGCTGGGGTGCAATCGCCATGCCGCAATTGCCCGCAAGGCGCACTTCCTGCCCGTCGACCACGATCGGCTCGGCCAGTACGGCATTGATCCGCTGGGCGATGTCCCCCAGTGCCACAGGATCGTTCCCACCGCTCAGCAGCGTGCCGAATTCGTCGCCGCCGATGCGCGCAAACAGGGCACCTGAAGGCACAGCATCCCGGATACGGCCCGCGACGATGCGCAGCACCCGGTCGCCTGTCTCGTGGCCCAGCGTGTTGTTGATGTCGCGAAAACCCTCCAGATCGGTGACGATCAGGCCCAGCGGCGCCCCTTCCGCGAAAGTGCCGGTGATCTTGCCGTAAAGCTGGTTGCGATTGGGCAGGCCGGTGAGCGGATCGTAATTGGCGAGGTAGATCAGCGCCTCTTCCTCGCTGCGCTTCTTCGTCATGTCGCGGATGATGGCGCCGAAATGCATCGCGCCGCCTTCCATCCAGCGCGACCAGTTGAGTTCCACCGGAAACCGCGCCCCATCGCGCCGCTGCGCAGTCAGCGCCGTGCCTTCGTGCCGGGGGCTGCCGCCGCCGAGCACACGGGCGATCCCGGCATGGACCATGGCGCGGTCTTCCTCGGCCACGATCAGGTCGAGCGGCTGGCCCAGCGCCTCGGCCTCCTGATGGCCGAAGATCTGCGTGGCGGCGTCATTCCACGCCGTGATGCGCGCATCGCCATCGAAACAGACAATCGCATTGGGCGATGTCGCCGCGCTGGCTTCCAGATGGCTGGCACCTGTTTCGGCCGCCACTTCCAGCCGCCGCAATTCGAGCCGGTCTGCAGCCAGCTTCGCCAGTTCCATCAGCCGCTGCTGGTCCTCAGGCGGGAATTGCAGGTGAGGCGCCGTATCGAGCACACATAAGGCGCCAAGCGCATGGCCCTCGCGGCTCAGGATCGGAACGCCAGCATAGAAGCGGATGAACCCCTCCTCCACCAGCGGATTGTCATGGAAACGCGGGTCCAGCGTGGCGTCGGGCACCACCAGCACCTTGTTCTGATTGATGGCATGGGCACAGAACGAGACATCGCGGCCCGGATCATATTCGTCGATGCCATAGGCCGAGACGATGAAGACGTGATCGTCTCCTACAAGGTTGACCGCCGCAGCCGGGCAATCGAACATCTGTGCAGCCATGTCGACGATAGGGTCGAGACCGGGAAGCCCGTTGTCGGCATCCAGGCCATACTCGGCCAGAGCACGCAGGCGATCCGCTTCGTCAGCCGTTTTACTTGGACAACGCACCAGAAATTTTTCCCCGCCCTTGATCCTTCAAAGGATACTCTTGGCCAGAGGACAGCATTTACCGTAAAATTCCCTGCAATTCCACTGGGGACAAACACCGGGACCTTGCCGAGGGAAAGTAACGCGGGACGAGACCGGCAGGCCTATAGATGCCGCAGCCATGAGGCATGCCCACAGGATCGAACCGCTCATGCTGGAATGCGCGCATTGCCACCGGAAGACCGGCGCCCAACCTCCTCCCGGAAAGGCCGTGCATGCGGGAAGAGGTGGTGAGCCCTGCTGGATTCGAACCAGCGACCTACTGATTAAAAGTCAGTTGCTCTACCGACTGAGCTAAGGGCCCTTACCAGGGATGTGCGGATGGCCGCGCGGGGCTCACCTAGAAAGGGGGCGGGGTGCGGTCAAGCGCGCTCTTAACTGTCGCACGGTCAAACCGGTGATCGGATCGCGCCAGTCAGGCGCGATGGCCACTGCCGGAGCCAGCACGAAGTCGCGTTCGCGGAACAGGCGATGCGGGATCGTCAGGTCTGGCGCGCCATATGCCCCGCCGCTCCACAGTACGATATCGAGATCGATCACGCGCGAGGTCCAGCGCTGCCCGCCGGTGCGGCGGCCGAATTTGCGTTCCAGCTTCTTGAACAGGCGCAGCAGCTTGTGCGGGCCACTGTCCGTCTGGATCAGGGCCGCTGCATTGGCATAGCGCCGGAGCGAAGGGCCGATAGGCGCGGTCAGCACGATGGGGGAAACCCGCGCTACGTGGATGTCCTCTTTCACCAGCGCAATCAGCGCCGCTTCCACCACGTCGCGCGGACGGCCGAAACGGTGGTGGCGGCGGTTGGAGCCGAGGGCGATGAGATAATGATGTTTCCCCCGCATTCCTGCCCTCACTCGTCGCGCGCGAGCCGACCGTAAAGTTCCGGCCGCCGGTCACGGAAGAAGCCCATTCCCGCGCGATGCGTCGCCGCGCGGTCCAGATCGAGCGTGGCGAGCAGTACGCCGGTTTCCTCGGCGCCGAAATCGCTGACGAAATCGCCCCACTCGTCGCTGATGAAGCTGTGGCCGTAGAAGCGCTGCCCTTCTTCCATGCCGATGCGGTTGGCCGCGACTACCGGCATGCAATTGGACACGGCATGGCCGATCATCGCCCGGCGCCACATGCGGCTGGTATCCAGCTGGGCGTCATAGGGTTCGGAGCCGATGGCGGTGGGATAGAACAGCACTTCGGCGCCCAGCAGCGCCATGGCGCGGGCGCATTCAGGATACCACTGGTCCCAGCAGATACCCACGCCGATGCGCGCGCCGAACAGGTCCCACACCTTGAACCCGTCATTGCCGGGGCGGAAATAGTATTTTTCCTCATAGCCCGGCCCATCGGGGATGTGGCTCTTGCGATAGGTGCCCATGATCTCGCCATCCGGGCCGATCATGGCGATGGTGTTGTAATAATGGTGCCCGTCCCGCTCGAAGAAGCTGGTGGGGATCGCCACTTTCAACGCCCGGGCCATGTTGCGCATGGCGATGACCGCAGGGTGTTCCAGCGTCGGGCGGGCAAGGGCGAACAGGGCCTCGTCCTCGACCTTGCAGAAATAGGGGCCGGAAAACAGCTCGGGCGGCAGCACGATCTGCGCCCCGTCGGCCGAGGCTTCTTCCACCAGCGCGCCGACGGCGGCGATATTGTCGCGCTCATCCTCGGCATTGAGGGCAAGCTGGAGGGCGGCAACGGTGATCTGTCTCATGGCAGGCGGACCTATTGCCCCGTTCCGGTGAAGTCTAGGTCGTAAACTCATAAATGCCAGTCACGAGGTTTGAGGCAAAATGGCCCGGCGCGAGGAGGGGAGGCGCAGGAATATGTCGATATTTCCAGCCTCTCCGACGCTGCGCTGGGCCATTTTGGTCAAATCCCTGCGGGACATCCAAATGGCTTCCATCTCGAACCGAAAGGCGCTGGCAGAGGCAGTCAGCCTCCGCGGCACGCCTTTCGGCCCGATATGTTCGCCATTTGGATGCCTCGTGCCTGGCATTTATGAGTTTACGACCTAGCTCGAATGGTCGGCGATGATCTTCCACCCGCCCGCCTCTTTCTGAAGGACAAGACTGGTGGGGCCGGACGCCATTTTTCCGTCAGGATAGGCGAGCGTATAGCGCCCGATATAGAGCGCATGTTCGGCATCGAGCAGGCGGAAATCGAGCGTTTCCAGGCTCAGCGCGCCGCGCGTGGCGGGGTTGGCGAAATCGTACTTCGCCGAATAGCGCTCGGCCAGCGCCTTGCGCCCGCGCACCAGCCCTTCGGCGGTGACGTAGCTGGCCTGCGGGTCTTCCGAATAGACGCCGATGAAGCGATCGAGATTGCCGCTGTTCCAGCCAGCCGTGCTTTCCGCCAGCGCGGCAAGGACGGCCTGCTTCTCGATATCCGTCGCCCCCGGCTCCTTCGCCACCTGGCAGGCGGCGAGCGACAGGGCGGCACACAGGATTACAACGGCTCGAATCATCGCAATCCCCCCGGATTGAATGGTGTGCCCGATCCTACAATGCGACGCGGGGCTGTCCACAACGGACTCCCCGCGCCTGGATACTTCACGGACGCTTGCGGAACACCATGGTCATGCGGTCGCTCTCGCCGATCGCATCGACCTTGGCCCGCTTGGCATCGTCGGCCCCGGCATAGCTGGGCGGCAATTCCCACACGCCGATTTCCCAGTCGGTCGGGTCCTTGGGATTGGCGTTGATCTCGCTCTTGGCCACAAGGTCGAAGCCGCTGGCGGCGAACAGGGCGATCACGTCGCTCTCGCGCATATAGCCCTTATTGCCGTCGCTGCGCTCGAAGGGGACGTTCTCGGCCACGCGGTGGTCGGTAATGCCGATCAGCCCGCCCGGCTTCAGCATCTTGCGCATGATCGCCAGATCGCGCCGCAGCCAGTCGAAGCGGAACATGTTGTGCACTTCGCGGAAGATCAGCACCCGGTCCACTGTGCCGTCCAGCCCTTCGGGCACGGCATTGACGTTGAAGCCCGATACTTTCGCATCGTTCGGCCCGGCCCATTTCGCATGTTCGGCGGCGAGCTTGCCGGCGACATCGTCATAGGTGTTCTTCATATATCCGGTCTGGTTCGAGACATCGGGGTTCATCCCGATATAGGCCCCGTCCTTGCCCAGATAGGGCACCAGCACGCGCGTGAACCACCAGCCATTCGGCATATAGTCCACCACGGTCATCCCGGGCTCCACGCCGAAGAAGGTCAGCGTCTCGCGCGGGTGGCGATATTTGTCGCGCTTGCCGTCATCGCCCCGGATTTTCGAAGCGAGCGCGGCGTCGAGCGCGGGATTGGCCGGCACGGCGGCCTCTTTCGTTTCGGCCAGGGCAGGCGCAGCAGCCAGCCCGGTTGCCGCCAGCGCCGCGACCGCGGCCAGGCTTATAAACTTCCTCATCGATCCTCTCCCCGTGGAGTCAGTCTTCTTGTGGGCGAACTCTAGGCGAAGGGGCCCGGATGACAAGCAGCCATCGGCCTCCTATCTCATGCACCGAAGGAGATTCCCCTATGAGCGGACTTGATACGGCAATCCTGGCCGGCGGGTGCTTCTGGTGCACCGAAGCGGTGTTCCGCATGTGCGCCGGGGTGGAGGAAGTGGAGAGCGGCTATATCGGCGGCAGCGTGCCCTATCCCAGCTACAAGGCAGTCTGCACTGGCACGACCGGCCATGCCGAGGCGATCCGCATCGCCTTCGATCCTGCGGTCATTTCCTATGCCGATCTGCTGGACGTGTTCATGGCCACCCATGATCCCACGCAATTGAACCGGCAGGGCAACGATATCGGCACCCAATACCGCTCCGCAATCTTCCCGCTGAGCGATGCCCAGCGCGCCGAGGCCGAGGCCGCGATTGCCCGCGCCAATTTGGAGCATGGCGGCAAGGTCGTCACCACCATCGAAGGCCCGGCGGAATGGTATCCGGCCGAGAACTACCATCAGGAATACTGGCAGGGCGAAGGCCAGCGTAACCCCTATTGCCTCGCCGTGATCCCGCCCAAGCTGGCCAAATTGCGCAAGGGCTTTGCGCAGCGGGTGAAGGAAGGCTGAGTTCAGGCCCGGAAGCGGGCGATGAAGAAGCCGTCCAGCCCGCCCTGTTCCGCCAACATTCCCGGATCGGTACGTATCCAGCCCTCCGCCGCTGCGACAATGCCTTCCGGCAGCATGGAAGGCTGCGGCGCTTCGGCGGCGAGCGTAACCCGGGCGAGCTGATCCTCGCCCTCCTCGCGTTCCAGCGAGCAGACCGCATAGACCAGCTCTCCCCCCGGCACGATCCAGCGCGCCGCGCGCTCGATCAGGCGCGCTTGCAGCTCGGCCATTTCCTCGATCTGGCGCGGGCCGATGCGGTGCAGCACATCGGGATGGCGGCGGCAGGTGCCGGTGGCGGTGCAGGGCGCATCCAGCAGCACGGCGTCGAATGCCCCCTCCGGCTCCCATGTCAGCGCATCGGCCACCACCAGAGTGGCGGAAAGGCCGGTGCGGGCGAGGTTCTCTTTCAGCCGCGCCATGCGCTTGGGCCCGAGATCGAGCGCAGTCACATCCCAGCCCGCGGCGGCGAGTTGCAGTGTCTTGCCCCCCGGCGCGGCGCACAGGTCCAGCACGCGGCGGCCTTTCCCTTCGCCCAGCAGGCGGGCGGGGAGGCTGGCAGCGAGATCCTGCACCCACCAGGCGCCTTCGGCAAAGCCGGCCAGATCTTCCACCGCCGTGCCGCGCGGCAGGCGCAGATGGCCGGGCAGCAGCGAGGTGCCGCCAAGCACCTCGGCCCATTTTGCCGTCTCCGCCGCATCGCGCAGCGAAAGATCGAGCGGGGGCGGTTCCGCCAGCGCGGCGGCAATGGCGGCCGACCGTTCGCCCCAGCGCGCAGCCACCGGCTCGGGCAGGGTCGGCGCGGCAGGCAGCTTCACGCCCTTCCTCACCAGCGCACCGAACACGCCATGGGCCAGCCGGCGCGGCCCGCCCGTCAGCAACGGCAAGGCAGTGGCCACAATGGCATGAGGCGGCGTGTCCAGCCGGAGCCAGCCCGCCAGCATCAGCCGCAGCACGGCGCGCGGCTTGGCATCCTCGGGCAGAATCTGCCGCGTGGCCGAATCAATCAACGCGTCGAGGTCCACCAGCCAGCGCAACACTTCGGAAGCCAGCGCGCGGGCCAGCGCCTTGTCTGCCCCGCTTGGCAGCCCCTGCAAGGCCGCATGGGCGGCCACGTCGAGCGTTTCGCCCCGGCGCAGCACGGCGTCGGCAAGCTTGAGCGCAGCGCGGCGCGCGGGAAGTCCGGGTATGTCAGCCATGGTGACGCAATAGACCGGGTTTCATGCCGATCAACTCGTCATTGCGAGTGAGCCGAAGCAATCCAGGGCCGCTGCACGTTACGCGATGGATTGCTTCGCGGCTGCGCCACTCGCAAGGACGAACAAAACCCGGCTTGCCTTGCAGGACCCACGCGCCCATCTTCTACACATGACGAAGCGCGCCACACAGCGGCCCCAGCCCTTCAAGAAACCTGCCCATTGGGACAACACACCCGTGCCCGCGCCGCAGGACGCCAGGCCGAGCGAAGACCCGCAGGGACTCAGCCCAACGCGCTATGGCGACTGGGTGAAAGACGGCATCGCAGTCGATTTCTGACCGCGATCCAACCAATCCACCGCAAATAGGCACCGCATTAACCCTTAGCGCTACATCGTCCCACGCTTGGACGGCACGAGGGCGTCGCTTGGCCGCGCTCGCCTGTGGGGGCACGTGTGCGCAGCCCAAGAAGAACAGGTTGCACAATTGGAGAATTCAATGCGTCTTACCCACACCGCGCTTCTGGCTGCGGCAGCGATCGGCCTTTCGGGCTGCGCTACCAAGGGTTACGTCAAGGACCGGGTCGGCGAGCTGGAAACGCGCCAGAACGCCCGGATGGATCAGGCCGACCAGCGCATGGACCAGATCGACAAGACCAGCCGCGAAGCGCTCGAACGCGCCATCGCCGCCGGCAAGCTGGCCGAGGGCAAGTTCGCCTATGATGTCGTCCTGTCCGACGATGCAGTGAAGTTCGACAGCAACCGCGCGGTGGTTTCGCCCACCGGGCAGCAGCGCCTTGCCGATCTGGCGAACCAGCTGCGCGCCGAAAACGCCAGTGCCTATCTCGAAATCCAGGGCCACACCGATTCCACCGGTCCGGACAGCTACAACCAGAAGCTGGGCATGGAACGCGCCGAAGCCGTGCGCCTGGCACTCTACAAGGCGGGTGTGCCGCTGAGCCGCATGGCCACCATTTCCTATGGCGAGGAAGCCCCCGTCGCCGCCAACAACACGGCCGCCGGCCGCGCGGCCAATCGCCGCGTGGTGATCGTCGTCCTGAAGTAAGGCCCCAGTTCGCCAGACCTGCCGTCCGCTTGCGCCGGGATGCGCGGCGGGCGATAGGTCTGGCCATGGCCGCCACTCACCCCCCTGTTCTGCAGACGGAACGCCTGACCCTGCGACCCGCCGCAGAAGGCGATCTTGACGGTCTGCATGCGATCATGAGCGATAAGCGGGCGATGGCCTATTGGTCCACCCCGCCCCATTGCTCGATCGAAACCACCCGAAGCTGGCTGGCAGTGATGATGGCGATCCGCCCGGAAGAGGGCGAGGATTACATCATCGAGCATGATGGCCGGGTGATCGGCAAGGCGGGCTTCTACCGCTTCCCCTCCATCGGCTATTTCCTGCACCCCGACAGCTGGGGCAACGGTTTCGCGCAGGAAGCGATGCGCCCGATCCTGGAGCGGGGCTTCACCACGCACCTGCTTGCCCGCATCACCGCCGATGTCGACCCGCGCAATACGGGCAGCCTCAACCTGCTGCGGCGGCTGGGCTTCGCCGAGACCGGCTATCGCGAGAAGAGCTGGTATATTGGCGGGGAATGGCTGGACAGCGTGGATCTGGCGCTGGAAGCGCGGGAGTGGGCGGCGGCTACTTGATGCGTCATTGCAAGGTCCAAAGGACCGAAGCAATCCAAGGCGAAACCCATTGTGCTCTGGATTGCGTCGCTACGCTCGCAATGACGAAGTCGGAACGGCTCCCTAAACCCACCCCGCCAGTTCGCGCCGCACCAGCGTTTCAAGCATCGCCATCCCCGTATCGCCCGCATTGAGGCAGGCAAGCGTGGCATAGCGCTCTCCACCGGCTTCGAGGAACTGTTCGCGCCCCCGGATCGCCAGTTCTTCGAGCGTTTCGAGGCAGTCGGCGGAAAAGCCTGGCGCGGCAACGGCCATGCGCTTCGTGCCTGCCTTCGCCTCTGCTTCCAGCACGGCATCGGTTGCCGGTTCCAGCCATTTGGCGCGGCCGAAGCGGGACTGGAAAGTCGTGTCGATCCGCAGGCCCGGCCGGCCCAGTGCCTCACCCAGCAGGCGCGCCGTCTTCTGGCACTGGCAGTGATAGGGATCGCCCAGATGCAGCGTGCGTTCCGGCATGCCGTGGAAGCTGAGCAGCAGCACTTCGGGTTCGAAATCCAGCGCATCGAGCTGCGCGCCGAGATCCTTTGCCAGCGCCGCGATATGGACCGGATCGTCGTAATAAGGCGGCAAGGTGCGCAAGGCCGGCTGCCAGCGCATGGCGCGCAGGGCATCGGCCGCCTTGTCCACCACCGTGGCATTGGTGGCACCCGAATATTGCGGATAGAGCGGGGCGAGCAGGATGCGGTCGCACCCTTGCTCCATCAGCGCCTTCAGTTCCTGCGGGATGGACGGATTGCCATAGCGCATGGCCCAGCGGACCGTGGCCGCACTGCCCAGCCGCGCCTGCAGGGCTTGCGCCTGCTCGGCCGTGATCGCAGCGAGCGGCGAGCCCTTTTCGGTCCACACCTGCTGATAGGCATCGGCGGATTTCTTCGGCCGCGTATTG
The DNA here is from genome assembly GCF_037154085.1 of Fulverythrobacter fulvus. Classification (NCBI taxonomy): domain Bacteria; kingdom Pseudomonadati; phylum Pseudomonadota; class Alphaproteobacteria; order Sphingomonadales; family Erythrobacteraceae; genus Fulverythrobacter; species Fulverythrobacter fulvus. Next base: position 12,221 of record NZ_JBANRM010000009.1, on the reverse strand, counting down.
AGGATGATGCCGCGCAGGATCGGCTGCCAGATCAGCTTCGGGATTTCGACCACGCGCGGATCGGACAGGAATTCCGCCAGATAGCGCTTCACCGCCTCGGGCGTAGAGGCATCGGGCGTGCCCAGATTGACCAGCAGCACGCCGATCCCGCCCGTGCGGACGGAAGGATGAGCGGCAGGAAGTTTCTGTTCGGCGTAAGTCATAGCAAAGGCCCCATAGGCCGCCTTGCCTTACAAGCCATCTGACAACAAGGGCAGACGCCGCAGGCGCAGGCCGGTTGCCGAAAACAGCGCGTTGGCGATGGCCGGCGCCGCCACGGCCACGCCCAGTTCGCCCGGATCGAAGGGTTCGGCATCGCTGTCCACGAAATCGACCTCGATCACCGGACAATCGGCCAAGGTCGGCAGAGCGAGAGCCGCCAGCCTGTAGTTGGTGGGCTGCCCGCGCTCGTAATCCGTGGCCGCGCCCAGAGCGAGGCCCATGCCGAAGATCAGCCCGCCCTCGATCTGCTGGCGGGCAATGTCGATATTGACGATGCGCCCGATATCCACGGCGGCGGAGAGCTTCTCCACCTTCACGCCGCCTTCGCCCTGACTGGCCGTGGCGATCACCGCGATCCGGCCGCCTGCCTCCATCGGCCCCATGCGGTGGCAGGCAAGGCCCTGCCCGCTCTGGTCGCCGCCGCCGCCCCATTCGGCCAGCCGCGCCGCGCGCTGCAGGCATTGGGCGAGGCGCGGATCGTTGCCCAGCATCTCCATGCGATAGGACAGGGGCTCGCGCTCATGCAGCGCGGCCAGTTCGTCCATGAAGCTCTCGGTGAAGAAGCAGGTATAGCCGTGGGCATTGCCGCGCATCCGCCCGGTGGGCAGGCCGATATTCACCGGCACGTGATCCACCGCGACATGCTCGAAACCATAGGGCGGCTCCGCTCCCTCCACGGCCATGGGATCGGCCCGGCCTTCGCTCGCCTCGATGGCGGACCAGCTGGCGAGATTGTTGAACTGCCTCTCGCCGAATTCCTGCGCCGTGGGCGGCAGGGCCAGCTTGGCGCGCCAGATGGCGATATGGCCATTCTCGCTGGTCTTGGCCGAAAGCAGCGCGGCGACCGGCGTGCGCGGGCGCCCGGCCAGTGCTTCCTGCCCACGCGACCAGATCAGCTGGACCGGGCGACCGATCTCCCGCGCGATCAGCGCCGCTTCAACGGCATGGTCCACTTCCAGCCGCCGGTCGAAGCTGCCGCCCGCAGGCATGGGATAGAGCACCACGTCGGCGCTGGAGAGGCCCAGCGCTTTCGCCGCCGCCTCGCGCGCATGTTCGGGCGCCTGCGTTGCGATCCACAATTCCAGCCGGCCCTCGCCGAGCCGCGCCGTGGCCGTGCTCGTTTCGAGCGTGGCATGGAGCGCGGGGGAAACGTCATAGCGTGCGCGATAGGTCGGCTTGCCCATGGCACTGACGCCATCGCCGCGCGTGACGATGCGTTCCGGGCTGCCCTTCATCACTCCGTTTTCGAGCGCTTCCTCGATCCGGCCGCTGTCGACGGCGCCGGAGACCATGAAAGTGGGGGCCAGCTTGCGCAGGGCCTTCTCGGCCGCGAACCACGTCTCGCCCACGGCGGCGATCCAGCGCTTGGCCTTCACTACGCCGACCAGTCCGGGGGAGCCCGCCACGGCACTCATGTCGAAGCGCTTGAGAGTCGAACGGTCGATAGGCCCGTGACGGATCGCGGCATAGACCATGTCGGGCAGGCGCACGTCACCGGCGAACAGCAGCGAGCCGTCAACCTTGGCGGGCAGATCCAGCCTTGGATAGAAGATCGGCGCCTCCGCTCCCAGATCGCTCGGCTTTTCGAGCGGCGGGAGCGAGCGCAGCGGCGGCGGGTCCGGCGGCGTCTGCCTTGCGGCATCCAGCGCGAGTGCGGCAAAGCTCAGGCGCTTCTTGCCATGGATGATGAAGCCGCCCTCAGCCTCGCATTCCTCCCACGAGGTGCCCCAGCGATCCGCGGCTTCCATTGCCAGCATCGCCCGCGCGGCGGCGGCGGCGTGGCGGCAGGGCTCTTCATAGGCGGCAAGAGACATGCCGTCCGCCGTCACCATGAAGCGCTTGTCCTCGGCAAAGCGGCGCACCAGCCAGTCATCCGCATCCTCTGCCAGAAAAGGCAGCGCGGGCTTCCACAGGGGCGCCCATTGCGCAGCAAGCGGCAGGTTGGGATAGGCCCCGCTGACCGGAGTAGGCTCGACCGCGATCTGCCGCCAGTCCGCCCCCAGTTCCATCGCCACGACCTGCGGCAGGATGGTGGTGACGCCCTGCCCCATTTCCAGCTGCGGAACGGCCACGGTGATGACGCCGTCAGCCGCGATCTTCAGCCAGGCATCGAAGCTTGCCTCGTCACGCCCGGCGCTCAGGGGAACGGCGAAGCGGCGGGGGCGCAAAGTCCAGGCAACCAGCAGCCCTCCGCCGATTGCCGCCCCTGCCAGCACCCCTCTGCGCGAAATCTGCATGGCGTGCCTCCCCCCGGTTGCGTCAGGCCCCGAGCCAGTCCGAGATCCGGCGGGCGATATCGGCAAAGGCCTGCGCCTCTGCCCCGTCGCCTGCGGCGGGCGGCGTGCCTGCATCGCTGGCCATGCGGATTTCCATCGCCAGCGGCACGCGGCCCAGGAAGTCCACGCCCTTTTCCCGCGCGGCGATTTCCGCCCCGCCATGGCCGAAGGGATCGGACACTTCGCCGCAATGCGGGCAGGCATAGCCGGCCATGTTCTCCACGATGCCGATGATCGGAACCTGTCCGGCTTCGAACAGCTGCATCGCGCGGGTCGCGTCGATCAGGGCAAGGTCCTGCGGAGTGGAAACGATCACCGCACCCGCGGGCTTGAAGCGCTGCAGCATGGTGAGCTGCACGTCGCCCGTGCCCGGCGGCAGGTCGATCAGCAGCACGTCCACATCGCCCCATTCGGCATCGATCAGCTGGCCCAGCGCATTGCCGGCCATCGGCCCGCGCCACGCAATCGCCTTGCCCGGCTCCACCAGATGGCCCATCGACAGTACGGGAATGCCCGCCGCGCTGGGCACCGGGATCAGCTTGTTGCCTTCCGCCCGCGGCCGCTCGCCCTGGCTTGCCAGCAGGGTCGGCTGCGACGGGCCGTAAATGTCGGCATCGACCACGCCGACCTTGTGGCCTGCCTTCTTCAGCGCGACCGCGAGATTGGCGGTGAGCGTGGATTTACCCACCCCGCCCTTGCCCGAACCGATGGCCACGATACGCCGCGCCACGGGTGGAGCCTTGTCCGCCATCAGCGCCACGCGCACTTCGCGGACACCTTCGGCATCGCGCAAAGTATCGCGCACGGCGATCTCCATCTTGTCGCGCGCCAGGGCGTCCAGCCCGCTGGCATCGAGGATCAGTGTGGCCACGCCATCGGCAAGGCGCAGCGTCTGCAGCCGCTCCAGCGCCTTGGCGGGAAGGCGGCTTTTCAGAATGTCTTCGGTACTCATCTGTGCCCCGTTAGCGAAGCTACGGGCCGGTTGCAGGGAAAATCTGCAACGCGCACCCTGTTTTTCGCGCATTTCGTGCCTATAAGTGACCGCATGGAACGAATGGGCGGATTTTTCGATCGCATCACGCTCGCCATGGCAGGCAAGAACCCCTGGGGCGGCAGCGGCGGTGCGGATGATGGCAAGGGCAGCGACAATTCGGGCGAGAATCCGCCCGGAGGCGATGGCGGCAAGCAGCCGGAAGCATCGGGCGATCGCCCGCGCGGCCCGCGCAATCCCTGGCTTCCCGGTGGCGGGGCCGGCGGCGGGTCCGGTGGCGGCAATGGCGACGAGCCGCGCCGCTCGGCCAGCATAGAGGATATCTTCAAGACGCGCGGCCCCGAAGGCCCGCGGCGCCGTTCGGGCGGCCCCGGCGGCCCGAACTTCCGCCTGCCCCCCGCCCCCGGCGGACGCAGCTGGACGCCGTTCCTGATCACCGGCGTGGTGGGCCTGGCGCTCGCCTTTTCCATGATCCACCAGCTCGGCCCCAAGGAACAGGGCGTCGTCACCACCTTCGGCAAATATTCGCGCACCATCGGTTCGGGCATCTCGCTGACGCTGCCCTGGCCAATCCAGGACGTGCATGTCGAACAGGTTTCCGAAATCCGCATCTTCCAGATTCCGGAAGGCGATGCCGAAAAGCTGATGCTGACGGGCGACCAGAACCTGGTGAACCTGTCCTATCTCGTGCGCTGGAGCATCAAGGACCTCAAGCAGTACCGCTTTCAGCTGGCCGAGCCCGAAAACACCGTGCGCGAAGTGGCCGAGGCCGCAATGCGCGCGTCGGTCGCGGAAGAGCCGCTGGACAGCGTCTTCTCCGGCGAGGGCCGCTCTAACATCGAGGCCAATGTGCGCAGGCGCATGCAGGAAGTCCTCGATGCCTATCGCTCGGGCGTGCAGATTCAGGGTGTGGAAATCCGCAAGACCGATCCGCCAAGCGAAGTGGAAGAAGCCTTCAAGGCCGTGTCCGCCGCACAGCAGGAAGCGGAAACCTACAAGAACCAGGCCGAAGCCGCCGCGCAGCAGGTGCTTGCCCGCGCGCAGGGCGATGCCGCCGCGTTCGACAAGGTCTACGAACAATACAGGCTGGCCCCGGAAGTGACCCGGCGCCGCATGTATTACGAAACCATGGAGCGGGTTCTCAGCCGCACCGACAAGACCATCGTGGAAGCCAATGGCGTGACGCCTTACCTGCCGCTGCCCGAAATCAAGAAGCGCGCCGCTCCGGCGGCCAAGCCTGCGGGAGGGCAATAAGCGATGAACCAGATCTGGCAGAGCTACAAGGTAGCCATCATCGCCGTGCTCGTCGCGCTGGGCGCCTTTCTGTCGAGCGTGATCGTCGTGCCTGAATCCGAACAGGTCGTGATCGTGCAGACCGGTAATCCGGTGCGCGTCTACAATCCGTTCCGGCCCAAGGTGCCCTATGGGCAGACCGGCGCGGGCGTGCATTTCCGCATTCCCTTCGTGGAAACCGTGCAACGCATCGACAAGCGCGTGCGCGATCTGGACATGCAGCCGCAGCAGGTGCTCTCCACCGACCAGCTCCGCCTGGAAGTGGATGCCTTTGCCCGTTACCGCATCATCGATCCGGTGAAAATGGTTCGCACCGTGGGCTCCACCGAGAATGTCGAGGCGCAGCTTTCGCCGATCTTCAGCTCGGTCGTGCGCCAGGAACTGGGCCGCCGCAGTTTCGCCTCGCTGCTCACGGCCGAACGCGGCACCACCATGCACAATATCCGCAACAAGCTGGATGCCGAAGCCCGCGAATATGGCGCGCAGGTGCTGGACGTGCGCATCAAGCGGGCGGACCTGCCGCAGGGCTCGCCGCTGCAATCGGCCTTTGCCCGCATGCAGTCCGCGCGTGAACAGGAAGCGGCGACCACCAAGGCCACCGGCCTGAGGGACGCCCAGATCATCCGCGCCGAAGCCGATGCACAGGCTGCGAAAATCTATGCCGACAGCTTCGGCAAGGACCCGCAGTTCTACGACTTCTACCGCGCGATGCAGAGCTACGACACGACCTTCGGCTCCACCGAATCGGAAAGCTCGATCATCCTGTCGCCGGATAACGAATATCTCCGCCAGTTCCGGGGTGCCCGCTGAAACCAAGGCTTTGCGCCGTCCCCGGTTCGACTACGAATGTCATTCAATTTCGGTTCAGGCCGCACACGCAGAGAGTGCGGCTGTCCGAGCCAGCGCAGCAATGCGCGAAGACGAGAGGAACAGAGGACGTGAAGCCCGTGCGTTACGCTTATGGATTTTCATCCGCGCTGCTGATCGGCGGCGCGGCCATTTCGCTGATCACCGGCCACCCCGCCGGCGCCCAGGTCGCCCAGAACAACGAGAGCCAGATGCAGCGCGTGGTACCGCGGGCCGGCGCTCCTGTCAGCTTTGCCGATCTGACCGAACAATTGCAGCCGGCAGTGGTGAACATCTCCACTCGCCAGCGCATCACCGTGAATACCAGCCCCTTCGCCGGTACGCCTTTCGGCGACCTGTTCGGCGGCCTCACCCCGCGCGGCGGCGGCGTGCCGCAGACGCGCGAGGCGCAATCGCTCGGCTCCGGCTTCCTGATCTCGGCCGATGGCTATGTGGTGACCAACAATCACGTCATCACTGCCGACGGGCAGGGCAAGGTGGAACAGATCACTGTCACCCTGACCGACGGCACCGAATATCCCGCCACTCTGGTGGGCACCGATACGGCTTCGGACCTTGCGGTGCTGAAGATCGAACGCACGAAGGCCTTCCCCTTCGTGGAATTCGGCGATTCCCGCCAGTCGCGCGTGGGTGACTGGGTGATCGCGATCGGCCAGCCCTTCGGCCTTGGCGGCACGGTCACGGCCGGCATCATCTCGGCCGTCTATCGCAACACCGGCACGGGCTCTGCCTATGACCGCTACATCCAGACCGATACCTCGATCAACCGGGGCAATTCGGGCGGCCCGCTGTTCGACATGCAGGGCCGGGTGATCGGCATCAACAATGCCATCTTCTCGCCTTCGGGCGGCAGCGTGGGCATCGGCTTCGCTATTCCCGCCGAAACCGCCGAGCCCATCGTGGACAAGCTCATCAAGGGCCAGCCGATCGAGCGCGGCTATCTGGGCGTGCGCATCAGCGCGGTGGACGAGGATATCGCCGCATCGCTGGGCGTGCCCGCCAAGCGCGGCGAATTCGTCCGTTCGATCGAACCGGGCGAACCGGCCGACAAGGCAGGGTTGCAGGCTGGCGACATCGTGCTCAAGGTCAATGGCCAGGACGTGACGCCGGACCAGACCCTGTCCTACATCGTGGCCAATATCGCGCCGGGCACCAAGGTGCCGCTGGAAATTCTGCGCAACGGCCAGAAGATGACCCTCACCGCCACGGTCGGCAAGCGCCCGAGCGAGGAAGAACTGGCAGGCCGCGTGTTCGATCCCGAAGCGCAGCCCGACGGCCGCGACAATGCCCCGCAGCAGCTGGAAGGCGTGCTGGAAAAGACGCTGGGTGTCCGCGCCACCGAACTGACCCCGCAGATCGCCGGTCAGCTCGGCCTGCCGCGCGACAGCAAGGGCGTGCTGGTAGATGCGGTGGATGCTTCTGCCGATGCCGGCCGCAAGCTGCAGCGCGGCGACGTGGTGCTGGGCGTGAACACCAAGCCGGTCACGACAGTGGCGGAATTCGAAGCCGCCGTGCAGGCCGCCAAGGATGCCGGCCGCGATGCGGTGCTGCTTCAGGTCAAGCCGCTGCGCCGCCCGCAGGATTACATCGCAGTCCGCCTGCGCTAATCCGCCAGAGCCGCAGCGCTATAGAAAAGAGCGCGCCCCCGATCCGGGTGGCGCGCTCTTTCTGTTTGGGCTTTCTGTATGGGATTGCCGCCCCCAACCCGTTCCTCTCCCACAAGGGGGGAGGGATATCCTGCCCCTCAGGGCGAAGGCTGGGTTCCGCCGCCCTGCCCTGAAGACCGCGCTCCGCCCGAAGACTGGCTCCGGCCGCCGGTGGCGCGCTCGAGGAAGTCCTGACTGGCCGCTGGCGGCGCTGGGCTTGCCGGGACCAGCCCGGCGCCGCGCGGGCTCTGCTGGCCGCCGCTGCCGTCGTCGGGCGGGAATGGCGTGCCGCGCGGCTCCTGCGGGCCGGAAGGCTCGATCAGATTGCCTTCCTCGTCGACGTAATAATAATCGCCGGGATCGCCGAACAGGAACTCGTCATCAGGTTCCAGCTGCCAGTCGGGCAGCTTGAGGTCGGTCTCGAACTTCTCGACCGGGCGGTTCTTCACCGCGACCTTCATATAAGAGGCGAAAGCCCGCGCCGGGGCCGTGCCGCCGGAAAGGCCGCCCACGGCCTTGGCATCGTCGCGCCCCATCCACACTCCGGTGGTGATCCCGCTGGAGAAGCCAAGGAACCAGCCATCCTTGTTGGAACTGGTCGTGCCGGTCTTGCCCGCAACCGGGCGCCCGATCTGCGCGGCGCGGCCGGTGCCGACGCTGACCGCCGATTGCAGCAGGTCGGTAATCCCGGCGGCGACGTAATCGGGCACAAGCTGCTGGCTGCGCGGTGCCTCGCGGCGATAGAGGACATCGCCGTCCACTGTCGTCACCTTGGAAATGCCATAGGGCTCGATCGAACGGCCGCGTGCGGAGACCTCGCCAAAGGCGCGCGTCATGTCGATCAGGCGCACGTCGGACGTGCCCAGCACCATGGAGGGATTGGTGTTGATCGGCGTGGTGATGCCGAAGCGCCGGGCCATGGCGGCAACCGTGCCGAAGCCCACTTCATTGCCCAGTTGCGCGGCCACCGTGTTCTTCGAATAGGCAAAGGCGCTGCGCACATCGATCTCGCCGGCAAAGCTGCCGCCCGAATTGCGCGGGCTCCAGCCGTCGATGGTCACCGGCTCGTCCACCACCCGGTCATCGGGCGTATATCCGGCTTCCAGCGCGGCGAGATAGACGAACAGCTTCCAGGCAGAGCCCGGCTGGCGCACGGCATTGGTGGCGCGGTTGTAATTGGTGGCGACGTAATCCGTGCCGCCGACCAGCGCGAGTATCGCCCCGTCGCGATCCAGGCTGACCAGCGCGCCCTGCGCGCCCTTGGGCGTATTGGCCCTGATCGCGTCGGTCGCGGCCTTCTGCATGGCCGTATCCAGCGTGGTCCACACTTCCAGCGGCTCGTCCGTCTCGGGCAGCAGCAGGTCGAGCTGCGGCAGCACCCAATCGGTGAAATAGCGCACCGAATTCTGCGCCTGTTGCGGGGCGAGCTTCACCGCCGAAACGTCCACATCCGCCTCGTCCGGAGAGATCGCGCCATATTTCTTCATTTGCGCGATCACGACATTGGCGCGGCTCACGGCCGCCTGCACATCCGCCGTGGGGGAATAGCGGCTCGGCGCCTTCACCAGCCCGGCAATGATCGCCGCCTCGCCCAGCGACAGGTCGCGCGCGGAGTGGCTGAAGAAATTGCGGCTGGCGGAATCGATGCCATAGGCGCCGCCGCCGAAATAGACCTTGTTGAGATAAAGCTCGAGGATCTGTTCCTTCGAGAACTTCCATTCCAGCGCCATGGCCAGCACCGCCTCGCGCGCCTTGCGGTCGAAGGTGCGGTTGGAATTGAGGAAGATGTTGCGGGCCAGCTGCTGGGTGATGGTGGACGTGGCGCGGGCACGCTCGTCATCGCGCAAGGAAACCCACAGCGCGCGGGCCAGGCCCAGCGGATCGATCCCGAAATGCGAGTTGAAGCGCCGGTCTTCAACCGAGATCATCGCATCCTTCATCACTTGTGGGATCTCGTCCGACCTCAGCCACTCGCCGTAACTGGGCCCCATGGCGACGATTTCAGACCCGTCGCGCGCGCGCAACACGATGGTCTGCCCGGCCTTGATATCCTTCAGTTCCGAAAAACTCGGCAAATTGCTGGCGGCGAAATAGACGGCGGTGCCCAGCGCGATCACGCCCAGCAGGGCAAGGAAGCTGCCCCACAGGAACAGGCGCTTCATCCACATGCGGAAACGGCCGGGGCGCCTGCGCCCTCCGCCGCCATTGCCCGAGCCGGTGTCCCTCACCCTGTCGCGCGGCGTCGCTTTCGACCCCACGCTGCGATTGCGTGCCATGCGGCTATTCTATCCTTGCCCGTATGCCTGCGCGCCACGCGCAGCCCGCTTCCGAGATTTGCGATGCATAGGGGATTAGTAACGGGGCGTTAACGGCGAATTTAGCAGCCCGCCTTCCGGCCGGGGCTTTCAGTCCTCCGGCTCGAAATCGAGGCTGGCGGAATTGATGCAATAGCGCAGGCCGTCCGGCCCCGGACCATCGGGGAAGACATGGCCCAGATGCCCTTCGCAGCGGGCGCAGCGCACTTCGGTGCGGACCATGCCATGCGATGCGTCGCGCAGTTCCTCCACCGCCTCGCCTTCGACCGGCGCCATGAAGCTGGGCCAGCCCGATCCGCTGTCATACTTGGTCTCGCTGGCGAACAGCGGCAGGCCGCACCCTGCGCAATGATAGATGCCGGCGGCCTTGTTCTTCTCATATTTGCCGGTGAAGGCCCGCTCCGTCCCCGCGCGGCGCAGGATGATATAGGCTTCCGGGCTGAGGCGCTCGCGCCATTCCTCGTCCGTGAGGTTCATCTTCTCGGGCACTTTTTTCTCCTCAATCGCCGGCGACGGCATCCGCCGCCTTGGCTTTCCTCACACCCTCAAGTTGTACTTGAGGGTGCTGCGGGCGGCCGTTCGGCCTTGCAGGCCGCCCAAATGGGCGGCCCGAAACTCGGCCATGGTAAAGGTCAGGAGCAATATATCGGTCCGCGACCAGCGGACCGCAAGCGCGAACGCGCGCCGCGCCTTATGGCGCGAACAGCCAAGGGGCCGGATGGCCCCGCCGGCGCCTGAGGCGAGGCAAATTACGCATTCACATCCGCGTAGTGGCTGGGCGGCTGGATCACGTCCATCCGTTCCGACAGCAGCGGGCGGAAGCTCGGGCGGCTCTTGAACACCGAATACCAGCCGCGTGTCTGCTCATGGCCGGACCAGTCGATCCCGCCGAGATAATCCGCCACCGAAATCTGCGCGGCGGCGGCAAGGTCCGCCAGGCTCATCTGCGAACCGGCCAGCCAGGGGCGATTGTCGATCAGCCAATCCATGTAATCGAGATGGTCGTTCGCCAGCTTCATCGCGGAACGCAGCAATTGCGAATCCGGCGGCGCGCGCATGAACAGGCGCTTCTTCATCCGCTCGTTGAGGAACGGCAGGGTCACGTCGTTGAAGAAATTCTCGTCGAACAGGGCCACCAGACGGCGGATTTCCGCGCGGTTCTGGGCGGTGCCGACGATCATCGGCGCCTTGTCCACTGTCTCTTCGAAATATTCGCAGATCGCCCGGCTATCCACCAGGGTGATGTTCCGCTCCGCATTGCGCAGCACCGGCGTGCGCCCGGCCGGATTGAGGGCGTAGAATTCGTCGCGCCCGTCCCAGGGATTTTCCCGCTCCAGCTCATAGGCGATGCCCTTCTCGCTCAGCAGCAACCGGACCTTGCGGGAGAAGGGGCAAAGGGGGAATTGATAGAGTTGCCACATGGGGCCATCCTTGCCGCAACTGCTAACGTGCGTCCACCGGCAAGCCGATTGCGGCTGGGGATTGAAGGGTTAGAGTGCAATCGAAGGGAGGCGAGACATGCCGCAGCCCAGGGATGACGAGGTGGAGATCACCAGCCGCGAACGGGTGGTGTTCCCCGATGGCAGTTTCACCAAGGGCGATCTGGCCGATTATTGCCGCGCGCTTGCCCCGGCCATGCTGCCCTTCCTTGCCGGGCGCCCGGTCAGCCTCGTGCGCTGCCCTCAGGGGATCGAACAACACTGTTTCTTCCAGAAACATCGCACAGGCAGCTTCGGCCCGCATGTGCTGAGCGTGGAGATCGAGGAGAAGGAGGGAGATGTGGAGCCCTATCTCTATGTCGAAAGCGCCGGGGGCATTCTCGAATGCGTGCAGATGGGCGCAGTGGAATTCCACCTCTGGGCCAGCCACGCGGCCGATATCGAGAAGCCCGACCGGATGGTGTTCGATCTCGATCCGGCAGAGGGGCTGGGCTTTGCCGAGGTCGCTGCCGCCGCGAGCGACATACGCGCCGGGCTGGAACGGCAGGGCCTCGCCAGCTTCGCCATGCTGACGGGCGGCAAGGGCGTGCATGTGGTGGTGCCGCTGACGCCGGGCGCATCATGGGATGCGCATCGCGGTTTCGCGGAGGGTTTCGCCAAGGCCCTGGCCGAAGATCAGCCAGGCCGCTTCACCGCCACGATGAGCAAGGAAAAGCGCAAGGGGAAGGTCTTCATCGACTGGCTGCGCAACACGCGCGGCTCCACCGCCATCGCCCCCTATTCCCCCCGCGCCCGTCCCGGCGCCCCGGTCGCCGCGCCGGTGAGCTGGGAGGAGCTTGCGGGGATGGACGAGCTAAAGCGCTTCACGCTGGCCGATGCGGGGGAGTTGCTCGCGCGAGCGGGTGATGGAGCGTTGAAGGGGTGGGGCGTGGCGGGGCAGGGGCTGCCAGCTTCGTGATCCCGGGCTTGACCCGGGATCGCTGTGATCTGGGCGTGTCTTGGCCAGCGGTCCCGGATCAAGTCCGGGACGACGGATGAGGCCGCCCTCCATCCACTGTCACCCCGGCCCTGTGCCGGGGTCCAGCTTTGTGTCCGGAAATAGCGGGATCCCGGAACAAGTCCGGGATGACGAA
>NZ_JBANRM010000008.1:0-60738 GCF_037154085.1 Fulverythrobacter fulvus | reverse complement strand
AACTGCTGTCCGTCTATGTTGGCGACCGTCCCAAGCACCGCCTCTCGTTGGCGCCCCGTCCGGTGAGCAGCCCTCTAAGGGGGCGATATGATTCGAGCAAGCCCTATTTGCTGCCATTGCGAGAATAAACTGCAGGGCGGCCCTGAACCCCGCACAAAACCGTGCTTTTTGACCTGAAATCAAACTCTTCGAGCGATGCGAGACAGGGGAACAGCATATATCGGGAAGCGCCGCCGCACCGATTCCAGCGGGAAACGAATGGAAGTCTGAAGGGAATCGCCCCCTTGCCCTTCCCTTCAGGCGCCGCCTGTCCCGACGCCCCCTTCCCGATAAGCTCTCCTCTCCGTCAGGCCGGGCGCATCTGCACAGCGTCCGACGGCAAGGAACCATGATCCGGCACGAAGCGATCCGCCGCAAAGCTGTGGGGTACCTTTGCGCTGCCGCCATAGAGTTCGTGATGCGGCGCAGCTTCGGCAAAGGCCGATGCGAGGCAGAAGAGATTGGCGTGCGGCACATCGAGGCCATCGAGCGGGGTGCTTGCAAGCTCGGCCAGTATCAAATCCAGCCTGGGCATGACGGCGTCATAGAAGGCGGCGAACTCCTCCGCCGAAGCGGACCAGCGGATCGCATTGCGCTCGTTCTCGGTGGGACGGGCCCATTGGGCGGCCATGCCAGCCAGATCGGCGAAGGCGTCGGGAAGAAGTGGCGTGCTCGTCATTGGCGTTCTCCTCAGGCCTGCAGATAGCTGTCCAGCGTGCGTGCGGCGTGGCGGATCAGGAATTCCTGATCCATCAGCTGCATGTCGTCGATCGCACCCGAACGGATACCGGTGAACGTGTCTTCCATGGTCGCGGTATCCTCGAGCCACGCATTGCGGTGCAGTGCATTGACGTGGATCTGCGCCACGCGCTCGGCCGCGTTCCGCGCCGGACGGAAATAGTTGATCCCTTCCCAGAGCGTTCGGCCATGATCGAGCGGCCAGAACTGGTGGGTGAAATAGGCCATGCCCGGATAGCCGCAGCCCGACGCGAGGTGGATGAGCAGGTTGGGAAAGATGTTAGGCAGCTCGAACTGGAAATCCGCCCGGCCCGTGGGATTGATGCCTGGCGGCACGAGGTCCGGCCGCGGCCCATGTTCGCCATCGGCGTGGAGATATCCGGCAAAAGCCGCGGTCGAAGCGGCAGCCTCCATTCCCAGGCCGTAAATGGCCGAAGAAGCATGCGGGCCGATAAGCTTGAAATCGCTATGCTCGATGCCCCTGAAGCCGGGCAGGGATCCGGCATGGATCGTCGGCACGTGATAGCCTTCCGAGAAGGCATAGAGCGCAACCTTCCAGTTGCATTCCAGCACCGTGTGATAGCGGAAGGCGGTAGTCGCCTCGGCATAGGGATAGCCGGCGAAAAGCCTGCCGAAATCGCCCAGGAATTCTTCCAGCGTCTGCTCCGGCGGATTTGCCAGATTGATAAAGATGAAGCCCTGCCAGATGTCGCAGGGGATTTCCCGCAGACCAAGGCAGGCCTTATCGAGTGTGCCGAAACGGTCTTCCAGCGGTACGGAGCGCAGGGGGCCGTCCGTGCCGAAGACCCAGCCATGGAACCGGCAGGTCACGACATTGGCACGGGAATGGCCGAAGGTTTCGAATTCGCTGGTCGGCACCACCTTGTTGCCCCGGTGAGTGCAGACATTGTGGAACGCGCGAACCTTGCCATCCTTCCCTCGCACGATGAGCACGGAGGTATCCAGAACTGGCAGTTCCTTGACCTTGTAGTCGCCCTTGTTGGGGATTTCCCAATCGGTCGCCACTTTCAGCCAGGTGCGCTTGAAGATCTTCTCGCGTTCCAGCTCATAGATTTCCGGATTGCGGATCGCGTCGACGGAAATCGGGTCCACGCCCAGTTCCCGGCGAATATCCGCCACCGAACGTCCAAGATGGCTGAACTTTTCGGCGCCCGGCTTCAGGCTGGCACTAGCGGCATTGCTCATGTGAGACTCTCCTGATCATTCTATTCGGCCGCCCGCCCGATCACGCATCGGCAAGCGTTGGGGGCTTGGCGTTCCAGCCGCCCGGATAATGGGAAATGAGATCGGCCTGCAGTTCGAGCCGGGCAAAGCGCCAGCGACCTTCGGCCAGTGCGGCCGTTGCCAGATAGCGTCCGCCAATCCAATACGCCTTGCCGCTGGACGCGGTAGCTGCTTCCCAGAGATAGAAGTCCACTTCGCCCGACTGCATGTCCGCCGCGAGTTCGACACGCGGTGAAACCAGATAATGCAGGGTCCAGCGGAAACCGGCATCGGCATTTCCCGCAACGCCATCCGCAATCGCATCGCCGCCCCTGAGATGACCGTACTGGTCGATGAGGAATTCCGCATCGTCAGTGAACAGGGGCCGCAGGGCTTCGGCGCTGGGGCCGGCATCGAAGGCCCGCCCGAGATCGGCGATAAGATCGTCAATCGAGCGCAGTGCTTCCAGCCGGAGGATGCGGCTCTCGAGTGTGCTTTCAGGCATGGCGACCAGTCTCTCGCTGGGGGACGGGGCGCCCGCCATGCGGCAAGCGCCCCGCCATTGGTCAGAACGCGTATTTGGCGCTCAGATACCATTCGCGCGGGCGGCCATAGACACCCTCGATGACCCCGCCGAAGGAGTCAGCGTAACCCGAGCCGAGATAGACCTCGTCCGTCAGGTTCTTCACGCCAAGGGCCACGCTCCACTTCTCGCTTTCGTCCCGATAGGTCAGCGAGGCGTTGAGCAGGTGATAACCGTCCTGCACCAGTTCCGGCGTGTTCACGGCGTCATTGTAGACCGTGGAACGGTAAGACCAGTCGACACGCGGTGTGAAGCTGCCCAGCCCCTGCGCCTCGATCTTGTAGGAAATACCGGCGCTGAGGGTCCATTCGGGTGCGTTCTGCAGCTTGGTATCGGTCGTGACGCCGGCATTCAGCGCGCGAATATCGACTTCGCGATATTCGGCATCGAGATAGCCCATGCCCGCTTCGATCTGCAGGCCGTAGACCGGCTGAGCCGTCAGTTCCAGTTCGACGCCCCTGATCCGCGCCTTGGCGGCGTTCTGGATGATCGGCGCAAAGCCCAGGGTCGGATCGTTCACGGTGATCTGCAGATCGTCGTAATCGTTCTGGAACACCGCGCCGTTCAGGCGCAGACGGCGATCGAACAGGTCGGACTTGAAGCCGATTTCGTAGGTCTTGCTGGTTTCCGGCTCAAAGGAGGGGATGAACGAGAAAGGCGGGAAGACGCGCTGAGTGAAGCCACCGCCCTTGAAGCCCTGCGAGAAGGAAACATAGGTCAGCAGTTCCGGGCTGAAGCGATAGGAAAGGCTGACCATCGGCGTCCACGCCCGGTCCGCGATCTTGGCCGTCTGGCCCAGCGGCCCCATCAGCGGATCGCCGTCCGCAAGGCCCGACCCATCAGGATTATAGGGCGCGCCGGTAAGGAAGCCGGCTTCGACGACATACTGGTTCTCGTTGCTGAAGCTCTTCTTGTCCTCGGTCCAGCGCAGGCCGCCCGTGAGGTTCAGGTCGGGCACGATTTCCCAGGTCGCCTGCCCGAAGAAGGCCAGGCTCTCACCCTCCAGCGCCGCGCCGCTCATGAACACGGCATCGACGATGTTCACCAGATCCCGGTGATTGCCGCTTTCGCTGGAATAATAGCCGCCCAGAACCCAGTTGATTCGCCCATCGGCGAATTCACCCAGCAGCTGCAATTCCTGCGAGAACTGGTCCTGCTTCCAGGAGCTGTTGGTCTCGACGATGGTTGCCGGGCTGTGGTCGGAGTCGCGGGTCCAGAAGCCGGTCACTTCGCGATATGCGGTGATCGACTTAATCGAGATCGCATCGGAGGCCTGCCATTCCATCGTGGCCGATGCGCCCCAGATATCGACGTTAGACGCCGACTGATACTTGTCCGGATTGCCGTTGGTGAAAACGTCGGAAATCGACGTGAAGGTGCCGCCATGGCGATAGGGGCCCATAGCCCACTGGCTGTTGAAGCAGTTCTGGTTGGTCAGACGGGCCGCGTTGGTCGTATCCGTGCAGATCGCCGCAGCACCTGAGTATAGCGCGTTCCAGACAGAGGGAGCCGGTGCGGTCTCGTCGATCTTGAGCGCGACGTTCGGAGCGGAATTCTCCCGCGTGCGCGAACCGTCGATCGACAGGTCGATAGTGAAATCGCTCGAAGGCTCCAGCCTAAGGGCGAAGCGCCCGCCAAGCTGGTCCGTATCGCCGAGGTTCGGCGCACCTTCCACCATGCCCTTCACATATCCATCGCGCTGATGGATGAAACCAGCAACGCTGGAATAGATGCCATCGGCCAGCGGGAGATTGAGCGAGCCCTTAGCCTGGAAGCGACCGAAGCTGCCCGTGGTCAGTTCGAGTGAGCCCGCAAACTGATCGTCCGGCTTCTTGGTAACGACACTGACGGCGCCGCCGATAGTGTTGCGGCCGAAGAGCGTGCCTTGCGGCCCGCGCAGCACTTCGATGCGCTCCACATCGAGCACGTCGAGCACATTGCCCACCCCGCGCGAGATATAGACGCCGTCCAGATAGAGCCCGACGCCCGGATCGGCGGACAGCTGGTAATCGTTCTGGCCGATACCGCGGATGAAGATGGCCGCAGTGGCGTTACTGGCCGAAACCGGCACCGAACTGTTGAACTTCACGTTGGGCGTGAAGTCGCCGATCTGGGTTACATTATCGATCCCCCTCGCCTCGAGACCGGCTGAGGTCACGGCAGAGATGGCGATCGGCGTATCCTGCAGCGATTCTTCGCGGCGGCGCGCGGTAACGGTGATCTCTTCCACACCGCCGCCGCCCTGCTCGGCAGCTGCGGCAGCAGCTTCCTGCGCATAGGCAGGCGCGACAGGCACGGTCAAAGCTGTCAGCGATGCGCCAAGGCAAAAGCCCCATTGCGCAAGCCGCCCTACCGGACGGGCAGTAGCCGCCTGGCGGCCGACCGCGAAATCTACGAACTGAACTCCCCGATTTCTCATCATATTCTCCTGTTGCCCGAGCTTGTGTTTCCAAGCATCACGCCCTCATTGCGCCCCGGCCGCCCAGGATATTGTCTGCAGTTCTGCCTGCATGATGGTCTGTCGAACCACGGCCAAGTAACCGTTCCTGCATCTTCCGTATCGGCCCTGGCCGCTAGCCTCTGACCGCTGCAAGCGACACAAAACTGCCATGGAATGGAAGCGCTGCAGGTCTTCCCCAGACTGCAACATTACTGCCGCTCGCGGCCTGTAAGCAGGCGCGAGATCTGCACCGGGCAGGTATATTCAATGAATGAGCCGAACACGCGGTCCATGCCGCACAAATGGGCGAACGTCCCGCATCCGCCGGACGCGAGGAGCAGCAGATCAGGAGCCCGCAACGGCCGGCTCGGAAGGCCAGATCAATGGATTCGCTTGAGTGTCTCCGACGGGCGTTCGCCAAACCATTCCTGATAATCGCGCGCGAATTTGGAAAGGTGAGTGAACCCGCACTGAAGTGCCACTTCGGTGACCGAGAGGCCGTAATCCGCCGCATGCTCCAGCTGCTCGCGGGCCAGCGAAAGCCGGCGCAACTTGAGGTATTTCATCGGGGTCGTGTCCCGGAACCGGCGGAACCCTGCATGAAGCGAACGAGCCGACACGCCCGAGACGGCAATCATCTCATCAAGCGTGATCGGATCGGTGATGTTCTGATGGATGAACTCTTCCACCCGCCTCACGTAATAGGGTGCTGGGGACGAGAGCGGCGCATTGAACAGATCGCTGTGATTATGCGGCACGGCCGTCAGCAGCAGGCGCTGCAGCGTCCTCTCAAGAGAACCCGCCGCGCGCCCGCGAGTGAAGGCAGAGGAACCGCAATCCAGATCGTCGCAAATCGCGCGGATCAGCTGCACGAAGCTGGCTGCCGCCCCTTTGAGGGGAAGCGGATGAGGATGGAAATGCAGATTGCCCGGGCGAAAGCCCAGCTCCTGCTTGAGCGCCCCTTCCAGTCCTTCCTTGGACAGCTTGACGGTGAAATGCTTGTAGCCCTCGCCAAAGGTCTGCCGGACCCGAACGTCCGGATCGAGCACGCACATTTCCCCGGGCCGCAGGGCAAAGCTGTTCTGCCCCTGGCTGATTTCAGCAACACCGCTCAGCGAGAATTGCACGAGGAACAGGTCCTCCATCGGCGGAATATTGACGACGACCCGCCCATAGGGATTGCCGTAATCCGTCGCATTGAAGCTGGTGGATTCTAGCGAAGCATGATGGTGGCGGAAATCGATGGGCGGATTGCCGCCTTCGATGAACAGGTCGTGCGGACAGAACATCCTGCTCATGTGGTGGTGCACAACATCGATATCCCGCGTGTGAAGGCGGGACATGCTGGGCAACGGCAGATCAGTGCCGTCCCAAAACCTGCGTGTTTCTGCCTGGATCATCATGACTCGCTTCCCCGTACCAAGGGCCCTTCCCTGTCACGCGAACGAGAATATTCCGTCCGCGACGCGTTCCGGTGCCTCATAACTCCGCTTGCTGTGCGTCAGCCGCAGATCGAGCATCATCTCGCATGTCTTGAAACCTACCAAGCCCGGATTGAGGACCGGCACGGAAAGCCGGTCTTCAAGGAAGGCATGCGATTGATGCATGGTTGTCGAGCCAAGGATGAGGACATCTGCCCCATCCTCTTCCACGGCGCGCTGTGCGGCATCCAGCAGCAAGGGGAACACGCTGTCCTCCTTGCCTGCCAGCAGTTCCGCCGTATCGGGACGCACTCCGATCGTGCGGATCGAGGCCAGCCTGTTGCCAAGCCCCTGCTCGTGCAGCGCCTTGTCGTAAAGCCAGCGCCAGCGGTCCCACATGCTCAGAATCGAGAACTTCCGGCCTAGCTGGCAAGCCAGGTGATAGGTTGGCTGAGCCGTGCCTACCACGGGAATAGAAAGGCGTGACCGCAGTGCCGTCACACCGGAATCGCTCATCGAATTGATGCAGACGGCGGAGAAGCCCTCCTCCTCCGCCCTCGCGCCTGCTTCAAGGCAATAGGCGTCTGCAATCGCCCCTTCATAGAGCGAGTCCAGCGCCCTGCCACCGCGTGCGGCACAGGCAAATTCGACAGAAATATCAGGACGCAACAGGCCAGGCGGTATCTGGCTGGCGAATGCCTCCAGCGCCTCGGCCGGAACCGGTACTGGTATGATCATTTTGATACGTTGCGTCATACAATTCCCTTGGAAAGTATTGTGCGGCAGTCACGGCACCGTAATCAAAAACAGATAGCTCTCTCCCGGAAATGCTGACGCAGGCTGTCGACTGCGCGGACGCTTGTCCAATACCTATTGGCCAGAAAATCATACCTTTTGAGTATTATTGACGCTGCGCGCATATTCCGCGCTTAGCGGCCAGATCCTGCACGGAAAGGATAGTCAGTGCGGGCGCCACAGGAGCAGCCTCTCCGGGTAATCGAAACGGAGAGAATCCTCGTGAGTGCAAGCCTGCCCCAAGGTTTCGAAGACCTGCTACCGTTCATTGACTGGGCACAGCAGACCGAGCTGGACCGCAATGCCAAGCGCTGGTCGGCGTCGCTCGAGGAGAGCCGCTCGTTCTACGACACGATGATCGCGCGTGGTCCGGCCGCGCTCAAATATCTGAGCCAGTTCGAGCTGAAGGATATCGCCGGACCGGACCGCACCCTGCTCGATATGTGCCTCGCCCTCGCCGAGTGCTCCGCCACGATCGAGATGTATGGCGAGCCGCAGCCCAAATACGTCTTCCCGATCCAACGTTTCGTCCCAACCCACGACGCCTGGCCGCTGGCCTGAGCGGGAGACAAGCCATGTCCACCAAACCCTGCCGCTTCATGGACCAGTATCCCGAGGAAGGGCGTGGCCCGATCCCGGTGGAGCGCTACACCTCGCCCGAATATTTCGAGAAGGAACGCAATGCCGTTTTCTTCCGCAAATGGCTGAATGTGGGCAACATTCTCCAGGCACCGAAGCCGGGTGACTATTTCGTGGTGGATCTTGCGATCCTGAGGACCTCGGTGCTCATCATGCATGGCAAGGACGGAAAGTTCCGTGCCTTCCACAATATGTGTTCCCACCGCGGCGCCCCGCTGGCCTGGGACAAGCAGGGCTCCTGCCGTGGCTATATGGCCTGCCGTTTCCACGGCTGGGTCTACGACACCGCCGGAAAGCTGGTGAAGGTCACCGATGCAGAAAACTTCCCTAGCGTGGACGCCGAAAAGAATGGCCTGACGCCCATCCATTGCGATGTCTGGGAAAGCTTCATCTTCATCAACATGGCGGCGGAGCCTGAAGAGACCCTGGCGGAATTTCTGGCGCCCGTTTCGGAAGAGATCGGCCGCTTCGATTTCAGCGGCTTCACCCCGGCCTTTTCCTATCGCATCGACGAGCAGGTCAACTGGAAGACGCTGCAGGAAGCCCAGCTTGAGGGCTGGCACCTGCCCTATCTGCACGAGAAGACTCTCGCCCGCGCCGTGAAGGTGGAAGGCCAGCAATATCGCCATGCGGCCATCGAACTTCACGGGCTGCACGGCGTGCTGGGCTCGCCCCCGCCGGACAGCTTCACGCCCCCGCCCACTGCCATGCTGGCCAGCCAGTTCGGCACCGGGACAGTGCAGGCCTTCGGTTCGAAGACAGAGAACGAAGGCGAAGGCTACCGTTTCCGCGGCTCATTCGACTTCTGGCACATCTTCCCTAACTTCTTCGTGGGCCTGCTGAACGGCCTCTATTTCACTTTCAACATCTGGCCCGTCGCGGTCGACCGCAGCGTGTGGGAGATCAAGGGCTATTACCCGCCGGTCCGCACGGCCGGCGAATTGTTCGCCCGCGAATATTCCAAGGTCGGGCTGCGCGATCCGATGATGGAGGACTGCTTCACGCATGAACTGATCTGCGCCCAGCTGAAATCCGGCGCGAAGGACGCAATCCACTTCCAAGACGAGGAACTGCTCGCCCGCCATCTCGGCAACGGAGTGGACCTGTGTGTGCGGGGCCTCGCCTGACGATCCCCATGGCCAGCGCACCGGACAGCCACATGAACCAGACAGCCCACGCCGATGTGGTGATTATCGGAGCCGGCCATGCCGGTGCGGAGCTTGCCGTAGCCCTGCGCAGGAAGGGCTTTGGCGGCTCGATCCTGATGATCGGCGCGGAAAGCGCGTTCCCCTATCAGCGCCCTCCCCTCTCCAAGGACTATCTGCTGGAAAAGACCGGGCGGGATCGTCTGGCCCTGCGGCCGGAGGGTTATTGGCAGGACGCGGGGATCGACCTCGAGCTTGGCCATGCCGTCGTGAGCCTGGACAAGGCCGCCAGCCGGATTCAACTCGACGATGGCCGCTCGATCGGTTTCGACTGGTGCGTTCTGGCAACCGGAGGGCGCGCAAGGCGACTGAACTGCCCAGGGGCAGACCTTACCGGTATCCACACACTGCGCACGCTGGCCGATGTCGACGCGATCCGCACGGAACTCGATAGCGCACAGGCACTGGCCGTCATCGGTGCAGGATTCATCGGGCTGGAATTCGCGGCGGTCGCGCGGCATCTGGGCAAAGACGTGACCGTCATCGAGGCCCTGCCTCGCCTGCTTTCCCGCGCCACCTCTCCGCTGGTTTCGGACTTCTTCGAGCGCCAGCACCGCCGCCACGGTGTGCAGTTCCGGTTCGGCCATGGCGTAGCCGCCTGTGAGGGCGATGGCCGGATTGCTGCCGTCGTTCTGGAAGACGGCAGCCGGATTGCGGCCGACATGGCCATCGTCGGGATCGGGATCGACGCCGAAACCGCGCTTGCCGAAACAGCCGGGCTGGATTGCGACGGCGGCGTGCTGGTGGACGAATGCTTCCGCACATCCGCGCCGAACATTCTCGCAATCGGCGATTGCGCACGCCATCCCAATCCTTTCGCTGGCGGGTTGTGGCGGCTTGAATCGGTGCAGCACGCCCAGGATTCGGCAGCCGGAGCCGCCGATACGATCATGGGCAGTCCCGCGCCCTACCACAGCATCCCGACCTTCTGGTCCGACCAATACGACCTGCGGCTGCAGACGGCGGGGCTGAGCAAGGATGCTGACGACATCCAGATTCGCGGCGATACCGATCAGGGGCCGTTTTCAGCGATCTATCTTCGCGACGGCAAGGTCATCGCGATCGATGCGATCAATTCGGCACGCGACTTCATGGCCGCACGCAAGCTGATTGCCGAAGGGGCCCGCCCCGATCCCGCGAAACTGGCCGATGCCAGCCTGCCGTTGAAGGCGCTGGCCTAGCTGTGAGTCTCGCCCCTGCCCTTATGCAGCTCGCAGCTGATCGCGATGAGCCTCTCCAGTTCGGGGGACACGTCGCCAAGACGGTGGATCATCATGATCGGAGACTGCGCCGCCGTGTCCGAGATCGGCAGGTAAGTCACATCGTCCCGGCGCAGGCGCTGGACCGATTCAGGCACAAGGCACAGCCCCGCATTCGCGGCAACCAAGCCAATCGCGGTCTGCAATTCATGCACTTCCATCACGGAATGCGGCTGCAGTCCAAGATCGTGGAACGTGCCGAGCACATGGTCGGCATAGCTGGGGCGCGCCGGGCGTGGATAGACGATCAATTGCTCCGCCGCGATCTCCGACAGCCTGACCGGCCTGCCCGCCAGGGCAAGGGCGTGATCGACCGGAACCACGGCGACCAGCTTCTCCTCTGCCAGGACAAGCCTGCGGATCGCCGGGTCTTCGACCCGCAAGCGGCCGAAGCCCACATCGATGCGCCCTTCCTTGAGAGCCGTGATCTGCGCCACGGTCGAGCATTCGAGCAGCGACACGTCGACATTGACCAGACCATCGCGGAAGCGCCGGATCACTTCCGGCAGCAGGCCGTAAAGCGTCGATCCAACGAAGCCGATCACGAAGCGGCGATGCTCGACACCGCCGATCTTGCGCATCATCCATTGCAGCTGCTCCATGCCGGAAAGAACCTGCACGGCATGTTCGTAGAACAGGCGGCCTGCCTCGGTCAGCCTGACCGGCCGGACGTCGCGATCGAACAGTTCGGTCCCCACCTCCTCTTCCAGTTGGCGGACCTGCCGGCTCAGCGGCGGTTGGGCAATGTTGAGCTTCTCGGCCGCCTTGGTGAAGTTCCGTTCATTGGCGACCGTAACGAAATAGCGAAGTTGGCGGATGTCCATATGATACCCCAAAGGTATTTTATGGGACCAAGACAGTCTTGGGCTTATTCGTCAGGGAACCATAGGAATTCCTCGCTTTCAACCAGAAAAATGGGGAATCCGTGTCTGCGACCATAAAAAATATCGATACCTGCATTGTCGATATCCCAACAATCCGGCCGCACGTCCTGTCGATGGCATCGATCAACCGGCAAGTGATGATGCTGGTTTTCGTCACCTGCTCCGACGGGATCGTCGGGGTCGGTGAAGGGACCACCATTGGCGGGCTGAGCTATGGCGAGGAAAGCCCGGAAGGGATGAAGCTCGCGATCGATCTCTACTGCACGCCATTGCTGCTCGGGCAGGATGCGCTGAGGGCGAACGCCGCCATGGCGCGGGTGCGGCAGCATGTGGTGGGCAATCACTTTGCCAAGAACGCGCTGGAAACCGCGCTGCTGGACGCCATGGCGCAGCGCGCCGGCCTTCCGCTTTCGGAGCTGCTAGGCAGCCGTGTGCGCGACAGGTTGCCCGTGCTGTGGACGCTGGCGAGCGGCAACACAGCCCGCGACATCGCAGAAGCCGAAGAGATGATCTCCGCCCGGCGCCACAATGTCTTCAAGCTCAAGATCGGCAAGCGTTCCCTGGCAGAAGATGTAGCCCATGCCGCCGCGATCAAGCACGCGCTGGGCGATGCCGCCTCGGTGCGGGTGGACGTCAACCAGGCCTGGGACGAGCACACCGCCTCACGCGGGGCGAGGATGCTGGCCGATGCCGGGATCGACCTGATCGAACAGCCCCTGCCCCTCGGCAATCGCGAAGGGCTGCGCCGCCTGACGCGCAATTCACCGGTCGCAGTGATGGCCGACGAAGTTCTGCACGGGCCGGGCGACGCGCTCGACATCGCCTGCGGGGGCGGCGCCCACGTCTTTTCCGTGAAGCCTGCTCAGGCCGGGGGCCTCTTCGCCGCCGGCCGTATCGCCGCCATCGCGGCTGCCGGCCATATCGGCGTCTATGGGGGCACCATGCTGGAAGGCAGCATCGGGACGATGGCCTCTGCCCAGCTCTTTGCCACCTTCGACCGGCTGGAATGGGGCACCGAACTGTTCGGCCCGCTGCTGCAGACCGAGACCATTCTCACCACGCCGATCGACTATCGCGACTTCTCGCTGATCCTGCCGGACGGGCCCGGCCTGGGTGTCACGCTCGATCTGGACAAGGTCCGCCATTTCCTTCGCGAAGGAAGCGGAGAGCTTCCCGCCAGCTTCTCACAGATGGAGACCGCCTGATGCTGTTCATGGTGCGCATGGACGTTCACGTCCCGCTCGATTTCGACAAGGCCACCTTCGAGGAACTGAAGGCCACTGAAAAGGCGCGGGCCGAAGAGCTGCAACGTGCCGGCACCTGGCGCCATCTGTGGCGGATCGCCGGACAATACGCGAATATCAGCATCTTCGATGTCGCCGATGCGGGCGAACTGCACGACATCATGATGAGCCTGCCGCTCTTCCCCTTCATGACCACGGAAGTGACCGCGCTGTGCCGCCATCCTTCCGCCATCGCCGAATAGTCTGTCTTTAATAATGGAGGATGCCATGCCTGACATTGTCGGCTCGCCTGAAGTGCAAGACCTGCTGAACCGCGCCAGCGGGATGAACGAACCCGGTGGGAATCCGCGGCTCAAGTCCATCCTGCGCGATGTACTGGAAGGGCTGATGGCCACGATCCAGAAGCACGACATTTCCGAAGACGAGTTCTGGATCGCGGCGCGCTTCCTGCAGGAAGGCGCCGACGAATTCGGCCTGATCGCACCGGGCGTCGGGCTAGAGCACTTCCTCGACCTCTACATGGACGCCAAGGACGCGGAAGCGGGCCGCAGCGGCGGAACGCCCCGTACTATCGAGGGGCCGCTCTATGTCGCGGGCGCACCAGTGGTTGACGGCGACCTGAGCCGCACCAACGCTGTCCATCTGACGACCGATCCGGACGACACGGACACGCTGAGCATGTCGGGCATAGTCACCGGCCCGGATGGCGAGCCGGTGAAAGATGTGACCCTTCACGTGTGGCACGCCAATTCCAAGGGTTTCTATTCCCACTTCGACCCCACCGGAGAGCAATCGCCCTTCAACAATCGGCGGCGGATCAAGCTGGGGCCGGACGGGCGCTATGCCTTCACCTCGAAGATGCCCTGTGGCTATTCCTGCCCGCCGGGCGGCCCCACCGAAAAGCTCATGCAATTGCTCGGCCGCCACGGCGACCGCCCGGCCCATGTGCATTTCTTCATCGAGGCACCCGGCTATCGCACGCTGACCACGCAGATCAATTTCGGCGACGACCCCCATGCGAAAGACGATTTCGCCTTCGGGACGCGCGAGGGCCTGCTGCCGGTACCCGATCGCAGCAGCGCAGGCGAGGCGGTCATCACGTTCGATTTCCACCTGCAGCGCGCCCTGTCGTCCGATGACGAGGCCCTTTCCGAAAGGCCGCGAGCGGCTGCATGAACAAGATCTTCCCTTCGCCGACAGCAGCCCTGGAAGGGCTGCTGTTCGACGGCATGACCATCATGTCCGGCGGGTTCGGGCTTTCGGGCAATCCTGAAAGCCTGATCCCCGAAATTCGCGCCGCCGGGGTCCGCGATCTGACCGTCATTTCCAACAATGCGGGAGCCGACGGGTTCGGCCTGTGGATGCTGCTGGAAAGCCGCCAGATTGCGAAGATGATCTCCTCCTATGTCGGGGAGAACAAGCTGTTCGAGCAGCAATATCTCTCGGGCGAACTGGAACTGGAACTCACCCCGCAGGGCACTCTGGCGGAACGCATCCGGGCGGGCGGAGCAGGCATTCCGGCCTTTTATACCCGCACCGGCGTGGGCACTGTCGTGGCTGAAGGCAAACCCGTCGAAACCTTCGACGGGCACGATTATGTACGCGAGACTTGGCTGCGGGCCGACCTTGCCATCGTCAAGGCCTGGCGGGCCGATCCGGAAGGCAATCTGCAGTTCCGTAAAACTGCCCGCAACTTCAATCCCAACATGGCAACCGCCGGCAAGGTGACCGTGGCCGAGGTGGAAGAAATCGTGCCCGCAGGCACCTTCGACCCGGACCACGTCCATACGCCCGGCATCTATGTGGACCGCATCGTGCTCTCCACCATCAACGAAAAGCGGATCGAGAAAATGACGACGCGCCCGCGCGAGGTGGCCTGATGCCCCAGGAAAACAAGGGCTGGACCCGAGACGAGATGGCGGCGCGTGCCGCGCGCGAACTGCGTGACGGCTATTACGTCAATCTGGGCATAGGCATTCCCACTCTGGTGGCGAACCACATTACGGAAGGGATGCATGTGACGCTGCAGTCCGAGAACGGAATGCTCGGCATGGGCCCCTTCCCCTATGAGGACGAAGTCGATCCCGACCTGATCAATGCCGGCAAGCAGACCATCACCCAATTGCCGACATCCAGCTTCTTCTCCTCGGCCGACAGTTTCGCGATGATCCGCGGCGGGCATATCGACCTGACAGTGCTGGGCGCGATGGAAGTCTCCGCACGTGGCGACATCGCCAACTGGATGATCCCCGGCAAGATGGTGAAGGGAATGGGCGGCGCGATGGACCTTGTCGCGGGCGTGAAGCGCGTCGTGGTGGTCATGGAACATTGCGCGAAGGACGGCAGCCCCAAGATCCTGCCGGAATGCACCTTGCCGCTGACCGGCAAGGGCGTGGTGGACATGATCGTCACCAATCTGGCCGTCTTCGCCTGCGACAAGCAGCATGGCGGGCTGACCCTGCTGGAACTGGCCCACGGCGTGACGCTCGACGATGTGAAGCAGGCGACGGGCGTGCCCTTTGCCGTCGCGGAAAGGCTGGCGGCATGATCGAGGCCTATCTGTGCGACGGCATCCGCACCCCCATCGGCCGCTATGGCGGCGCGCTTTCGGGCTTCCGGCCTGACGATCTTGCTGCACTGACCATTGCCGAAGTGCTGCGCCGCAACCCGCAGCTTCCGCCCGAAGCGGTGGACGATATCGTGCTGGGCTGCGCCAATCAGGCGGGCGAGGACAATCGCAACGTCGCGCGCATGGCCGGGCTGCTGGCGGGCCTGCCCGACAATGTCGGCGGCATGACAGTGAACCGCCTCTGCGCCTCCGGCCTTGATGCGGTGGGCACTGCCGCACGGGCGATCAATGCCGGTCAGGCGGACCTGCTGATTGCCGGCGGCGTGGAGAGCATGAGCCGCGCCCCCTATGTGCTGGGCAAGAGCCCGACCGCTTTTGGCCGCACGCAGCAGATGGAGGACACCACCATTGGCTGGCGCTTCGTCAATCCGGCGATGCGGGCGGCATATGGGGTCGATTCCATGCCTGAAACCGCGCAGAACCTGGCCGACGAACACGGCATTTCGCGAGAGGATCAGGACCTGTTCGCCCTGCGCAGCCAGCAACGTGCCGCCGCATCCGAGGAGTTCCGGGCGCGGGAAATCCTGCCCGTGAGCGCAGGCAGACCGGGCAAGGAAGTGCTCGTGGCCAGAGACGAGCATCCGCGCGAGACATCGCTGGAAGCGCTCGCCGGATTGCGCCCGATTGCAGGGCCAGACGGGTCCGTAACGGCTGGCAATTCCTCCGGCGTGAATGACGGCGCCGCCGCACTGGTTCTGGCGAGCAGTGAGGCCGCGCGCCGGTACGGCCTCACCCCGCGCATGCGCCTGTGCGGCATGGCCTCGGCTGGCGTGCCGCCCCGCATCATGGGCATCGGGCCGGTCCCTTCCACGCAAAAGCTGCTCGACCGGCTGGGCTGGAGCATCGGCTCGGTCGATCTGGTGGAACTGAACGAAGCCTTCGCTGCCCAGGCGCTGGCGGTGCTGCGCGGGCTGGGGCTCCCGGACGATGCCGACCACGTCAATCCGCATGGCGGCGCGATCGCGCTGGGCCACCCACTCGGCATGTCGGGCGCGCGTCTGGTGCTTACCGCCATGCAGGGGCTGGAAGCCTCGGGGGGCAAGCGGGCGCTGGTGACGATGTGCGTAGGTGTCGGACAGGGCGTGTCCCTGGCAATGGAGCGGATGTCATGACCCAAGGATGGGCCCTGATGAGCGACGGCTGTTCGCTCGCCTGGCAGATGAGCGGGCCGGAAGACGCCCCGGTGCTGCTGCTGTCGAACTCGCTGGGGACGACCCGCGCGATGTGGCAGGCACAGATCGCACCCTTTTCCGCCCATTACCGCGTGTTGCGCTATGACGTGCGCGGCCATGGCAAGTCCGAGGTGCCTGCCGGCGCCTATGGGCTGGACCGGCTGGGCCGCGATGCGGTCGAATTGCTGGATTCGCTGAAAATCGAACGCGCGCATTTCTGCGGCGTCTCGCTCGGCGGCATGACCGGGCAATGGCTGGGCGTCCACGCACCCGACAGGATCGACCGGCTCGTGCTGGCGAACACCGCCGCCTATATGGGCCCGCCCTCCGCCTGGCAGGGCCGCATCTCCACAGTATTGTCGCAGGGCATGGCGCCCATTGCCTCGGCCGTGCTGGAGCGCTGGTTCACGCCGGAATATCTGGAGGCGGGCTCAATTGTGCTCGACCATCTGCGCCAGGATCTGCTGGACTGCCCTCCAGCCGGCTATGCAGGCTGCTGCGCCGCCATACGCGATATGGATCTGCGCCCGGTGATCGGGCTGATTTCCCGCCCGACCCTGGTCATCAGCGGGATGCGCGATCCGGCCACCCCGCCGGAGCAGGGGACCTTCATCGCCAGCACGATTGCCGGTTCGGTAGAGATGCCGCTCGATGCCGCACATCTTTCCAATATCGAGCGCGCGCAGGAATTCAATTCGGCCGTGCTGGCCTTCCTCAGTTGAGCTTGCGCAGCGTTTCCGAAGGCAGTTCGCCATACATCGCCTTATATTGCGCGGCGAAGCGGCCGAACTGATAGAAGCCCCAGCGGCAGGCGATCGTCGTCACGGTTTCGCCCGGCCGCGGGGCCAGCAATTCCTCGCGGGCCCGCTCCAGCCTGACCGACTTGAGGAACGCCATAGGCGAAGTGCCGCGAAAGCGGCGGAACCCGTCGAACAAGGTCCGGGCGCTCACCCCGCTGGCTTCCACCAGCTGCTCGAGGATCAGCGGCTGGTCGGCATGATCGATAATGAACTGCTCCACCCGGCGCACGTGATAGGGCGCGATCTTGCAGGGCTGGGGCTTCAACTGGTCGGAATAATTGCTGGGCTGGCTTTCCAGCAGCTTGAGGATGAACAGCGTCTGCAGGTTTTCGATCACGGAGCGGTCATCGCCATGGCCGGACGAGGCCAGTTCCATCGCCAGCAGCGATGCATATTGCCAGCAACTGACCACATCGGTGCTGAGTGGCATGTCCTTGGCGAAGCGCAGCTTCTGGCTCAACGGGCGGCCCATCAGCATCATGGCATGCTGATCAAGCACCGCATTGCTGATCTGAACGACCCGCTGAATGCAATCGGCCGACCATTTCATGCGCTGCAATTCGCCCGTATCGACCACTGAAGCGCACCGCGTGTCGCTGGCCACTGCATGGCCGGCAACACCGATCTCGGCCGAGCCGGAAAGCGGCTGCATCAGCAGCAGCATATCCTCATCGCCGATCCCCTCGATCTCGACATTCGCACCATAGCTCATCACGCCGATGCCGATCTTGCCCAGCCGCCGGTGATTGAGCCAGGCATTGAGTTCCTCGCCGCGACGGGCGAGCTGCAGGTCGTGCGGACAATAGGTTTTGGCGATGTGATCGCGGACTTCGCAGAGGTTGCCGGACGAGAATGCCATCGAGCCGGACAGGAATTCGGCCGCAGTGGGCGGCTGGCTACCTGCCTGCAAAACCGGGATGGCAATGGAACCGCTGGTCAATACGCGTCTCCGTCTGATCGGTATATTGATCCACATCAAATTTCGGGAGTCAAGCGAGCCGGAAGGCGTCCCGGGAAGCCCCGGAAATCGGCTGCATTTTTGGGCCAGGACCGGCGGAAACGGGCGGGCGTCAGCCCTGCAGAAGCGCCGCGATGGGATTGCCGGCCTGTTCCGGGCCCAGGGCGAGATAGCCGCCATCGACCGCCATTTCCGAACCGGTCACGAAGCGGGCCGCATCCGAACACAGGAACAGCACCGCGCCGGTCAGCTCGTCGGCATCGGCGATCCGCCCCAGCATGTGAAAGGCACCGCCCAGATCGTCCACTTTCGCGCGGTCATCCCCGGTGATCGCCTTCATCACGTTCGACCATGTCCAGCCGGGGGCCACGGCATTGACCCTGACGCCCAGCGGCGCGAATTCCAGCGCCTGGCTACGGGTCAATTGGGCAACGGCGGCCTTGATGGCCGGATAAACGAACCGCCCCGCCTGAGCGCGGTGCGCGCTGATGCTGGAGAAATTGACGATCGCGCCCTTGTTCGCGGCCAGTTCCCCGCGCAGCTTCTGCGCCAGCATCGCCCCGCCCACCAGCCCGATATCGAACGCCTTGAGCCAGGTCTCCCGGCTGGTGGCGATCCCCTCGTCCAGATAGGACGTGGTGACGTTGATCAGGAAATCGACCGTCCCGAAGGCGTCTTTCGCCCGGGCGATGCAGGCGTCGATGGCCGCATCGCTCGTCACGTCGGTTTCCACGAACAGCCCGAGATCGCCGCAGGCGGCGGCAGCCGCGCTGCCGCCCTCCACGTCGATATCGGCAATCACCGCGCGCGCGCCCTGCGCCGCGAAGGCCTTGGCCAGTTCCGCGCCGATCAGCGTGGCACCGCCGGCGATCAGGGCCGTGCGCCCCCGCAGATCTTCATAGCGGGCCATGGCTCAGAAGCCCCACTTGATGCCCAGCGACCATTCGCGCGGACGGGCATACATGTGCTCATAGAGGCCGAAGGAAGAACCGTAGATGCCGGTCTGGAGATAGTGCTCGTCAATGATGTTCGAGACCGCCGCCGTGACCGTCACGTCCGCATCCGCGAAAGTATAGGCGAGGTTGGCGTTGAACAGGCTGTAACCGGGCTGATAGAGCTCGGCCGAATTGAGCGCGTCCATATAGGCGCCCGAGCGGTAGGACCAATCGAGCCGCGCCATCAGATTGGAGCCGTCGGCAAAGTCGAATTCCTTGCTGAGCGAGGAACTGATCGTCCATTCCGATACGCGCTCGAACTTCGAATTCAGCCTGATCTCGCTCGCGGCGGGATCGACTTCCGTGAACTCGGGATCGAGATAGCCTAGGCTGCCCTCAAGGAACCAGCCACCGCCCGGCGCCAGCTTGGCCTCCAGTTCCACGCCCTTGATCTCCGCCGATGCGGCGTTCTTCGTAACCGGGGCAATGCCTGTGAACACCTGCACCTGCAGATCGTTGTATTTGGTGTAGAAGGCCGCGCCGTTCAGCGTCAGCATCCGGTCGAACAATTGCGACTTGAAGCCCAGTTCGAAGGCATCGGCGGTTTCCGAGCCAAACTGAGGGACTTCCGCCTGTGCGGGGAACACACGCTGGACAAAGCCGCCAGTCTTGAAGCCCCTGGAATAGGAGCCATAGAGCAGCACATCGTCCGCCGCATGCCAGGCAAGGTTGAAGCTGGGCGTGAAGGAATCCTCGCTGAGATTGACCTCCTCATAAGGCAGCACGCGTTCGGGCGGCGTGTTGGGGCTGGCCGCCAGCAAGGCACCGCCGGTCTTGTCCACCAGAATGACCTGATCCGGCAGGAAGGACTTGTCATCCTTCGTGTAGCGCAGGCCCACGGTCAGATCGATCGCATCCACCGGCGTCCAGGTTGCCTGGCCGAATGCGGCATAGCTGTCGGTGCCGAACTTGCCGCCGGAGCGGAAAGTGACCGGCGTGAAGTCCAGATTGTTGATGTTGTTGCCGGATTCCTTGAAGTAATAGAGCCCCAGCACATATTTCAGCCGCTCATTGTCGGTTGCCCCCAGCACCTGCAATTCCTGGCTGAACTGGCTCTGGGTGAGCAGGTCGCCCAGATGCAGGATCGTGAAGGGCGAATGATCGCCATCGCGGGCATAGTCGCCATGCACTTCGCGATAGGCAGTGATGGACTTGAGCTGCACCGGGCCGAGATCCCAGTCGACGATCGCATGGGCGCCCCATAGGTCGTTCTTGGAATATTGCGGCCCGGTTCCCGCATCGGCCTGGTTGCCGACAATGAAGCGGTCGCTGAAGCAGGCATCGCCTGCCCCCTGTGGGCTGTAAGGATCGAAGCCGAAGCAGTTCGCGCCGCCCATCAGGGTCGCGAAATAATTGTGCAGCAGGGTGAAATTGTCCGTCGGCGCGTCAAAGGGCGGATTGATGACGTAATGGCCGGCGGCCGGGCTGCTGCCGGGCGGCAGCATCGGTAAATTGTCCGGGTTGAACAAAGCGGAAGCGTAAGTGACGTCTGCCAGCACGAAGGCCGGCCCGTTCGAACGGTCGCGCGTTCCCTCCAGCGCAAGGCTGATCTTCAGATCGGGCGTCGCTTCCCAGCGCAAATCCAGCCGCCCGGTCAGCGTATCGACATTGCCGAGCATGCGCCCGTCAACGAGATGTTCGACATATCCGTCACGGTTGAACGAGGCGAGCGAGATCTTGGAGAACAGCGTGTCGGAAAGCGGCACGTTGGCCACCAGCTTGCCGTCGATCCGGTTGAAGCTGCCGGTCGTCAGCTCCAGCTTGCCCGAAGGATCGGCATCAGGCGCCTTGGTGGTGAGGCTGAGCGCCCCGCCGATCGTGTTGCGCCCGAACAGCGTGCCCTGGGGGCCGCGCAGAACTTCGACACGCTCCACATCCACGAGATCGAGCAGTGCGCCCACCGAACGCGCGACATAGACGCCGTCGACATAGACGCCGACGCCCGGCTCGGTGGTGGGGAGAAATTCCTTCTGGCCGATACCGCGGATGAAGATCGCCGCCGAACTGCCCGCCCCGCCGAAGCTGGGGTTGTTCTGGAAAGTGAGGTTGGGCGTGAAACTCGCCAGCCCGTCGATCTTGGCGACGCCGCGTGCTTCCAG
Source organism: Fulverythrobacter fulvus (assembly GCF_037154085.1). Classification (NCBI taxonomy): domain Bacteria; kingdom Pseudomonadati; phylum Pseudomonadota; class Alphaproteobacteria; order Sphingomonadales; family Erythrobacteraceae; genus Fulverythrobacter; species Fulverythrobacter fulvus. The sequence continues at coordinate 39,614 of NZ_JBANRM010000008.1, read as the reverse complement.
CGATTCCCCGGAAAAGGCCGAGATCGCCAGTGGCACCGACTGCACGGATTCCTCGCGCTTGCGCGCCGTTACGACGATGGCTTCCGTCAACGCGCTGGTGCCGCCGGAGGATGCGCTGTCTTCCGCATCGCCGGATTGGGCATCCTGCGCTTGCACGGTCGCGGGCAGCGCAACGGAGCAGAACAACATGGTAGCCAGCGCGTAAGCCTTGGTGCGCATATTCAAGTGATTCATAGGTAACCCCCCTGATTGGGCCGAGATTCAATCCGCATTCTTTGCGCGGTATTGCGTGCATCACGTCACGGATCGGATTGCGCGCCTATGCAGCGAGCGCGGAGCCTATGCGGCGACTGCACCATTCTGAGCCCAGTGTTTCCGGGCCTCACGAACGGTTCGCGCATATCTGCTGTGACCGGACAAAGGCCGCACTGGCTGAATAGGCACCCGGCTGGGCTTGGCCGATGCTTCACCCTTCAAACAGGGGCCCTTCAACTGGGGGACGGTCAGCTTGGTCCAGAAGATTGCGATTATCGGCGCCGGGATTGCAGGCCTGTGCACTGCCAAGACCTTGCTCGCGCTTGGCTATGAGGTGGAGCTTTTCGAGAAGGAAAGCGATCTGGGCGGGGTCTGGGCCTCGTCCCGGCGATATCCGGGCCTCACGACCCAGAACCCGCGCGAGACATACTGCTTCTCGGACTGGCCCATGCCGGCGGATTATCCCGAATGGCCCACCGGCGCGCAAATGCAGGCCTATCTGCAGAGCTATGCCGACCATTTCGAGGTCACGCCCCGTATCCGGTTCGCCTGCCCCGTCACGCGCGCCGTGCCCCTTTCCGGCGGCATTGGCTGGGAACTGGAAATTGCGACGCCCGAGGGGCCGCAGACGTACCGCTATGACTGGCTGATCGCCTGCAACGGCATCTTCTCCATCCCGTCGGTCCCGGCCTTCCGGGGCACGGACAGTTTCAGGGCGGCGGGCGGCCATGTCCTGCACACCAGCCAGTTCACCCGGCCTTCCGATGCCACAGGCAAGCATGTGCTGGTGGTCGGCTATGGCAAATCGTCCTGCGATGTCGCCAATGCCATCGCGCCCATCAGTGCGAGTACCACCATGGTGGTACGGCACCTGATCTGGAAGATCCCCAAGCGCATCGGCAATGTGCTGAACTTCAAGCACCTGTTCCTCAACCGCATGGGCGAAGGCCTGTTTCCGTGGATGGAACTGAAGGGGTTCGAAGCCTTCCTCCACGGCCCCGGCAGCTTCATCCGCAACGGAATGCTCGCCTCGGTCCAGGGGATCATCGCACGCCAGCTGCACCTCAAGGACGTGGGCCTGCATCCCGGCACGCCGCTGGAAACCATTGCCCGCAGCACAGTGAGCCTCGTCAGCGACGGCTTCTTCGACAAGGTCGCGAACGGCACGCTGGGGTTCGAGCAGGGTACCGAGATCACCGAGTTGGAACCGGGCAAGGCGCGCCTGTCCAACGGCAAGGTCCTGCCGGCCGATATCGTGATCTGCGGCACCGGCTGGGACCAGCGGGTCGACTTCCTGCCCGAGGAGGTGCGCGGCAAGGTAACCGACGCCATGGGGAATTTCCGCCTCTACCGCTCGATGGTCCCGCTGGGCGTCCCTCGCCTGCTGTTCAACGGTTACAATTCGTCCTTCTTCTGCCAGCTCAATGCGGAAATGGGCGCGATCTGGATCGCCGCTCTGATGGAAGACAGGCTCACCCTGCCCACAGAGAGCAGGATGAGCGCGGAGATCGACGCACGGCTGGCATGGATGAACGAACGTACCGGCGGCAAGCACTGCAAGGGCACCAATATCGTCCCCTTCTCGATCCACCATATCGACGAATTGCTGCGCGACCTCGATCTCGAACTTCCCCGCAGCACGCGCCTGACGCAGTGGCTGCGCACGGTCCGGGCATCGGATTTCGCCTCGGTGGGCGAACGCTTCATGCGCCGCATGCGTGGCTGACGTACCCGGCCGAGCAACCCTCAATTCCCACACGAAAAAAGGTCCGGCGGTTATTCACCGCCGGACCAGTCGCCATACACAGGGTGAGCATATGGTCCGTTGCGCGGGGGAGGGTCCCGCCTAACCTTGCCGCTCAGCGGTCGATCAGAAGCATGCCGTCCTGCTCAGTCACCGAATAGGCGCGGATCGCCTCATGGCAGGGCGCCTGGCGGGCCTCGCCGGTCTTGATGCAGAAGGAGCCCATGTGGAACGGGCACAGAATCTCGCCGGCTTCGATATAGCCTTCGGCCAGCGAAGCCTCGCCGTGGGAACACAGATCGTCCGTGCAATAATAGGCGCCTTCCCACTGATAGACCGCCACGGCATGTCCATCCTCCAGCACCACGCGGAGCGGTTCGTCTTCGGTTACGTCTTCGGCCTTGCAAAGGGTCTGCACAGATAGTCCTCAATCGGTGGAAAGCGGCGGCGGCAGGCCGGGTTCGTCCATGCACTTGCCGCTCCAGGGTGTTTCGTTCGCGCTGGCGATGCGCGGGTCCAGCCGGACCCGGTCGAACAGCCAGACGCCGTCATGCAGGCTGAGCCGGCTGTCATACCAGCCGCCGTACCACGTATCCGCCGCGCCCTGCCCGCCCTGGTTCATCGTGCACAGTTCCCACAGATACCAGCGGCAGGTCGCGCTGCGCGCATCCTCGCTCAACTCGATCAGGGGGGAGATCATGTAGTGGATGGACCAGGTAACGAATTCCCGCGCTAGCCCCGACAGGCCGCGCGCGACCTCGTCGCGGCCGGCCAGCCGGGCGACGCCCTCAGCCTCCCACACGCCCTCGGGGGCGAACAGGGGGCCGAGAATGGCGGGGTCGTTCTTGCGGTCGGCGCCGATCGCGTAAGTCGCGATGAGCTTACGAATGGCCTCGCAAGCCTCGACGCGCCTCAGCCGCAGATCGAACTCCTCCGTCACTGTCAGCGCGGGCCGTTGGGTGGAAGGGCCTTCCAGGTCTCGTCCCTGCCGTGGACGGCGACGAAGCGGCTTTCCTCGAAAGCATAGGGGACGCCCGGCTGCCCGCGATAGAATTCGATATGCGGCGCGATCTCCGCCATGGAGAGCGCGACATTGAAAATGCCCTGATGGCTCTCGGGCAGTTCGCCCAGCGGGAACTTGTCGCATTCATCGAGGATCGCCTCGAGATGCGGCAGCACGCCGTCGTAGAATTCCTTGAGTTCCTGCCCGGTCGCTTCCCGGCGGGTCCGGTAACGTTCATCGGCTGTCGGCAGGTCCCACTTGGCGAATTTCGCCAGTCCCTCGAAGCCGGGCGGCACGGTCATGTCCTGTACCATGGAATGGTTCTCCTTCGTGCGCTCAGGAATGGACGTAATCGTCCACCACCTTGCAATTGTGGCGGATGAGGATTTCCTCGTCCTGCAGATGCTGGACGGTCTTCGCGCCCGAGAGCATGGCGCGATAAGTGTCCTCCATCGTCGCCGTGTCTTCGAGCCAGGCATTGCGCTGCAGCACCATCGAGCGCTCGAAACCCCACAGCTCGCTATAGGTGCGCGGCTTCTTGAGGTAATATTTGCCTTCCCACAGCGTCTTGTCGTGCGCGATCGGCCAGAACTGATGCGTGAACCAGATGCCTTCCGAGACATGCAGCAGCACGCTGGGGAACAGCACGCTCAGTTCGAAGCCCCAATCCCCCTCGCGGTTGGGATTGAGCGTGGGCGGAAGGCTGGTGGCACCGCCGACCGACGCCAGCGAACCGCGTGAACGCTGGTTCGCCAGATCGCCGATCGGGGTGCGGGGGAGGTTCTCCACCTGCAGGCGGACCGAGCAGGTGCGATGCGGGCCGAAGAACTGGACGTCCTCGATCGGCCCTTCGAACACGTTGGGGAAGGAACCGGCGTGGATCGTGTCGACGTGATAGGCTTCGGCGAATGCGTCGGACGCAACCTTCCAGTTGCAATTGAGCGTGGTGTAATAGGTGAAACCGTAATCGCAGGCGGCAAAGTCGAACCCGCCGAAATGCGTGGCATAGCCGCCCAGGAACTCTTCCAGCGGCTGAACCGGACCCGGATCGACATTCACGAAGATGAAGCCCGCCCACACTTCGCAATGCACGCCGGTAAGGCCGTTCTCCGCCTTGTCGAAGCAGCTGTAGAAGCGATCTTCCTGCGGGACGTTCACCAGCTCGCCCTCGGCATTGTAGACCCAGCCGTGGAAACGGCAGGTGACCACGCCGGCGCGGTTCTTGCCGTAGGTTTCCTGACCCACTTCGGTGACCACCGTATTGCCGCGATGCGAGCAGATATTGTGGAACGCCCGGATCTTGTTGTCCTTGCCGCGGAAGATGATCACCGACGTATCGGCGCAATCGAGGCGGCGGACCTTGTAGGAACCGGGCGTGGGCACTTCGCGCTCAAGGCCGACATAAAGCCACTGCTTCTTGAAGATCTTGGCCTTTTCCAGCTCGTAATAATCGCGGTCGATATAGGGCGCGATCGGAAGCGGCTCCTGCCCCAGTTCGGGGTACTTGCGGGCCCAGCGGCCGGGCGCCTTGTCTGCCGGAACTGTCTGCGTTGCCATTACCGTCCTCCTGTCTTCAACTCCGGGGCCAGGCCAAGGCCGGAACCCTCTCGATCCATGCACCTGCTGTCGGCTTCGAACGCATGGTCAGCTTATGTCCGTTTGGGTAATCGGCCCGGCTGGGGCGGGCTATCCCGGCAGTGCACCGCCTGTCCGCGTGCCGCATTCTTGCGCGCACCGGGCCGGGATAGCCCTGCCCCTCAGGCATATTGTTCTTCCACCAGATGCAGGATGCCCATCCGCTTGAGGATGTCCTTGGGGCACTGGAAAGTGACGCGCACCACGCCCGGCAGGCGGCTGATCTCGATCGAACCGGCAATGGTCGCACGGTTGAGGATCTCGTCATAAGGCAGGCCGGTGACGCGCGCGGCGCGGTCCAGCCCGTTCTTGGTCGCATCGTTGAGCGTGGCGCCCGAACCGATGAAAGTGACCGGCGCGTTATCCTCGACAAAGCTCTGGCCGTATTTCTCGCCCAGCGCCTTTACCGCGCGCATTTCCGTATCGCTCATCGGGCGGGCCAGGAACGGCAGATCGTCCGCCGTCTGCAGCAGCATCGGGCCGTCCAGTTCCAGGCCCTTGATGACTTCGACCTGCAGTTCGACTTCGCCGGAAACATCGGTGGCGTGGCCGGCAATCTCGCCATTGCCCTGCTGGGCATGCATGTCGCCCATGTAGATGCCGCCGCCCGGAACCTTCACCGGACAGATCAGGATCGCCCCTTCCCGCACCGAATTGGTGTCCATGTGGCCGTCGGTCTTGTGCAGGTCGAGTTCTTCCTGCGTGAAGCTGTAGCCATGCGGCGCATTGAGCAGGAAAGTGCCGAAATCGCCCGCATTGTGGGAATCGGGCAGATCGCGCGAGGGAACCGTGCCGATATTGCCGAGGAAGGGACGCATGCGCGCGGCAAGGCCGGAAATATCGGCGCGAGCGAGCGAGAGGATCGAATGCTGGCCCGAATGCGCCGGCAGGGCCGAATTCACCTTGGCATCCTGCGCGAGCTGCTCGGCCACGTCCTTGGCCACGGTCAGCGACACCTGGTTTTCGCGATCGAGCACGATCACATAGCCATTGCTGAAGCGGAAGGCGTTCACTTCCGCGCCGCAGACGTCGCAATGCACGGCATCGTCGCCAACGCCTTCGATATGGCTCGACGGGCTGGTCGTGCCGCATTCGGGGCACAGCTTGGCCACGAAGGGATCGCCCAGATAGCGGCCGTCGACGAATTCCATCACGCCCGAAGAGGTCGCCAGCGAGGTCACGCGGACCTTCTTCAGGCGAATGGCGATGGCATCGCCGATCTCGGCCCCTTCAACCAGAACCGGCCGCGTAACCTCGTGCCCGCCCTGGAACTTCGGAGTGATCATCGGCCCCCAGCAGCCCGGAGGCGTGCCGGTGCGGATGGTGCCGCCATCCTTCACCGTGGCGGCAGGTTCGACCCCGGGGCCGACGATCCCGCCGCTATATTCGTATACGCCAACTTCATCCCGTGCTTCGGCCATGACCCGTCCTTTCTTGCTGCGCTGAACACGGCACCGACCCGCCGGGCGGGCCTTCGAAAGGCCAATCCGGCCGGAGCCGTATCAGTGAGCGTTCAACTCGTCCGAGGCAAAGGTAGGAGAGCGGCCGAAAGGGCCGAAAGGCCGGAACTGCAGGGAATAGCCACGAAGTGCAGCGAAGCTGGCGGGAGGGACGGATAAGGGGTGTTACGTTCCCGCATTTCAATCGGCGGGAATTGGTGCGACCGGACCGGCCGCAGTCACATCGTGCCCGGATCGATCATGCCGAGGCGGGCCACCACCAGCAGAACCGCACAGGCCGCGCCCAGTTCGGCCCCGATGCTGAGCTTCAGCCGGGCAAGCGCCTGTGCCTCGTCGCGATGCGTGGCCGACGCAAGCAGCCGCGGCACCAGCACGAAACGATTAAGCGCGGCGAGAGCCAGCATAGAGCCGAACAGCGCGAGCTTGCCTGCCAGGAGGAGGCCGTAATCGCTCGTGACAAGTCCGAGCCAGGAACCGGGCCCGGCCAGGAACCAGATATTGGCAAGCCCGGTCACGCCGAGCGTCACGACCACGACGCTGCCGACCCCGGCAAATCGGGCCAGCGCATCGGCCACTGCGCCCGGCCCACTATCGGGACGCCATAGCAGGGCCACGAACAGGGCCAAGGCGCCGAGCCAGATCGACGCGGCGAGAAGATGCACGATGTCTCCGGCAAGCCGCAGCAGCCCCTGCGCTCCCTCGCCCACGCCGGCATGGCCAGCCCAGGCAAGCGTGGCGAGCGCAATCGCGGCAGGAACCGCCAGCCAGACCAGGCGGCGCGGCATTGCGATGCAGAGAATGGCAGCGAGGCCAAGCGCCGCCACCCGCGCGAGGAATGCCCACCCGAAAGCTGAACCGGTCGCAAGCGCGAACACCAGCTGCCAGTCGAGATCCCGCAGGCTGCTGCCCGCCATTTCGGCGACTGCCAGCAGATAGCCGATCAGCGACAAGGGCAAGGCGGCCAGCACTGTTCCGGCCAGCAAGGGGCGCAGCCGGCCAAGGCCTGCCTGTGCCCGCGTCAGAACAGCTGCAGCCGGTACGCCGAACGCCAGACCGAGGCTGGCATAAAGCGCGAAGCGGACCGGCTCGAGCACTGTCATCAGCGGACCGTGAAGCTCACCTTGCCGGTCATGCGGTGAGTATCGTCCCCCACAGCATGCCAGTTGACGTCATAGGTGCCGGCGGCAAGCGGCCGCGACAATGTCGCCACAAGAGACTTGTGGTCGGCACTGGCCGTTACCTTCACGCCGGAAATCTTCATGGCCGGGTGGTCTGCCATGCCGGGCATTGCCGTCATGACCAGTTCGAAGCCCGAAAGCGCAGGCATGACCGCCTCGTTGAAGGTGAGTGTGACGTTTCGCACGTTCGACACGGTCGCCGAAGCGGCAGGGCTCGATGCCACCACATGGGTATGCGCGAAGGCAGGCGCGGCAAGCGCAAGCCCGGCGGTGGCGGCAACGAGGCCGAGGGCACGATGAATCTGCATGATCTACTCCTTGAGGAAGGGACAGGTTAAGCTCCATACGCGGGGGAAGCGCCTGCCCCTCGAAATTCCCGGCCCTCGAAATTCCCGGCCCTCGAAATTCAGGCGACAGATTTCGAGGGATCGGGCGAACAGGCGCGTATCGCCATTGGAACCTCACAAGGACCACAAGTGCCATGGACGACATCGACACCCAACTTGGCCGGATGCGGGACCTGCCGCTCGACCCGCGGCTGAACGCGATCGACGATGCCGTGCTCGACGGCATTGCCCGCCGCAAGCACTCGCATGTCTCGACTGCGGCCATGGCGCTGGTCGCCGTCTCGTCGCTCGGCATCGGCCTTGCCGGGTCATTCGGTCCGGCGAAACCGGCACACACCCATTCGGCCTATCCGCTCGGCGCGCCTGCCATGCTTGCGCCCTCGACGCTTCTGGGCGGCCACGAATGAAGGGGCAGCGACTGCGTTTCGCCCTGATGGTGATCCTCGCCTTTGCGGCCGCGATCGGCGGGGTCCTCATCGGTCGCACATGGATCGCTCCACCCGAACCGGTGGAGTCCGAACTTCACGATGTCCTGCACAAGGATCTCAAGCTCGATGCCGAGCAGGAGAAGAAGATCGAGCAGTTCGAGCATCACTATGCCAGCCGCCGCAAGGCGCTCGAACTCGAACTGCGCCTGGACAATGCCAAGCTCGCCGATGCGATCGAAGCCGAGCACGGATACGGGCCGCAGGTAGCCGCGGCAGTCGATGCCTCGCACAGGACCATGGGCGAGTTGCAGAAAGTCACGCTGGAGCACATCTTCGCCATGCGCGGGGTACTGCGCCCCGAACAGGCGGCGCGGTTCGACGCCGCCGTCGTCAAGGCCCTGACCGAAAAGCCGCATTGATGCCCGATCTCGCCGCCTGCACGGACGGCGAACTCGCCACGCTTGCCCTTGGCGGCAGGCAGGCGGCCTATCGCGTGCTGATGGACCGGCACCGCGCCGCCGCCTTCCGCCTTGCCCGCCATCATTGCGGCGATGACGATGCCGCGCTCGACGTGACCCAGCAGAGCTTCATCGCTGCCTTCGCCGCGCTGGAGCGCTACGATCCCGCGCGGCCCTTCGCGCATTGGCTTGCACGCATCGTCATCAACAAGGCCCATGACTGGGCGCGGTGGCGCAGGGTCCGCCGGTTCTTCACTTTCGCCGTGCCGCTCGACCAAGCCCATGCAGTGGCCGGGACAACCCCCGATGCCGAGCGCCAGGCCGCGGATCGCGAGGAACTGGAACGGACGATGGCCGCCATTGCCAAGCTCCCCGCCCGGCTCAAGGAAGTGCTGGTGCTGCGCACGATCGAAGGGCTGAGCCAGGCCGAAACGGCGCAGGTCCTTGGGGTTAGCGAAAAGGCAGTCGAAACCCGTCTCTATCGTTCCCGGGCAAAACTGTCGGAAATTTTGAGGGATTGATCCCCCACCCACGTATCCGATGATGAACCTGACTAAAGGGCATCGTTCATATGCAGATTCCGGATTTCGATCGGCGCACCCTGCTCAGGGGCGCGGCCCTCGGCAGCGGGGCGCTCATGCTCCAGCCGTGGCTGCCGGCCTGGGCACAGCCGGTCTCGGCAGGCTTGCCGACCTTGTCCGGCAACGACATCCGGCTGCGCGTCGGTCGCGACACTTTCGACATCGATGGCAAGGCCGCGCGCGCGGTCAGCATCAACGGCACGGTGCCGGCACCCCTGCTTCGCCTGAAGCAGGGGCAGAAGGTCCGCCTGACGGTCGAGAACACGCTGGACGAAGACAGCTCGATCCACTGGCACGGGCTGCTGGTCCCCTTCCAGATGGACGGTGTTCCCGGTGTCTCGTTCCCCGGGATCAGGCCGGGTGCGAGCTTCACTTATGAGTTCGAACTCGAGCAGTCCGGCACCTATTGGTATCACAGCCATTCGGGCCTGCAGGAAATGATGGGTATGTACGGCCCGATCGTGATCGATCCGGCCGGGGCGGAGCCTGCACCCTATGACCGCGATCATGTCGTGCTTCTGTCGGACCACAGCTTTGTCCATCCCGCCACGATACTGCGCAATCTCAAGGTCGAGCCCGGCTATTACAATTATCAACGCCAGACGCTCGGCGGATTGCTGGCAGGCAAGGACCAGAAGCTGTCCGAACGCCTCGAATGGGGCAAGATGCGCATGGACCCGACCGATATTTCGGATGTGACCGGCAAGGTGCTGTCCTATCTGATAAACGGCCACGGGCCCGAGACAAACTGGACGGCCCTGTTCGAACCGGGCGAGCGAGTGCGGCTGCGCTTCATCAATGCGGCGGCGATGACGGTGTTCAACATCCGCATTCCCGGCCTCTCGATGCAGGTCGTCAGCGCCGATGGGCAGGACGTTCGCCCTGTCGAGGTCGACGAGTTCCAGTTCTCGCCGGGCGAGACCTATGACGTGATCGTCATGCCGAGCGAGGACAGGGCCTTCACTATCGTGGGCGAGAGCGTGGATCGTTCGGGCATGGCACTCGCAACGCTCGCCCCCCGCCCCGGCATGCGCGCCGAAGTGCCGCCGCTCAGGCCACGCCCGCTTCTTACGATGAAGGATATGGGGATGGAAATGGAAGGCATGGACATGAAGGGCATGTCCATGCGCGACGGCTCGCACGCGCCGCAGGTCAAGCTTGGCCCCGGTGTCGAGATGATCAATCCCATGCCGATGGATCGCACCGGGGAACCCGGAATTGGCCTCGACAATGCCGGCCACAAGGTTCTGGTCTACAAGGACCTGGTCGCGCTGCACCCCAATCCCGACCCCCGCGCCGCCGAGCGCGAGATCGAAGTGCATCTGACCGGCACGATGGATCGCTACATGTGGTCGATGGATGGCAAGACCATGTCCGAAGCACATGAACCCTTGCCGATGCGCACCGGGGAGCGGGTCCGGGTGACACTGGTCAACGATACGATGATGGCCCACCCCATCCACCTGCACGGCCATTTCTTCGAACTGGTCACTGGCCATGGCGACCACAGCCCGCGCAAGCACACGGTGAACGTCCTTCCCGGCGGCAAGGTCAGTTGGGATGTGACTGCACTGCCGGGCGACTGGGCATTCCACTGCCATCTGTTCCTCCACATGGCGATGGGGATGATGCGTGTGGTTCAGGTCCGCCCGGTCGAGGGGAGCGCAGCATGAAGGCCCTGCCCCTCCTTGCGCTCGCGATGAGTGCGACGCCCGCCTTCGCCCAGTCGATGGATCACTCGGCGGATCACCCCATGGATCATTCGATGCATCACGGGGCACACACCCCCGCCGTGCAGCCTGCGCCAACGGTGGAGACCGATGGCCATGCGCACAACGCATCCGCCGACGAGCCGGCGGACCAGCAGCCCACCGGCACCGACCAGCCCCCCGGAAGCGCCGAAGCGCCGCCAGTCGTTCACGACCGGGCCGCCGACCGCTACTGGAACCCGGCCGAGATGGCCGCCGCCGAAGAAGAGGCGATGCACGCGCCGTCCGCGACCTATGCCAAGCTGCTTGTCGATCTTGCGGAATATCAGGTCCGTGACGGCAAGGATGGCTATCGCTGGGAAGGGGAAGCCTGGTTCGGCGATCTCGATCGGCTCGTCCTCAAGAGCAAGGGCGAAGGCACCTTCGGCGAAGGCATCGACCATGCGGAAATTCAGGCGCTCTATGCCAAGGCTCTCGATCCCTGGTGGAACCTGCAATTCGGCGTGCGGCAGGACATCCGGCCACAGCCGGAGCGCACCTGGGCGACGCTGGGCATAGAGGGCCGCGCACCCTATCAGTTCGAAGTGCAGGCGGCCGCTTTCCTCTCCGACAAAGGCCAACTGGCCGCCCGGATCGAGGGCGCTTATGACCAGCGGCTCACTCAGCAGCTGATCCTTCAACCGCGCGCCGAACTCGACTTTTCCGCGCAGGACATGCCCGACCAGCGGATCGGCGCCGGGCTTTCCAGCGCCGAACTCGGCCTGCGCCTGCGGTACGAAATCCGGCGGGAATTCGCACCCTATGTGGGCGTCAACTGGACATGGGCCGCAGGCAGGACCGCGGATTACGCGCGCCTCGATGGCAAGGATGTGACGGAACGCAGCTTCGTTGCGGGCATTCGCTTCTGGTTCTGATGGTCCGAACCCAGCCAGCCCCTTCGGATCGCGCAGGCATCATTGTATTTCCTGCACGCTCGGGCAAACTATCGCCAATCCGGCCTCCGCTGCTGCGCGCCGACCTCAGGAGCCGTCCATGAGTGATACGAATGGGCACGCCCACCACGATCACACCGGCCACAGCCAGTCGAACATGGTCACTGACCCGGTTTGCGGCATGAAGGTCGATCCTGAAAAGACGCCGCACCACGCCGACCATGCAGGGCAGCACTATCATTTCTGCAGCGCCAGATGCCGCGCCAGCTTCGTGGCCAACCCGGCCCGCTATCTGAGCCCTCCAGAGCCGGAACAGGCACCGGAAGGAACGATCTGGACCTGTCCGATGCACCCCGAAGTGCGACAGGATCACCCCGGCGCCTGCCCGATCTGCGGCATGGCGCTCGAACCGGAAACTGCCGGGCTGGAGAGCGGCCCAAGCCCGGAACTGCTCGACATGACGCGCCGGTTCCGCTTCGGATTCGTGCTGGCGCTGCCAGTGCTGATCCTGGAAATGGGCTCGCATATATTCCCGGCGCTCCATCATCTGGTGCCGATGCGGCTGTCGATCTGGCTGCAACTGGTGCTGGCAACGCCGGTTGTGCTGTGGGCGGGATGGCCGTTTTTCGTGCGCGGCTGGGCTTCGCTCAGAACCCGCAACCTCAACATGTTCACTCTGATCGCCATGGGCACCGGCGTCGCGTGGACCTACAGCATGGTTGCGGCACTTGCGCCCGGGCTGTTCCCGCCTGCCTTCCGCAATGCTGACGGGAACGTGGCGGTCTATTTCGAGGCGGCCGCTGTAATCACCGTGCTGGTACTGCTTGGCCAGGTGCTCGAACTCAGGGCGCGCGAACGGACCTCCGGGGCGATCAAGGCCCTGCTCGGCCTCACGCCCAGGACGGCAAGGCGCCTGCTTGCCGATGGCAGCGATGAGGAAGTGAGCCTTGAAAGCATTGGCGTGGGAGACCGGGTGCGCGTTCGGCCAGGGGAGAAAGTCCCCGTCGACGGCACAGTCGAAGACGGGCGGTCCTCGCTCGATGAATCGATGGTCACCGGCGAATCCATGCCTGTCACCAAGGCCAGGGGCGACACTGTCATAGGCGGCACGCTCAACCAGACCGGCGCGCTGATAATCACTGCCACGAAGGTCGGGCGGGACACCGTGCTGGCCCGGATCGTCCAGATGGTGGCCGAAGCCCAGCGGTCGCGTGCGCCGATCCAGCGCATGGCCGATCAGGTCTCTGGCTGGTTCGTCCCCGCGGTAATCGCCGTCGCCCTTCTGGCCTTCGCGGGTTGGAGCATCTGGGGCCCGGAACCGCGTTTTGCCTACGGGCTCGTCTCGGCTGTCGCCGTGCTGATCATCGCCTGCCCTTGCGCACTTGGCCTGGCCACGCCCATGTCGATCATGGTCGGGGTCGGCCGGGGAGCCGGGCTTGGCGTCCTGATCAAGAATGCCGAAGCGCTAGAGCACATGGAGAAGGTCGACACGCTTGTGGTCGACAAGACCGGGACACTGACCGAGGGGCGTCCGGCAGTCACCGCCATCGTCCCTGCGTCGCACCGCTCGGAAGACGAGATATTGCGCCTGGCAGCCGCCGTCGAGCAGGCTTCCGAACATCCGCTCGCACTCGCCATCGTCGAGGCAGCCAAGGCGCGAGGATTGATGCTGCCGCAGGTCGAAGGGTTCGATTCCCCGACCGGGCGCGGTGCGCTCGGCACGGTCGAAGGCATGCGCATCGTGCTCGGCAATGCGCGTTTCCTTGGCGAACATGCAATCGACACCGCTCCCCTTGCCGCAGCCGCAGACAGCCTCCGTCGCGACGGTGCCACCGCCATTTTCGTCGGCGTGGACGGACAAACGGGCGGAACCATCGCCATCGCCGATCCGGTGAAACCGAGCACGCCGGAAGCGCTCGAAGCCCTGCGCCGCGAGGGCATCCGCGTCGTCATGCTGACGGGCGACAATCTCACCACCGCCGAAGCCGTCGCCCGCAGGCTGGGGATCGACGAAGTGGAGGCCGATGTCCTGCCCGACCAGAAAGGCGCCGTCGTCGCGCGCCTGAAGCGCGAAGGCCGGGTGGTGGCGATGGCTGGCGACGGGGTCAACGATGCACCGGCCCTCGCCGCCGCCGACGTCGGCATCGCCATGGGGACAGGCACGGATGTTGCGATCGAAAGCGCAGGCGTGACGCTGCTCAAGGGCGATCTTACCGGTATCGTCCGTGCCCGCCGCCTCAGCCAGGCGACCATGTCCAATATCCGCCAGAACCTGGTGTTCGCCTTCATCTACAACGCGGCCGGCGTGCCAGTGGCCGCCGGCCTGCTCTATCCCCTGTTCGGCATATTGCTCTCGCCGATGATCGCCGCAGCCGCGATGGCCTTGTCATCGGTCAGCGTCGTGACCAATGCGCTCCGGCTAAATCGCCAGACATTGTAACAGCCTGATCTTACGTTGATCCAGCGGATGCCCGGACAAGTGCTGAAGCGGGCTGCCCGCCATCATTCCCGATTGCCGATTTCAGAGGCCGAGCGATTCCCAGAACTCTGCCGGGGTAAGCGCTCGCGCCCGTGCCGCCGTAGCAGCATCGCGATGACGCCAGGAAGGGTGCGGCGTGGCCGGAATTCTGGAAGGTGTCGGTGGGTAGGGCCGCGAGGGCCGGCTATTCCCGGTCATTCGTATTCTCCTTGCGAAGACACGAAGCCTGCGTGGACGCGTGGGTTTCGTGCGCTTTAGCCGTTGGTGACGCGGAGCAAGCTGTATCCATCAAAAGCCGCGGCCCGGCGCAGGAGCACAGGCGCTCCTCCATTCGGACGATTAATTTCTACTTCAAAGGTTGAGATTACGCGATCAAAGCTTTCTAGCCCGCGCGCAACTTCTTCTTTCGTCCGGTCGACAGTGGCATCGCACTCTCCGCTGTCTGCCAACGGAGCAGGTCGAAAGGAATATCCCCGGCTGGGCATCTGAGCTTGCCGGTTGCCTCGATGCGCGATTAGCCATTATCCTGCGAAACGGACGACCGGGATACAATCACCGGACAGCGTGGAGGCTCCTGAATGAAGTCGCTATTGGCGCTCTTGCTTCTGACCGCCGCCAGCAGCGTTGCGGCTGCCGGCGATGGCGAGACCTTCACTCTGTCGGGCGAGGATGCGACCGCCTTCGATGGTGACGGTTTGCCGATGTTCCGGGCTGGCCAGCCCTTCCTGCTCGATTACCTTGGCACTCAGGGGCAGGTGTTCGAAGTGAAGGCCGGCAAGGTCCGGATAAGTCCCGATGGCACCAGTCAGGTGTGGCTGCAGTGCAGCGAGCTCAAGCCTCTGAGCGGCTGCAGCCAGGAAGCAGCCACCGCCAACCAAAGGTCGCGCAGCGGCACGCGCGGCGCGGGCATTCCCAATTGCCCCGGCGACCCGCGCTGCCCCCGCAAGGGTTCAAAATAGGCTGTCGCCAGTCACTTTCGCTTCGGTACAGGCCACCTGCGTCCAGCCGATTTCCCGCAGATATTCTGCGTCGATCTTCGCGCCCCTGCAGGTGATCTCACGCTCTCCGTCATTCTGGAATTTGACGCGCAGCCGGATGTCCAGCGGCTTGCGCGCCAGTTCGGCCACGGCGCGGTCGAAATCCGAGAATGCCCGGCATTTCTGCGCCGCCCCTTCACAACTGTGCTGCACGAGCCAGAAATAGGGCGTGAGCGCCCGCGCGGAACCGGCGGGCATGTCCATGATGATGTCGCTGCGCTGGATGACCACCAGGCCGTTCAACCCGGTGCAGCTGGCGCCAAGCTCGCAATTCGCCGCCTCTTCCTCGGCCTTGGCCGTGAAGGCCGGTTGGGCGAGCCCTTCCTGCAGGAATTCGGGGCCCTCCGGCGAAGGGGCCAGCCGCGCACCCAGCAGGACATCGCCGTAATCCTTGGCGGTGTTGATCAATTCCAGCCGGATCGCGGCGCTGAGGACGGAATTCTCCCCTTCCCCGTCGCGATACAGAAGTATCTGGCGCGGGGGCTGGATGGTGATTTCGGAGCCCTGAACCGCGTAGAAGACATTGATCAGCGTGGCGGTGAGCGACATGATGAAGGCCGAGAGGGACAGCGTCACCCACGCGAACCGGCGCCTGGGTTCGGTCTTCCCTTCGACTGCACCGGCAGTGTCTTCCTTTGCCCCGCCCATGATTTCCCCCTGCACGTCCGGCGCTTGCGCGCCCCTGCTTCTAGGCTACAAGTTTTCCCTATCGCAACCGGGTCGGCAACCCGGTCGCCTTGCCGCTGATGTTGGGGGACAGGATGCGCGGGACATATCGGGCTCAGGCGGCTCTGATAGCGGGGCTCACTCTCCTGCCCGCAATCGCGGCACCCCAAGACGCGGCCGCGCAAACCGCGGCCGAACCTCTCGGCATTGACGATAGCCTGATGCCCGACAGCAGCAGGCTTGGACTGGCTGCGCGCGAACAGGCGGCCAATCTGATCGACAAGGCACTCGCAGCCTATGTCGAGGGACGGTTCGAGGAAGCGCGCGTTCCTGCCCGGGAGGCGGCCCGCATTTACGATGTGGCATGGGCCGACCCTGAGTCCAACCAACGGCCCTACGTCTCGACCATCTCCCTGCGCGAAGCCGCGTTCGGCCTCCCGGACGCACAGGCGGAGCTGGGCGAATTGATGATCCGCTATGCGCTGGCGCGCGACATCGAAGAACGCCCGGAAGATGAACGCACTCTCTCGGGCTGGGATATAAAGGGCGTCAGCGTACTTGCGCTAATATTGCTAAGGCAAGGCAAGGAACCCCAAGGCCGCGCCCTGTTCGAAAAGCTGGCCCGCTCCCCCTCTGAAGACGTCTGGCAGTCCGCCCTTGGCGAACTCGCCGGGGAAGCCGCGCGTTATCGGGAACAGGGCGACGGCGCAAAGGAAGCACAGACCCTGCAATTCACGCTGGGCTTGTTCGAACGCCCGGAAATGCGCGCGCATTACGAATATACCCAGTTGCTCGCCGCCTATGTGAATCTGCTGCGAAGCGGCGACGATCTGGAAGGCGCGCTGACCGCACAATCCCACTTCGGTCCGCCGAATGGCGGCGCCTATAGTGCGCGCGAGCTGGTCGCATCGCTGGTCAAGGAACTTCTGGAACGCGGGGAAAGCGAACGCGCAACCGCGTTGTTGGGCACGGCGATTGGGATTGACCCGGCGCACCTGCCGCCCACGCTGGCGGAACGTTTTGCCGAGGAGCCGGCCTTGTTCCCTCGCTTCTCCGAACTTGCCCCGGACAAGCTGGCTGAGGCCGTTACCCTGATCGATCAGGCTTTGCCCCTGATCGTGCAGGCGCGTTATGATCGCTCGCGGCCATTGATGGAAGCGGCGGCGAAAATCTATGCCCCCGCCTGGCCGTTGCAGGAATGGGAGGCGGAGCCCTATGTCTTGACCAGCTCGCTGCGCGAACTGGCCCTCGCCCTCGCCCCGGACCTTCCCGACCTTGCCGAATTGATGGTGCGCTATGCGCTGGTACGCGATTTTGCCCACGGCAAGGACGATATCCATACCGAGTTCGGCAGCTACGAAGCCGATGCCCTCACCTCGCTTGCGCTCCTGCTCTATCGCGGCGGCAAGGAGACAGACGCGGGCACCATCTTCCGTTTGCTCGGCAGCTCGGAAAATGAGGGCGTCCGCTCCTCCGCGCTGCAGACACTGAACGGGGAAATGGGGCGGCACCGCGCTGCCGAGGCGCCCGCCAGGGCAGAGGAAGTCGCAACCTTTGCTCTGGGCCTGTTCGAACGGCCAGACGTGCGGGGCGGCTATGATTATGGCGATCTGCGCGATGCAGCCATCGAACTTCGCCGCACACGTGGCGACTATGAAGGCGCGCTGGACATCCAGATGCGGTTCGCAGCCCCTTCCGAAGAGGGCGGCGCCTTCGCCACGCGCCAGCTTGCCGGAAAGCTGGGCGGGGACCTGTTCGATCGCGGCGAATTCGAGCGAGCCGCGGCACTGGTCGCACGTGCATCGGGAAGCGATCCTGCCCGCCCCGACCTGGCAATGGCCGAAATCCTGGCGGATATCGACAATTCTGCGACGATCGCTCCGGCACAATCCGAACGCCTCGAGTTGCTGCTGCTCTCGATCTACGAACAGGTCCTGGAACCGACCGATCAACGCATCATCCGCGCGCATAATGCACTGGGGAACACCTATCTTGCACTCAACCGGCTGGACGATGCCGAAACACATCTTCGCAATGCGGTGGTCCTGTCCGAAAAAGCTGGGGGCGCAGATTCCTTCGGCACCATTTCCGACACGCGCATTCTGGCGGAACTGCTGATGCGGATCGAACGCCCCGGCGAAGCCGAAGCCCTGCTGCGGCGCGTCTGGGCGATGACCGATCTGGCCGGGGAACTGGTCGACACGGATTACTGGCTGATCTCCAAGGCGCTGACCGACACGCTGATCGCCCAGGGCAAGCTGGAAGAGGCGGACTATCTCACGCAGGAGATTGCTTCCAACGTCGCCTCTTCCCCTGACCTCGCCGAAAACCTGCGGGCCAACCATGAAGTAAACCGGGCACGCGTGCTCGTCCTGCTCGGGCGCGACGAGGAGGCGGAACGCATCCTCCTGCCCGCCCAGCAGAAATATCCCCTCCCCCGCATCCTGCCCGAAGGCGAAGTCGGCGATATTGATCTGAGCTGGGGCCTGAAGGCGGACATCGCGCAGAACCTCGCGGTAATTCTGGAGCGGCGCGGCGATTATCCCGAAGCGGAGCGGCAGAGACGGCCCTTCTTCGAACGTTTCAGTCTGGAAGGAACCCAGGCCGTCGATACGCTGCGGCGCGGAACCGAACTGGCGACCAACCTCTCCAACCAGGGCCGCACCGCCGAAGCCGAAGGCCTGTTCGCACAGCTGATGGCGGCCGCGCTCGACGAATTTGGCGAGGGCGGCCAGCCCGTGTCGGATATCGGGCAGGCCTATGCCGCCCATCTGTTGCGGGCGGGGCAGACCGGGCAGGCACTCAAGATTGCCGAACAGGCACTCGCCGCCGAGGTAGCGCAGGCGCAAGGGGTGAGCCTTTCGGCCGAAGACAGCGAATATCTGGCCCGATCCCGTCGTCAGCGCTCCGCCGCATGGCTGTTCGCGCGCACCGCCTTTGCAGCAGACTCTCAGGATGCGTTCCCCGCGCAGGTCTTCGCCGCCTTCCAACGTTCGGAATTGACCGCAGCGGGCGCCGCTCTTGCCCGCCGGGCAGCACGGGATGCGGCGGAAGCAACGGGGGCCGCCCCGGAACTTGCCGCATGGGAGGCTGCTCGAAGCAGGCTTGCCGCGCTCGACGCCCGGATTGCCACCCTCGCCCAGACAGGGGAAGCCGGCGACAAGGAACGCCTTGGCCTGACTGCGTCCCGCTCGGCAATCGAAGCCGGCGTCAGGCAGGCGGAAGGCGCGCTTGCTGCCAAATTCCCGCGTTATTTCGAACTGATTTCCGCCCAGCCCGTGGGTCTGGAGGAGTTTCAGGGCGCAAAGGGCCTGCTCCATGGCGACGAGGCACTGGTGCTGCTCGCCCCCGGCTCACCCGGCCTGCCGGAGGGCTATCGCAACGGGCTTGTCGCGGTGGTCACGCGCGAGGCAAGCGCATGGGCACCGATCCAACTGGACGCCGCCCAGCTCGGCCGCGAAATCTACGTGCTGCACCAGCAGCTCGCCGCTCCAGGAACCGGTGAAACTCTCGCTTCCGGCTATCCCGCGCCGACAATCGCCTATTCCCGCGAGCGGGCCCATACGCTCTATCAGGCGCTGTTCGGTGACCCGAAAATCGCCGCACTCCTCAAGGACAAGGAGCGCTGGACCCTGGCCCCGCAAGGTTCGCTGATCAGCCTGCCCTTCGCCGCGCTGGTCACGGCCCCGCCCCCCGGCGGCGGCGATGGCGATGCGGACCCGAATGCCCTGCGGCAGACGAACTGGCTGGGCTTCGAGCATAGCCTGACGCTGGTGCCCTCCGTACCGTCCATCGCGCTGCAACGGCGTGCGCCTACCCGTGCCGACAATGCCGGCATCGCCACACCCTTCTTCGGGCTGGGCGATCCCGCATTCCGGGGGACGCCCGATCCGGACCCGGAACCCGAAGCGCTTGCCGAAGCCGCACCGCCGCGCGGCACTGCCACCTATTTCCGAAGCGGCTCCGCCGATCCGGCCGCGATTGCAACGCTCGACAGGTTGCCCGCCACTGCCAGAGAAATCCGCGATCTGGCCGAGACTTTGGGCGCCGGCCCTTCGTCCTTCGTGCTCCAGATGAATTCCAGCGAAGCGGAACTGCGCCGGCGCGATACAGCAGGCGATCTGGGTAAAGCCCAGGTCGTGGCCTTTGCCACGCATGGGTTGCTAGGGGGAGAGCTGGACCGCATGATCAGCGAACCCGCACTCGCCCTTACACCCCCAACGGCCGACAATGGCGAGGCGAATGCGGAAAATGACGGCCTGCTTACCGCGAGCGAGGCCGCCTCGCTCAAACTCAGCGCGAAGTGGCTGATCCTTTCCGCCTGCAATACAGCTTCAGCCGGCTCTGCCGATGCGGAAGGCCTGTCGGGCCTCGCCCGCGCGTTCCTGCAAGCTGGTGCACGGTCTCTGCTGGTATCGCACTTTCCGATCTTCGACGATGCCGCCCCGCACCTCACCGGCGGCACGATCCGCCTGGCGGAGCAGGAAGCGCTCAGCCCCGCCAGGGCCCTCCGGGAGGCGATGCACCGGCTGTTCCTGAACGAGCAGAACGATGCGATCGGCTATTCCTTCGCTCACCCCAAATCCTGGGCACCCTTCGCCCTTATCGACGCAAACTGAATTGAAGAACTTCGGACACGGCGGCAGGCGAAACCTGCCGCCTGGTCGATGTCTGGACGGAAGGTCAATTGCGGGGTGCCCAGAAGGGTTCGTTCCGATTACCGGTCCACCACCAAGAAATCGACTTCGATGACGACAACCATCGGCAATACGAACGCTCGTGGCCAGTGCCCCGGCGAATTTTTCCTCGCGCGAACACCCGCGGAAACCGCAATCATCTACGTGATTCCCCGGCGATAGAACTGCACGTTTCAGCCCCATGCCGGGAAGAGAAGCGCCACTTTGCTAAATTCAGAGTCTAGAAGCCCGCGTTTCCCGCGACGTGATAAACTCCAGCAATGCCGGCTGCCCACGCTCAGTCGCCTCGATCCCGCGCCGGATTGCCGTGGCAATATCCTCTGGCCGTTCGATCCGCTCGCCATAACCGCCCAGCGCCCGGGCAAAAGCGGCGTAATCGCCGGAAATATCGGTCGAACGGTACTTCTCGGTCGCCACCGGCATAACTGGCAGTTCGATCGCCATCGCGGAATTATTGAGCAGGATCGAGAGGATGGGCGTGCGCTCCCGCACGGCGGTTTCGAAATCCATCCCGGTGAAGCCGATCGCCGCATCGCCCCAGACGTTGATGCACAGCTTGTCGGGACAGGCCAGCTTGGCGCCCATGGCAAGGCCGAGGCCATAGCCGAGCTGGGTCGATTTTCCCCAGCCGATATAGGAGAGCGGGGAACGCGACTTCCAGAATGGCGTCAGCTGATCGCGCGGGCTCCCGGCATCATGCGTGATAATGGTGTTTGCGACATCGACCGTGCGCTGCAGTTCCCACAGCACGCGATAGGGCGACAGCGGAGCATCCTCGCATTCGAGCAGCGGGAGCCATTCCTGCATCCATGCATGCTCGACCTCAGCGATCTCGCGAATGACCGCTGAGGGATCGCGCTGGCCGTCCAGCAGGCGACGACAGGCGGCCACCAGTATGGCAAGCGTTAACTTAGCGTCGCCTGCCAGCGCCAGTTCGCACGGGACGCCCTTGTTGAAGTCGGCCGGATCGAGCGTTGAATGAATGATAGGCACATGCTTGGGCATTGAAACGCCGAACGCTGTCTCCGAAAAACTGCATCCGATCCCGAAGATCAGATCTGCGTTATTGAGGAAGTGACGCAATTGTCCCGGAATGGCCGCCCCACCCGAGCCGAGCGCCAGCGGGTGCGTTTCATCGAAGCAACTCTTTCCTTCAAGGCTAGTGGACACTGGCGCAGCCAGCAGTTCCGCAAGTAGGCGCAACTCATCGTAAGCATTAGCCCAGTGCACGCCCTGCCCTGCATGGATGATGAGCCGCTTGGCCCCCACCAGCCGCTTCGCCACTTCCTCCACCTGTTCCGGATCAGGGCCGAAGCGCGTGGAAACGACGGGCGTGTAATCAATAGGCACAGGCACGTCTTCGGCCAGCACGTCCCACGGCATTTCAACGAGCGCGGGGCGCAGGCGGCCATTGCGAAGTGCCGTGAAGGCCCGGCGCATGATTGCCGAAGTATCCTCGGCACGCAGGATCGGTTCAGCGGTCTTGGTGATGTCCCGCATGGAAATGCAGGCATTGTAGTTGTCAGGGACATGGGCGAGCCGTCGGGCGTAGCCTTGCGGCAGGACAAGAACCGGCACGCTCTCGGAATATGCCTGGGCCACGCCTCCATATGCGTTCTCGGTGCCCGGCCCATGCTGCATGGCGAACACGCCCATTTTCGCCCCTCGCGTCAAGCGGGAATAGGCGTCGGCCATATGCAGGCCAGTACGCTCCTGCCTCACGATAATGGGACGAATGCCGGCAGCGGCCGCCTCTTCCAGAACCGCATTGCGGGGATATCCGAAGATGATGTCCACACCTTCGCGGCGCAGGATTTCGGCAATGGCAGAACCGACTTTCACAGATACTTCCTAATTGGGCGCGAAGAAGTCGATCGACCGGAAAGCGCCCAATCCGGCCGACCCAGAAACTTCCAGAGGTAGAATGCGCGAAGGGGCCGGGCTCCCCCCTTTCGGTGGCCCGGCCCCAAACGCTTCGATCAGAACTTGCGCTTGACCGAAACCGCCCAGGTACGCGGTTCACCGGGCGAGCCCTGGATCGAGTTGGTCGACCCACGATTATCGAAGAAGTCCGTGTAGTAGAGCTTGTCGGTCAGGTTCCTGACCTCAAGGGCGACTTCCCAATCCTCTTCCTTCGTGCGGTAGGTCAGGCGCGCATTGGCCAGAGTGCGGCCGGGAATGCGCCCGAAGATGTCGATGCCGCCACTCACCGCATCCACGTTGTTCGCGTTACGGCTGTAGGAATCGTCATGCGAGACATCGACGCGCGGCGTAAGCGTGCCGAGGTCACCCATATCGATTTCGTACTGGGCACCGATACTCCACGACCAGGGGATGATGTACTGACCCTCATCCTCAAGGCCGATCCCAGAACTGGCTGCAGATGCGCTGATCGACTTGTAGGCGAAGTCGAGATAGGCAAGCGATGCATCGATGGACAGGCCAGCGACCGGGCGCACAGCCAGTTCGGCCTCAAAGCCCTTCACATCGGCCTTGCCCGCATTCAGCGGCAATGCGCACGGCGTAGCGTTCCCGGTCTGCGGGCAGCTAGACGCCGACACAAGGATATCGTCGTACTTGTTGAAGAACCCGGCGAGATTGAGCCGCACCGCACGATCGAAGAAGTCGGTTTTCAGACCCACTTCATACGCGGTGATCGTTTCCGGGCCATGGGGCAGTGCCTGACCTGGGAAGAACGGACGCGGATTGATCCCGCCGCCCTTGAAGCCCGTCGAGAACTGGCCGTAAGCCATCACCTCATCCGAGAAGCGGTATTGCAGGCCCAGACGGTAATCTATGCGGTCACCCGCATACTCTCCTTCCAGCCCATTGAGCGGAGCCAGCGAAGCCGGCACCGCACCGCCGGACGAAGAGCCCGGAATGCCAAAGCGGCCATAAATGAAGGTCTTGGTCTGATCGGTGTAGCGGATGCCGCCCAGCAAGGTCAGATCCTCGACCGGATGAATTTCGACATTGGCGAAGACAGCCTTGGTCGTCGCCGGGACGGAATTGTCCTCGATGAAGTTCAAAGTCGGCAGGGTGACGCGCGATACGTTCCGGCTTTCCTTGTCGAAGTAGAAACCGCCAACAGTCAGGTTCGCGATGTCCGCGATGTTGGCCGAAACACGCACTTCCTGGCTGAACTGGTGGTTGTACACCTTGTTCGCGATCATCGTGGCGCTGAAAGGCGAACCGTCGGACGAGGAATAGCTACCGTCAAATTCGCGATAGGCCGTGATCGAGGTCAGGACCACATTATCCGACAGGTTGGCGGTAATTGTGCCTGAAACACCCCAGCTGTTGATCAGACCATCGAGCGGGGCCTGCCACGCAGCCGAGCCGTCACGCGGAGCGAGTTCGGTGTAGTTCTCGTAGCTGATATAGGGGCTGTCGCTGAAAGTATCCTGCGCGTAGCTCCCAAAGGGCGAATAGGAGATGTAAGGCGAACCGGTCGAGGTCCCGTACACATTGCCATTGAGGACGTAAGGCGAGGACGGAGGCGTCGCGACCCCGGTGAGAGTAGCTCCCGGTACCGCCTGACGACCGACATAGAGCAGGGTCGAGGGGCCGACCTCACTACCGTCGCGCGTAATATCGCCCACAAGATCGACGGAAACATCCGAACTCGGCTCCCAGCGCAAAGCCACGCGGCCAGCCACATATTCCTTGCCGCCCTCGGTCCCCAGCTTGCAGTCCGTACCAGTAACGACGCTGGGAATGGTGCTCGTCGGATGGGTGCAGCGATAATCGTATCGCGTAATATACCCATCCTTCTTGACCGCCGCACCCGAGAGGCGAGCGTAGAGGTGATCTTCCGCGAGCGTGAAATTGGCCGCGCCGCGCAGTTCCATGCGGTTGTAGCTGCCATAAGTCGCGGAAATATAGCCGTCGGTGTCGGCACTCGGCTTCTTGGAGTAGAGCTTGATCGCACCGCCGATGGAATTCTGCCCGGCCAGCGTACCCTGCGGACCGCGAAGGATTTCCACCCGCTCAAGGTCCACGAGATTGAGCATCGAACCGTGGAGCGTCGGCAGGTAGACATCGTCGACATAAAGGCCGACGCCCGGTTCCAGAGCGAAGGTCGTATCGCGCTGACCAACGCCGCGAATATAGGCAACGACAGCCGGGCCGAAAGTGGCCGATGCCTGACGCAGCGTTACGTTAGGAGCCTGCGAGCCAAGATCGGCCAGATTGGTCTGACCGCGCTGCTCAAGCATTTCCCCGGTTACTGCCGTGATCGCGACCGGAACGTCCTGAAGCCGCTGGTCCCTGAACTGCGCAGTGACGATAATCTCGCCGTCACGCACAGAAGCCGCGTCATCATCTCCGCCATCCTGCGCAAATGCCGGCGCAGCGAACGCGACGAGCCCTGCCATTGCAAAGCTCGAGACAGTCGAACGCAGCCGAAGTTTCCCGAATCCCATTAATCCGCCTCCCTGTGAGTCCGCCTTATTCACGGCGGATACCCAAATGGACTTGTTGACTGATCAACTGTCAAGTCAATTCCAGTTTTGGAAATCATTTTCCCAAAATACGGAATCCGACTCCGGAGGGTCAGCTCTGCGCGATCCGGGCCTTTTCGCTGAGTGCGGCGGAGGCCTCTCGTACAGCCCGCGCCAGTTCTTCTTCGGCATGAAAGCCGAAGCGCTTAGCCGGCATGGTCACGCCCACGCAGCCCAGAACCTCATTCCCGCGCCCGAAAATCGGGCTGGCTATTCCGGCCAGGTCGTTTTCAGGATCATAATGCCGCGAAAAACCTTGCGCCCTATCTTGCGCGAGATTTGCCTCCATCGTCGCAAGCTCAGGCAAGGGGCGCCCACTGATCGGGCCGATCTTATGTTCGGACAGGATCACCCGTCGATGTTCGATCGGTAGATGGGCAAGGATCGCCCGCCCCAGCGACCCCCATGGCAGTTCGATTATCACGCCGACATCAATGGCATAGCGCAGCGGATGGGGCGTCAGCACCAGATCGGAGATCACTGCATTACGCCCGGCTGGGCTATACGCACACAGAACTACCGTTTCTTTCCAATGCGCGCCCAGTTCCTCAAGGAAAGGCCGTGCACAGCGTATCAGGTCAAACCTGGCGACCATCCGGGACGCCAACAAATAAAGCTCCCAACCGGCACGATAAGCCTGCCCCTCAGCCCTTTCGATGAGCCCGGACCGGACCAGTTCCTGAAGCAGCCGATGCACGGTGCTGGTGGGCAGTCCGGATCGCTCCGACAGGGTCGTCAATGTGAATGAGGGGGGCCCGTCAGCTATCAGCTTCAACAGATAAGCGAGCCGACCCGCCGCCCCCTTCGGCACATCCGTCAAAATTCACCTCTCGAATATTGTTGATTGATCAACCAATAACTCCGATGACTGTTCCTGTCTTCTCGGGGGGAGAATCCGGACATGCTGAGTGAGCAGGATTTCATGCGCTACGTCGCCGCCTTCAATCTGGGTGACAAGGATGCATACGGGTCTTTCTATTCCCCCGACATCCGATTTCAAAATGGGGCAGGCGCATGCCTTGAAGGGCCGGATGCTATCATTGCCTATTATGAGCAGCTGAAAGGCAGAATAGCGCGAAAGATGGAGGTGCGATCCGTAATCGCAGGTGAAAATGCGCTGTGCGCAAGCCTTCATTCGCGTTTCGAGATTATCGCTCCAGCCGAACAATTCGCCGGTGAGATGCTGCGCAAGGGCGATACCGTGCTGCTTGAAAGCATGGCCCTTTATGAACTCGACAAAGACCGTTTCAGGTGCATCGCGGCAAAGTCACTTTCGCGCCAGATCATCCGTGCAGAGACGCGCGCGTGACCTCCGAAAGCGATCCCTCCCGCTTCCTTGGACGCTCTTACCGGCTCAAGCTGGTGATAATCCTGTTCGTGGTCTGCACGTTCAACTTTGCCGATCGCGCCGTCTTTTCCGCCCTCGCCCAGACGATCAAGGCAGACCTGCGCCTGAGCGATCTGGAACTCGGATTATTGCAAGGTATCGTATTCGCGGTCCTCTACGCTGCGGTAGGCATGCCGCTCGGCCTGATGGCGGAACGCTTCAGCCGCACCCGTATCATCGCGGGCGCGACGGCCATCTGGTCCGCCGCAACGGTGGCCACCGGGATAGCTGGCTCCTTCGTTCAACTCGCCACCGCACGCCTGCTGGTGGGCATGGGCGAGGCCGGCTTCATGCCGACGACGGCATCCATGGTGGGCGATGTAACGCCCCGTCATCGCCGCGCATCGACAATGTCGTTGATTCTGATCGGCACACCTGCCGGCTATCTGATCGGCGCACCGCTTGCGGGCTATCTCTCGGACAATTTCGGATGGCGGGCTGCGTTCTTCGCATTCGGCATTCCGGGCGTGCTTGTCGCGCTCGCCCTGCCCTTCCTGCTTCCCGAACCACCGCGCGGGCTTGTGGACGGCGAGACAATACGGAAGCCGGCTCCGCCCATCCGCGATTTCCTCCGCGAGGTGTGGCGGACACCACCCCTGAAATGGGTAATTGCGGGAGGCAGTCTGGCGGGCTTCGGAATGACGTCCATCTCGCAATTCCTGGCCGTGTTCCTGGCCCGCACCCACGAACTGAGCGTGCGCGAGGCGGCGGCGGCCTATGGCTCTGTATCCGGCATCTCCCTGGCCATCGGCCTGCTGACGGGCGGAATGGTCACGGACGCGCTTTCACGTCGCGACGCGCGTTGGCCTGCATGGGGTGCCGCAATCGGGCTGACTCTGGCAGTGCCCAGCTATCTTCTGGCGTTCAAGGCCGGATCGCTGTGGTCAGCATTTTGCATGCTGCTGGTGGCAGGGGCGCTGCTGCTGCTCTATTACGCGCCCACTACCGGCATGATCCAGAACCTGCTGCCCGCCCGAATGCGGGCGAGTGGCATCGCCCTCTACAGCCTGCTCTACACTCTCATCGGGTCTGGCCTAGGGCCGGTATTTGTCGGAGGCGCGAGCGATTTCTTCGGCGCACGCAGCTATGCCGGAAATTACGCGGTCGACTGCCCCAGTGGCCTTCCCCTCGCTGGAGCAAGCGAATTCCAGGCCAAGGCTTGCACGCAAGCGTCGGCCAGCGGCTTGACCTCTGCCTTGTCCTTGTCCGTGCTGATCTTCGTCATTGCCGCCTTCTGCTTCCTGAAAGCCGCCTCGGGTCTCAAGGCGAAGGCACTTGCGGAAGCGGATCAGACCAGCGCGTAATAGCGAAACAGGGAGCGGTCGGGGCCTGTGCGCCGTTCTCCACCCCCGACGATCACCGTGCGCGAGAGCCAGTCATGCGGGCCTTCCGGCACGCGGAAATAGGGTGTGAGCTTGAAATAGGCCGGCTTGCTTTCGCCCGGCTTGGGGCGGACCAGATAGCCGCGGTTCTCGATATAGATCGCGGTCCCGTCATCAGCTTCGAGCATGTAATGCGCGCGCAGTTCGATAACACCATCGGTCCGGACGGTCGCATAGTCCGCACCGCTATGCGGCACGACCTTACCTGAAAGGCGAGGGCCGGAAATCGTCCCGCCAATCGCCGGAGTGTAACCCTGGCTACTCCCGCCGGGAAGCGGGCCATAGATCGCGCGATCCGCGCCGAAATGCACTTCGATATCGAACACGTGTTCCAGCGAACAATCGGCTGCGCATTCCATCAGGCTGTCTTTCCCGGAACGAATGGAAGGAGAATGGACGAAGGATATTCCTCGCCAGTGCGGATGATGTGAGTTCCCGCGTTGCGGGTATCTTCATGCAAGGCGAAGGGAAGCATCAGTCCTTCCTCACGCTTGTATATGTCACACCCCGCAACCACGACACGAAGGCTCTCTCCCTCCGCAAAGCGGACCGAGAATGGCCAGAGTTCGATTTCCACGGGCACGCACTCGCCCGGCTTCAACCGTTCCTCATGTGTGTGGGGGTGGAAGGGACGCTCCGGCGTGGATAGTTCCGGATCGAGGGCACGGTGGCTTGCTCTCAACCAGCCAAGGGCAATCGGTCCGTTTTCAAAGAATGCGTAGAAGGTAAAGCCGACCGGCTCTCCCTGCGCATCCAGCTTCTGCAGGGCGACGAACAGGTCCATGTCGTCACTGCCGTCCGCCTCGACCCACAAGGTGAGATTAGCATTGCCTGAAATCTCCGTTTCCCGATCGAAGCGGAAATCGAAGACAGCCTGCCCCTCCGTCGCCGGATACTGCACCGCTCCGGTTTCAGGCGGGCTTTCCGTCAAAGCTCCATGGCTGCCATCAAGCCAGAGCCTGCGATACTCGGTGCGAGCCAGCGGCCATTCCTGCTCTGCCCGTTCTTCCGCGACGCCATGGCAATCGCGAACTTCCATGCGGACCTTCGGCCAGGCGGAAACCGTAGTCGGACGGTCCCGCAGGCAATGATCGAAAAACGCCAGCTGCCGCTCCCGGCTGGCTGGCAGATAGTAATTCGCCCACTTCTTCTGGCCGTGAATATCGAGCCATTTCTGCTCGCTCGAACAACGCCGCCACGTCTCGATAGTGCCCCGCAGATGCAACCCCTGATCCGACCAGCTGGCGACGAAATAGGCAGGCTGCGTGATCCCCTCGAGATCGAGCAGCTTGGATTGCCAGTATTCGTCAATCAGCGGGTGGGCCTTGACGTTCTCCCAGGTGTCTTCGGTCCGGTTGAGGGAAAAGCGGATATTGTCCGATGCCCGCGGCAGGAAGCCCGTATCGAGAATACCGCCGTGATAGGCGAATTCGCGATACCAGTCGGAAAAGCCCTCCCACGGATTGAGCGCGGCGAGCGGCCCAGGCTTGAGCGGAGCGACCAGATATTGGATTGCCGCAAGGTAGGACACGCCGGTCATGCCCACGCGGCCATTCCCCCAGGGCAAGCTGCCGAGCCATTCGATTGCATCGGCGCAATCTTCTGCTTCCTGGATGCCGTTATGGTGGAAGTCGCCGCCGGAAAGCCAGGCCCCTCGGGGGTCGACAATCGCGACCGCAAATCCCTTGTTGCCCCACCATACCGGGTCCGGCCCTTCGAACGGCGTGAGTTCCGAAAGCCATTCCGGGTTCACCCCGGAGCGCGGCCAGAATACGTTATTGGAAAGCGCATGCTTCCCATAGGGGCCCCAGGCCAGCAATATCGGAAGATCGCGCTCGACACCTTCCGGTCGATACAGGTCGCAAAATATCTCCACGCCATCACGCAAGGGGATCACGCAATTGCGTTCGATTACCAGCCCTCTTTCGATCCGGCGGTCATACTCGGCCGGAGGCAAAGGCGGCTTGTGCGTGGCGCTGAAAGGATCGACGCCGGGGCGCATCAAGGGCTGGAAACGCTGCATGAAGATCTACCTGACGACGAAATAGTGAATCCGGTTTGCACCGGGCAGTTTCTCCGCCACGCCTACGAAAACATGCTTGGACATCCATTCGTGAGGTCCGGCAGGCGCATCGAATTTCGGGGTCACTCGCATGTAATAGTCGCCGAAAGCGACATCTTCATTCTTGCGCATCCGAGCAGCGATGTCGTCGGTTTTTGCCCAGCGGTAGCCGCGATTTTCCAGATAGATAATCGCGCCGTCATCCGCTTCGATCAGATAGCGTGCATCGAAATCGATGACGCCATTTTCCCGCTGCAGCGGGAAATCACCACCAGACATTGGGACGATACGGCCATTCAGCAAAGGCCCTTCGACAACGCCGTCAACGGCATAGATCGCCGCCCTTATATCGCCTCGCGCGCTGGGCTTGACCCAATATGGCCGGCTGAGATCGATGGAGATGGAAAAGGCGTGCTCAAGCGTCGGAAGAAATGGATGGCTCTCTGTCATCAGGCGGTTATGCGGTCATTTGTTGATTAGTCAACATAATTTCCGGTTGCATTCCGTAGCGACGCTTGGCAGCCGATAGGCATGAACCTGCCTGCGACATGGCATCTGTTTGGGGCCGAGCACACACCTTTCCAGCTGCTTTTGCTGGCGAAGATGATTGATCGCGTATCGGCCCGCCAGCTGGTTTCCACCTATGGAATATCTCTCGCCGAATGGCGGGTATTGGCGTTTGTGTGCAGCGCCGGCCCTTCCAGCGCCTCGGAAATCGGCGCAGCGGGGGAAATCGATCGGGCCGAGATCAGCCGCGCGGTCAACAAGCTCCTCGAAGGGGGGCTGATCACTCGCGAACCTTCAGAAGACAACCGTCGCCGCCTGATCATCTCCCCCACCACGGCAGGAGAGGCTCAATATCGCAAGATCAGGGATGAGCGCAGGGCCTATTTCCAGTCGATCATGGCTGTCATTCCCGATGAGGAGCGTGGTCGCTTCGCTCAACATCTCCAGGCCCTTGCCGAGGCCGTAGGATCGCTGCGCTAGACGTCAGACGCTGCAGTCGAAGCTATCCGCGATCTTGGGATCACCTCCCTTGTATCGGGCAACCAGCGGATAGGGGCAAAGCGGCCGCGAGATGCCCGGCATTGCCTTTCCGGTCGCCACGATCCGGCTCGGGGCCTCACCCTTCTCGACCCAGTTCGTAATCGCGTCTAGCATCTCGAAGCGATCCGTCGCTTCGCCGCCGCCGCAATGGAGCATGCCGGGAATTGTAAAGAGCCTTACGGCCTGCCGGCCGGGCTCGCCCGTCGCCGCAAGCATGCGATTGTACCAGTCCACCATCATGGCAGTGGCCATGCCCTGATCGGACATGCCGTTATAGACGATCAGCTTGCTCTTGAGCGCAAAGGTCGAAAGCAGCGGGCTGTCCGCGTCACTAATTCCGCCGGTGTAGCGTATACGCGCTAGCATCTCGTCGTTGTCGAATGGCAGTAGCGGATCGAACGCCGGTTCAGCCGGAGTGAGCTGGTAGAAGCGGAACTGCCCAAGGCCGAGTGTCGCATCCGCCGAGTTGGGCTCCCCGGTCAGCGACGTACCCAGTCGCATACCGCGCCAGGCGGAGGATGCGATCCCCGTATCATAGGTGAAGGGGCCATAGATGTGATTGCCCTGCCCATCCTTGGGGCCCTGGAACAGATCGTGCAGCACCTCCACCTGCCCTTTGGAGAGGCAGCTATCCGCCTTGTCGCCCTTGCAGGTAAGTTCGGCGGGATCGAAGCCGCATGATTGCCAATCGTTGATCAGCCCATCGGCAAGGCCGTCTCGTGCGTCACATTGCTTGAGCACTGCGTTGCGGACCAATTGCAGGTCACCGTCTGAGAACGCCTTGGCGTAGATCGGCCTGCCCTGCTCGTCCTTAGGGGCGATGCGTGCCACGACATGCAGGTTCCAGACCTCTCCCAAGGCGATGCGGGAAAAGCTCATTGCCGGATCGCCAGCGACAATCCCGTCGAACTCCAACGGCAATCGCTGCGACGCCATCATCGCCTGCCTGCCGCCATTCGAGCAGCCGAGGAAATAGGAATAGCGGGGATCGGCGCCGTAAAAGGCCTCGATTATCCGCTTTGCCTCGGCCGTGACCTTATCCAGCGCATTATAGGCATAATCGGTCCGCGCCTGCTGATCGAGGCCGAAGGAGGCATCGACGATCGGGCCGCTATGGCCGCTATCGGTAGAGACCACAGCAAAGCCGCGCGCCAGGGCCGGAAGCCCATCGGAATTGGCGATGCTGCCAATCGCCGGCTGGACCTGACCGTCAAGGCCCGCACCGCCCTGGAACAGGAAGCGTCCTCCCCAGGCCAGCGGCAGACGCAGCTCAAAGCCAATCCCGAACTCCCGCCCGCCATGTCCGGTGCGCGGGGAAATCACGCCCTTTACCAGACAATGGGCGGGCAGGTTGGCAGCCGCGCCAGCAGGTGCTCCAGGCGGAGCGGGAGCCGGGCCTTCGGGAACCAGTTCGGTTCTGCCGATCACCATGCCCGGCCGGGCAATCGCTTCTGCCAGAGTGGCGCAGCGATTCTGAAGCCTGGCCGGACCAAGAGCCGAGGCTCCAGTTCCTGAAGCCGTTTGCCGCGCCGCGCCGGAGACTGCGGCTCCCGCCAGCAAAATGCCTAACGCCGTTCTTACCCGTGTCCCCCGCATCGCACCTTCCCCCTTCTCCAACCCCTAGCGAGGGTCAGAACATACCGTTGCCGTTCTTCGCTCCGGCCGGATCGGGGACATCCTGGATCACGTCCCAATGTTCCACAACCTTCCCGTTCTCGAGCCGGAAGATGTCGACGATGGCACGCCCCAAGGTCCCCGGAGTGCGCACCGAATGCACATGCAGGATCACGAAATCGCCATCGGCATAGACGTGCTTCACCTCGTTGTGCTGCTGCGGGAACTGGCTTTTGAGGAAATCGATGAAGCCCTTCAGCCCGGCGGGACCGTCCGCCGCAGTGGGGTTGTGCTGGACATATTTGTCGCCGAGATATTTGGAGGCGGCGTCATAGTCCTTCTTGTTGATCGCCAGATCGTAAAATTCGAGAACCAGCTTCTTATTGGCTTCCTCCACGCTGTGATGCGCTTCCGCAGCCAATGCGGTGCTCACCATGAACGGGGCCGCCCCCACCGCACCAAAAATCGCCGCCAGCGACATGGCGCAGGCGAGAGTCTTGTTCTTTGCCATAATGTTCTCCGATCGTCGGTCAGGATTGAAAGGGTGCCACATCGCGGCCTCCCATCGGCTAGGCCAATGGCAGGAACCTTGCCATCAGTTCAGCTCTGCAGAGACCCCTCCTCGCCATGAGCGAGATGCCGCCCGGCCATGAAAATCGCCAGCCCAGCTAGCGCTGCCGTGAGAGCAATCACCAGCATGGAATATCGTATTGCCGTGTCGCCCACGCTTGCCGCGAGATGATCGTTCAGCATCCCTACGATCAGAGGGCCGATCGCTTGTCCCAGCAGCCCAGAAAACAGCACGATCGTTGCGATGGCCACTGCCCGCATCCGACTGGATGCCACTTCGGTCACCAGGGCAAAGAGCGGCCCCTGATGCACGAGCGTCAGGAAAGCCGATGCCGCAAAGGCTGCCATCCATATCCACTGGACGTCGGACAGCAAAAAGGCGACTTCGACCGGAGCTAGAATGACGCAGGCCAGAGCCGGAAGATTGACTCGCCAACGCGGCGAACGCGCAAGCAGCCTGTCAATCACCAAGCCCCCTGCGAGGACCCCCGCAAAACCGAAAATGCCCTTCAGCGGGCCGACAATCGAGGCGATCGACCCCATGGTGAGGCCATGGACTCGCTCCAGCAAGGTGGGCGTCCACACGCTCGCCGCGAACACGTTGAGTCCCATAAGAGTGGAAGCGATCAACAGATAGACATAGGCCCGCGATCCAAACAGATAACGCAGGGTCGCCCATATGCTGCGCCCATCTTCGGCCTTTCCGGCCGCCTTAAGCGATGCGCCGCGCGGTGGTTCGCGAACGGTAAGAAAGAACACCAGGGCCAGGATAACACCCGGCACCCCGGCAACCATGAACATCTGGCGCCAGCCATATTGCTCGCCGATCTGCCCTAGCAGGGGGAAGAAGACGATGAAGGCGATGGAGGAGGCCGTACCGAAGATCGAGAAGGCCAGGGCCCGCCTCTCCTTGCGGAACAGGTCCGAAATCATCGAGTTGGACGGCGCAAGCCCGCAAGCCTCACCCGCCCCCATCAGGAAGCGGGCAATTCCCAGCTGGACGATATTGCCGACCCACCCCGTCAGGAATGTCATCAGGCTCCAGAACGCGAAACCAATGGCGATGATGTTACGCCTGTTACGGTGGTCTGCCAGCCAGGCGATCGGGACGCCCATCAGGGAGTAGAATAGAAGGAAGGCAAAACCCGACACGAGGCCAAGCGCCGTATCGGAAACATGCATCTCGGCCTTGATCGCCGGCAAGGCGAGCCCAAGCAACGAACGGTCCAGATAATTGAAGGCCGAAATCAGCGTCAGAAAGCCAAGCCCGTATGACGCCTGAAAGGTCCAGTCTCCCTTACCCTTAACCCCCGCGCTGCCGTCCTCGACCGCAGCCTCTCCCATGTTTCCGCCCACATTCTTCTCCCATCACCCAGACTACCTCTTCCCTATGGAGAGGCTTTCCGCGGCCGTTACCGCGCTGAGGAGCCCGTCTGGCCGAACCTGTGCGGGGTCGTTCGCCCCGCTTCAGGATGGCCGGGCCATTATGTCACTTGCCGAATTTCCACTGTGCAACCGGGCGTTCGCCGATCACTGTCGTGCGGATCAGATGGCGCTTTTCATATTTGAAATCGTGCACCCCCCGATGAAGCGTGAAGCGGTTATCCCAGACGAGCAACGTATCCTTCTTCCACTTAACCCGGCAATGATAGTGAAGGTGCTGGGCCAGGCCCTGCAGATAGTTGAGCAGCGCCCGGCTTTCGTCCTCGCTCCAGCCAACGAAACGCTTGAAATAGGCTGAGGTCGCAAACAGCGCCTTGCGCCCGGTCTCGGGATGAACCCGGACGGCGGGATGGATACTTTCGAGCTGGTCCTCGCTGAAGCCATGCGTCTCACGCAGGCGAAGGCGTTTTTCAGGCGGCAGCTTGTCGTTGCGCGACCAGATTTCCTTGCCGGAATATACGACCTCCAGCCCGTCCAACAGTTCCTTCATACCGTCTGACAGGTGTTCGTAGACAAGGTAAGCATTTGAAAATGCTGTATCGCCACCCCATTGCGGCACTTCCAGCGCACGCATTACGATGCACTTGGGCGGCTGCGGCAGGAACGGGCTATCCGTGTGAAAATGCTCGAAGGACGGGACGACGTTTTCCGGTTCGTGCGCCTCACGACGGACCTCCTGCATCATGTCGTCGCCATTATAGGTCGGCGCCTGCGGAAGTTCGGTCAGTTCCCCGAAATGCCTGGAAAATGCCTTGTGCTGCTCCGGCGTCAGATCCTGATCGCGGAACACGATTACGAGGAACTGTTCGAAGGCGAGGAGAATTTCCGCCAGCGTCTCTTCATCGAGCGGCTCTCGCAGATCCACGCCGCCGATTTCGCACCCGCAAGCCCCGCTGATCGGCTCCACGGTGATGCGCCTGAATTCCGGCATCGGCAGGCCTGCAACAATTGGCGTACCCGAAAAAGCCTCTCGAGCTTCAATTGCAGTCGCAGCCATAAATATCTTCTCCCACAAGCCAGGAGGCGGGCCATGCAGCCGCCCATGGCGAAAATCGATTTGTCGCGGAGGGAAATGCGCAGGGCGCGAGCCGAAAGGTCCGAGCCGCCAATTCACCGCCCCGGCGTTCCCCCCTCGCCAAGCCTGCAAGTGCACGCGGACGTAATTGGAGTAGGTCAGCCCAGAGCCGCGATAGCTATCGGAGTGAATTGCAGTTTCAACTAGATTTTTAAAATAGGGAATATAAATTCCGCATGTTGGAATTTGAAATTCGGGAGAGGGAAGTTGACGTCACCGCCAAGCGGTTCGGGAGAGCGGCTGCTGCACATGATCCGGCTGATCGCGTCCGGGCCCGACGTCTTCACGCTCGGCGAATTTGCCGAGCGGGCCCAGCTGCCACTCAGTTCTGTCCATCGCCTGCTCAAAATGCTCGAGAAGGCCGGCTTCGTCGAACGTAGCGCCGGCCAGTCTTATCGGCAGGGACGGGAACTTCTCCGCATTGCCTCGCTGATCGTATCCCGCTTCGACCTGGGGCGCTGCGCGCGTGCACTGCTTGAAAATCTGGTCCGGGACTTTCACGAGACTGCCGTGCTTTGCACCTACAGTCCTCCTACTCATCGCGGCGTGATCGCCGAGGTCGTACTGACCCCCCATCCCCTTCGATTTGCGATTGAAAAGGGGGCAAGTGTCTCTTTGCCGTGGGGCTCTCTCGGCCACGCGATCCTTGCCTATCTGCCCCAGTCGGAGATCGAACTGGTGCTGAGGAACGAGAATTCGGGCCCACTGACCGGAAGGCCGCGGCCAACCAGGCAAGCGCTTGAAACCGAGTTCGAAGCCATACGCGAGAATGGCTATGCCCTGTATTGCGAGGAACATATCGACCTGGCCGGAATTGCAGCACCGGTCTTCACAGGCAGGGGGGAAGTGCTCGGCAGTATCGGAATGATTCTCCCCTCCTCCCGCTATGATCTGCATCTTCAGGGCGATATCGCGCTCGCCGTGCGCGATGCGGCGCAGGAACTGAGCAAACAGGCGGAAATGAGTTCCTGACAACAGCATTTCCGTATCTCGATACATTGCCGAAGGCATTTTTCATCAGCCCATAAATTCCACTATATGGAATTATATCTCTAAAATACGGAAGCAAACTTGACAGCCAACTCCCCCTGACGCCCTATTTGGCTAACAAAAGAAAGGGAGAGGCAATGATTTGGGAAACAAGGGGAGAGGTGCGTCCAGGCTCTGCGGGGCTGGCGTGGCGAGGAGTTTTGCTTGCCGGGATTGCGGCCTGTTCGCTGACGGTGCCGGCTGCGGCGGAGGAAGCGGAAGACAGCGCCGCGAGCAGTGAGGCCAAGGACGGCCCCTCGCGCTTTGGCGGGGACATCGTCGTCACGGCGGAACGGCGCGAGACCAATCTGCAGGATACGCCACTCTCGATCGTGGCAGTGACCGAGGAGACGATCGAGGCCAAGGGCATCGAGGATCTGGCCGACCTTGCCACCTTCACGCCCAACCTCAACATCACGCCGGGCCGCGGCAGCGGCAATTCCAATCCCTCCTTCTCGATCCGCGGCGTGTCCGGCGGCGGCGGGGCGACCAGCGAACGCGGCGTGGGCCTGTATATCGACGGGATTTACGTTCCGCGTACCAACGGCACTGTGCTGCGCGTGCTCGATATCGACCGCGTGGAAGTGCTGCGCGGGCCCCAGGGCACCCTGTTCGGGCGCAACTCCACCGGCGGCGCGATCCGCATCTTCACCAAGCAGCCTGAGTTCGACCGCACCGAAGGCTATCTGCGCGTCACTGCGGCCAATATGGACCGCGCCGATGTGGTGGGCGCCCTCAACGTTCCGCTGAGCGAGAATGCGGCCCTGCGCGTGCAGGGCGCATATTTGAAGCAGGGCGGCTGGGTCCAGCGCGGCACGCAGATGATGGGTGAAACCGAAGACTATATCGGCCGCGCCAATCTGCGCGTAGAGCCGAGCGACGATTTCAGCATCAATCTTGGCTTTCTCTATTCGGATTCGGACAGCACCAGCTCGCCGCAGGTGTTCGACGAATTCGACATGCGGCCGGGCATCGAGGGCGTCATCCAGGGCAATTATGCCGACTGGCTGAACGATGCCTTCAAGCTCGACGGGCAAGCACCGCTGGCCGCCTATAACGATCCGCGCCTGGTGATCGATCCGTTCACTGCACCGGATATCTGCCTGCTCGACGATTTCGATCCCGACTGGGACAAGGCATGCGAGCAGTACGAGCGCAACAAATACTGGCAAGCCGACCTGCGCCTGAATTACGATCTGAGCGACACGGTTACCCTGTCGAGCACCACCGGCTATTCGAAGCTGCGCCACAACAGCACTACCGACTGGCAGATGATCGGTACCGAAGAACGCTACAGCGAGATTCACTCGGACACGTTCTATCAGGAACTGCAGCTCAATGCGGAGCTGTTCGGCGGCGCGGTCGACTTCGTCACCGGCGTGACCTACTTCCACGAAAAATCCTATAATGACGGCTATGTAAACACGCGCATCGGCACCAGCGTCTTTCCGGCCACGCCGGCAGGCAATGGCGACGGCGGCCTGAAGCATCGCGACGATGCCGTGACCACGCAGAAGTCGAATTCCTTCGGCCTGTTCGGCAGCGCGACCTGGCACATTACCGATCGCCTGAACTTCACCGGCGGCCTGCGCTATGCCTATGACAAGAAGGACTACGCGCAGACCGAATATGCCTCGAACAATTTCACCCCGGCACCGGGGACGACCTCGACCACGGTTACCAGCGATCACGACTGGAACCAGATCGATTGGCGTGCCACGCTGGACTACAAGCTGACCGATGACTGGATGTGGTACGCCACCGCTTCCAAGGCCTACAAGGCGGGCCAGTTCTCCTACACGATCCGCGACAACGTACCGGGCCCGGACCAGAGCGGCGACTTCATCCCCGTGCTGGCCCCGGAAAAGGTCGTCAACTTCGAGAGCGGGATGCGGATCGAAGCCTTCGATGGCCGCCTGCGCCTGAACCCCACCGCCTTCTACATGCAGTGGACCAACCGCCAGGCTGCCCGTCAGGTCACTTGTACAGTCGATCCCCAGACCTGCCCGCTCGGCTTCATCATCCAGGTGTCCAACACCGGCGACGTCGACATCTTCGGTGTGGAACTCGACGCCAATCTGTTCATCACCGACAGTTTCTCGATCGACGGGTCGTTCGGCTATTCCGGCTACGATCTGAAGGACCCGGCGGCCAATGGCGGGCCCAACCTGTTCCCCGGACCTCCGGAGTTCAATTTCAACATCGGCGCCAATTACCGCAAGGATATCGGCCCCGGCGAGCTGAGCGTGAACCTCAATTACGCCTACACCAGCGCGCAGCCGACCCATCCGAGCGCGACCGGCGATTCCGCCTATCTTCTGCCGGCCATCGAACTGGTCAATGCGCGGATCGGCTTCAAGCCGGAGAATGCCCCGATCTCAATCAGCGTGTTTGCGAACAATCTGTTCGACAAGACCTACGCGACCTACGGCACCCGCTTCGGCGGCGGCTATTGGGATAGCGGTTCTGGCGCAGGGCTCGCTGCGCCACAGCGCTCTGCCCTGTCGCTCGTGCGCGGCAAGCCGCGCGAGATCGGGGTGACGCTGCAGTACGACTTCTGATCGGCGGGAGGCGGAAGAAGATGAGGTCATGCCTCACTTCTTCCGCCTCCCTTCCCCGACAGAAGCCCATTAATCCGATCAGGAACGCCGGGAGGCTTTGTTGCAATTAAGAAAAATCTCAGCGTCGGTTGCCTTGACCCTGTGCCTGTACGGCACGGGGGTGCTCGCGGAAGACACCAAGCCAGCCGCGCCATCGACAAACCGCAACGCCCCTTTATCCGAGGAGCGTTTTCAGCAGATGATCCCGAAGCACCCCGGCTATCTGGGTGCTCTGGCGCCTGAGAACCTGAAGAAGCCTCGTCCTGCGCCTCCGTTCGATCTGACGGGGACCTG
>NZ_JBANRM010000007.1:0-69818 GCF_037154085.1 Fulverythrobacter fulvus | reverse complement strand
CCCAAATGGTTCACATTGTCAAGGTGGCACACCAATTCGTCATCCCGGCCCTTCGTCAGGCTCAGGATAAACCTCCCTGCGGTCGAGCCGGGATCGCTGGCCGCCGGGCGCCCAGATCACAGCGGTCCCGGGTCAAGCCCGGGACGACGGATGAGGCTCGCCCCGCTCTACCCTGTCACCCCGGC
This sequence comes from Fulverythrobacter fulvus, assembly GCF_037154085.1. Classification (NCBI taxonomy): domain Bacteria; kingdom Pseudomonadati; phylum Pseudomonadota; class Alphaproteobacteria; order Sphingomonadales; family Erythrobacteraceae; genus Fulverythrobacter; species Fulverythrobacter fulvus. The sequence goes on along the minus strand of NZ_JBANRM010000007.1, from coordinate 69,633 downwards.
CTTGTGCCGGGGTCCAGCTTCCTAAGAAAGAAATAGCGGGATCCCGGCACAGGGCCGGGATGACAACATGGCGGGGCTGCCTCAAATCCCCGAAGCGTCCAACAGCAGCAGGCAGGGCTGCATGAGCCCGCTCACGAACTTCTGCGGCTCTTTCGCCGCCATGCTCTCATCCTGCAAATGGCCGACTTCCGCCTTGTAGAGCGCCTGGACCTGTTCGCGGCTGAGCTTCAGATCGCCCATCAGCCGGGCGCTGGAGCGGACGAAGAATTCCTTCCCCCTCTCGCCCAGCGGCGGATAGGCGAGCGCGCTTTTCACGCCGCGCGCCTGTTCGCTGGCTATGATCGCAAAGGCGGCAGAGCAGCGCAGCATGGTCTTCTGTTCGAGATCGAGCTGCTGCGCCCCTGCAGGCCCATTGCCCGTCTGGGCCAATGCGGAAGAGGCTGTGAGGGCCAGCGCGGCGGCAAGGAGAATGCGGTTCATTGCCCCGTGCCTGCCACGCCCGGCCTTAACACTCACTGCACCGCATCGGCGGCGCGGCGGGTTTCCTCGAAATTGTCGCGCCGCATCTTCTCGAAGGCGACGCGCTGTTCGAAGCCCGGATCCTGCGGATAGTCGCGGTAATCGGCCAGGATCTCGTCGAACAGTTCCTTCAGCTCTTCCTTGTGATCGGGGTGCGTGAAGATATTCGCGCGGTTCTCCCGCACGCCGTCCAGAATGCGCGCGCCGATGACGTCCGGCTCCATGCCGAATTCGTGGACGCCTTCCAGCCGCTTCACTGCATCGGCATCCACCGGCTTCATCGCCCCCTTCAGCGCATCGGGCCGCACGTCGTCGCTGGCATAGATGTAGCTCTTCACGAGGCCGGGATGCACCACCGACACGCCGATGCCGTATTTGTACATCGAATGGCGCAGCGAATAGGACAGGCCGCGCACCGCGAATTTGGCGGTATTGTAGATACCCGGCGCTCCGCCCGCGATGAAGCTGGCCATGCTGGCGGTGTTGACGATGTGGCCGCCCTTCACTGCGCCGGAAAGCGCGCGCTCCTTCATGCGCGGGGCGAAGGTCATGACCCCGTTCACTACGCCGTTGAAATCGACGCCCAGCACCCAGTCCCAATCGTCGTAGGAACTGTCCTCGATCGTCTGGAACAGGTTGATGCCGGCATTGTTGAACAGCAGGCTGACCGGGCCGAATTCGGCCTCTACCCTGTCCGCCGCATCCTTGAAGCCTTCGCGGCTGGCGACATCAAGCTGCACGCCCATCACTTCGCGATTGTCCAGCGTTGCCAGTGCCCGGTCGATCGCATCCTGACGGATATCGGCAATCGCGACCTTGCAGCCTTCATTGAGGAGGTTGCGCACGATGCCGATGCCGACGCCATTGGCGCCCCCGGTGACGAAAGCCGTACGGCCCGCAAAATCCTTCATCGCCTCAGTTCCTCGCAGCAGCGGCGCGTGCCGCCTCGTCATATTGGTGGACCGGGTTCTCGACGGGGGATTCCCGGCCCGGAATGAATTCGTTGTAGATCTTGCGGCGCCTGAACAGCCACTGACCGTCCTGCCGCACAAGCTCGTCCTCATAGGTGCCGAAGCTCTGGATCTCGGGCGTGCGGCGCGGGCCGCCATCGGTCATTTCCCACCAGAAGGCAGTGGTCCATGCCTCGTCGCCTTCCACGCGGATCACGATATGGTCCAGCACATGGCGCAGGATCGCGGGGCTGCCGTCTTCCCGCGTGAACAGCTTGCCCACCGCCTCGCGGAACTTCACTGCGCCTTCGCGGATCGCATCGCGGCCCACGATCGTGGCCATGGCGTAATCGAGCACGCCATCCTCGGTGAAGCAGGCGGCGTAGGCATCGGCATCGTGCCAGTCCATTGCGAAGAGATAGCGGCCCATCAGGTCCTTGATCTCGGCCCGGTCGCGGGCAAGCTGGGCGGGATCGCTCATGCGCCGGCCCTTTCCGCCCGTTCGTCGAGCAGGCGCACGGGGTTGATCTCGCCCGTCGCCCGGCCTTCGAGGAATTCGTTGAGGATGCGGCGCTTGCTGAACAGCCAGCGGCCATCCTGCTTCACCAGTTCGTCCTCATAAGTGCCGAAGGTGCCGGCCTTGGGCTTGCCGCCCGGCCCGTCATTGGCCATTTCCCACCAGAAGGCCACGGCGAAGGCGCGGTCGCCTTCCACCCGGATCACCGTCTGCGCGATGATGTGGCGCAGGATGGCCGGGTTGCCGTCGGCATCCTTGTAGAAATTGCCGATCGCCTGCTTGAAGGCGCGCACGCTCTCGCTGATCGCCGTGCGGCCCTTGGCAGTGCCGCGCGCGAATTCCAGCTCGCCATCTTCGGTGAACATGTCGAGATAGGCGTCGTAATCGCCCCAATCCATCGCGAAGAGATAGCGCGCCATGAGGTCTTCGATCGCCGCGCGATCCTCGGCATATGCCGCCTGCGTCGCCCCGCCGCTCACGCGCCGAAATCCTGCTGCGAACGCTTGCCTGAACTGGCCTGCATGGTGCACTCTCCCTTGTGTCGCCGTAGCCTTTTGGCGTTACGGACAATGTCAATTTTCGCTTCGCCTTTTTGTATTCACCACTTACAAAATGGCCAAGCACAATCCGCGAGTCTCCGAAACATAGAGAGACGTTCCAGGAGGGGATCAGGCAATGGCCATCGCGCCCAATGCACAGGATTTGACTGCCGGCTCGAGCGACAGCGCGGGTTCTACCCAGCCCTGGCCATCGGAACGGGCGGGCTTTTTTGCTCTCTTCGCGATCATCTTCGCCACTTTCATCACCTTCTTCGACCAGACCGTGTTCGGCATGCTGGCCGAAAAGATGAAGGGCAGCTTCGGCATTTCCGATGCGACTCTGGGCTTCCTGCTCGGCCCGGCCAGCCTGATCGCCTATGTGATCGTGGGCATTCCGCTGGCCCGCCTGGTGGACATCTACCCCCGTAAATACGTCCTATCCGGAGGTATCGCCCTGCTCGGCTCGATCATGGCGCTGGGCGGCATCGCGCAAAGCTTTGCGCAGCTGGTCGGCACGCGCCTGTTCGTGGGCGCATCCAGTTCGGCCAACGGGCCGGGTTCCTATTCGCTGCTGAGCGACTATTTCCGCCCGCTGCGCATTCCCCTGGTCTTCGCGCTGCTGCAGCTCGGCTATATCGGGGGCAGTTCCTTCGGCAATATCCTGGGCGGCCAGATGATCGCCTGGACCTCCACCATGGCCGACCGGATTTCGCTGCTCGGCATCGAGATTTTCAGCTGGCAGCTGGTGCTGATCATGATCGGCCTGCCGGGCCTGCTGGCCGCGCTGATCTTCCTGATGGTCAAGGAACCGCCGCGCCGCAGCCCGGCCGGATCGGCCCAGCTGGTGGCAGGCGACGCCTCGTTCGGCCGCAAGTTCGCCGCCTTCATGGGCTGGGATGCCGCCGTGGCGATCTGGCAGCGCAAGACGGTGTTCCTGCCGCTCTTCGCCGCGCTGGCCCTGTCCGCGGTCGAAAGCCAGGGCCTGCCCGCATGGCGCATTCCCTTCATGGCCCGCACCTATGGCTGGAACGAGGCAGAAACCGGCGCCCTGCTCGGCACGCTGCTGCTGGTTGCCATGCTTGCCGGTATCTTCACCGGCGGCCTCTTCGTGACCTGGATGGGCAAGCGCTACAAGGACGCGAATATCCGCGCCACGGCGATCATCTTCGCCTGCACCACGGTGACCACCATCGCCGCCCCGCTGATGCCCACGGGCGAACTGGCAGTGGCGATGATGGCGCTGGGCGTGTTCTTCGGCCTGGCCGGCGCCCCGGCGCAGAACGCCGCCGTGCAGCGCATCGTCCCCAACGAGATGCGCGGGCAGGTCAGCGCGCTCTACCTGTTCATGTTCACCTTCTTCGGCGGGTTGGGCAGTTGGGTGATCGGTTCGGTCAGCACTTATATCGTGGGCGACGAGGACAAGATCTGGGAAGCGATCCTGATCACCGCGTTGATCTTCCTGCCCACCGCAACCTTCTTCATGTGGCGCGGCATCAAGCCCTATCGCGAGGAAGTGGCGCGGCTGGAGGCCGAGGGCAAGTAAGCCGCGATACGAAAATCAGGGCAACAGGTCGGGGCATCACCGTGGCTGAAGCTTGTCGTTGACAGGTCAATGCCACTGCGCAATTTGTAAGCAAAGCTTACTAATCTGGGAGAGAGTTACATGTCCGATGACCGGGTTGCCGCGCTTGAAGCCAAGCTGGCCCAGCTCGAACAGCGCCTGACCGTCCGCGAGGACGAGCTGGACGTGAAGAAGCTTCAGTACCTCTACGGCTATCTGATCGACAAATGCATGTACGATCAGGTGGTGGACCTGTTTGCCGACGATGGCGAAGTGCGGTTCTTCGGCGGGGTCTACAAGGGCAAGGCCGGCGTGGCCCGACTCTATATCGACCGCTTCCGCAAGCGCTTCACTCACAATAACAACGGCCCGGTCGATGGCTTCCTGCTGGACCATCCGCAGATCCAGGCGATCGTGGACATCGATGCCGACGGCAAGACCGCTCGCCTGCGCGGACGCAGCACGATGCAGGCTGGCCGCCACAAGGATTACGCCGATCCGGCCGCTGGCCTGGGCGTGCGCCAGTGGTGGGAAGGCGGCCTCTACGAGAACACCTATACCAAGGGTGCCGACGGCAAGTGGCGCATTCAGGTGCTGAACTACTTCCCGCACTGGCATGCCGATTTCGACAAGGGCTGGGCCTATACCGATGCGGAATATGTCCCCTTCCCCAAGACGCTCTATCCCGAAGACCCCGCCGGTCCGGACGAGCTGATCGAGGATCACTGGCTGTGGCCGACCCACAAGCTGCTGCCGTTCCACATGAAGCACCCGATCACGGGTGAGGAAATGGTGGCCAGCCGCTGGGAAGGCGATGCCAAGCGCGATGCGGAACGCGCTGCGGCCAAGCAGGCCGAAGCCGCAAAGTAAGTTTGAAGGAGGGAGGCGCACGGTCGCCTCCCTTTTTCGCATCGGCCCGAATTCACTTCGGCCCGCGACAAAATGCCTCCCGTATGACGCAGGGCCGCACCCGCAGGCGCTTTTTCGCTTGCAACTCGGGAGCAATGGATCAACCGCGCTGCGACATTCCCCGGGCGAACGGAGTTGCTTGAAATGAGTGCATACCCCTCCCTCCACATGGTTATCGACGGCGAGAAGGTCTCGGGCGGCGGACGCCGGACTTTCCCCGTGGTCAACCCGGTTACCGGCGAAACGCTGGGCGAACTGCCGCTGGCGGACCCCGCCGATCTCGACCGCGCGCTGGAAACGGCTGATCGCGGCTTCAAGATCTGGCGCAAGGCCACTGCCGCACAGCGCGCCGCAGTGCTTTCGGGCGCCGCCCGCCTTATGGCGGAACGGCAGGAGGAAATCGCCCGCATCGCCACGATGGAAGAAGGCAAGCCGCTGGCCGAAAGCCGCATCGAAGTGATGATGAATGTCGGCCTGTTCCATTTCTACGCCGGCGAATGCCAGCGCATCTATGGCCGCGAACTCGTCCGCCCGGACGGTTTCCGCTCGGTCGTGCGGCACGAGCCGGTCGGCCCCGTCGCCGCCTTCGCCCCGTGGAACTTCCCCATCGGCAATCCGGGCCGCAAGCTTGGCGCGCCCATCGCGGCCGGCTGCTCCGTGATCCTCAAGTCGGCGGAAGAAACCCCGGCTTCGGCCCTTGCCGTGCTGCAGTGCTTCTATGACGCGGGCCTGCCCAAGGAAGTGGCCCAGGCCGTGTTCGGCGTGCCGGACGAAGTGAGCCGCCACCTGCTGGGCAGCCCGATCATCCGCAAGCTCAGCTTCACGGGCTCTACCGTGGTCGGCAAGCACCTGCTCAAGCTGTCGTCGGAAAACATGCTGCGCACCACGATGGAACTGGGCGGCCATGGCCCGGTGCTGGTGTTCGGCGATGCCGATATCGACAAGGCACTGGAAACCGCCGTTGGCGGCAAATACCGCAATTGCGGCCAGGTCTGCGTTTCGCCCACCCGCTTCATCGTTGAAGAGAACGTGTTCGAGAAGTTCCGTGACGGCTTCATCGAACGCGCCAAGGCGATCACGGTGGGTGACGGCCTGCAGGACGGCACCCAGATGGGCCCAATGGCCAATGCCCGCCGCCCCGAAGCGATGGACCGTCTGATCGGCCAGGCCAAGGACAAGGGCGCCAAGCTGGGCACCGGTGGCGAGCGGATCGGCAATCAGGGCTTCTTCTATGCTCCCTCCGTCCTGTCCGAGATTCCGCTGGATGCGGACATCATGAACGAGGAACCGTTCGGCCCCGTCGCGCTGATCAACCCGTTCAAGGGCGAGGAAGAGATGATCGCCGAGGCGAACCGCCTGCCCTTCGGCCTGGCGGCCTATGCCTGGACCGGCGATGCCAAGCGCCAGCAGCGTCTGGCCCGCGAGATCGAATCCGGCATGATCGGCATCAACAGCCACATGATCGGCGGCGCCGACGCTCCGTTCGGCGGCGTGAAATGGTCCGGCCACGGCAGCGAAGACGGCCCCGAGGGCGTGCTTGCCTGCATGGTGACCAAGGCTGTTCACGAAGGGTAATTGGCCACGAAGGGTAATCCGGCCACGAAGGAAATCCGGGCGCGGGCCCTCATGCAGGGCCCGCAGCTCCAGCAATATTCGGAACTGAAATGACTCACGAACTCAAGACCGGTGGCGATCGCGGCTATCTGCGCATTGCCACAGAAGAAGCCTTTGCCACCCAGGAACAGTTCGACGCGATCATGCGCCTGGTGAAGGAAGGCCGCGCCGACAAGGGCACCATGTCGCTGTGGGGCTTTTACGGCACCAGCGCGTCGGAACGCACCACCTTCATCCGCGAGCGCCTGCTCGATCTGGGCGAACTGCGCATCCAGGCGATGGACGATGCCGGTATCGACAAGGCCGTGCTGGCGCTGACCAGCCCGGGCACGCAGTCCCTGTTCGATCCCGAAGAGGCACGCCGCATCGCGCGCAATTCGAATGACGAGCTGAAGGCCGCCTGCGAACGCTATCCCGACCGTTTCCACGGTATGATCGCCATCGCGCCGATCGATCCCGAATGGTCGGCCGAAGAACTCAAGCGCGGCAAGGAAGAACTGGGCTTCCACGGCGTGCAGATCAACAGCCACACCCATGGGCGCTATCTGGACGAGGAACAGTTCGACCCGATCCTGCGCGCCTGCGCCGATCTGGACCTGCCGCTCTACATCCACCCGCAGGGCCCGCCGGACGGCATGATCGGCACCATGGTGGAAGCCGGCCTCGATGGCGCGGTATTCGGCTTCGGCGTGGAAACCAGCTTCCACGGCCTGCGCATGATGACCTCGGGCGTGTTCGACCGCTATCCCAGCCTGCAGATGATGCTGGGCCATGGCTGCGAGGCGATCCCCTACTGGATCTATCGCCACAATTACATGCATCTGGCGGGTGTCCGCTCGAAGCGGTATGAACGCCTCCAGCCGCTGCAGCACGATCTGTTCCACTATCTGCGCAACAACGTGCTGGCCACCAATAGCGGCATGGCCTTCGCCCCCGCGATCAAGCTGATGATCGAGGTGATGGGCGAGGACCGGGTGATGTACGCGATGGATTATCCCTATCAGTACCTGCCCGACGAAGTGCGCTGGCTGGACGACATGGACATCAGCGACGCGCAGAAGAAGAAGTTCTTCCAGACCAACGCGGAACGCTGGTTCAAGCTCTGACCGCAATGGCGACCGCTCAGGATCAGCTTCGCGAACTGATCGGCGCCTATTGGAAGCCGCATGTCGTCACTGCCGCAGCAAGGCTGGGCGTGGCGGATGCGATGAACAGGCTGGGGGGTGCGGGGGCGGTGTCCGCCTCCGCCCTCGCCGCCGATCTGGGCGCGGATGCTTCGGCGCTCGCCCGGCTGCTGCGCGCCATGGCCGCCCTCGGCCTGGTGAGCGATGAAGGGGAGGGCCGCTTCGCCCTCACCGAAATGGGCCAGTGCCTGCGAAGCGACAGCCCGCTCTCGCTCAAGGGCATGGCGCTGCATGTCGGCACCCAGCTTTCCCCCGCCTTTGCGGAACTGGCCCAATGCGTCAGCAAGGGCCGCCCGCCCGCAGGCATTGCCCACGGGCCGGACGGTTTCGCCGAATTCGCAGACCGGCCGGAAGCCGCCGCGATCTTCAACCAGTCCATGGTCGATAACAGCCGCCGCTTCGCCGCCGAGGCTGCCGCAGCCTATGACTTCACGCGCTTCGCCACGCTTGCCGATGTCGGCGGCGGCTATGGCGCGGTGCTGGCCACACTGCTGAAAGCCGCGCCGCAAGCGAGCGGCTGCGTGCTGGACCTCGCCCATGCACGGGAAGGTGCGCTGGCCCTGTTCGAGAAAGAGGGTCTCAGCGACCGCGCACGCTTCGTAACGGCCAGCTTCTTCGATCCGCTGCCCGAGGCGGCAGAGTGCTATGTGCTGAAATATATCCTGCATGACTGGAACGATGCCTATGCGCAGCGGATCGTCGCGCGCGTGGGCGAGGCCGCCACGCAAAGTGGCGGGACAGTGGTGGTGATCGACCGCATCATGCCCGACCGTTTCGAAGCGCGGGCCGATCACGCCAAGGCCGCGCAGGGCGATCTCACCATGATGCTGTGGGACGGCAAGGAACGCACGCTGGCGGAATTCGAGGCATTGCTGGCATGCGGCAATCTCGCCTTGACGCAGGCGGTGCCTCTCTCCGACAACCATTTCGTAATCGAGGCCAAAGTCCGCACCTGAACGGACCGCAGGAGAGAGACATGACCACCTATGCCATCGCCGGTGCTTCCGGCCAGCTCGGCCATCTGGCGCTTGACGCTCTGCTGGAGAAAGTGCCCGCCGCCGATGTCGTCGCGCTGGCGCGCGATCCGGCGAAACTGGCCGATTATGCGGCAAAGGGCGTGGATGTGCGTGCGGCCGATTACGACGCGCCCGAAACGCTCGCCCCCGCCCTTGCCGGGATAGACCGGCTGCTGCTGATCTCCGGCAGTGCACTCGGCCAGCGCCCGCGCCAGCATCAGGCCGTGATCGATGCCGCGAAGGAAGCGGGCGTCGGCTATATCGCCTATACTTCCATCCTCCATGCGGACCGTTCGCCCATCAAGCTGGGCGAGGAACATCGCGCGACCGAGGCTGCGCTGGCAGCCAGCGGCCTTGTCTATGACGTGCTGCGCAATGGCTGGTATAATGAGAATTTCGTGATGGCCGTTGCCGCGCAGGCGGAAGCCGGCGTGATTACCGGCGCGCAGGGCGACGGGAAGATCAACTCCGCCTCGCGCAAGGATCTGGCCGAAGGCGCCGCTGCCGTGCTGGTGACCGGCAAGGGCGGCGATATTTACGAACTGGCAGGCGACCACGGCTGGACCCTGTCCGAATTTGCCGCCGAACTTTCGCGCCAGACGGGCAAGCCGGTCACCTATGTGAACATGGGCGAGGAAGAATACGTCCAATCGCTGGTGGAAAACGGCTTCCCCGAATATGTCGCCAGGGTCATCGCCAATTCGGCCTACAGCACCAGCCTGGGCGCGCTTGAGGACGATAGCGGCACTCTGGGCAGGCTGATCGGCCACCCGACCACGCCGATTGCGGAAACGATCGCGGCCGCCTTGCGTTAAGCTGGTTCGACAGACGAGATACGGATCGGGCCTGCATGCCGCAAAGGCAGCCAAGACCCGACAGGGAGGAGACTTGAGCGATGGCCACCAGCACAGCCGATGAAGGCCTGAGCGAGGGCAAAAAGGTCAGCCGCGCAGGCTGGTACGCGCTTACCATGGTATCCGCCGCACAGGCGATGAGCCTGCTCGACCGGCAGATTCTCTCGATCCTGGCGCCCCATATCCGCGAGGATCTGGGGATCGGCGATGCCGAGCTGGGCCTGCTTTACGGCACGCTCTTCGCGCTGTTCTATGCCCTGTTCTCGCTCCCCCTCGGCCGTCTGGTCGATGGCTGGGTGCGCACCAAGCTGCTGGCGATCTGTCTTGCGGCCTGGTCGATTTCGGCAGGCCTTGCCGCCTTTGCGCAAAGCTTCACTCTGCTCGCGATCTCGCGCCTCGGCGTGGGGATCGGCGAGGCGGCGACGCAGCCTGCCGCCAATTCGATCATCTTCGACGAATTCCCGCGCCATCTGCGCGGCACGGCCATGGCCGCGCTGGGCATCGCCGTGGCGCTGGGCCTGGGCCTTTCCATGACCCTTGGCGGCGTAGTCGCGCAGTGGTGGGACACGGCCTTCCCCGATGGCAGCGGGCCGGGCGGCTTCTCCGGCTGGCAAGCGGCCTTCCTCATCGCCTCGATCCCCGGCCTGCCGCTCGCCTGGCTGATCTGGCGCATGCGCGAGCCGGTGCGCGGCGGGATGGACGGCATTACCGCGCCGAAAGACCCGGCGCCCTTCAAGTCCAGCGCGGGCGTGCTGGCGGCGGTGACGCCGGGCACCAACTGGTTCTATCTCTGGCACCGCAAGGCGGGCGCGAAGCAATGGACGATCAACATCGTCGCCCTCGCCCTGATCCTGTTGGTCTGCATCGGCATGACCAAGGTGACGCAGGGCTTCTCCCCCCGCCCGCCGATCGAGGCGCTGGGCATGTCCTTCGACCCGCATGTGTTGCAATGGTTCGTCGTGGCCTTCGGCGCCTTCGTGATCGTGAACTTGTTCCAGAGCTTCAAGCTGACGGACAAGCCCGCCTATAACGTGATCCTCTCGCCCTCGCTGATGCTGCTGATGGTTGTGGGCGGCCTGCAGACCTCGATCAATTACGGGGTGATGGGCTTCACGCCCTCCTTCCTGATCCGCGAATTCGGCCTTTCCCCCGCCGCCACCGGCCTGCAGTTCGGCCTGCTGTCCGCCGCGCTCGGCATTGTCGGCCCGGTGGTGGCCGGTCCGCTCTCGGACTTCCTCACGCGCCGCCTGGGCGGCAGGGGCCGCGTGTGGCTGACCCTTGCGGCACTGGGCATCTCGCCCTTCTTCGGCATCTGGACCTACAGCGCGGCGGATGCGACCAGCTTCTATCTGCGCTTTACGGCCTACAGCCTGATCCTCACCCTGTGGCTGCCGCCGATCTATTCGCTGATGTACGATCTGGTCCTGCCGCGCATGCGGGGCATCACAAGTTCGGTCTACATCATCGTTTCCACCCTGCTCGGCCTTGGCATGGGCCCCTATTTCGTGGGCATCGTGAGCGACAAGAATGGCGGGGATCTGGGCCAGGCAATCATCTCGGTCAACGTGGTGTGCCCGGCCATCGTCCTAATCCTGCTGGTGGTGCTGCTGCGCATCAACCGCGATGAATCAACCATGCTGGATCGCGCACGCGCCGGCGGGGAGCCTGTCTGAAATCATGAACACTGAAATCGTCACTGTCCGCGAGGCGGCATTCCGTATCTTCCAGCATTTCGGCGTGGACCGGCTGTTCGGCAATCCGGGCAGCACCGAACTGCCCATGCTGAAGGCCATGCCCTTCCCCTATGTCATGGGCCTCAACGAGGCCGTGGTGATGGGCATGGCGGATGGCTATGCCCGCGCCACGGGCAAGCCTTCGCTGGTAAACCTGCACAGCTCGGCAGGCACGGGCCATTCGCTGGGCAATCTGTTCACCGCCTACAAGAACAACACGCCCATTGTCGTCACCGCCGGGCAGCAGGCGCGCAGCATCCTGCCTTACGATCCGTTCCTGTTTGCCGAACGGGCGACCGAATTCCCGCGCCCCTATGTGAAGTTCTCGGTGGAGCCTGCCCGCGCGCAGGATGTGCCGCAGGCGCTGATCCGGGCCTTCATCACCGCGCTGACCCCGCCGATGGGGCCGGTGTTCGTTTCCATCCCGGTGGATGACTGGGACCGCGAATGCGAAATGCCGCTGCTGCCGCAAGTCACCCTGTCGCGCACGCCCGATGGCGACGGGCTGACCCGGATCGCGGAGATGCTCGATGCGGCGCAAAAGCCCGCGCTGGTGCTCGGCACCGGTGTCGCCAATTGCGGCGGGTGGGACGATGCGATCGAACTGGCCGAGAAGATCGGCGCCAGCGTGTGGGCCGCGCCCTATGCCGCGCGCGAGACCTTCCCGGAAACCCATCCGCAATTCGCCGGCTTCCTGCCCGCCTGGCGCGACCAGATCCAGACACTGCTTGCGCCCTATGATGCGATCCTCGTCGCGGGCGCGCCGGTCTTCACTTATCACGTCGAAGGCAGCGGGCCGCACTGGCCGCAACATGCGCAGCTTGCCGCGCTGAGCGACGATCCCAATCACCTTGCCGCTCTGCCCGGTGGCTTCGGTGTGCTGGGCGATGTCGGGGCCGGGCTGGCGATCCTTGCGGAATTCACAAAGGAACGTGCGTTCAGCGGCACCAGCCACCAGCTCAAGAACCCCGATCCGGCGATGAACGCCCCCTATGTGCTGAAGCGCGTATCGGAGCTGCGGCCCGAGCAGGCCGTGATCGTGGAAGAGGCCCCCACCGCGCGCGGGCCGGAACATGACGTGCTGCCCATCACGCGCGAGGGCGGGTTCTACACCTGCGCCAGCGGGGGCCTTGGCTATTCGCTGCCCGCCTCCATCGGCATTGCTCTGGGTCAGCCGGACAAGGTCGTGGCGATCCTTGGCGATGGCAGTGCGATGTACACGATCCAGGGCCTGTTCGCGGCGAAGCTGGAAGCGGCCAATGTCAGCTTCCTGATCCTCAACAATTCCGCCTATGCCGCGCTGACCGGATTTTCCGGCGAGTTCGGCATGAACCACGTGCCGGGTTGCGACCTGAGCGGGCTGGACTTCGTCAGCATCGCTGAAGGGCACGGCGTGCCCGCGCGGCGGGTGGATACGGTCGGAGAACTGGACGAGGCGCTGGAATGGAGCTTCGCCCAGACGGGGCCATCGCTGCTGGATATCAGGATCGCCTGACTACCTGACTAATTGCCTGCCACGGCTGCGGCTTCCGCCCTCCGCTTCGCACGAGAGGCCTCGATGGCTTCGGTGACCGTGTTCCGCTCGTGGCAGGCATATTCGAAGATCGTGTAGCTCTCGTCGCGAGTCCATTGCAGGTCTGCCGTCCACGGGGCCGTGAAGACGGCGGGATCGTCATAGGTCACTGCATAAGCAATCGTGTCGCGCCCGGTCCTCGTAAGCCGTTCGGTCACTCTGGCAGCCGGGCCGACCGGCAAGGTCGCATTGTTGCGCCCGGGGATGGGGCCTGCGGCACGTTTCGCCAGATCGGTGGTGGCGCTGTCGCCGCTGACGATATTGCTCGTCTCGATTACCAGCGTATCGCCTTCCCAGTGCCCACGGCTGTTGCCGTGCCATGCGCGCATCTGGGCTGGCCATGGCTGCGTGGGGCCAAGCGGGATCACGCGCACTCCAAAGGTTTCGAGCTGGAGGACGATGTAGCCCGGCGACTGAAACACGCGAATGCCGTTATTATAGGGCTGCGGCAGCATCACCGCCGGGAAGCCCCGCGTGATACAGCGTTCGAAGGGATCGAGATCGCTGATCCAATCCACCACATCGGCTGACTGCCAGGTGGACCGGCCTTTCGCATAAAGCTCTGCTGCCTGCGGGGTCAGCGGCGGCAGGCGCCCATTCGCCGGGCTGACGATCAGGGATGTGCGCCGGCCGAACGGTGTGGCCCGCAGCCAATCCGCAAGGCCCATCGTGCCGTCCCCGTCGATCTCGACCGAATAGGCAGCATCGGACTCTTCGGCCGCGCTCAGCCGTTCGGCGAATTCCTCATCGGTCAGTTCGGCACGAGGCCCCATCGCCACTGGGCGCTCCAGCGGAATCCGGGCATCGCTGATATTCTGGAGCGGCCAGGTCCCGCGAAGATCGGGATCGCCCCATGGCGTCTTCGGCAAGACGGCATTTGTCGTAGCGTCTGACTCTGGGGCCGAAGCGGTGTCGGGATCGACATCAGGCGGCAACGCATCGGCGCGGCCACAAATTGCCGCGAGTGCGGATACCGCAAGACAGAAAGGAAGAACGCGCTGTTTCCGGACGGGCAGCATCATTGGAACATCCCCGCAAACGCGGCTAGGCCACGTCTGCGGGGACGCTATCCCAATGCCGCGCATGCGGCCAGCGAGCGATTACTCGCCGCGCGAAGGCGCAGCCGGCGGCGGGCCGAAGGACGGCGCGCCCGGTGCCACCGGGTCGAAGTCGAACTGGTTGGCGAAGCGCGAACGCGAATCTTCTTCGGCCGTCTCGGGCTTTTCCTTGCCTGCGGCGATATCGGCGCGGTGCGCGCGCGAGGCCGAGACATAGTTGCGCAGCTGCACATTGCCTTCATGGCAGGCATATTCGAAGAACTGGTAGTTCTCGTCACGCGCCCATTCGAGCTGCGCGGTCCAGGGCTTGGTGTAGACCTCGGGGTCCGAATAGGTGATCTCGTAGAGGATCGCATTCGGGCCGGTCATGGTCAGCTTCTCGACCGTCTTGGCCTGCTTGCTCATCGGAATGGTGTTGAAGGGCGGCACGTGCTGCGTCGCCATGTTCAGCGGCGAGGCGGCGCGCTTGGAAACGTCGCGCGTGGCGCTGTCGCCCGAGACGATATTGGTCGTCTCGATCACCAGCGTCTTGCCTTCCCAGTAACCGACCGAATTGCCCATCCAGGCTTCGACGTCGCTGGGCCAGTGCATCGACTTGGCCTGTTCCTTCGTCACGATCGGCACCACGCGGTTGCCGAGCATTTCGAGCATGATCACGACATAGCCCGGCGACTGGAATACGCGGATGCCGTTATTGTAGCGGAAGGGGAACATCGAGGCGGGGAAGCCGCGCGAGACGCAGCGGTCCCAGCTGTCGAAATCGTCCACCCAGTCATAATCCTGGCCCGGGACCCAGCCCGAACGACCGGCCTTGTAGAGCGCCTCGCCCTGCGGAGTCAGCGGCGGCAACTGGCCGTCCTGCGGGCTCACCAGCATCGACGTGCGCCAGGCGTAAGTGGAATTCTTCACCCAGTCGACCAGGCCTTCGGTGCCGCCGACATTGAGGCCTTCGCCCTCGTTGGAGAAGGACGCGTCGGAACGCTGGGCATTGGCCACGCGCTTTTCATGTTCTTCCGGCGTGATCCAGATGCGGTCGCCATAACCCTTCATGCGCTGGAACAGGATGCGGGTGGAAGGCAGGTTCTCGATCGGCCAGGTGCCGCGGAAATCCCAGTCGCCCCACGGGGTCTTGCCCGGAGTATAGTCCGTCGGGGTCGGCGGCAGCGAAGTAAGGTCCGCAGGCACACCCGGCGGGGGCGTGTCGGCAGCGGCCGGGCTTACCAGCGCGGCGGCGGCGAGGCCAAGCGCGGCAGCGGCGGTGGAAAGGCGCAAGGCCAGCGAAAGACGGACCATTTCAGTATCTCCCTGTTCTATTTCTAGCTTACTAGAATTCACCCAGACCTGCCTTCAACTCGCGCGCGCGCAGAACGATCCTGATAAATCTGACGCTTCGCGAAGTCCGGACTTTGTCATCTTCGCCCTAGCCTCCCAGCGGCTTTCGGGCAAGCACCCAGCGGCGTCAGAGGACGCGCCAGACCCACAGCTTGATGCTGCTGGCATAACGCGCGCCGGCGCAGATGAAGATCGACCGGTTGAGCCACTCATAGGGCCCTTCCGGCGCGATGAATTCCGGCACGGTGCGGAAATAATAATCGGCCGGATCGACCTCTTCCCCGGCGGCAAGGCGCGCCATCACTTCGGGCGGGCCGTGACGCAGGCCCTTGTTGCGGATCTGGATCAGGGCGCCGTCATCCGTTTCGATCGCATAGAAAGCGTCGGCCACCGTCACCCCGTCATGCCGGGTCAACTGCCAGTCCGCCGAATTGCCCATCAGCCGCCCGGAAATCAGCGGACCTTTGACATAACCGCCCGCCAGGATCGGGATGATCCGCCGCGTGCCATCATAGGTCGTACCTATCTGGCGCGGCGCATCCAGTTCACCACCTGCTTCATAGACAAACTCAAGTTCGGGCTTGATCATCGGGCTCTCCGGAAATCGGCATTTTTGCGTTGCCCCCCGCTTGAAGAACCCTAGCTTGCAGCGCAAGCGAATCGCGCTATTGCGCGGCGGAAATGTGAGAGGAGATTTGCGGTATGTCGGGCGACCTTCATGCGGACTATGTCATCGTAGGCGCCGGCAGCGCCGGCTGCGTGCTGGCCAACCGGCTGACGGAAAGCGGCGAATTCAAGGTAGTGCTGCTGGAAGCCGGCGGCGATGACCGGCCGCTGCGCGAACCCAGCCAGTTCATGTCCAACATGATGATCCATATCCCCATCGGCTTCGGCAAGACTCTGAACGATCCGAAGGTGAACTGGCTCTACGAAACCGAAGTGGACGAAGGCACCGGCGGGCGCCCGCACAAATGGCCCAAAGGCAAGGTGCTGGGCGGTTCCTCCTCGATCAACGGCCTGCTCTATGTGCGCGGCCAGGCCGCCGATTACGATGGCTGGGCCCAGATGGGCGCGCAGGGCTGGAGCTGGGACGATTGCCTTCCCTACTTCATCAAGAGCGAAGACCAGCAGCGCGGCGCCGACGAATTCCACGGCAAGGGCGGCCCGCTGAGCGTTTCGGACTTCCCCGAGGAACACCCCGTATCCAAGGCGCTGGTCGAAGCCTGCGTCGAGGCGGGCGTTCCGGCCAAGCACGATCTGAATGACGGCGATCAGGAAGGGGCCAGCTTCTTCCAGGTGACGCAGCGCAACGGCACGCGCTGTTCCACTGCGGTGGCGTTCCTCCACCCCGCCATGGGCCGCTCCAACCTGCGCGTGGAAACCCGCGCCATGACCACTCGCATCCTGTTCGAGGGCAAGAAGGCCATCGGCGTGGAATTCCGCCAGGGTGACGAGACCCGCCGCGTCTATGCCGCGCGCGAAGTGATCCTGGCTGCCGGTTCGGTGGAAAGCCCCAAGCTGCTGGAAATCTCCGGCATCGGCCAGGGCCAGCTGCTGCAGGAACTGGGCGTTCAGCTGGTGCATGAATCGAAGATGGTCGGCGAGAACCTGCAGGATCACGTGATGATCGGCTGCCAGGCACGCCTGAAGGAAGACTGGCATTCGATCAACAACCGCTCGACCGGGCTCAATCTGGTCAAGGAAGTGGTGAAGTATGGCCTTACCCGCAAGGGCCTGCTCTCCATGGCTGTGGCCCATGGCTGCTGCTTCCTTAAGACGCGGCCGGAACTGGCGACGCCGGACATGCAGATCCACGTGATGGCCGCCTCCATGGACCTTGAGGTTCTGGCGACCACGCAGGGCCTGCAGCTGGAAAAGGAACCGGGCCTTGCGTCCAACCCCTGCCAGCTGCGTCCGGAATCACGCGGTTCGATCCACGCCAAGTCGCCGGATGGCACGGTGACGCCGAAGATCGTGCCGAACTATTTCTCCGATGCCTACGATCAGGAAATGGCCGTCACTCAACTCAAGATCATCCGCAAGATCTGGCAGCAGCCGGCGCTGGAACCCTATATGGCGCAGAAGGGCGATCCCTTCGGCGAGACGGACGAGGAAATCCTCGGCTACGCGAAGATGGCGGCCGCCACGGTCTATCATCCGGTCGGTACGGTCGCGATGGGCCCGGACGAACGCTTCCCGCTCGATCCGCAGCTGCGCGTGCGCGGCGTGGAAGGGCTGCGCGTGATCGACGCCTCGGTCTTCCCGCGCATCACCTCGGGTAACACCAATGCGCCCACGATCATGGTTGCCGAAAAGGGCAGCGAGATGATCCTGGCCGATGCGAAGGCGGCATTGGCGGCGTGATCCGCGCCGCCAGAGGCCCCAGAACACGAAGGGCCGCTCCAGACTGCTGGAGCGGCCCTTTTCCATACCCCACATTACCGCACCTGCATTACATATAATTTGCCCTTTAATATATATTCTATTATTTATTTCATCCAGTATAAAACATCTGGTGAGGTGTTTATGTTTTTTGATGGAAGATCATACCTTAAGCGGGTGAAATTTGGTGAAGAAACCGAATCAGAGGTTAAGCTCATCCAAGAAAATTTGATCTTCGAAAATAAGTGGATCAAATTCTACAATGACTCTGTTAAATTCCCTAATGGTACGACTAGCAATTTTCTCAGGCTAGAAACGCCTGGGCGAGACGGAACCGTTGTTGTCGCGGTCAGGCCCGCCACCTCGGAAATCGCCGTCGTGAAGCAGTACAGATACGCTCCTGGCCTTTGGATGGTCGAATTTCCAAGGGGTTTCGCGAACAGCGGTGATGTGTCCGGGATTATGACCGGTTGGCGTGAACTTCTCGAAGAAACTGGCCAAATCGCGGCCTTCGACGGAATTTTCCTCGGAAGATTAGTAACCGACAGCGGAAAGTTAGGTGATGCACCGTTCTTAGCATTGCTTGAAGTAAGAACGGAAGTGACAGGGGAACCGATTGCACCTCAACCTGACGAAACTGAAGTTCTTGCGCCCGAAAAATACGGTTATTGGGTTAAATATTGCGATCTTAAAGATTGGGTAGAGAGAGGATATATTATTGATAGTTTTACTTGTGCAGCAATGGCACGCATAGCACCCCACTTTGACAGCGAGGGCCGCTATCAGCCCAACTGGGCCTTGATAGAAGAACCAAATTTAGCGGACGCCGAGCGCTTGTTCGGCAAACGCGGGGAAAAATGAAACAACGTGCGCTGTTTGCCAAGCTTCGTCACTGCATTCCTGATCGTCCGCACATTAAATCGGCTTGACCAAACGGCCGAGCCTACTTGTCTGCTTACTGAATCATGCCAGGCAACGCGATGGGTACCTGAGCCCAAGCATCCTTAGAAGCGCCAAGATCAAACCAGCCCCACCACTTCCGCGATGGAAGGCAGGACCCGGTTGGGGCGATAGGGGAAACGGGCGACCTGTTCCTTCTTCGTCGATCCGGTGAGGACCAGGATCGTCTCAAGCCCGGCCTCGATCCCGGCGACGATATCCGTATCCATCCGGTCCCCGATCATGGCGGTGGTTTCCGAATGGGCCTCGATCCGGTTCAGTGCGCTGCGGAACATCATCGGGTTGGGCTTGCCGACGAAATAGGGTTTCGCCCCGGTCGCCTTGGTGATCATCGCCGCGACTGCGCCAGTGGCGGGCAGTGGCCCTTCCGGCGAGGGCGAGGTGACATCGGGATTGGTGGCGATGAAGCGCGCACCCTGCCCGACCAGCCGGATCGCCTTGGTGATCGCTTCGAAGCTGTAGCTGCGCAATTCGCCGATCACGACGTAATCGGGATTATTGTCGGTCAGCGTATAGCCGATCTCATGCAGCGCCGTTGTCAGCCCGGCCTCCCCGATGACGAAAGCCGTACCGCGCGGCTGCTGCGAGGCGAGAAAGTCTGCCGTCGCCAGTGCCGAAGTGAAGATCGATTCCTCCGGCACTTTCAGCCCCGAACTTTCCAGCCGCGCAGCCAGATCGCGCGGAGTGTAGATCGAGTTGTTGGTCAGCAGCAGGAACCGTCGCTGCTTTTCCACCAGCCGCGCGATGAACTCCGCCGCGCCGGGCAGGGCGTTGCCTTCATGGACCAGCACGCCATCCATGTCGGTCAGCCAGCATTCGATCGGCTTGCGTTCGCTGATGATGGCGCTGGTCATGGGCGGGTGGCACTCCTCGCTTCGTCGATTATCGCTTTGTGACGAGAGAGATAATGCGCCCGCATCGATCCTGCATCCGCTAAATCCGCTTACTCCACCGGCGTATGCGCAATCGCCTTGAAATAGGCGATCACCTCGCCTTCCACATTGGCGGGCGGCACCGGGGGATAATAACTCAGCTTCACGATCACCGTCTTCGTGGCCGGGCTGACATAGATGAACTGCCCGGCAAGGCCGACAGCGGCATAAGCGCCCGGTTCCCCGTCGACCTGCCAGATCTGATAGCCATAGCCGGGGAAGCCCTGATCGGCCGGGGCGCCGGTGGGCAGCATGGTTGTGGCCTGCTTCAGCCAGCCTTCCGGGATCACGCGCGTTTCGCCGCGCATCCCGTCATTCAGCATCAGCTGGCCCAGTCGCCCGAAATCGCGCAGCGTGGCGTTGAAACCCATGCCGTTGAGCGCGCGGCCAGCACCGGGCGGGCCATCGGCCAGCCAGTAGCCATCGGCTTCCGCTCCAAGGGGGCCCCAGAGATTGGCCTGGGTGTAATCTTCCAGCTTCTGCCCGGTGGCTTCCTCCAGAATCCAGCCGAGCACCATCGTATCCAGCGTGGAATAGTTGAAAGTGCTGCCCGGCTCGTTCGCCCGCTTCGTCTCCAGCGCACCATCGGCAAAGCGCATCTTGTTGAGCACGATCGCCTGTTCGTGCAGCTTGCCGGCAAAGCTGGGATTGGCGCCGAAATCGTAGCGCTCTTCATAATCCACGCCCGACCGCATCTGCAGGATCTGGCGGATCGTCACCCCGTCATAACCAGTAGCCTTGAGCTGCGGCACATATTTGGTCGCCGGATCGTCGAGCGAGGCGATCTTGCCCTGATCCAGCGCGATGCCGACCAGCAACGACGTGATCGTCTTTGACATGGAGAAGGCGATATGCGGCGTGCCGTCCTCCATCCGGTTGCGGTAATCCTCGAACACGATCTTGCCATCGCGGATCACCAGCATTGCGTTGGTAAAGGTCCGCTCCGCAAATTGGGCATAATCGTAATTCCCGCCGCCGAACGTGTCGGCCGGCATAGCCATCGCCTTGCCCTTGAGCAGGTCCCAAACTGCGCCGCTGCGCGGCACCGGGCGCGTTTCGAATATTCTGTCGAGTTCGCGGAAGATGAAGCTGTTCACATCCGGATTGAGCAATTGCCAACGCATGGCAATCACTGCCGGAGTCAGCGGATAGGTCTTGCCTTCCCGCGCTTCGGATGTGGAAGGAGGATCATTGGACTGACTGCAGGCAGTGACACACACAGCACCGGCCGCCAGCGTAACGCCGGCCAGAAACGTCTTCAGCAATGATCCTCTCCCCAATTATCGCATTTATGCTGCCAGGCCGATTTCCTCCGCCCGGACGAAATTGCCATGCAGGCCGAAGCGCAGGCGGATCGGGATATTCACCGTCGCGACCGGGCCCTTCTCGATATCGAGCGCATCGAAGATCAGCAGATCGCTGCGATGATCCTCAAGCCGGTTGCAGACCATCACGATCCAGCCATCGCCTTCCGGCGCATCCTTGCTGCGCGGGATGAAGCAGGGTTCCTGCAGCGAACTGACCGGGCCGCACCACCAGTGCTGTTCCGCGCCGGTTTCGAGGTCCTTCAGGAACAGGCAGTTCATCAGGAAACCGCCAGCACTGCCACCCTTCAGGTCGCAGGGGCGCTTCATGTCCATTTCCAGGCCCCAGCCGTACCGGTTCTTCATGCCGGTGAAGCGATCGTCGATCCGCGGGAATTCCGAAGAAGTGTCGGTCAGGCGTTCGATCTGATCGAAATCCTCGCCATTGCTGGCCATGTCCACCGTCCAGCGAGTGAGCTTACTCATCGCTTCCATCCCGTTGAACGGTGCGCCGTGCACATCGGGGAAGAAGGGGAACATGTTGTTCTTGGCTTCCGGCACCACGATGTGGACCTTCGTGCCTTCCTGCCAGGCGTTGAGGACGTGGCTGGCGAAGCAATTATCGCGCTTGAACCAGCGGATATCTTCCTGCTTGAGATCGTCGCGCCGGGGAATGATGCCGAGATAGACGGGCATGGTGGTGTCGAAGCCGAAATGCGGCTTCTTCTGTTCCAGCCGCTCCCAGCTGCCGATGGACGGTACGATATGCAGCACGAGATAATCCTCGGTGACGCCGAAATCGTGCATCATGCAATAATAGGGCACCTTGAACCACTTCTCGCGGATCAGCTTCCCGTCCGGGCTGACTTCCATGTAAGATACATCGTCGGTGCACAGGCCCGATGCGGCATAGCCGATGGCAACCATGTTGCCGGTCTTCGGATCGATCTTGGGATGGGCCGTGAAGGTCTGGCTCTTCATCGCGCCGTCCCAGGTCTGGAACGCGTCGGTCTCCATGGAGACAGGGTCCATGATCAGGGCCGGGCTGTCCTCCTTCATCGCCCACAGCTTGCCGGCGAAGATCCAGGCATTGGTGTTGGCGGTGGAGCGAATCATGCCCTTGGTCGAAGGATCGTCGGTCAGCGGATTGCGATACATGCCGAACAGCCCGCGATCGGCCTCGCGCTCGGCCTTCCACTTGTCGGTCTTGGCCCAGCGCTGGCGGAAATCGCACTGCCCGTCATGGATATGGAAGCGGGTGATCATGCCGTCGCCATTGAAGGCGATATCGTCGCCCAGCATGGGCGGAAACTGCGGATCGGGCTGGACGCGATAGAAGGCGCCGTTGATTTCCTTGGGAATCTCGCCCTCATGCGCGAGATCGAAAATGTCGGCCTCGATCCGGCTGGGCGTGTTGAAGCCGGTGAAATTGGGGGTATTCGGGAAATGGGACATCGATCAAATCCTCTCCTTGCACGCGATTGTATGCTCCACTAACAATTAGGCAAGCGGCAAGCTGTGGGGTTAGGGCCAGTGGGCGCGGCGTCTTTGATCGAAAGCAATGATAGCGCCATTGGCGAGCTTAATGATATTGTGGGGTTCCATATCCGTTTGGCCCACGGTGCGGTCTATCGCCATTTTGCCGAAACCTTCGTCGATCTGGAACTGACCCAGAAGCAGGTTTCCGTGCTGTGGCTGGTGGGCGAGAATCCCGCCATTTCGCAGATCGAGCTCGGCCAGCGCCTGCGCATGGACCGTGCGACGACCATGACCATCGTGAACCGCCTGCAGGAGCGCGATTTCCTGCGCCGCGAACGGTCGGAAACGGACGGGCGCAAACAGGCGCTCTATCTGACGCCGGGCGGGGCGGATGCGCTGGGCAAGGCGAAGCTCGCCATTCACGAGCATGAAGAATGGCTCAAGAGCCGCTTCACTGCCGAAGAAATCGAAAAATTGGTGGAAATGCTGGCGCGAATCCACGATTGAGGCCGCGCAAGAGAGAGGATCAAGAATAATGGCAGCTCCGTCCGGGGGGACAAACCCGATTTCCGTCATCAACGATACGCCGATGAGCGCCCGCCAGTGGCTCGTCGTCGTGCTGATGGTCCTGCTGAACGCGCTGGACGGGTTCGACGTGCTGTCGAGCGCTTTTGCGGCTCCCGGCATTTCCAAGGAATGGGGCATCGAACGCGCGGCGCTGGGCATCGTTCTTTCGGCCGAATTGGTCGGCATGGGCTTCGGCTCGGTGCTGCTGGGCGGCGCCGCTGACAAATATGGCCGCAAGCTGACCATGCTCGCCTGCCTCGTGCTGATGGCAATCGGCATGTGGCTGGCAGGCCATGCCAATGCGGTCACCCCGATGGTGGCATTCCGCTTCCTGACCGGCATCGGTATCGGCGGCATGCTGGCGGCGACCAATGCGGTCACGGCCGAAAGCGCCAACAACCGGTGGCGCAAGGCGGCTATCGCGGCCTATGTCGCGGGCTATCCGCTCGGCGCCGTGGTCGGCGGCGTTGCCGCCTCGGAATGGCTGCTGGAAGCCTATGGCTGGCGCGGTGTGTTCGATTTCGGCGCCATCGTGACTGCCGCCCTGATCCCCATCCTGATGCTGGTGGTGCCCGAAACCGCCGCCTATCAGGCCTCGAAGCAGAACCTGAAGGGCGTGAACAAGACGCTGGCCGCCTTCGGCAAGGCGCCGATCGATGCCCTGCCCCCGGCCGCGGAACACGTCTCCAAGCCCAAGGTTACGGACATCCTGTCCAACCCGCAGCTGCGCCCGGTCACGCTGCTGCTGGCCTTCGGCTACATGTTCCACACCATCACTTTCTATTACATCCTGAAGTTCGCGGTGCAGATCGTGTCGGACTATCCTCCGGGCTACGCTCCGCAGGATGCTGCTACGGTGCTGACCTTCGCCAATGTCGGCGGCTTCTTCGGCAGCCTGCTGTTCGGCTTCGTGATGGCACGCCTCGGCATCAAGTGGCCGACCGCGCTGATGCTGCTGCTGGGTTCCGTCGCCGTGGGCTCCTTCGGGCTCGGCCGCGAAACGCTCAGCGCCTGGCAGTGGGCAACCGTCATCACCGGCTTCTTCACCAATGCGGCGATCAGCGGATATTACGCCGCCTTCGCCCGCGGCTTCCCGGCCTATGCCCGCGCCACCGGCACCGGCTTCGTGCTGGGCATCGGCCGCCTGGGCGCGGCGGGCAGCCCGATCATCGCCGGCGCGCTGTTCACGGCGCTCGGCAATGACCAGCTGCTGACGGTCTCGGCCATCATGGCGATGGGCTCGGTCCTTTCGCTGGTGCTGTTCCTGATGCTGCCCGAACGCGACGGCGACGAAGTTGTCGGCGCTGCGGCAGCGGCACAGAAGGCAGCCTGAGGCCTTGCAGATACGGCCGGGCCCCGCGCCCGGCCGCTACACCCTTGGGGACTGGCGCCGGAGAGGCGAAATCTCCATTGGGGCGTCAGACCCATTGTCGAATCAAGCAATAGAGGACAGCCATGAAGACTCGCGCCGCAGTCGCTTTCGCACCGAAGCAGCCGCTCGAAATCGTCGAAGTCGATCTTGAAGGCCCCAAGGCCGGCGAAGTGCTGGTGGAAATCATGGCCACCGGCATCTGCCACACCGATGCCTATACGCTGGACGGTTTCGACAGCGAGGGAATCTTCCCCTCGATCCTCGGCCATGAAGGCGCGGGCGTCGTCCGCGAAGTGGGCCCCGGCGTCACCTCGGTGAAGCCCGGCGATCACGTGATCCCGCTCTACACCCCGGAATGCCGCCAGTGTAAATCGTGCCTTTCGGGCAAGACCAACCTGTGCACCGCGATCCGCGCCACGCAGGGCAAGGGCCTGATGCCGGACGGCACCACCCGCTTTTCCTACAAGGGCGAGCCCATCTTCCACTACATGGGCTGCTCCACCTTCTCGAACTTCACGGTCCTGCCCGAAATCGCGGTCGCCAAGATCCGCGAGGACGCGCCGTTCCAGACCAGCTGCTATATCGGCTGCGGCGTGACGACAGGCGTCGGCGCGGTGATCAACACCGCCAAGGTGCAGGTGGGCGACAATGTCGTGGTCTTCGGCCTGGGCGGTATCGGCCTCAACGTGATCCAGGGCGCGCGCCTTGCCGGCGCCGACAAGATCATCGGCGTGGACATCAATCCCGACCGCGAGGAATGGGGCCGCAAGTTCGGCATGACCGACTTCCTCAACACCAAGGGCATGAGCCGCGAGGACGTCGTGGCCAAGATCGTCACCATGACCGACGGCGGCGCGGATTACACCTTCGATGCCACCGGCAATACCGAAGTGATGCGCACGGCGCTGGAAGCCTGCCACCGCGGCTGGGGCACCTCGATCATCATCGGCGTGGCCGAAGCGGGCAAGGAAATCAGCACTCGCCCGTTCCAGCTGGTGACCGGCCGCAACTGGCGCGGCACTGCCTTCGGCGGCGCCAAGGGCCGCACCGACGTGCCCAAGATCGTGGACATGTACATGCAGGGCAAGATCGAGATCGATCCCATGATCACGCACGTCATGGGCCTGGAAGACATCAACACCGCATTCGACCTGATGCACGCGGGCAAGTCGATCCGCAGCGTCGTGGTCTTCTGATCCGGCTTCCGAACCGACAGATTCTGAACCGACAACGGCAAGAAAGAGAGCACTCAAAGACATGTTCAATCACATCTTCGTCGGCACCAACGACATCGCCACTTCGCGCAAGTTCTACGACGCCGTCATGGGCGTGCTCGGCTATGAAGGCCACCCGCTGCCGCATGGCACCGTCTATCCCAGCGAGCACGGCAGCTTCATCGTCGCCACGCCCGCCAATGGCGAAGACGCGACCTGCATGAATGGCTTCACCTTCGGCTTCCGCGCTGCCGATTACGATCAGGTCGACGCATGGCACGCAGCCGGCCTTGCCGCCGGCGGCACCGATGCAGGCGAGCCGGGCTTCCGCGCCGCTTCGCCGGGCAACATGTATGGCGCCTATCTGCGCGATCCGGACGGCCACAAGATCTGCGTCTTCGCGCCGAACACCGGCGAGCGCTAAGCGCTTCGCAACCGCACGCAAGGAAGGATTGCCGCCATGTTCAGCCATCTCTCGGTGGGCAGTAACGATATTGCCCGCTCGAAGGCGTTTTACGACGCGCTGTTCACGGCCTGTGGCGGCAATCCGGCCTTCGTCGATCCCAAGGGCCGCCTTGTCTATGTGCACAAGGATGCGAAATTCCTGGTGACCCGCCCAATCGACGGCGAGCCTGCGACGCATGCCAATGGCGGCACGATCGGCCTGGCGATGGATTCGCCGGAACAGGCCGATGCCTGGCACGCAGCGGGCATTGCCGCGGGCGGCACCGCGATCGAGAATCCGCCGGGCTGGCGCGACAGCAGCAATGGCCGCCTTTACCTCGCTTATCTGCGCGACCCGGACGGCAATAAGCTGTGCGCGCTTTATCGGGACCTGAAATGACCATCGAAACCGTCAGCACGTGGAAAAGCCACGGCGGCACCCAGGGCGTCTATACCCACGCCTCTTCCGCCACCGGCACGCCGATGACCTTCTCGGTCTTCGTGCCCGATCATGCCCCCGGCGCGAAGCTGCCGGTGCTGTGGTACCTTTCCGGCCTCACCTGCACTCATGCCAACGTCACCGAAAAGGGCGAGTTCCGGCAGGCCTGTGCCGAACATGGCATTATCTTCGTCGCACCCGATACCTCGCCGCGCGGGGACGACGTGCCCGACGATGAGGGCTATGATTTCGGCAAGGGCGCGGGCTTCTATGTCGACGCGACGCAGGAACCCTGGGCCGGGAATTTCCGCATGCGCTCCTATATCGAGCAGGAACTGCCCGGAATCGTTGCCGCGAACTTCCCCGTCGACATGGAGCGGCAGGGAATCACCGGCCATTCGATGGGCGGCCATGGCGCGTTGACTATTTCTCTTCGCAATCCCGGCCGCTTCCGTTCGACCAGCGCCTTTTCCCCGATCGTCAGCCCGCTGAACTGCCCCTGGGGCGAGAAGGCGCTGGGCGGCTATATCGGTGAAGACAGGGCGAAATGGCGCGAATATGACGCGGTCGCGCTGATCGAAGACGGCGCCCGCCTGCCGGACCTTCTGGTGGACCAGGGCACGGCCGACAATTTCCTCGAAGGGCAGCTCAAGACTCACTTGCTTGACCATGTCTGCCGAAACGCCGATATGCGCGCCGCCATTCGCATGCAGGAGGGGTATGACCACTCCTATTATTTCATCTCGACCTTCATGGCCGAACATGTCGCCTGGCACGCCGAAAGACTGAAAGCATGAGCCGCGAACAACGCCTGTCCGAAATCATCGCCGACCATCAGGGCCGTGAAGGCCCGCTGCTGCCGATCCTGCACGATGTGCAGGAAGAATTCGGCTGCGTGGACGAGGAGGCCGAGCGAGCCATCGCCCTCGCCCTCAATCTCAGCCGTGCCGACGTGCACGGGGTGGTCAGCTTCTATCACGACTTCCACACGAAGGCCGACTCGCGCCCCGTGGTGCAGATCTGCCGCGCGGAAAGCTGCAAGGCACGCGGCGTAGAGGCGCTGATGGAAGGCGCGGCAAAGGCCGCTGGCGAGCGCGTGAAGCTGGCCGACGTCTATTGCCTGGGCCTGTGCAGCAGCGGACCCAATGCCCGTGTGGGCGACAAGCTCCATGCCCGCCTCGACGGCGCGGCGCTCAACAAGCTGATTGAAAACGCATGACTATCATCCGCATCTCCGATGACGCGCTGGCGCGCGCCTGCGGCGCCGACGAACTGGCCGCCGCCTTCGCCAAGGCTGGCGCGACGGTCGAACGTACGTCCAGCTGGGGCATGCAGTGGCTCGAGCCGTTGGTTGAGGTCGACGGCAAGGGCTTCGGCCCCGCCACGCTGGACGATGTCGCCGCGATCCTCGACGGGACGAGCGACAAGGCTATCGGCGTGATTGCCCAGCATCCCTTCATTGCCAGCCAGCAGCGCCTGACCTTCGCCCGTGCGGGCAAGTCGCGCCCGCTGAGCCTTGAAGATTACGAACAGCACGATGGCTGGGTCGGCCTGAAGCGCGCGCGCCAGATCGGTTCCGAACAGATCATCGCCGAACTGCTCCATTCCGGCCTGCGCGGCCGTGGCGGCGCGGGCTTCCCCGCCGCGATCAAGTGGAAGACCGTGGCCGGCGCCGTGGCCGACCAGAAATACATCGTCTGCAATGCGGACGAAGGCGATTCGGGCACCTTTGCCGACCGCATGATGATGGAAGGCGATCCCTTCGCCCTGATCGAAGGCATGGCCATTGCCGGTGAAGCCGTTGGCGCCACCAAGGGCTACATCTACATCCGCAGCGAATATCCCGACGCGATCGACAAGCTGCGCAAAGCCGTGAACCTGTGCGCGCATATCATCGCGCCGTTCGAATGCGAAATCCGCGCAGGCGCCGGGGCCTATGTCTGCGGTGAGGAAACCTCGCTGCTCAACAGCCTTGAAGGCAAGCGCGGCGAAGTACGCGCCAAGCCGCCGCTCCCTGCTTTGCAGGGCCTGTTCGGCAAGCCGACCGTGGTCAACAATGTGCTGACCCTGTGCGCCGTGCACCACATTCTGGCCGAAGGCGGCGCCGAGCATTATCAGAGCCTCGGTATCGACCGGTCCAAGGGCACCATGCCGATCCAGCTGGCCGGCAACATCAAGCATGGCGGGCTGTACGAGACCGCATTCGGCATCACGCTGAACGAACTGATCTATGACATTGGCGGCGGCACCGCTTCGGGTCGCCCGGTCAAGGCAGTGCAGGTGGGCGGTCCGCTGGGCGCCTATATCCACCCCGACCAGTTCGAAGTGCCCTTCGACTATGAAGCCTATGCCAAGCTCGACGCACTGATCGGCCATGCCGGCATCACCGTGTTCGACGATACGGCCGACATGGGCACCATGGCGCGTTTCGCGATGGAATTCTGCGCCGTTGAAAGCTGCGGCAAGTGCACGCCCTGCCGCATCGGCTCCACGCGCGGTGTCGAACTGATCGACCGCATCCGCGCTGGCGGCCGCGTGCTGGCGGGCGTCGAACTGGCACCGCAGATGCACAACATGCCCAAGAAGGGCCGTAGCCAGGAAGACGAGATCAAGCTGCTGGAAGATCTGTGCGAGACGATGAAGTTCGGCTCGCTCTGCGCTCTGGGCGGCTTCACTCCCTATCCGGTGATGAGCGCGCTCAAGCACTGGCCGGACGATTTCCGGGGCAAGTGAGTTTCGCATATCTGAAAAAACAGCGTTTTTTCACGATATGGAAAAGCATGTTTGCCCAAAAGGCGATTTGTAGGTAAAACTTACAAAGGATAATGCACGGAATCGGCGGCTTTACGAGGCCGCACGGGAGTTGGGCTGGAGTGATCCTCGGAGTGGTCTTGGCTGGCGGACAATCGAGCCGTTTCGGCAGCGACAAGGCGCTCGCCATGCTGGGCGGGCGTTCGCTGCTTAGCCGTTCGGTCGGCACGCTGGGCACCTGGTGCGACGATGTGATCATCGCCGGACGTCAGGCCGGGCCTGAAACAGGCACCACGCGCTGCATTCCGGACTGGCCCGCGCCGGGCATGGGCCCGCTGGGCGGAGTGGCCGCAGGGCTGCGTCACGCGAACGAGAACGGGTTCGACAGCGTGATGACCTGCAGCGTCGACAGTTTCGACCTGCCTGCTGACCTGCCCGAGTTGCTGGCAAGCCCGCCCTCCTTCCTGGGCGACCAGCCGGTTATCGGGCACTGGCCCGCGAATGCGGCCGCGGCGGTGGAAACCATTCTGGCCGGCGATAGTAAGCATTCGATGAGGGAATTTGCCGAGGCAATCGGCGCCATCAACGTGAAAAGCGGCGCAAAGCCTGCTAATATCAATACACCTGCGGATCTTGCCGCAGCGGAGAAGCGCAATGGGATATGAACGCCAAGCCGATTTCGGCACCCCCGAAGTCAAGTCCGACGAGCAGGTAACCCTGACGATCGACGGCCGCGAAGTCACCGTGCCTGCCGGCACGACCGTTATGCGCGCGGCGGCGGAATGCGGCGGCTCGATCCCCAAACTCTGCGCGACCGACAGCCTCAACCAGTTCGGTTCCTGCCGTCTGTGCCTCGTCGAGATCGAAGGCGCGCGCGGCACCCCGGCCAGCTGCACCACGCCGGTCGGCCCGGGCATGGTGGTCCACACCCAGACCCCGCGCCTTGAAAAGCTGCGCAAGGGCGTGATGGAGCTGTATATCTCCGATCACCCGCTGGACTGCCTCACCTGCTCGGCCAACAACGATTGCGAGCTGCAGGATCAGGCAGCCAATGTCGGCCTGCGCGACGTGCGTTACGGCTATCAGGGCGAAAACCACATGGGGCAGGACGTCGATACGTCTAACCCCTATTTCGACTTCTCGCCCGACAAGTGCATCGTCTGCAGCCGCTGCGTGCGTGCTTGCGGTGAAACGCAGGGCACTTTCGCGTTGACGGTCGATGGCCGCGGTTTCGCTTCCAAGATCAGCGCCGGCCAGACTGGAGACGATTTCCTCTCTTCCGAATGCGTCAGCTGCGGCGCCTGCGTGCAGGCATGCCCCACCAGCGCGCTGATGGAGAAGAGCGTCAAGGAACTCGGCAAGCCGGAACGCGCCGTCGTCACTACCTGCGCCTATTGCGGCGTGGGCTGCACCTTCCGCGCGGAAATGAAGGGCGAACAGCTCGTCCGCATGGTGCCGTGGAAGGACGGCAAGGCCAATCGCGGCCATAGCTGCGTAAAGGGCCGCTTCGCCTGGGGTTATGCCAACCACCAGGACCGTATCCTGAAGCCGATGATCCGCGATTCGATCGATCAGCCCTGGCAGGAAGTCAGTTGGGAAGAAGCGCTGAGCTTCACCGCCGCCAAGATCAAGTCGATCAAGGAAACCTATGGCGCCCGCGCGCTGGGCGGTATCACTTCCAGCCGCTGCACCAATGAGGAAACCTTCCTCGTCCAGAAGCTGATCCGTGGCGGGTTCGGTTCGAACAACGTCGATACCTGCGCCCGCGTGTGCCACTCGCCCACGGGCTTCGGCCTGTCGCAGGCCTTCGGCACCAGCGCCGGCACGCAGGACTTCGATTCCGTGATGGATTCCGACGTGATCCTGCTGATCGGTGCCAATCCGACTGACGGGCACCCCGTGTTCGCCAGCCGCATGAAGCGCCGCCTGCGTCAGGGCGCGAAGCTGATCGTGATCGATCCGCGCCGGATCGACCTCGTCCGTTCGCCCCACATCAATGCGCAGCACCACCTGCCGCTGCAGCCCGGCACCAATGTGGCCGTGCTGACCAGCATCGCCCATGTGATCGTGACCGAAGGTCTCGCCGACGAAGCCTTCATCCGCGAACGCTGCGACTGGGACGAATATCAGGACTGGGCGCGTTTCGTTTCGGACGAAAAGCACAGCCCCGAATATCTCGAAGCCGTGACCAAGGTTCCGGCCGAAACCGTGCGCCAGGCTGCGCGCCTTTACGCCACGGGCGGCAATGGCGCGATCTATTACGGTCT
This sequence comes from Fulverythrobacter fulvus, assembly GCF_037154085.1. Lineage (NCBI taxonomy): Bacteria > Pseudomonadati > Pseudomonadota > Alphaproteobacteria > Sphingomonadales > Erythrobacteraceae > Fulverythrobacter > Fulverythrobacter fulvus. The sequence continues at coordinate 38,163 of NZ_JBANRM010000007.1, read as the reverse complement.
GGGCGTGACCGAGCACAGCCAGGGTTCGTCCACCGTCATGGCCATCGCCAACCTCGCCATGGTGACCGGCAATATCGGCCGCCGCGGCGTGGGCGTAAACCCGCTGCGCGGCCAGAACAACGTGCAGGGTTCGTGCGACATGGGCTCGTTCCCGCATGAGCTTTCAGGCTATCGCCACCTGTCCGACAGCGCGACCCGCCAGCTGTTCGAAAAGGACTGGGGCGTCAGCCTCGATCCGGAACCGGGCCTGCGCATCCCGAACATGCTCGATGCTGCCGTGGATGGCACCTTCCGCGCGATCTACATTCAGGGCGAAGATATTCTCCAGTCCGACCCGGACACGCATCACGTGGCCGCCGGCCTTGCCGCGATGGATCTGGTGATCGTGCACGACCTGTTCCTGAACGAGACCGCGAATTACGCCACCGTGTTCCTGCCGGGTTCGACCTTCCTCGAGAAGGACGGTACCTTCACCAATGCCGAACGCCGCATTCAGCCGGTGCGCAAGGTGATGGAACCGGCCAATGGCTATGCCGACTGGGAAATCACCCAGATGCTGGCCAATGCCATCGGCTGCGACTGGAACTACAGCCACCCGAGCGAAATCCTCGACGAAATCGCCCGCCTGACGCCGACCTTCACCGGCGTTTCGTGGGAACGTCTGGAACGCGAAGGTTCGCTGCAGTGGCCGGTGAACGAGAAGTTCCCGGACGGTTCGCCGATCATGCATGTCGACGGCTTCGTGCGCGGCAAGGGCAAGTTCGTGGTGACCGAATACGTCCCCACCGACGAACGCACCGGCCCGCGCTTCCCGCTGCTGCTGACCACTGGCCGTATCCTCAGCCAGTACAATGTCGGCGCGCAGACCCGCCGCACCGAGAACGTCGTGTGGCATCATGAGGACGTGCTGGAAATGCACCCGACCGATGCCGAAAATCGCGGCCTTGCCGATGGCTCGTGGGCTCGCCTTGCCAGCCGCACCGGCGAAACCACCCTGCGCGTGGTGGTGACTGATCGCGTGGCGCCCGGCGTTGTCTACACCACCTTCCACCACCCCGCGACGCAGGCCAACGTCGTGACCACCGACTATTCGGACTGGGCAACCAACTGCCCCGAATACAAGGTGACCGCGGTACAGGTGACGCCGTCCAACGGCCCCTCCGAATGGCAGGAAGAATATTCCGAACTGAGCGAGCGTTCGCGCCGCATCGCCCATGTGGAGCCCGCAGAATGAGCAGCACCCAGGAAAAGCTCCGCCGCATGGCGGACCAGATCGCCACCAATCTTCAGGCCCGTGGCCATGAGGAAGCAGTGGCCGCCACTGCCGAACATATCTGGAAGTTCTGGGACCCGCGCATGAAGGCGGGGATTTTCGCGGACGATCTTTCCGTGCTGACCCCGATCGCACGCGAGGCGATCGAAAAGCTCAAGGCCGACGCTCAGCAGAGCGCGGCCTGACGCTGGCCACTCGGCGTCATTGCGAGGGACCGTAGGTTCCGAAGCAATCCAGGGCCCATCGCGTTACGCTTTGGATTGCTTCGCTTTGCTCGCAATGACGAGGTAAGAGGCGATCATGACGTCCCCTGTCGAAATCAGTCGTTCCGGCGAACGCCGCGATGCCCCGCGCCAATGGGTGCCGGAAGTTCCGGTGGCGCTGGAATTCAACGGCCTGGCCTATGCCGTGATGATGGCCAGCCCCGCCGATCTTGAGGATTTCGCCCTCGGCTTCGCCCTCACCGAAGGACTGGCGAAGAAGCCCTCCGACCTGTCCGACATTGATGTCGTGGAAGTGGAAAAGGGCTGGATCGTTCGTGGTAGCCTTACAGGGCTCGGCATCGAACAACTCACCGAACGCGTCCGCGCGCGCGTGGCGGAAAGCTCCTGCGGGCTATGCGGGATCGAAAATCTCGATGCCGTGGCCAAGCCCCTGCCGAAAGTGCCCGCTCACGCCGCGCTCGATCCGCAGGCGATCTTCCGCGCGCTGGGGACCTTGCGAGATTTCCAGACGCTCGGGCGGGCGACCGGTGCGGCCCATGCCGCCGCCTTCGTTACAAAGGACGGCACGATCCTCCACGCGCGCGAGGATGTCGGGCGGCATAATGCGATGGACAAGCTGATCGGCGCGCTGGCCAGGGCGGGGCAGAACCCGGCGGATGGCTTCATCCTTTCCACCGCGCGCTGTTCCTACGAAATCGTGGAGAAGGCCGTGCGAGCCGGGGCAACCCGCCTCGTCACCATCTCGCTGCCCACCGGAATGGCCGTGGACCGCGCCACCGCCGCCGGGCTGAGCCTGTGGTGTCTGGCGCGCGATGACAGCGTGCTGGCAGTCAACGTCCCGGCCTGACGAGCCGCGCCGCTTACCCCAGCAGGAAGCGCTGCACCACTTCACCGCTTTCATTGGCGAATGCGCGAAATTCCTCATCCGTCGCGGCACGCAGGCTGACGACGTCCTCGTCACAGATCTGCGAAATATCCGCATCGACCTGTTCCGTCGTCATCCCGCAGGCGGCGCCAGCTTCCAGTGCACGTTCGCGACAGGCCTGGAACACTGCGGCAAGGCCTTGCCGGTGTTCTTCGCCACTATCGAGGGAGCGCGCCACGTTGAGGAATACGGCCCTGCGCGTCGCCTCGCGCGCAGCTTCGTAGCTTTTCCCGGCGCTCTGGGCGCCTGCGATATTTCCGGACATTTCCTATCTCTCCCCGCTGCGTTCCGCCGTACTCACCGGCTCAGCTGGAACACCGCATGTTCGGCCCACCAGTTCGCGCCGGTGGAACCCACTTCCCGGTCATGGGTGAAGAACCAGCAGCCCTGGGTCTTCACGCCCTTCTCCACCAGCAAGGCGCGGAAATCCGCGATCGTCAGATGATGGATATTTTCCGTCTCGTACCAGCTGACCGGCAAGTGCGGCGTCACCGGCATCCGCCCGTTCACCAGCAGCGAAAGGCGCATGCGCCAATAGGCGAAATTGGGGAAGCTGACGAAGGCCTGCCGCCCCACGCGCAGCAACTGGTCCAGCATCAGGTCCGGCCGTTCCGACGTCTGCAGGGTCTGGCTCAGGATCGCGTAATCGAACGCCCCATCGGGATATTCGGCCAGATCGCGATTGGCATCGCCCTGAATCACCGACAGCCCCTTGCTGACGCAGAGTTCAACCTTCTCCGGGCTGAGTTCCAACCCGCGCGCATCCACACCCCGCCCATCCCGCAGGGCGGCCATCAGCGTGCCATCGCCGCAACCGACATCCAGCACGCGCGCACCGGCGGGAATGTGCCGGGCGATCACTTCGAGGTCGGGACGCAGGGTACTCATTCGAGGAAGCCCTTGATCACGCGGTCCTGCGCGGGAACGTCCAGCAGGAAGCTGTCATGCCCATAGGGCGCGGAAAGCTCCACGAAGCTGACCGGCGCGGCCACGGCATTGAGCGCATGGACGATGTTGCGCGATTCGGCAGTGGGATAGAGCCAGTCCGTATCGAAGCTGATCAGGCAGAAGCGCGCGCTGGTGCGGGCAAAGGCATCGGCCAGCCTGCCGCCATGCTCTTCCGCCAGATCGAAATAATCCATCGCGCGGGTGATATAGAGATAAGAATTCGCATCGAACCGGTTGGTGAAGCTGATGCCCTGATAGCGCAGATAGCTTTCCACCTGGAAATCCGCATCGAAGCCGAAGCTCTTGGAATCCCGGTCCTGCAGGCGCCGTCCGAATTTGTCGGTCAGCCCCGCTTCGGAAAGATAGGTGATATGCGCCGCCATGCGCGCCACGGCGAGGCCAGCATCGGGCGCGCGGCCCGTGGCGTAATAGGCGCCGCCCTGCCAGTTGGGATCGGCCATGATCGCCTGGCGCCCGACCTCGTGGAAGGCGATGTTCTGCGCGGAATGGCGCGCGGTAGTGGCGATAGCCAGCACTCGCTGCGTTCGCTCGCCGAAATTGGCCGCGAAGCTGAGCGCCTGCATCCCGCCCATCGATCCGCCGACCACGGCATGGAGGCATTCGATCCCCAGCGCATCGAGCAGCGCGACCTGCGCGCGCACCATGTCGCGAATGGTGATGACGGGAAAGCGCATGCCGAAGGGCTGGCCATCGGGCGCGAGGCTGGCCGGGCCGGTCGAGCCCATGCAACTGCCGATGACATTGGCGCAGATCACGTGGAACCGGTCCGTATCGATCGGCTTGCCCGGCCCCACCGTGCGCGACCACCAGCCCGGCTTGCCGGTGATGGGGTGCGGATTGGCGACATATTGGTCGCCCGTCAGCGCGTGGCAGATCAGGATCGCATTGCCCTTGTCCGCCGCCAGCTCGCCATAGGTCTCGTAAGCGACCTCCACTCCGTCGAGCGCCAGTCCGCTATCCAGCGGCAAGGCGTCGGGCAGGGTAAGCGTGGCACTGGTGTAGGTCAGGATCGTTGCCATTGCGCCAAGCGACTTGGGGGACGCCAAGCGGGCTGTCAATTGCGCGCGAACACAGCTATGCGCCCGCGGGTTATGTCCGAACAGAAGATCAGCCCCGAGCAGCCCGCAAAAGCCCCCGTGCCCAAGCCGTGGATCGCCGCGATCCATGCCTATGTGCCCGGCAAGGCGCGCAGTGCGGACGGGCGCGAGCTGATCAAGCTTTCCGCCAATGAAAACCCGCTCGGCACCAGCCCGGCGGCTCTGGAAGCGCGCAGGAACGCCCCGCTGCCCGATCGCTATCCCGATCCGGATTCGGTTGCCCTGCGCGAGGCGCTGGGTGCGCTGAACGGCATTCCGGCCGAACGCATCGTCTGCGGCACCGGGTCGGACGAACTGTTGAACCTCGCCGCCCAGGCCTATGCCGGGGTGGGGGACGAAGTGCTTTATGTTCGCTACGGCTTTTCGGTCTACGACATTGCCGCCCGCCGTTGCGGCGCGACCCCGGTGGTGGCGCCCGATCTCGATTACGGCACCGATGTGGAAGCGCTGCTGGCACTGGTGAACGAGAAGACGCGCGTCGTCTTCCTCGCCAATCCGAACAACCCCACCGGCAGTTACCTGCCCAAGGGCGAGATTGCGCGGCTGCATGCGGCCCTGCCGGCGGATGTGCTGTTCGTGGTCGATCAGGCCTATGCCGAATATCTGACGCCGGAAGACGATGATGGCGCGCTGGCGCTGGCTGCATCCGCGCCCAACGTGCTGGTCACGCGGACCTTCTCCAAGATTTACGGCCTTGCGGGGGACCGGGTGGGCTGGGGCACTGGCTCGGTCGAAGTCGTCTCCATGCTCAACCGCATTCGCGGGCCGTTCAACCTTTCCGGGGTGGCGCAAGCCGCGGCCATCGCCGCGTTGGCCGATCAGGATTTCGTCGAACACTCGCGCCAGCACAATCTGTCCGAACGCGCCCGTTTCGTGTCCGTGTTGGAATCTCTCGGCAATCACGGCCTGCGCCCGCTGCCGAGCAAGGCCAATTTCGTGCTGACCCTGTTCGAGGGCAAGCTGACTGCCCAAATGGCGCATGATGGGCTGGCCGAGCGCGGCTATGCCACGCGCTGGCTGCCGGGGCAGGGCCTGCCGCAGGGCCTGCGCATCACCATCGGCACAACCGAACAGATGACCGAGATCGCGGCGATCCTGCGCGAACTGGCGGAAGCCGCACGATGAGCCCGGCGCCTGCCCCCTTCGGCACGGTCGCCATCATCGGACTTGGCCTGATCGGCGGCTCGATCGGGCTGGCGGTGCGCGACCATATTCCCGGAACGCGCACGACCGGTTTCGATGCCGACCCGGCAGTGCGCCAGCGCGCCACCGAACGGGCCCTGACCGACGTAGTCTGCGACACCGCCGAAGAGGCAGTGCGCGATGCCGATCTGGTGATCTTCTGCGTGCCGGTGGGTGCAATTGCCGATGTCGCGCGCGACATGGCCCCCTATATCGCGCCGGGCGCGGTGATCAGCGATGTCGGCTCTTCCAAGCAGACCATCGCCGCCGCGCTGAGCGAGGCCTTTCCCGCCAATCCGGTCGTGCCCGCACACCCCGTGGCAGGCACGGAGCACAGCGGGCCCGATGCCGGTTTCGCGACATTGTTTCAGCAGCGCTGGTGCATCATCACGCCTCCCGAAGGGGCCGACGCTGCCAGTGTCGCGCGCCTCGTCTTCTTCTGGGAAGCTCTGGGCGCGATGGTGGAGACCATGGACCCCAAGCACCACGATCTGGTGCTGGCGGTGACAAGCCACATCCCGCACCTGATCGCCTACACCATCGTCGGCACTGCCTCCGATCTGGAAGACGTGACCCGCAGCGAAGTGATCAAATATTCGGCCGGGGGCTTCCGCGATTTCACGCGCATCGCCGCATCGGACCCGACCATGTGGCGCGACGTGTTCCTGAACAATCGCGACGCGGTGCTGGTGATGCTGCAGCGCTTCCTCGACGATCTTTCGACCATGCAGGACGCGATCCGCGACGGCGACGGGGATGCCCTGTTCGAGCTGTTCACCCGCACTCGCGCCATCCGCCGCTCCATTGTGGCGCTGGGGCAGGACGATGCCCGGCCCGATTTCGGGCGCAAGGATCATCAGGGCTGAACCGGGTCGCCTGACCCGGCGCTTGCCGGTCAGGAAAGCAGGAATACCCCGGCGATCACCCACATCACTGCGGTGGACAGCCATCCGGCCGCCGCCAGCCGCCCCCTGACCGCCAGCTTGCCCATCACCTTGCGGTTGCCGGCGATCAGCATCGTCACCACCATCAGCGGCGGGGCGAGCAGGCCATTGACCACAGCCGCAAGGTACAGCGCGCGCATCGGGTCAATCGAGAGGAAATTGAGCGCCACGCCGCCCAGTGTGGCCGCCGCGATAGCCCCGTAGAAAGCCTTTGCCTCACGCGGCTTGCGGTCCAGCCCCTCTACCCAGCCGAAGGCCTCGCTGAGCGCATAGGCCGCGCTTCCCGCCAGAATGGGGACCGCAAGCAGACCGGTACCGATAATGCCGATCGCGAACAGGGCAAAGGTCAGATCTCCTGCAATCGGTCGCAGTGCCTCGGCCGCTTGCGCCGCGCTTTCGATATCCCGCACGCCATGGGCGTGGAGCGTCGCGGCAGTGGCGATGATGATGAACAATGCCACGATATGCGAAAAGCCCATGCCCACCAGCGTGTCGGTGCGAATGCGCCGCAGCTCGCGCCTGGCGCGGCTGCTGGGCGAAACATGCAGCGGCTTGATGTGGCGCCGGTGCTGTTCTTCCACTTCCTGCCCTGCCTGCCAGAAGAACAGGTAAGGGCTGATAGTGGTGCCGAACACCGCCACCAGCGCCATCGCATGTTCCCGATCGAACTGGAATTGCGGGATCAGCGTGCCCCGCACTGCCTCATCCAACGGCACATCGGCCACGAACACCACGCCGACATAGGCAAACAGCGAAAGCGTGGTCCATTTGAGGATGCGGGCATAACGATCATAGCTGAGGAACACTTCCAGCAGCACGCTCAGCACGCCGAAAGTCGCCGTATAGGCAAGGGCCGGGCCGGGGAGGATCAGCGCCAATGCGGCCCCCATGGCGCCCAGATCCGCGCCCAGGTTGATGATGTTCGCCAGCAGGAGCAGCAGCACCGCGCCCTGCAGCAGGGGCAGCGGGTAATGGCGCCGCAGGTTCTGGGCGATCCCGCGCCCGGTCGTGGCGCCGATCCGCGCGCAGATCGCCTGAATCGCGGCGAGCAGCGGAAAGCCGAAGAACATCGTCCAGGCCATGCCATAGCCGAACTGCGCCCCGACCTGGCTGTACGTGCCGATACCGCTGGGATCGTCATCGGCCGCGCCGGTGACCAGACCCGGCCCAAGCACTTCGAGCAGCGAGGGATCGTCCTCGGGCGGCTTCACGGATTGAGTATGTTGATCGCCGTGCATACCCGTTCTTCCACTTCCTCGCGCGGGAGGCCGGGGGGAATCGCTTCGCCAAAGCGCAAGGTGATAGTGCCGGGGCGCTTCCACACGCGGTGATAAAGCGGGCCGCTATTCACGGCCACTGGCACCACCGGTAGCCCCACCACCTTGTAGATTCCGGCAAAGCCCGCGCGCAGCGGCGCCCGCACACCATGCGGCACGCGCGTGCCTTCGGGAAAGATCGCCAGCGAGCGGCCGGTCGCCACCTGTCGCTTTGCTTCGAAAAGCATGAAACGCAGGGCCTTGGCACCCTGATCGCGGGCGACGGGCACTCCGCCATAGGCCCGCGCGGCCCTGCCCCACAGGGGAATGCGAAACAGTTCCTCCTTCGCGAAGGGCGCTGGCCGGTGGAGCGAACGGGCGATGTCGATCGCCTCGAAAAAGCTCTCATGCTTGAAGGCATAGAGTGCCGGTCCTTCTGGTCGCGGCCCTTCTTCCACCACGCGGATGCCGAGCAGGGTTTCCACGCACCAGCGATGGAACGCGCTCCATGCATCGGGCACTGCCTGGGAATATCGCGGCCCCAACGCGGCGGCGATTACCGCGGAGACGACAAAGCCCACGCTCAGGCCATAGAACACCAGATAGAATGCCAGGCTGCGCAGCACGTTTCCCATAACGATTACCAGGGCAGCAGGCGTGCCAGGAAGGCCGCGATCAGCTTGTGATATTCAAGGAACAGGATGCGCAGCGACGGCTTGGAACGGACGGCGTCTTCCACGATCGTCACATCGCCCGGCATCTCCGAGGACAGTTCCAGCTCGGCGCGGCGCATGTGCCAGTCGGTAGTGACCAGCCGCAGCGAGGATACGTTGCGTTCGCCTACCCACGCCGCCGTTTCGGCCGCATTGCCCCTGGTATCGAGCGCGGCGAAGCCCAGCGTGATGCAGCAATCCATCAGCTTCTGATCGACATCATATTCGGCCGCGAATTCGCGCGGCTTCACATTGCCGTCCACGCCGCTGACCAGCAATTGCTGCGCCTGTCCGCGCCGCAGCATCTCCAACCCGCGCGCGATCCGCCCCTCTCCTCCGGTGGGAACGACGATGGCGTCCGTCTTCTCGTCGCCTGCCGGGCCCGGCAGGAATACTGCGAACCAGAAGAAGCCCAGGGCCCACACGATAAAGATTGCGCCAAGCGCGCGGCGGATCACTTGCCCAAACCTCACAGCATCTTCCTGAGCGCCGCGAGCACGGTGAGCCGCGCGGTGAACATGGCGATCAATACTCCGGCAAGCGGGATTGCCGCAATCGCCAACCAGTCGGGCAAGCCAAGTCCGCCGCCAGCGATCATGCCGGAACCGAGCGCGGCGAATTGCCGCCCGAGCAGCAACACCGCGGAAATGCCGAAGCCCAGCCCCACTGCACCGCCCAGCAGCGCATCGATCCCGATAGAGCGCTGGAAGATTCGCGCGATCTGTGCATCCGTGCCGCCCAGCAGATGCACGATCTCGATCGTCGCGCGATTGGAACCCAGCGCGCTGCGCGAGGCGAGCCACACCGCGGCCGCGCTCGTTCCCGCCAGCAGCACCACCAGCCCCACTGCCAGCCATTGCAGCGAAGCGATGGCCGCGAAGACCGGGGCCAACCAGCTCGATTGCGCGTCGACCCGAGCCGCGGGGGCCTTGTCCTTCAGGATAGCGCGCAGCCGCTTGAGTTTGGCATCCGTAACCGGCCCGTCGAGCCGCACGTCGATCAGCGCGGGCACCGGTACTGCCTCGCCTGCTCCGTGACCGGTCTCGCCGCCGATATCCTCGCCCAGCCAGGGCTCGATCAGCTCGCGCAATTCGCTGTCCGCCACGCGGCCGACAGTCTCCACCCCATCGACATTGGCCAGCAGGGAAACCGCCAGTTCGGCCTGCCGCCCACGCTCTTCGGCATCGGCTTCCACGATCTGCACCGTCAGCCCGCCCGAAAGCTCCGCCTTTGCCGCCTGCGCAAGATTGCTCAGCGCGAGGCCACCCGCCGCTGCGATGGTCGTGAGCGCCACCATGATCGCGATCACCCACGGCATCGGCCCGGTAAGCCGGGCCTGCGGGACTAGTTGTGCCTTGCGTTCCCTCCCGAACGGAATCACGGCAAATCCTCCTCCAGTCGGGCGAAGGGCCGCCGGGGTGGATAGCGCAAGGCGCCGGTGGGATCGCTCAGCCGCCCCTTGTCGAGCCGCATGATCAGCGATTCCGGCACTTTCTTCAGCAGATGCAGATCGTGAGTGGCCACCACCACGGTGGTGCCCAGGCGATTGAGCGCCTCGAACAAGCGCAGCAATTTAAGCGCAAGGTCGGGATCGACGTTGCCGGTCGGTTCGTCGGCCACCAGCATGTCCGGCCGGCCGATAACGGCGCGGGCAATGGCCACGCGCTGCTGTTCCCCGCCCGAAAGCGTTGCCGGGCGCGCATCGGCACGGTCGGCCAGTCCCACCCATTCGAGCATGTCGGCCACCGGCTTCACCAGATCGCTCTCCCGCACGCCCGAAACGCGCAGGGGCAGGGCGACATTGTCGAAGGCGGAAAGGTGCTGCACCAGGCGGAAATCCTGGAACACCACGCCCAGACGGCGGCGGAAAGCGGGCAATTTCCGGCGCGGCAGGGTAATCACATCGGTGCCGAACATCCGGATCGCCCCGCGCGAGGGGCGCTGCGCCAGATAGAGCAGCTTGAGCAGCGAAGTCTTGCCAGCGCCGCTTGCCCCGGTGAGGAAATAGAAGCTGCCTGGATAGAGCGTGAAGGAAATGTCGCTCAGCACTTCCTTGCCGGCGCCATAGCGCAGCCCGACATTGTCGAACTGGACGATATCCCCCTCAGGCATGCTCATGCCCGGGGCAGATCCGCAACCGGTGGCGGGACAAGGTTAATTTCGGCCATGCGTTCCGGCTATAGCGGGTGATCGGTGTGGAAAAAAGCCACACCCGGGCTCCACGCACAGGTGGGACTCTTGATAGTGATTCGTGCATGTGCCTTAAGCTCATTCCACGATGATCATCGCCTGCCCAGCATGTGCGACGCGCTATGTGGTCCCCGATAGCGCGATCGGCCTAGAAGGCCGTACCGTACGGTGCGCCAAGTGCCGCCATAGCTGGTTCCAGGAAGGGCCGGCCGGCGTGCCCGCGCCTGCGGCCCCGGTCGCCCGCCCCGCGCCGCCGCCGTCTCCCACTCCACCGCCGCAGCAGGTGCCCGCACGCGATCCCGATGCGCGGCCCGGTTTTTCCGCCTTCACCGCGCCTGAACCGGCTCCGCAGCCTGAACCGGCCCCGGTGGCAGAGCCTCCACCGCCACCGCAGGCAATCGCAGGGGAGCATATGCCGCCCCCGGCTGCGGTCGCCGAGCCGGAGGACTACGAGGAAGAGACCTATTCCCGGTTCGAACACGAACCGCCGTTCCGCCCGCGCCGCAACGTGCTGCGCCTGTGGACCTATGCCGCGGCCATCTTCGCGCTGTTCGCGATGGGCGCGGTGTTCGCGGTCAGCTATTGGGGCCTGCCCGACTGGGTGCCGATCAGCCGCCCGATGTTCGGCCTGGGCCAGAGCGACCTGGTGCTGGACTTCCCCCCGGACAAGCAGGAACGGCGCCAGTTGGCCAATGGCACCGAATATTTCGGCGCCAGCGGCACAGTGACCAATGTCGGCAAGGTCACGCACAAGATTCCGCCGATCCGGATCGTGCTGCGCGACGCGCGCGACCGTATCGTCTACGATTGGGAAGTCGCGCCGCCGCAGCGCACGCTGGCCCCGGGCGAAAGCGTGACGATCAACGAAGCGGCGACCGATGTGCCCAAGGCCGCGAAATTCGCGGAAATCGGCTGGAAGCCCAACTGAGGACCGCCTGCGCCCTGATAAAAGGCATCGGAGCGAAAAATAGTCATGCCAGCGCGCTTGCAGGGGTGAAATCGCTTTGCTAAGGGCCCGCTCCTACCCCGCGAGGGCCAGCTGGCCCTTGTCGATTTTGCGGTCGTGGCGGAACTGGTAGACGCGCAACGTTGAGGTCGTTGTGGGCGAAAGCCCGTGGAAGTTCGAGTCTTCTCGACCGCACCAATCACTCAGAAGCAGACACCGATTTTCGCCTTCGGGCGCCCCGCGCCCATGGAATGGCGCAGGCCTGCTTCGTTCACCGAACGATCAAATCCGAGAAATCGCGTGGCGACCTGTGTCGACGATTGATTCGTTCATTCGAACGAATTATGCCCGTCGCATGGTTCAGGAACGTCTCCTCAACACAGCGATCGATCGTTTCGGCAGGCTCGGCTTCGATGGTGCCAGCACGCGCGATATCGCGCGCGCTTCCGATACGGCGATGTCTTCGATCACCTATCATTTCGGCGGCAAGGAAGGCCTCTATCTTGCCTGCGCCGACCATATCGCCTGCCAGATACGCAATCGGCAGACCGCCGCCCTGGCCCTTGCGGTCGACGTGGACAGCCTGAGTCCGGACGAGGCGCTGGAGCGCATCCTGCAAGCGATGGACAGCGTGGCCATCATGATGCTGCACGATGATTCGGCCGCATGGTCCCGCTTCGTGGTGCGCGAGCAGCTGGAGCCGACCGAGGCGTTCGAGCGGCTCTATCGCGGCGTTATGAAAGACCTGCTCGAAGGCATCGAGGCCCTGCTCGGGCGCATCCGCCCGGGGCTGGAGCCCCGCCAGCTGCGCGCGCTCGGCCTGATGATCTTCGGCCAGGCGCTGGTCATGCGTGCGGCGCGGGCCACTGTGTGCAAGGCGCTGGAAGTGGGCGAACTCGGCCCCGACGAAGGCACGATGCTGCGCGCCCAGCTTCGCCGCAATACGATCGCCATCCTCACCGGAGGGACAGAATGAACAGGAAGCGTCTCATTCCCATCCTCGCCGCGGCAGCCCTGCTGATCGCAGCCATTGTCACTAACGGCTTCGGCCTGGTCGGAAAGGGCGATGGCGGCGAACTGACCCTCTACGGCAATGTCGACATACGCGAAGTGGACATGGCCTTCCGTGTCGGCGGGCGCATTTCCGCTATCGACGTGGATGAAGGCGACAAGGTGGAGCCGGGCCAGATGCTCGCCCTGATCGACCCCGCACCGCTCGACAGCAGGCTCGCCGAATCGGATGCGATGATCGCACAGGCTCGCGCCCAGCTGGCCGAGCTGATGAACGGCAGCCGCGCGCAGGATATCGGGCAGGCCCGCGCCCGCGTGGATGCCGCGCAGGCCGCCCTGCGCAAGGCCCAGCAGGATGTCGACCGGCGCCAGTCGCTGGTCGAACCGGGCGCGATCAGCCGCGATGTCTGGCAGGCGACCCTGGCCCAGCGCGATCAGGCGCAGGCTCAACTCAGCGAGGCGCAACAGGCGCTCTCCAAGCTCAATCAGGGGGCGCGCGTCGAACAGATCGACGCAGCCAAGGCCCAGCTCAAGAGCGCGATGGCAGCACGCGGCAGCCTGATGGTGGACCGGGGCGACACTGCCCTGCGCGCCGCCACCGCCGGAACCGTCGTCACTCGCGCGCAGGAACCGGGCGCGATCGTCCAGCCGGGGCAGACAGTGCTGACCCTTTCCATCGACCGACCGCTGCGCGTGCGCGCCTATGTGGCGGAGAGCGACCTTTCCCGCGTCGCGCCGGGGATGAAGGTGAAGGTCAAGGCCGACGGTAACGACAAGACCTATAGCGGGACGATCGGCTTCATTTCGCCCCGCGCCGAATTCACGCCCAAGACAGTGCAGACCGAAGATTTGCGTACGGACCTGGTCTATCGCATGCGCATCATCGTGTCCGACCCCGATGACCGGCTGCGCCAGGGCCAGCCGGTGACTGTTACGGTGACCGGCAAGTAAGGCCGCAGGAGCCCCCGGCCATGCCCCCCGAAATGCCCCATCCGGCCGAGGCGACAGGCCTTGTGAAACGCTTCAAGGGCATGTCCGCGCCCGCGCTGGCGGGCGTTTCCATGCGAGTGGAAGCAGGCAAGATCACTGGGCTGGTGGGGCCGGACGGCGCGGGCAAGACCACGCTGATCCGCCTGCTTGCCGGGCTGCTCCACCCCGATGAAGGCGAAGTGGCGATCCTTGGCCAGCCGCCGGCGGCAATGCTCGACCAGCTGGGCTACATGCCCCAGCGCTTCGGGCTTTATGAAGATCTGACGGTTCTGGAGAACCTCAATCTCTATGCCGAGCTGCGCGCCCTGCCGAAGGAGGAGCACGAGGAGACTTTCGCCCGGCTGCTGGACTTCACGGACCTCGCCCGTTTTCAGGACCGGCTGGCCGGCAAGCTCTCCGGGGGCATGAAGCAGAAGCTGGGCCTTGCCTGCACGCTGGTGCGCACGCCCCGGCTGATGCTGCTGGACGAGCCGGGCGTGGGCGTCGATCCCATTTCCCGCCGCGAGTTATGGGCGATGGTCGAACAGCTGACCGATCAGGGCATCGGCATCTTGTGGTCCACTGCCTATCTCGACGAGGCGGAGAAGTGCGACCGGGTCTATCTGCTCAATGAGGGCCAGCTGCTGTTCGACGGACTGCCGGGCGAACTGACCGGCCGCGCGCAAGGCCGGGTGATCCAGGTATCGGGCTTCGAACCGCGCCGCCGCCGCTTTCTCACCCAGACACTCGACCGGCCGGATATCATGGACGGCACGATCCAGGGCCGCTCCGTCCGCCTGCTGGTGCGCGGCAGCCATCCGGTGCCCGCTCCGGCATCCTTCGATGCGGGGCCCGGCACAAGGATCGCACAGGCCCCGCCCCGTTTCGAGGACGGGTTCATCGAAATTCTCGGCGGCGGCCCCAAGGGCACCAGCGCGCTGGCGGAAAATTACCGCACGATCGAACGGGGCGAAAACCATGCGATCGAGGCTGTGGGCCTGACCAAGCGCTTCGGCGCATTCACGGCCGCCCAATCGATGGATTTCGCCATTCCGCAGGGGCAGATCTACGGGCTGCTCGGGCCCAACGGCGCGGGCAAGTCAACCACCTTCAAGATGCTGTGCGGATTGCTGACCCCCAGCGAAGGGCATGGCGCAGTGGCGGGCAACGATCTGCGCCACTCCGCTGCCGAGGCACGCGCCTCGCTGGGTTACATGGCGCAGAAATTCTCGCTCTACGGCGATCTCAGCGTCGGACAGAATCTCGATTTCTTCGCCGGCGCCTACAATTTGTCCCGCGCCGAGGCGCGACGGGCGAAAGAGGCTATGATCGAGATCTTCGACCTCGCCGACAAGCTCAACATGAATTCGGGCGCCCTGCCGCTGGGCTTCAAGCAGCGCCTCGCGCTTGCCTGCGCGGTGATGCATCAGCCGCCCGTGCTGTTCCTCGACGAGCCGACATCGGGCGTCGATCCCGTCACCCGCCGCATGTTCTGGACGCATATCAACGGCCTCGTCGAAAAGGGTGTGACCGTGCTCGTCACCACTCATTTCATGGACGAGGCCGAATATTGCGACGACGTCTCGCTGATCTATCGCGCCACGCAGATCGCCACCGGCACGCCCGATGCGCTGAAGGCCAAGGCGGCTGCACTTACCGGTTCGGCCGACCCGACGATGGAAGACGCCTTCATCGCCCTGATCGAGGCGAGCGATCTTGAGCGGGAAGCGAACGAGAGGGACGCGGCATGAGCAGCCCGTCCGGCCCCATCCGCTTCGACATGCGCCGCCTCAAGGCGATGATGGTGAAGGAGCTGGCGCAGATCGTACGCGATCCGTCCACTTTCCTCATCGCGCTGGCCATGCCGCTGCTGCTGCTGTTCCTGTTCGGCTATGCCGTGTCGCTCGATACGCAGGGCACGAAAGTGGCAGTGGTGATGGAGGATTCCAGCGCCCCGGCACTTGCCCTTGCGAGCAGTTACGAAGCCTCGCCCTATTTCTCGGTCACTCACCTGCGCAATCGGGAGCAGGCGCGGCGCATGATGATCGGCGACGAGATCGGCGGGATGATCGTGATCCCGCAGGATTTCGGCAAGGCCGTGCATGACGGGCGCCTGCCCGAAATCCAGATCGTGACTGACGGATCGCAGCCCAACACGGCCATCTTCGTCGCCAGCCAGGCACAGGGCGTGTTCCAGACATGGGCCGCGAATGAAGGCCTGCCCGGCGTGATCGCCAAGGCCCCGCAGATCGAGCTTTCGGCCCGCTTCTGGTACAATCCGGGGCTGAAGAGCCGCTATTTCCTCGTCCCCGGCGCCATTGCCATCGTGATGACCATGATCGGCACACTGCTGACCGCGCTGGTGGTGGCGCGGGAATGGGAACGCGGCACGATGGAGGCGATCCTCGCCACGCCGGTGAGCATGGCCGAATTCATCGCCAGCAAGATCCTGCCCTATTACCTGCTCGCGCTTGCTTCGATGACCCTGTGCACGGTGATCGGGGTAACGATGTTCGGCCTGCCTTTCCGCGGATCGCTGCTGGCACTCTACCTGATCGCCTCGGCCTTCCTGATGCCCGCGCTGGGCCTCGGCCTGTTCATCTCCTCCGCCACCAAGAACCAGTTCGTCGCGAGCCAGATCGCGCTGCTCTCCTCCTTCCTGCCGACCTTCCTGCTCTCGGGCTTCATTTACGAGATCGGCTCGATGCCGGTATGGATTCAGGCGATCACTTATGCGGTGCCTGCCCGCTATCTGATCCCCTCGCTGCAGACCCTGTTCCTCACCGGAGACATCTGGCCGCATTTTCTGCCCAATATCGCGGTGATGCTGGGCTTCGGCTTCCTGTTCTTCTTCCTCTCCTTCCGCGTGACGCGAAGGAGCCTGGACTGATGCAGCGTCTCAAGGCCTCGATCGTCAAGGAAATCTGGTCGCTGCTGCGCGATCCCAAGGCGCGCATCATTCTGGTGCTGCCGCCGCTCATCCAGCTGTTCATCTTCACTTTCGCCACCACGCTGGACGTGAAGAATGTGGACCTGGCCGTGCTCGACCGATCCGGCGGCACCCATGCAGCCGAACTGGTGCAGCGCATTTCCGGCAGCCCGAATTTCCGCGACATCCTCTATCTGCGCTCCTCCGAAGATTTGCACCGCGCGATCGACAACCAGCAGGTGATCGCCGCATTGGTGATCGAGGAAGGGTTCGACCGTGCGCTGGACAAGGGCCAGCCCACCCGCGTGGGGCTGGTGCTGGACGGGCGGCGCTCCAACGCGGCGCAGATCGTGGCGGGCTATGTCTCGCGCATCACGGCGGAAATGGATGCCGAGGCGATGCCGCAGATGCAGGGCGGCGCGCAGGTGACCAACTGGTTCAACCCCACGCTGGACTTCATCTGGTTCACCCTGCCTGCGCTGATCGTGATCATCGTGTCGATTGCCGGCCTTGCCATCACCAGCCAGACCGTGGCGCGGGAACGCGAATTGGGGACGTTCGACCAACTGCTCGTCAGCCCCTTGCGCGTGCATGAGATCGTGATCGGCAAGATCGTCCCGCCTTTCCTGGTGGGGGCAGTGAACGGCACGCTCTATCTCTTCGTGGCGCAGGCGGTGTTCGGCGTGCCCTTCACCGGGTCCTACCTGCTGTTCTTTATCTCGCTGGCGGTCTATCTGCTGGCGCTGATCGGGGTGGGGCTGTTCGTCTCGTCCCTGTCGATGACCCAGCAGCAGAGCTTCCTCGGCAGCTTCGTGGCGACTACGCCGCTGATGTTGCTGTCAGGCTATGCCAGCCCCATCGCCAATATGCCGGAATGGCTGCAAACCGTCACTTACATCAATCCGGCGCGCTATTTCCTGATCATCGTGCAGGGCCTGTTTCTCAAGGGCATGCCTGCTGCCGACGTGCTGCACCAGCTCTGGCCGCTGGTGCTGATCGCGCTCGTCACCCTGTCGGCCTCGGCCTGGCTGTTCCGGTCGCGAATGGAGTAATCCGATGCGTTTTCGCCTTCTCCTCCCGCTCCCCTTGCTTGCACTCGCGGCCTGTACCGTCGGCCCCGATTACGAGCGGCCGCAGACCGCCATGGCCGGCGACTGGCTGGAGCCTGCCTCCACCGCGCCGGTCAGCGCGGCATGGTGGGAACAGTTCGGCGATCCGCAGCTGACCGCGCTGGTGGAACGCGCCCTCGCCTCCAGCCCCGATATCCGCCAGGCCACCGCCCGCATTGCCGAAGCGCGCGCCATGCGCGAGGCGGCGCAGGGCGGGCGGATGCCGCAAGTGAGCATGACGCGCGACACCACGCTCAACCGCATCAGCGAAAACGGGCAGATTCCGGTGGGCAACATTCCCGGCTTCGATCCGGAATTCCCGCTGATCGACAGCGGCTTCGACGCCAGCTGGGAAATGGACACCTGGGGCCGCGCCACGCGCGAGGTGGAGCGCGCCCGCGCGGTGGAGAATGCCGCCGAGTGGGCCCGGCGCGACGCGGTCGTCTCGCTCACGGCCGAGATTGCGCGCACCTATGTCGATTTCCGCCTTGCCCAGGAACAGCTCGCCACTGCGCGGGCGGAGCAGGAGGCAAACCGCGCTCTGGCCGAACTGACCGCCCTGCGCGCGAAGGCGGGCGAAGGCTCGCGGCTGGAGGCAGAGCAGGCCACGGCCGAGCGGGAAGCCCGTTCGGCAGCCGTCGCCCAGGCGGAGGCGGATGTCTCGGGCGCGGCCTATCGCCTTGCCGCGCTGGTCGGCAGCCCGCCGGAACAAGTCGTGCCGGAATTGCTGGCGAGCAGCGGCAGTGTGCCCGCCGCGCCCGACGCGGTGGCCAGCGGCATCCGGTCCGACCTGCTGGAGCGGCGGCCCGACATTCGCCGTGCGGAAATGGACCTTGCCGCCACCACTGCCGGGATCGGCGTGGCCAAGGCGGACCTCTATCCGCGCTTCACCATGCAGGGCAGCATCGGGTTGCAGGCGCAATCGCTGGGCGATCTCGTGACCGGGGAGAGCCTGCGCTACATGGCGGGCGGGTTCTTCCGCTGGCCGATCTTCAATTTCGGCCGCATCCGCGCCCAGATTCGCGCAGCGGACGCAAAGGCGGACGGCGCGGCGGCAGCCTATGAAGCCGCGATCGTGAAGGCCCTGTCCGAAAGCGAAGGCGCCGCCAATCGCTTTGCCGCCTCGGCCCGCTCCGGCGCCAATGCCGCCACGGCGCTGCAGCGCGAGCAGGAGGCGTGGAACCTTGCCCGCCTGCTTTACGACAAGGGCGAGACCAGTCGCCTGCAACTGGAACAAGCCCGCCTCCGTTTCGCCCAGGCCGAACGGCAGGACGCCCAGGCCCGCGCCGCCAAGTCAGCCGCGGCCATCGCCCTGTACAAGGCGCTGGGCGGCGCGTGGCAGGGCGAACCGGCGGAATAGGGTTCCCCATTCGTCATCCCGGGCTTGACCCGGGATCGCTGTGATCTGGGTGCTTCGTGGCCAGCGGTCCCGGGTCAAGTCCGGGAGGACGAGATATAGCGCGGAGGGAAAACACCACGCCCCCCTTCGTCATCCCAACACTCAATAGGCGTTGCGGTGGACCAATACCTGGAAGGTCTTGCAGATGATCTGCAGATCGGTGAGCAGCGACCAGTTGGCGACATATTCGAGATCGGCAAACAGGCGCTGTTCGAGATCGCCGCGTTTGTGAGTCGCGCCGCGCAGCCCGCGCACCTGCGCAAGGCCGGTCAGGCCCGGCTTGATCGAGTGGCGATACCAGTAACGCTCGTCGATATCCCAGAACAGCAGCTGTTCCGCTCGTGAGCCTGCGGCATGGGGCCGGGGGCCGACGATGCTCATCTGGCCGAGCAGCACGTTGAACAGCTGTGGCAGTTCATCGAGGCTGGTATTGCGCAGCAGGGCGCCTAGCCGGGTGATCCGGTGATCGCCGCGCGCGGTGGAAACGTCTCCCCGATGGTCCGTATGTTCGGCCCGCATGGTGCGGAACTTCCAGATCCTGAAATGGCGGTTGCCCAGTCCGATCCGCTCCTGCCCGAACAGAACCGGGCCGGGGCTGTCCAGTTTCACCGCGATGGCGACCAGCCCCAGCAGCGGCAGGCACAGGACCAGCGCGACAGCGGCGACCACGCGGTCGAACAGGTTCTTCATCAGCCGCTGGTGCCAGCGCAGCGGACCGTTGGCGAGCACCAGGCTCACCTCGCCATTGCGATAGCGGATATCGAGCGGCATCAGCTCGGTCAGTTCGGGCATCACGATCTCCGACCGGATGTCCACGCATTTGAGCGCGCGCGACCATGCCTCGCGCCGTTCGGCCGAACAATGCACCACCACGCGGTCCATCCCGCGCGCCAGCGATCCCAGGCGGGCGACCATTTCCGGCCGCGCGAGATTGGGTACCAGCCCCGCTTCGGCTGCGCGAATCGCGCCCGCGCCCCGCTCTGCCCGCATGGGCACATCGTCATAGATGCACAAATCGGCAAAGGGCTTGGGCCCCAGCAGATGCAGGGCGCGCCGGGCGATGGCATAACGCGCAGCAATGCCTAGCACGAGGCAGATCAGCAGCGACTGGACTACCTGCAGGCGCGAAACATGCGCGCCCAGCTTGGTGGCGAACAGCGCGAAGAAGAAGATCGCCGCGGTGATCCCGAAGGCGATTGCCGCGCTGCGGATGCTGACCCCGGCCCGATGCGCGACGGAGGGATTATGGGCCCCCGTGTGCAAGGCGGCCAGGAAATAGACCGGGAAAACCGCCGCCAGCGCGGTTCCGGCAATGGCCGGATCGAGCGTGGCGCCATAGGCCAGCTGGCTGAGGAGGACGGCGGCGAAGCAGGCGAAAATGTCGGCCGCAACGAGGGCCAGCGCCATGAGCCGGCGGTTGAACCGGGTCTTGCGCAGCTTTTCCAGCCGAACCTCGAGTTCGGCGATGGGATGCTGCACGGCGCCATCGGCAAAAGCACCCCGGGTTCCCGGAACACCCCAGCCATCCAACACGGAATGGTCACCTGTGGCAACATCCGGCGTCAAAGCCGGGAAGTGTACTACCGGGCCAAAGTCCCCTTCTCGGGCAGTCGTATCATACCCATCCATGGTTCGTCGGCTCTTCGCTGCGCTGCACCATCAACTGATGCGTGATGCACTGGCTATCATTCGAGAGGGTTACGCAAGAACGCAAATTAGATGTTTACCCTCTTTTACGGGATGAACGGAGTTGGCCACTTGCGCCCGGGGAAGGCCCTAACCGAAATTAACTATATGACTTTGATGAAATTTTTTTGAAAACTGACTTGATCGAGCCCCAGTCCCCAAACCGATGCGTTGACACAATCGGACAAGAAATCCCCCTCCAAGCGAATAATTCGCCTGCTCATCACCGCCGCGTCGCCCCATCACGGATTCTGCCGCGCGCCGTGGGGATTTTTGCGTTTGCAGCATTGTCCTATTCCCCTTCGCCGCCCGATGCGAATGGTCTAAGCAAGGCCGCCACAAGCCGAAAAAACAGGCGTTGGGAATTGGGAGAAACAGGATGCCGCCGATCAAGCTGGGCAACATCACCGTGCACAAGGTCCACGAAATGGACAGCCCGGTTCCCTTGCTGAGCCAGCTGCCCGGCACCACCCGGGAAGACCTGACCCGCCTGATGCGCTGGTACGACCAGCCGGACGAGATCTGCGCCGATCCCGAAGCCGCGCTGATGACCTTTTCGGTCCATAGCTGGGTGATCGAGGTGGATGGCCTGACTATCCTGGTCGACACGTGCTGCGGCAATCACAAGAACCGCGCCCTACCAGAGGTCCACCAGCTCGATACGCGCTACCTTGAAAATCTGCGCGCCGCCGGGTTCGAGCCGGGCGACATCGATCTGGTGATGTGCACTCATCTCCATTTCGACCATGTCGGCTGGAACACGCGGCTGGAAAACGGCAAGTGGGTGCCGACCTTCCGGAACGCCCGCTATCTCTTCAGCCGGAAGGACTTCGAATATTTCCAGCAAAACCCGCAGGGCGAGGAACTGCATAATGCGGCGTTCCTCGATTCCATCGTGCCGGTGATGGAGGCGGGCATGGGCGAGATCGTGGACGAGGACAGGGTGATCCACCGCGAGATCGGCAACGGCATCTGGCTGGAGCCCGCCTTCGGCCATTCCCCCGGCTGCTGCACGATCAATGCCCAGAACGGCGGGGCGCCGGGCATCTTCTGGGGCGACGTGATCCACCATCCGGTCCAGCTGATCCGGCATGACCTGCCCTTCGCCTTCGACATGGATGCACCGGCCGCCAGCCGCACGCGCAAGGCGGTGATGGAACGCGTGGCCGACACGGACACGATCTGCTTCCCGGCCCATTTCCGCCGTTCCTCGGCCGGAAAGGTGAAGCGCGACGGCGATGTCTTCCGCTATGAGTTCCTCGGCGACTGAGGCGCGCCTTAACCACGTCCTAGGGGTTCGGCGCTAGCAGGGCCGCCTGCAAAGGGGTTTCGCATGCGTGTATTGGTAACCGGCGCGGCAGGATTTATCGGCGCGGCGCTGTCCGAACGGCTGCTGGCGCGCGGCGACGGCGTGATCGGGATCGACAATCTCAATTCCTATTACCAGGTCTCGCTGAAACAGGCCCGCATCGCCCGGCTGGAGGGGATGGGCGGCAACCGCTTCCATTCCCTGACGCTGGACTTCTCCGACATGGCGGGGCTCACTTCCGCGCTGGCGGGGCTGGAATTCGACCGGATCGTGCATCTCGGCGCCCAGGCGGGGGTACGCTATTCGATCGAGCATCCGCATGAATATGCCAGCGCCAATCTGGTGGGCCACCTGAACCTGCTGGAACTCGCCCGCCATAGGGGGACGGAGCATATGGTCTATGCCAGCTCCAGCTCGGTCTATGGCGGCAATGCCAAGCTGCCCTTTTCGGTGGAGGACCGGGCGGACCATCCCGTCTCGCTCTATGCCGCGACCAAGCGGGCGGATGAGCTGATGAGCGAAAGCTACGCCCATCTCTATCGCATCGCGCTGACAGGCCTGCGCTTCTTCACCGTCTACGGCCCGTGGGGCCGGCCGGACATGGCCATGTGGAAGTTCACCGACGCGATCCTGAAGGGCCGGCCCATCCCCGTATTCAACCACGGGGACATGTACCGGGACTTCACCTATATCGACGATATCGTGACCGGCGTGGTCGCCGCGCTGGACCATCCCCCGGCGGATGACGATGCGGAAAAGGCAGGCGGCAGCACCAAGCCCCACGCGCTCTACAATATCGGCAATCACCGCAGCGAACCGCTGATGAAGGTCATCGGCCTGCTGGAGGACGCCTGCGGAAAGAGCGCGCAGCTCGAAATGCTCCCGATGCAACCGGGCGACGTGCACAGGACCTTCGCCGATATCGAAGCGATCCGCGCCGATCTGGGCTATGAGCCGACCACGCCGATCGAAGTGGGCGTGCCCCGGTTCGTGAAATGGTTCCGCGAGTATCACGGCCAATAACAAGACCCGCTCAGCCTGAGCTTGTCGAAGGCCACGCGATACGGCCAGCTACAAGGGCGAATGTCGTGCATGCCCTTCGACAAGCTCAGGGTGAGCGGAGGTTGGAAATGGGGCGCGGGGTTGCGGAGGGGGTTACGGAATGGGGGCCCACACCCCACAATTCCGGCAGACACTTCACCTGCCCTCTTGCCCCCGCGCCACGGGTGGTGAATCACTCCACCATGTCGATTCTCAGCGACCGGTGGATCCGGAAAGAAGCCCGCCATAGCGGCATGATCGAGCCCTTCGTGGAGCGCCAGCAGAACGATGGCTGCATCAGCTACGGCCTGTCGTCCTATGGCTATGACGCGCGGGTGGCGGACGAGTTCAAGATCTTCACCAATGTCCACAACGCTATCGTCGACCCGAAGGATTTCTCGTCCAACAGCTTTGTCGACGTGAAGACCGATGTCTGCGTGATCCCGCCCAACAGCTTCGTGCTGGCGCGCACGGTGGAATATTTCCGCATCCCGCGCGACGTGCTGGTGATCTGCCTGGGCAAGAGCACCTATGCCCGCTGCGGCATCATCGTGAACGTCACTCCGCTGGAACCGGAATGGGAAGGCCATGTGACGCTGGAATTTTCCAACACCACGCCGCTCCCGGCCAGGATCTACGCCAATGAGGGCGCCTGCCAGTTCCTGTTCCTGCAAGGCAACGAGGCCTGTGAGAAGAGCTATGCCGACCGCTCGGGCAAATACATGGGCCAGCGCGGAGTGACTTTGCCGAAGCTGTGAGGCTGCGCCCGAACCCTCTCCCGCTGGGGGAGAGGGATACGCAGGCTTGGCCGGAACCGGCCTAGCCGGAGTTGGGTGAGGGTGTTTTGTCTTCGAGAGGGCATCAACCCTCATCCAGGCTACGCTAGCTCCTGCGGAGCAAGCTGCGCCATCCTTCTCCCGTCAACGAGAGAAGGACAGAGCTACAAGCCGGCCTAGCTCAGAAACTCGCCTTCACGCTCAGGCGGAAGTTGCGCCCCGTCAGGGGCACGAAGTCCTTGGTGAAGCTGGCATGGCGGCGGCCTTCCACGTCGAAGATATTGTCCGCCTGCAGCATGAAGGTCAGGTTGTCCTTCCCGGTCAGCGGGTGCCAGGCGAAGGACAGGTTCGTGAAGGCAAAGCTGCCGGTCGGGGTTTCTAGCGGGGCGAGGCGGTCCTGCTTGTCATTCCATTCGACTTCCGCGCGCGCATCGAAATCGCCGATATGCGCCTCCAGCGCGCCGGTGAGGCTGAGCGGCGGGATGCGCGGCACGGCCGTGCCATCGGCCAGGGTAGCGCGCACGTAATCGCCGCGCAGATCGGCCAGCAGCTTGAACCCGTCGCTTTCATAGATGGGCGCGCTGATTTCGCCTTCGATCCCGAAATGGTCGGCATCCTGCTGGAGGAAGCGATAGACGGGCAAGCCATCTTCCTCGGTCCCGGTTTCGGCCAGGAAAATGAACCCGTCGAACCAGTTCTGATAGACGCTGAAGCTGACTGTCGCGCCCCCGACAGTGCCGCGCAGATAGGCTTCCAGCCCCCACGCGCCTTCCTTGGTCAGGTCGGCATTGCCCACCTCATATTGCTGGGTAGCCACATGCGGCCCGTCGGCGAAGAGTTCCTGCACCGAAGGCGCGCGTTCGGCGCGCGATCCGTTGATGCCGAGCCGCAGGCCGGGCGTCACGGCATATGACAGGCCGAGCGCGCCGGAGAACGTGTCGAACCCGCGCGTCTCGCCAAGCGTCTCCACATCGATATCGGTCCGCTCATACCGGCCGCCCACTTCCAGTTCGACCGGGTCGAAATCCAGTTCCTGCACTGTGAACAGGGCGAAGGAATCCGTCTTGCTCGGCGGGACGAAGGCTTCCTCGCCCACGGCCTCGAAATTCTGGTGCCCATATTGCGCGCCCAATGAGCCGCCCCAGCCGCCCCGCTGGGACTGGATCAGTTCAAGCCGCCCTTCGATGCCGGTCACGTCGAAACGGGTGCCGGTCTCCCCGCCTTCGAATTCCGTATGAGTGTAATCGGACCAGCCCCAGCGGGTCTGCAGGCTGTCGAAGAAGCCGTCCCCAAGATCGAGCGCCCCACGCAGATCGACGCGATATTGCTTCATGCCGATAGTGACGGGGCCTTCCTCCGCAGCGGCAGCTTCTTCCTCGCCGCCTTCCTCATGCTCATGCACATGGCCGACGCCGGGCAGGCCGGGGATGCCGTAATTGGTGTCGTAATAGCCGAAGGAGAGGCCCAGATTGCTGTCGCCCGAGAAGAAGGCGATGCCGGTGCCCAGGCTGGTCGTCTCGGTCTGGCTGTTGGGGATCTTGCCGCGCGTATTGGCACCGTCGCGCAGTTCGGCCGCCTCATCCAGATGGCCTTCCTCTTCCTCCTCGTCGGCGGCCGCCAGCATATCGGCGCGCAGGCTGTCGGAGGCGACATAGCCGGGCACCTGGACATCGCCGGACTTGCGCCACGATCCATCGACATGGAACGCCACATTGCTGCCCAGCGGCACGTCCACCGAACTGCCGATCTCGCGCCGGTCGGCCGCCGTATCCACTGCGGCGAGCGCGTCGACATGCAGCGCCTCGTCCGGCACGCGCGGCGGGATGCGCTTGCCGATCACGTTGACTGCCCCGCCAATCGCCTGGCTGCCATAGAGCAGCACGGCGGGCCCGCGCAGCACTTCGATGCGGTCGGTCAGCAGCGGGTCGATCGTCACGGCATGGTCGGCCGAGGTGCTGGCTGCGTCGATAGAGCCGATCCCGTCGGTCAGCACCCGCACACGCTCGCCGGTGAAGCCGCGCAGCACCGGACGCGACACGCCGGGGGCGAAGCTGGTGGAGGAAACGCCCGGCACTTTCTCCAGCACATCGCCCAGAGTCCCCGCGCCCAGATTGCGCTGCAGTTCCGTGCCATCCATCACCGAGGTCCCGGCCAGCACGTCCAGCCGGGCAAGGCCGGGCGCGGTGACCAGGATTTCGCCATGATAATCGTCGGTCGGGCGAGAAGCCCCCTTCGCCTCAGGCGCGTCGGGTTCTTCGGTCGCATCCTGCGCGGCAACTGCCGGAGCGGGCTGAGCGAGTTCGGCGACGAAGGCGGGCTGATAGGGGACGAGAAGCGAGGCGGCCGCCAGAAGCGATGCGGAACGGGTTTTCATGGAACGAGGAAATCCTGCAAGCTGCGAGTCTATGATGTTATAACGTCTCTTCGCACTTGCGGCGAAATTGCAAGCATTTTCGTTCAAGCCATCGACGATTGGCCGCCGAAGCGTAGTGCTCCGGCGACGAACCGTTTGGAGTGGGACGCTGCTTGACAGCGCTCGTCATTGCGAACGGCGAAGCAATCAAACAGGCAGGATCGCTCCCAGGAAATCAGCGCGCGTTTTCGGGCACCACCGGCTGGCCGGTTACCGGATGGACATAATGGAACGGCACCAGATCGGTGTTGGGCCAGGCCGGATGGGCATTGCCGTTGATCTCGTCCGGTCCGTTGGGGTCTTCCGGGAATGTCGCGGTCAGATAGGGCGAGGGGATCGGCTTGGCCGCTGCCCAGCCCATTTCGTAATCCACCTGCGTGAACAGGTGATAGGCGTGGCAGGCGATCTTCCACACGCCATCCTGCCGGACATAGTGGTTTTCATACATGCCATGTTCCCACCACTGGCGCGGCAGGCGGGGATTGCGGTTTTCCTTCGTGTCATGCTGCGCGCCCATCAGCGTGCAGCGCCAGCGGCCCTTGGCGCTCTGGCGGTCGGCGGCGACGGAAATGACGTCCTGCGTCGGCCAGTGCTCGCACATCATGCCATAGGCCGGGCCGTTGATCCCATTGGTGAAGCTGTTGCGCAGCCGCCCGCAATAGAGCCGCCGGATGCTGTCCGTGCCGCGCCAGATGCCGCCCATGAACTGCAATTCGCCATCGGGGGCGAAGCAGTCCACCGCTTCGTCATACAGGCCCTTGTCCATGTAATAGCAGTAGCTGATCTGCAGCTTGCGGATCGCTTCTATATCCTGCTGCACGGCCAGATCGTGCTGCAACTGGGCAATAGCGTCTTCCGCGGCGGCGAGCCGGTCTTCCAGGGTCATTGAGCATCCTCCGTGCTGTTCTTCTTTGCGAGTTCGGCATCCAGATCGTCGGGCAGTTCGTAATAATTGCCCGACAGCGCATCATAGCGGCCCGATGCGAGATCGAGCACGCGCTGGGCACAGCGGGCAAGGTCGGTCTGTGCCGCCGGATCGCCAGACGCGGCGCGCAACCGGTCCACCATGCCGCCCAGATATTTCTGCGCCTCCGGGCTTTCCATCGTCTCGCGCGCCAATTGAGTGAAGACGAAGCCCGGATCGATTGCGAACACCGACACACCCGTGCCTACCAATTCCGCCGCAGCTTCGGCCACCACGCGGTTCTGCGCGATCTTGCCGGTGCAATAGGCCGAAAGATTGGGGGTAACGAGGCGACTGGCCAGTGCCGAGACGCAGATCACGCGGCCCCGCCCGCGTTCCACCATGCCCGGCAGCAAGGCATGCATGAACAGCATCGGCGCCCGGATATGGATTTCCTGCGCTCGCCACCACTCATCCGGATCGACTTCCCAGATCGGGCCGAAGGGACCGGGCACGCCAGCATTGTTGACCAGCAGGTCGACCAGGCCGAGCCCTTCCTGCACCGCCTTCACTGCCGCCTCAATGGAAGCGCGGTCGGTCACGTCGCAGGCCAGCGGCAAGGCTTCGCCGCCGCTCGCCCGGATCGCCCCGGCCACATCCTCAAGTTGCTCCAGCGACCGCGAAAGCAACGCCACGCGCGCGCCCTCGCTCGCCAGCCTTTCGGCAATAGCGCGGCCGAAACCCCGCCCCGCGCCACTGACAAGCGCAACCTGTCCGCCAAGAATTCCCATCGGCATCGTCCTCTCTCATCTGTTCTTTTCGGGCGCGACCAATGTTGACGGCCGACGTCTCCGTTTTCCGCAGGGCTAATGTTCTGCCGAAGCGCTGTCGAGAGGCGTCGCCGCGACGCAAACCGACAAGCATTGGTCAAGTATTACTGGTATCATCTGTTTCTTCCCGGGAGTGAGGACTCGACTCATGAAATCGAAACGCCTGATCGCCGTGGCCCTGCTGGGCTCCGCCGCCGCCATTGGCATTGCCATACCTTCGCTTGCCCAGCGCGCGCCCGATAGCGGCCCCGTTGCCCGCTATGACATGCGCGCCGGCACCACTTCCGGCTTCGGCATGGGCGGGGGCATGGGCGGCATGATGTCCATGATGATGGGCGGCGGCGGCAAATCGCAGGCCCAGCACGAATTGTGGCTACGCCTCGGCTCTTCCAGGGCAGCCGCCGACGCCAAGCCCAAGGCCGACCATTTCATGCCCGACGGCGCGAAGCTGGGCAAATCGGTCGCCCTGATCACTCCGCGCAACGAAAGCGGCCCGGTGGACAAGCTCCCCGAATTCGAGGAACCCAGCGGCCGCATGCTGATCTTCTGGGGCTGCGGCGAGCACGCGCCCAAGGGCCAGCCGGTCATCATCGACTTTTCCAAGCTTGCCCGGGGCGAAGTCCCGCCGGGCGTGTGGACCAGCTCGATCCCGGCCGATTGGGGCCCCAACCTTGAAAACAGCAAGACCTTCGGCCGCTGGCCTGCGGAAGACGGCAAATCTGTGAAGGCCGACAGTTCGCTGCTGGGCGCGCACCGCGTGGCAGGCAATTACTCGCCCGAAATGTCCTTCACGCTCAGCAAGGACTTCATGCAGCCGCTTTCGGTCAAGACCGCCGGGCAGGCGAGCGGTGCCTCGCTGCTCAGCTGGGGCGCAGTGCCCGATGCCACCGGCTATTTCGCCTCGCTCTTCGGATCGAAGCAGGGTCCGGGCGGCAAGACGGGCGATATCATCATGTGGTCCAGCAGCGTCAACCGCCAGTTCGGCGGCGGTTTGTCCGACTGGCTTTCGCCCGGCCAGGTCTCCCCGCTGGTGAAGGACAAGACGGTGATGGCCCCGCAGACCACCAACTGCCTCGTCCCCGCCGAAGTGATCGCCGCCGCATCCGATTTCCGGATGGGCACGCTCACTGCCTTCGGCCCGGAAGAGAACTTCTCCTATCCCCCGCGCCCGGCCGACGCCAAGGCCCGGTGGGACCTGCAATGGACCGCCCGCATCCGCCACCGCTCCACCACCAGCTGGATGGAGGCGCAGGGCATGAACATGGGCATGATGAGCGCCAGCGACGACGAAGACGAAGCACCTCGCACTCAGCAGAGCCAGAACGGCAAGAAGGAATGCAAGCCCAAGAAGAGCGGCGGCCTGTTCGGCGGCCTCGCCGGCGCCGTGCTGGGCGGCGGAGGCGGCGGCAACGGCTGCTGATCTATAGTGGCTTCAGGCGCGGGAGGATGAAAATCACCCCGCGCCAAAGCCTCGCTCGGACACAAACGAAAAAAGGCCCCTGCGGGGGCCTTTTTCATTTTCCGACGCTGTTGGAAAACTGGAGCGGGCGAAGGGATTCGAACCCTCGACCCCAACCTTGGCAAGGTTGTGCTCTACCCCTGAGCTACGCCCGCTCTGGCGTTTCACCGGTCCGTTTGTCCCGGTGGGGAGGCGCGCGGTTAGCATCGGTCCCCATACCCTGCAAGGGGAAAAATCATGTTTCGCGAAGGGAATTTCACTTCCCGGCCCCAATCGCCGTAACCCCTTCACAAATCCGCCCGATGGTCCACATTAGGGCCTTATCAAAAGCACTAGCGGGAGCACCCCTTTGGCAAGCCTGGGCCTGAATATCGAAGAACAGAAAGCGGTAGACCGATTCCGCACGGATGTGGTCGAACCGTCGATGACGAAACTCGTCATCCTCGATTTCTGGGCGGAATGGTGCGGGCCGTGCAAGGCACTGGCGCCGGTGCTGGAAAAGGTTGCCGCCGAATATGCCGACAAGGGCGTGATTCTGGCCAAGCTGAACGTGGACGAGGAAGGCTTCATTGCCTCGCAGTTCCGCGTGCAGTCCATCCCTACCGTCTATGCCCTGTTCCGCGGCCAGCCGGTGGCCGACCTCACCAATGCCCGCAGCGAAAGCCAGTTGCGCCAGATGCTGGACCAGTTGCTGGAGAAGCTGCCGGTCGAAACCGGCGCGCCCGATGCCGGGGCGCAGGAACTGGCGCAGCTCATCGCCATGGGCGAGGACGTGCTGGCAGGCGGCGATGCCGAGCGGGCGCTGGGCGTGTTTGCCCAGCTGGCCGAGATGGCGCCCGATAATGCGCAGGTGCAGGCCGGGCTGATCCGCGCGCTGATGGAACTGGGCGAGATCGAGGCCGCGCGCGCGGCTTTCGACGCCCTGCCGGATGATGTGAAGGCCGATCCGGCGCTCGCCCAGGCGGGCAAGCTGCTGGAACTCACGGCCGATGCCCCCCAGGACGATAGCGAGCTGACTGCCCTGCGCGCCGCGGCCGAGGCGAACCCCGCCGATATGGATGCCAGTTTCGCCTATGCGCAGGCCGCCTTTGCCGCCGGGCAACGCGACGAGGCCGCCGAAGCGCTGCTGGCGATGATTCGCGCCGAGCCGGAATGGAACGAAGGCGCGGCCAAGGCCAAGCTGCTGCAGATCTTCGACGCCGTGGGCCTGGAAGACCCGTGGGTCGCCGCCACGCGCCGCAAGCTCTCGCTGCTGCTGTTCGGCTGACGGGGAGGCGCATGCCAGCCTTCCGCCTTTCGATCTTCCCGCTCTCCGGCGTGATCCTGCTGCCGGGGCAGCAATTGCCACTGCATATATTCGAGCCGCGTTATCGCGCGCTGGTGAGCGATGCGCTGGTGCGCGACCGGCTGATCGGCATGATCCAGCCGCAGGTCGCCTCGGAAGGTGCGCCGCTGTTCGCGATCGGCTGCGTCGGCAAGATCGGCGAGGTGGAGGCGCTGGAGGACGGGCGCTTCAATATCGTGCTGGAAGGACAGTCGCGCTTCCGCCTGTTGCGCCAGCTGGATGTGTCCACACCCTTCCGGCAGGTCGAGGCCGAACTGCTGGAAGATACGGACGAAGTGCTCAGTTCCGCCGAGCGCGCCAGCTTCGAGCATGAGGCCCGCGAATTCGCCGACCGGCAGGGCTATTCGGTGGATTGGGATTCGGTCGCCCGGCTGGACGATACGGCGCTGATCAACGGCGTGAGCCAGATCGCGCCTTTCGACGCGGCGGCCAAGCAGGCGCTGCTGGAAGCCCCCGGCATCCGCGCCCGCTGCGAATTGCTGGTGCAGCTGATGCAGTTTTTCGGCCGGCATGACGGGCTGGATGACCGGATGACGCTGCAATAGGCCCGCAATATCCTCCCCCTTGGGGGAGGATTTTTATATGCCGAAGGAACCGCGCAGCCCGTCGATCACATATTGCGCGGCCAGTGCCGCCAGCAGCACGCCCAGAAGGCGAGTGATGGCCGCCTCCACGCTGGCGCCCACCAGACGGATCAGCGGCGCAGCGAGCAGCAGGGCGCCGAGCGACAGGATCATCACGGCCGCCAGCGCGGCGAGCACCACCGCAGTCTGTTCCGCCCCATGCGCCTGCCCCACCACCAGCATCACCGTGGCGATGGCACCGGGCCCGGCCAGCATCGGCATGGCCATGGGGAAGACGGAGATATCCTCGATCTCCGGCGTCTGGGAATTATGCGCGCGGATCTTCTCGGCCCGCTCCTCGCGCCTTTGGGTGCGCTTTTCGAACACCATGTCGATCGCGATGAAGAACAGCATGATCCCGCCCGCGATGCGGAAGGAATCGAGTTCGATATGCAGGGCGGCGAGCAGCTGCTTGCCGAACAGGGCGAAGCCCAGCAGGATCAGCGTGGCGACGAACACCGCCTTTACGGCCATGCTGCGCTGCTGGCGTGGCGGCGCCTCGGCCGAAAGCCCGGCATAGATCGGCGCACAGCCGGGCGGATCGATCACCACGAACAGGGTGATGAAGGCGGAGATGAAGAGTTCGATCATGGCCGAGGCGGACATTTCTCGCCCTCGCTTGCAGGCACGCTGACGGAAACCACGTCAACCTGCTCGCCGTCGAAAATACCGGTCACCGTCACCTGCCGATGGCAGCTGGCATCGACCACAGCCGTCCAGCGCAGCCTCCGATCCAGCGAGGCGCCGTAATAATGCGGATCGCCGAAAGAGGCTTCCTCCAGCTCCGCAGAACCCGCGGCGCCGCAATCGGCTACGCGGGCCTGCACCATGTCTGGGCCCGGCTCTTCCCGTTCGAGAGCGGCACCCTGATCCATCACCCATTTGTAGCTGCCGTCACTCTGGCGCTGCCACACAGTGATGAAATTGCCGACGCTGCCATCGGCGCCCTTCCAGTCACCCTTGGTGACGGCGAGTGAGCCATCGCAGCTGGACCAGACGAAATGCGGTTCCCACTGCACGGCACTGGCGGGATTGGCCCGGCCCTTCAGCCAGGCCTGTGCGTTGACCGGCTGCGGCACGAACATCACCGCATCCTTCGCGGCATATTCGGCAAAGGCGGTCCACTGGCCCTTTTCCCGCGCGGCACGGGCAAAGCCGAGTTCGGTCGCCACGACCTGGCCGGGATTGGCCGTAGGACGCAAGGCGGGACCGCGCCCGCCGGACCCGCGCGGCCCACCCGGACCGGAACAGGCCGCAAGGGCGAGGGCAAGCCCCAGCCCGCAAATCACCCAAGCCCGTTTGCCTTGAGCCAGTCGAAGGACAGCCATATTCTTCAAGTGCGGTTCTCCCGAGTGAAGAACGGCCCTTCGACAAGCTCAGGGCGAACGAGTGAGAGGCTTACAGCGCGTCTTCGTCCAATGCGATATTCTCGCGGCGATAGGCGGAGACGAGCGCGTTGCGCAGCAGCACGGCGATGGTCATCGGGCCGACGCCGCCGGGCACCGGAGTGATGGCACCGGCCACTTCGCGGGCGGAATCGAAATCGACGTCGCCCACCAGCCTGGTCTTGCCGTCTTCGCCATCGACGCGGTTGATGCCCACGTCGATCACCGTGGCGCCGGGCTTGATCCAGTCACCCTTGACCATTTCCGGGCGGCCGACGGCGGCCACGACGATGTCGGCGCGCTTCACCACTTCGGGCAGGTTCGCGGTGCGGCTGTGAGCGATGGTGACCGTGGCATTGGCATCGGTGAGCAGCTGCGCCATCGGCTTGCCGACGATGTTGGAGCGGCCAATCACCACGGCATCCTTGCCCGACAGATCGCCCAGGCGATCCTTCAGCAGCATCAGGCAGCCCAGCGGGGTGCAGGGCACGAAGCCCTTCTGGCCGACCGAGAGACGGCCCGCATTGATGATGTGGAAGCCATCGACATCCTTGTCGGGATCGATGGTGGAAATCACGGCCTGCTCGTCCAGCCCCTTGGGAAGCGGCAGCTGCACCAGAATGCCGTCCACGGCGGGATCGGCGTTCAGTTCCTTCACCTTGGCGATCAGCGCCTCTTCGGTGGAATCGGCAGGCATCTTGTATTCAAGGCTGTTCATGCCGGCCGCGACAGTGGCCTTGCCCTTGGAACGGACATAGACTTGGCTGGCCGGGTCTTCACCCACCAGCACCACGGCGAGGCCGGCCTTGCGGCCTGCCTTGGCTTCGAATTCACCGGCGAACTTGGCGATCTTCTGACGCAGCCCTTCTGCGAAGGCCTTACCGTCAATCAATGCGGCACTCATGCATAACTCCCGAGATTGGACAGAATGATTGCGAAGATGCGCAGAAGGATCAGCAGCACCATCGGCGAGAAGTCGATCATGCCGGTATCGGGCATGATGCGGCGGATCGGATTGAGCATCGGATCCAGAATGGCATTCACCGCGCGCCACAAGGAGGCGACGAGGTTGTTGTGCATGTTCACCACGTTGAACGAGATGAGCAGGCTGAGCACGAACTGCACGATCACGATGACCGTGACGATCGACATCAGGTAGAGCACGATTTCCAGCAGCGTCAGGGCTACCATCAAGAATTCCTCCAGGCGGGCATGCGACGCACGGAACCTAGCCGAGCGCCCGCAAGTGTATCAACCGCATAATACGCATGGCGGACTGAACCGCGGCTTGAGCGGCGGTGCATCACTGCGCCCATTCCAGTCTTTCGATATGCCAGACCAACTGCCAGTCTTCCGCGCCGGGCACGTCGTTCACCCGCTTCATGGTGAGCGTGCCCTGCCGGGTCAGGCGCCCGCCATCGGCCACCAGCGTGACGGGCAATTCGTAATAGAGCGAGCCTGCCGCGCCTTCGATCTCGCCATGGCCGAAGGCGAAGATCGGACTGGGCGCATCGCCCATCAGCGCCTTGAGCTTCGCGCCGTCCATCGAACCTTTCCGCCAGGCGAGCGCGGCCTCATCCCACTTGCCATCGGTGATCTGCTGCGAGAACCACGCCAGCACCCGGTCGGGGTTCTCGCGTTCCTGCAGGGGATCGGGCGTGGCTGGGGCGGCGGCAGGCGCTGCGGAAGACGCCGCCGCTTCGGGCGCCGATGCTTCGCTCGCCCCGGAAGACGGCGTTTCGGGTGCCTGCTGGCAGGCAGCCAGCGCCAGCAGCGCGGCAAGGCCCGGCGCAGCGCGCATCAGTCGGCCCGGATCAGCGTGCCCGCGCCGCGCGAGGTGAAGAATTCCAGCAGCATGGCATGCGGCACGCGGCCATCCAGCACCACGGCCGCCTCGCAGCCTGCCTCCACTGCATGAACGCAGGTTTCCAGCTTGGGGATCATCCCGCCGGAAATCGTGCCGTCTGCCTGCAGCTTGGCGATATCCGAAGGGCTTAGATCGGTCAGCAGGTTCTTCTGCTTGTCGAGCACGCCGGGCACGTCGGTCAGCAGGAACAGCCGCGCCGCGCCAAGCGCCGCCGCGATGGCGCCCGCCATGGTGTCGGCATTGATATTATAGGTGTGCCCGTCCTCGCCCGCGCCGATGGGGGCGATCACCGGGATCATCCCGGCCTTGCTGACGGTTTCGAGCAGAGTGGTGTCCACCACGCTCGGCTCGCCCACGAAGCCCAGGTCGATCGCCTGTTCGATATTGCTTTCCGGGTCCTTGGTGGTGCGGGTTACCTTGGTGGCCTTCACCAGCCCGCCATCCTTGCCGGAAATGCCGATGGCCTTGCCGCCCGCATTGGCGATCCAGCCGACCAGTTCCTTGTTGATCGCGCCCGACAGGACCATCTCGGCCACTTCGGCGGTCGCCTTGTCGGTCACGCGCAGCCCGTCGACAAAGGTGCTTTCCACGCCCAGCTTCTTCAGCATGGCGCCGATCTGCGGGCCGCCGCCATGCACCACCACCGGGTTGATGCCCACGGCTTTCAGCAGCACGATATCCTCGGCAAAGTCGCGCGCGGCTTCTGGATCGCCCATGGCGTGGCCGCCATATTTCACCACGAAAGTGCGCCCGGCATATCGCTGGAAGAAGGGCAGCGCCTCGATCAGCGTTTCCGCCTTGGCGAGCATCGTCTTGTCTTCGCTGACGCTCATCGCGCGTGCCTCCACAACCTTGCCTCTCCTGAGAGTTCGCGGGGCCTTAGCGCCTCCCCGCCTGCGAGGGAAGTGCGCGCTGCGCCCATTGCCAGCAGCGTGCCGCGCGATAGTGTCCGCGATCTGGAGCAAGCATGGCGAATCGCCATTTCCAAGGGGGCAAACAATGGCAGCGATCATCATCAAATACCGCCTGAAGCCGGGCGTCGCGCAGGAAGATTTCGAAGCCTGGGTGAAGAATGTCGACCAGCCCACCATGCGCGGGATCGAGCGAGTGAAGGCGTTCGACACCTATCGCGTAGAGGGCCTGCTGGTGGGCGAAGGCGAGCCCAGCGTGCATTATGTCGAGCTGTTCGACATTCCCGACATTGCCGGTTTCGGCAGCGAGGACATGGCCGGGGCCACCGTGCAGCAGGTGATGGGCGAATTCACCGGCTTTGCCGATGCGCCGGAATTCCTGCTGGCCGAGAAACTGTAAGCGCGGGTTTCCGCCACTCACTCCTTGGGTTGATCGGTCTTCTTGATCGCCCAGGGATTGATATGTTCGGGCTGGTCCTGCTTCGCGGCGGGAGACGGCGTATCTTCAGGCGCGGGGATGCTGCAATAGGCCGTGACCAGCACCGCCGCGGCCCACCACAGGGCCTTCCAGCGGCTGGCGAAAACTGTCGTGAGGCGCGGACCGAACATGGCGCCCGCCTAGCACGGGGGTGGTTAACGAACCCTCCCGGGCGAGGCGGGGCCTGTTCGGGAAATTACTCTGCGGCCGGGCTGGCCGGGGCGCTGCCACTGGGCGGCACGTTGGTCATCGGCGTGTCGGGCGTGTCCACGGGGACTTCGCCCGGCGTGGGTTCGGTAACGATCAGTTCGCCGCCGCTCACATCGGTCGCATCGACCTTGAGTTCGGTCTTGGGCGGTTCCTGCCTGCCGACGAAATACCAGATTACGGCAATCACGAGCACGACGGCCGCGAGTACCAGCAACAATCTATTGGTGGGCTTGGGTGCGGGTTCGGTCATTACAAGGTCTCCCTCTTCAGTCGATCCGCCGGACACGATACCCCACCGCCCACGCCCACGCTACCTCGCATGCGCAGGAAATCCTCCGCGCCGGACGCGGGGGCTGCGTGCCGCTCAGTCGCCCGCGTTTTCGTGCCGGGCGAGCATTTCGCGCAGCACATTGGCCCGCGCCTTTTCCTCGCTCCAGTCCCGCTCCGGGTGAGCTTCCATCTGCTGGAGCAGGCTCGCCAGTTCCTTGCGGCGGTCTTCCATGGTCACGGCTTCCATGACGTATCCTCCTTTCGCATGTTGCCCTGACTAACCAACGACATCCCCCGGCGCAGGTTCCGAACTGCCTCGCAATCGGAGCAATCCCTCTCCCCTCCCCGGGCCCCCGCCACCCGAGGCAGGCTGTCTTCCTCCCGCCCCGGAAATACGATAGCCTCCACCCCGCAACAGGAGGAACGCGATGGACAGTCCACCGAACCAACCCCCGGCATCCGGCGGGTTCGACCTCAATCAGCCGACGATCGTCAGCCTGCTCTACCTCGCCTCCTTCATCACCGGCATTACCGGGCTGGTGGGTGTGGTGCTGGCCTACGTGTGGAAGGGCGAGCCCAAGGCGGCGTGGGAGGTTTCGCATTACGAATATCTCATCCGCACCTTCTGGATCGGGCTGATCGGCGGGATCGTGGG
Source organism: Fulverythrobacter fulvus (assembly GCF_037154085.1). Taxonomy (NCBI): domain Bacteria; kingdom Pseudomonadati; phylum Pseudomonadota; class Alphaproteobacteria; order Sphingomonadales; family Erythrobacteraceae; genus Fulverythrobacter; species Fulverythrobacter fulvus. The sequence goes on along the minus strand of NZ_JBANRM010000007.1, from coordinate 865 downwards.
CTTTGTGCTGATCTTCGTGCTGATCGGGCTGATCATCCTGCCCGCCGTGGGCGTGCTGGTGGTGGTGCGCAGCGTGCTGAGCCTGGTGAACGCCCAGAAGCAGGCGCCAATGCCCAATCCGGGGACCTGGTTGGCGTAAGCTGGAGCTGGCCTGAAACAGGAGGCTGACCCGGCCATGGAAGCACAGAGCGAAAACCCGGAGCCGGGCGGCACGCCGCCAGGCACGTTCGAGTTCAACCGCCCGGTCCTGGTCGGGCTGCTGTTCCTCGCCACCTGGTTCACCGGCTTTGCCGCGCTGGTCGCCCTCGTCCTGGCCTATGTCTGGCGTGGGGATGAGGAGGGTGTGCAGGGCGGCTGGCGCGGCGGACATTACCGCTACCTGATCCGCACCTTCTGGATCGCGCTGCTCTATGCTGCGCTCATCCTCGCCTTCGTGCTGCTGGTCTCGCTCTCTTTCATGAGCGAAGGCATGCACGTCATGCACGCCGCCGGGCCCGGAATGGGCGCCTCGGCCCTGTTCGTGCTGGTAGTGCTGGCCGGCTTCGGCACCGTGATCTGGAGCACAGTGCGCTGCACTCTCTCCATCGCCAACGCCGCCCGCCGCCGCCCCATGCCCCGGCCGGGGACGTGGTGGATCTAGGCGGGGGTTGAGGGCCGGGCGATGGCGAGGCTTTGCTGAATAGCGTCGTCCCGGGCTTGACCCGGGATCGCTGTGATCTGGGCGCCCAGCGGCCAGCGGTCCCGGATCAAGCCCGGGACGACGGATCAGGCTGGACCCACTCGACCCCGTCACCCCGGCCCTGTGCCGGGGTCCAGCTTTGTGTCCGGAAATAGCGGGATCCCGGAACAAGTCCGGGATGACGAA
>NZ_JBANRM010000006.1:0-76160 GCF_037154085.1 Fulverythrobacter fulvus | reverse complement strand
GCCTTCATCGAGATCGACGTGCCGGTCAAAGGCCAGACCGAACGCTGGACCATCGAAATGACCAGCCCAAATAATCTTACCAATGAAGGATGGAAACGCACCACCCTCAAAACCGGCGATAAGGTCACCCTGAAAATCCACCCGCTCCGCAACGGATCAAAGGGCGGGTCCTATGTCGCGGTTCGCAAGGCCGACGGTTTTGTTCTGGGAGACTGGAAATGAAGCGCCTCATACTCGCTGCACCGCTCGCCCTGCTGCTGGCCTCGCCCGCCGCGGCCCAGCTTGGCGCCGTCACTGCAACGCCGCCGCCCGAAGGGCTGGAGGAAGGGCAGAGCGCCGGTTATCCCAAGGGCCGCTATGCCGCGCTCGATGCCCTGCCCGATTGGGGCGGCATCTGGTTCGCGCAGTTCCGCGCCGGTGATGCCGGTGCCGGCGCGCCCAAGCTGAAAGGCGATTTCAGGGCGCGTCACGAATCCTATCGCGAGGAAGTGCGCGCGAATGACGGGGTGGTGAAGCGTGCCACTTCGAACTGCTCGCCGCCGGGCATGCCGGTGATCATGCAGACCTTCCAGTATCCATTCGAGTTCATCTTCTCGCCGGGCCGGGTCACGATCAACCAGGAAGCCTGGATGCAGACCCGTACGATCTGGACCGACGGGCGCGAACATCCGCCGCTCGAAGAGATCGATCCCACTTTCATGGGCCATTCGATCGGCCATTGGGAAGGCGATACGCTGGTGGTCGATACGATCGGCATCAACGATACGCTCGATCTGCAGCGCGGTATGGGTCACTCACCCGCCTTGCGCGTGACCGAGCGGATCCATCTCGATCCCGCCGATCAGAACGTGCTGCTCAACGAAATGGTGCTGGACGATCCCGAGGCGCTGGAAGAGCCCTTCAAGGTCGCAGTGCGCTACGGGCGCGACCGCAATGGGATGCTGATCGAGTTCCAGTGCAGCGAGAACGACCGCAACAAGGTCGACGAGCACGGCAACACTATCTTCGATTGATCGAAGGGCAGGGTCGGGATGTTGGGCGCGCGTTTTGTCCGGCAACCCGCCCCACCTCGCCTTCAGCCCGCGCGGGGACCGAACAGGATGATCGCCGCCCCGCCCAGGCATATCGCGCCGCCGATCAGGTCCCACCGGTCGGGTCGGGCGCCTTCCACTGCCCACAGCCAGACAAGCGCTGAGGCGATATAAACCCCGCCATAGGCTGCATAGGCGCGCCCGGCATGGTCGGCATCGATCAGGGTCAGCAGCCAGGCGAAGATGGCGAGCGAGACCATGCCCGGCACCAGCCAGAGCGGCGATTTACCCATGCGCAGCCATGCCCAGAAGGCGAAGCAGCCGGCGATCTCGGCAAGCGCGGCAAAGATATAGGCGATGGCGGTCATGCACCGATCCTAGGCGATGACGCCGCTGCCGAAAGAAGAAAATGGGCGCGGCCGGAGTGACCATGGCCGCGCCCAGGAAGACCCCGCTGGGAAATGGGGGTCGGGAGTTGCGTTCAGAAAGTCTTCTTCACGCCCACGCGGAACTGGCGGGGTTCCACGATGCGGCTATTGCGTCCCTCGATCCCCTCGGCAGGTTCGCCCGGGAAACGGGTGACATAGAAATAGTCGATGTCGTCGCTCTTCGAATTGAGGGCATTCAGCAGTTCGCCATAGACTTCCCAGCCTTTCAGCTTCGAGGCGGTCGGCGTCCAGGCGAGGCGGAAATTGACCAGCGTGGTCGACGCCCCGCGCTGGGAATTATCCTCAATCAGCGGGTGCGGGCCCAGATAACGCAGGCGGGCGGCGGCGTTCCATTCCGGGAACAGTGCGGAAACGCCCAGTTCGCCGGAACTTTCCAGTGCGCCCGGAACGTAATTCTCGCCTTCGGGTAGGCCGATGTAATGTGCCGAAGATCCGGTAAGCACGCCATCGAATGCCAGCCAGCCATTGGGTTTCCAGAAGGCGGTCAACTCGTAGCCGTGGCGTACGGCCGGATCGGACGGTTCGACCGCGCCGCTGTCGCCGACATAGATGAGCTCGCTTTCGATCGAGCTCCACCAATAGACGCCGGTGAAGATCAGGCCGCCCTTTTCGACGCGGAAGCCCAGTTCCTCGAAATCGCCTTCGACCAGGCCGGGAGCGGGATCGTCGGGATTGGTCACCCCGCGCGCGTCGTTGGAATGGAAGCCTTCGCCGTAATTGGCGTATAGCGCGATGCCGTCGGCGATCTCGTAATTGAGGCCGATCTTGGGCGCGAAAGTATCGTCCTTCACTATGCCGCTCCAGCCGGCCTGGCCGCCAAGGTCGGTCGTGCGGAAGCGGTACCAGTCATTGCGCAGGCCGCCGATCACCATCAGCCGGTCGAGCGGTTGCCACACGGCTTCGGCGTAGAGGCCGGCGGAAGATTCCTTCACGGCGAAGGCAGTCTTCACATAGTCGAACTGTCCTTCGATCGTATGGTCCAGCCCCACAGGATCGATCGCGTCTTCACGCAATTCGGTGCCCACGCGCAATTTCAGCGTGTCGGAGACAGTGATGTTGCGTTCGATCCGCCCGCCATAGGACCACATCTTCTCGTACTGGCGCAGCTGGTCGCCATTCACCGGATCGTCGAGGAAATAGGTGAAGTTGGACAGCAGGCTCCAGTCGTAATGCTGGGCCCAACCGGTCAGCCGCCAGTCGTCATCCTCGTAATTGAGAGTGAAGGTTTCGCGCTCCGTGCGGCCGCGCAGCGTCTTGTCGAGCGAGCCGTAACGGTCGTCCACCAGCCAGCCCACGGTGCGTTCGGGCAGCTGTTCGGTCGGCGCCCAGGTGGCCTTGAAGATGCTCAGCGACGCCTTGATCTCGCCCGCGCCGAGCGGCGCGGAATATTTGACGAGGCCCGAATAGCCCTCGAAATCCTCCGGCAGCTCCCACGGGCCGTCGTTCAGCTTAACCTGGCCGGCAATTAGCAGGTCGCCCTTGCCGACCTTGGCCGAACCGCCAGCGACTGCACGGCGATAGCCATATTCGCCCACTTCGACCGCCGCGAAGGGTGCCATCTTATTGCGCGTGGTGATGAAGCTCGCCCCCACGAAGCTGAAATCGCCCGTGTCGGCACGATAGGGGCCCTTGCGATAGTCGACGCGCTCCACGACTTCGGGGATCAGGCCGTTGACGTCCAGATAGCCCTGGCCGTGGCCATGAGTGCGGAAGTTCATCGGCATGTCGTCGATATAGAGCGCGAAATCCGTGCCGTGATCGAGGTTGAAGCCGCGCAGGAAGTACTGGTTGGCCTTGCCGCCGCCCGAATGCTGCGTGGCGATCAGGCCGGGTGTCGCCTCAAGCAATTCGCCGGGGCGGAGCAGCGGGCGGATTTCGATATCGGCACCCGCCACCCCGCCTTCGCTCGCTGCGATGGCTTGGCCGATGCGCTTCTCGCCGCGGCCGTAAACGATGATCTCGCCATGCCAGTTCACGCCATTGTCCGGCGCCTGCTCGGCCTCGGCCGCCTGCGTCGCCGGGTCGCTCCCGTCGGTATCCTGGGCCAGCACCGGAGAGGCTGCGAAGATCAGGGAGGCGGCCGCAGCCCCCGCCATCAGCATCGGACGGCGGTGGGTTGGCAAAACGAAATTTTTGGACAAATCCATTTCCCGGCTGTTAGTTGCAACTTGTTTGCAAGAGCACTGGGGAACCGCCCGGGCCATTCCAAGTTAATTACAGTTATCGGGCGTTACATCACGTTACACGGGTGAAATTTCCCGGAAATTCAGGACTTTTGAATTGAGCGACACCTCCGCCGAACTGCCTGAAACCGCTGACAGCAATGCTGTTGCATTCGCTGCGGAGGTCGCTCGGCTGAAGTCCAGCGGGGTGCTGGGCGAAGGGGGGCGGCTGGCAGAGCTGTTCGATTTCCTCGCTCGCCGGGGAGCATCCGCCGAGCCGGCAACGCAGATCGAAATCGCGGAAACTGTCTTCGGCCAGACCGCCAGCGAAAGCGACGACGCAACCGCGCGCGTCTATGTCCACCGCCTGCGCAAGCGCCTGGAAGAGTTCTACGCGCAGGACAAGGGCAATGGGACGGGCGGTCGCCTGACGATCCCTTCGGGCACCTATGCACTGCGCTTCGCCGCCTCGCCGGTGGAGGAGGAAGAGAAGGAGCCGGAAGCGACCAAGTCTTGGCGCTTGCCGAAATGGACACTCTCGGCGCTCCTGCTCCTGGCCCTGATTGCGGCATTCTTCTTTGGCCGACTCGTCGAAACCGGTGCGCCCGAGGTCAATCCGGCGTGGCGGCCCTTCCTTGAATCGGACCGGCCGATCGTTGTGGTGATGGGCGACTATTACATCTTTGGCGAAATCGACCCGATGAACCCCGAATCGGGTCGCCTGATTCGCGAGTTCACAATCAATTCGAAGACCGATCTCGCCCGCGCGCAGGAATCAGACCCCGCCCGTTACGAGATGACCGAGGATATGGGGCTCAATTACCTGCCCTTTTCGTCCGCCTATGGCCTGGCGGAACTGATGCCGATCCTCACCCAGCATCATAAGCAGGTGACGATCATGCCCGCCTCGCAGGTGACGAGCGACACGTTCCAGACCTATAATGTGGTCTATATCGGGCTGATCAGCGGCATGGGCCTGCTGGAAGACGTCAATTTCATGAATTCGGGCTTCATCGTGGGCGAAAGCTATGACGAGCTGATCGATAGCAAGACCCGCAAATCCTATATCAGCGAGGAAGCCCGCAGCCTCGCCTCCACACAATATTATTCCGATTACGGATATTTCACCGAGTTCCACGAGCCGGGCGGTGCGTTGGTGGCCGTAGTGGCCGGCGCGCGGGATACGGGGTTGCGGGGGCTGGCGCCGATCGTTGCGTCAGGAGATCTTCCGGCGAGTGTCGCGACGCTGGCAAAGCAGCGCAATCCAAAGGGATTCGAAGTGCTTTATGAGATCAAGGGCCAGCAGGGCGCCGATCTCTCGGAAAAGCTGATCTTGGCCCGTCCGCGCCCGTGAAGCGGCATATCGGATATCGGGGTGGGGATCAGCCTTCTTCGAGCAGCGTAGCGGTTCGTTCCAGCAGATCTTTGGCGCGTTTTTCCAGAGCTTCGCTGTAGCGCACCTTGGGGATCGCGACTGACAGGGCGCCCACTACCTCATCGCCCACGCGCACCACTCGGCCAATGCCGTTGATGCCGAGGCTGTATTCCTCTTCGATCACGGCAAAGCCGGTCTTGCGGGTTTCCGCGATCTGCTTGCGCAGCTTCGCTTCGCTGACGATCGTGTGAGGCGTGAATTTCTCCAGCTTCACTTCGGCAAAATACCGGTCCAGTTCCTCGTCGGGCATGGCGGCCAGCACGGCCTTCCCGGATGCGAGGGCGTACATGGGCAGGCGCGTGCCGGTGATGACGGCGTAACGCAGTGCCTGTTCGCTCATTTCCGTGGCGATGGGTTCGATCTGCCAGCCATGGCGCACCCAGAAGCTGGCGGTTTCGTTGAGCTGCACTCGCAAGGTGCGAACCAGCGGAGCGACACGCTCCACCAGCGAGAAGCCGCCGCGCTTGGCCTGCAGCCGCTCCAGCCCGGGGCCAGGGGTATACCGCCGCCCCTCACGCTGGAGATAGCCGCGATCGGCAAGGGTGGAGAGCAGGTAGGACAGGCTGCTGACAGGAATCCCCAAGGCGTTGGAGATTTCCTGTGCCACCAGCGGGCGGCCGGCAGCGACGACATACTCGATGATGTCGAGTGTGCGCGTTGCCGATTTGACGCTGCTGGATTGAGCTGCTGCCCCGCTGCCCCCCATAGCCTTATCCAATCCGGGCTTCCGCGATGTCTGCACCGTCGCGCAGCGCACGCAGCTTCTTCCAGGTCACTGCCGGGTCGATCTTGCCGTAACCGGCGAAGGTGCCGAAGCCGCAGTCGCTCGATGCGATCACCCGGTCCTTGCCGACAATGCTGGCGAAGCGTTCGACGCGCTGGGCGACGAGTTCGGCAGTTTCGATATAGTTGGAGCAGCTGTCGATCAGGCCGGGGGCCAGAATCTTGCCCGCCAGATCGGCGGCCTTCCATACTACCCATTCATGTTCGTGGCGCGGATTGGCCGCTTCGAACAGGATGGTGGAGGGACGGGCGGACAGCACGATGTCGATGATCCGCTCCAGCGGGATGTCGAAATCGTGCGGACCTTCGTAATTGCCCCAGCACACATGCATGCGCAGCTTTTCGGGCGGGATGTTCTTGGTCGCCTCGTTCAGCGCTTCCACATTGGCGCGGGCGATCTTGAGGAATTCCTCCTCGGTCAGGTCCTGATAGCCGGTGTGGCGGCTCATCGCGAGGTCGGGGCAATCGAGCTGCAGGTCGAAGCCGGCTTCCACGATGGCTTCGTATTCCGGCTGCATCGCGGTTACGAGATCGGCCAGATAAGCTTCGTGGCTGGGGTAATACTGGTTCGGCTGGAAGGCCGTGATGAGCCCCGGCGAGGCCGAGTTCATGAAGGCCGCCACGCCGTGTCCGTGCCCGGCAAGGGCGGCCTTGAAGCGGCGGATATCGTCATGCAGCGGCTGGAGATTGACCAGCTTCACTGGCGCGATGGCGCTGGCACGAGTGAATTCCTGCGCGCCCATGATGGCGGAGAGCTTCTTGGCGAGGTCCGGCACTTCGGCCAGGTCCAGCGCGGGCTTGCGCGGAGAGTGCCCGCCAAAGCCCGACAGACGTTCGATGATATAGGTGGAATAGCCGACCTTGCCGAGTTCGCCGTCGCTCACGATGGAAACGCCGGCCTCGACTTGCTGGACCACGGCCTCGTTCACGGCTTCCTGCACTACGCGGTCGAATTCTTCCGCATCGTAGGGTTCGCCCTTGTCGCGGGCGAGCAGCAAGGGGACGAGTTCGGGCCCGCGGGGCAGGCTTCCGACATGGGTGGTCTTGATCAAGTCTGGGTTCCTCCTATCCGGAACCCATGTTTCATATATGCGAAATAAACGCAAGTGTGAAAGCAGCGCCCCGCTTGCTCATCCACAGTCGCTTGCGCCTCAATAGATCGGATTGTTCCTAAACCAGCGCGCAGCCCACATTTTCAATCTTACCATCTTTGAGGTGGTAGTGAATATACTGCCGCATTTCCTGCACTTCGCCTTTGGCGATGGGGAAGAATTGCGGCATTCCGCGCTCGGCCAGGATTTCGGGCGTCAGGTCTGCAAGGCCTTCGACGCGCACGATGCCTTCCACTGCGGCCAGTTCGTCGGAGCCGGCGAAGCGTTCCACCGTCACCGTTTCCTTCACAAATTGGTGCAGGAAACCGTAGAAATCCTTGAGTTGCTGGCGGGTGGTGATCTCGATCCCGAAGAAGGCCATCTTCGGATTTTCGGCATAGAAATCGAACACCGCATCATAGTCGCGCGCGTTGAAGGCCGTGACGTAACGCTCGTAATCTTCTCTGGTCATGCCCGACCCTCTCCTTATCCCTCACATTCCTTGCCACCCTTTGTAACGATCGTTAGAAAACCGGCAAGGGAGAGGTACCGATGGTCACAGGTTCTGGCGAAGCGTTCGATTATATCGTTGTGGGTGGCGGCTCTGCGGGCTGCGTCGTGGCCGCCAGGCTGAGCGAAGACCCGAAGAACAAGGTCCTGCTGCTGGAAGCCGGCGGCAAGGACGATCACATTTTCCTCAAGATGCCGCTGGCCTTCCTCAAGGCCATGCCCGATCCGCGTTTCAACTGGACCTATTGGACCGAGGAAGAGCCGCATCTGGACGGGCGCCGCATGCCCTTGCCGCGGGGGCGGGTGATGGGCGGTTCCGGCTCGATCAACGGCATGTTCGCCATGCGTGGCCACCCGCTGGACTACGACCAGTGGGGCCAGATGGGCGCGCGCGGATGGTCTTATGCCGATGTGCTGCCCTATTTCCGCAAGATGGAAGACAGCTGGCGGGGCGAGAGCGAGTATCACGGCAAGGGTGGCCCGGTTGCCGTTCGCCCGATCGATTCGCCTTTCCTGCTGCACAAGGAAATGATGGCGACCGCCAAGGCGGCGGGCTTCGATACGACCGACGATCTGGCGGGTGCAAAGCCCGAAGGCTTCGCCCGAGGCGAGCAGACGGTGGATGCCAAGGGCCGCCGCGTCAGCGCCTCCACTGCTTATATCAAGCCCGCTTTGGGGCGGCCCAACCTTGCCGTGCAATCGGGCGCGCTGGCCCGCCGCGTGGTGTTCGAGGGCAAGAAATGCGTCGGGGTGGAGATCGATACGCCCGCCGGCCCCACGGTGATCCGTGCCAATCGCGAAGTGATCCTTTCGGGTGGCAGCTATAATTCGCCGCAATTGCTGATGCTGTCGGGCGTCGGCCCTGCGGAGCACCTCAGGAGCCATGGCATAGAGGTGGTCCATGACAGCCAGGGCGTAGGCCGCAATTTGCAGGAGCACCCCTGTGTTTCGCTGGAATGGGATGCAACCAAGCCCGTCACTTTCCTCAACCAACTGCGCTGGGACAAGATCGCGCTCAACTCGCTGCGCTGGATGCTCACGGGCAGCGGGCCGATGGCGACGCAGGTCAACAGCTGCAACGTCGTGGTGCGCACCAGCGACAAATACGATCGGCCCGATCTGCAGATCATGGTCAACCCGATCCGCTTCGATGCGCAAACCTGGTTCCCCGGCATCAAGAAGGAGCAGGAGCATGTCTTCTGGGCCGGCCTCGTTCAGCTGCATCCCGAAAGCCGCGGCTGGGTGGAACTGAAGAGTGCGGATCCCCGCGAAGTGGCCGCCGTGACCCTCAACATCATGGCCGAGGAGGCCGATCTGGCGCAGATGCGCGACGCGATCCGCACCGCGCGCCGGATCTATCGCACCGAACCGATGGGCTCGCTCACCGGCCGGGAGCGCACGCCGGGCGCGCAGGTGGAGAGCGACGAGGAACTCAACGCTTTCATCCGCGCCACTTGCTATGTCGCCCAGCATCCCACCAGCACCTGCGCCATGGGCATGGGTGAGCGGTCTGTGGTCGGCAGCGACCTGAAGGTGATCGGGGTGGAAGGGCTGCGCGTGGTCGATTGCTCGGTCATGCCCACCGTGCCGGGCGGCAACACCAACCTGCCGGTGATGATGCTGGCCGAAAAGGCGGCGGACATCATCAAGGGCCAGAGCCTGCCGCGTGCCGAGCTTGCCGGGGAGAAACTCGCATGAGCCGCACTCCGCAGGAAGAAGCGAACCTTCAGCTGGTGCTGGACATGTTCGCCCAGGTGTTGAACCCGATGGATTCAACGGCGGTGGATCGCTTCATTGCCGACGGATACATCCAGCACAACCAGTCGGTGGAGCCAGGCAAGCAGCCGCTCAAGGACTTCCTCGACATGATCAAGGGCCAGACGCCCGAGGCTGTCCACGATGTGAAGCGGGCCTTCGTCGATGGGGATCACGTGACGGTGCACTATCACGTGCGCCGCTTCCCCGGCGATCTGGGCTGGGCCGTGATCGACATCTTCCGCGTCGAAGACGGGAAGGTGAAGGAACATTGGGATGTGATGCAGGATGTGGTTGAAGGCGGGCCGAACCCGAATTCGCCGTTCTGACAGGATTTGCGCACCTACCCCGTTCGTCCTGAGCCTGTCAAAGGACCCGCGCCAGAGGGGGAAGTGCGGCGCGCATGGTTCGACAGGCTCACCATGAGCGGGCGTTGAGGTTGAAGGAGAGAATGATGCGTTTCAAGGACAAGGTCGTCCTCGTGATGGGCGGCAATAGCGGGATGGGCCTCGCCACCGCGCAGGCCTTTGCGGCCGAGGGTGCAAAGGTGCACATCACTGGACGTAATCAGCAAACGCTGGACGAGGCAGTGGCTTCTATCCCCGGCAGCAAGGGTTACCAGGCGGACATCGCAGACATCGCTTCCAGCGAGGATGTAGTGACGAAGATCGAGGCCGAAGATGGCCGAATCGACGTGCTCTACATCAATGCGGGCGTGGGTGGCTTTGCCCCGCTGCGCGACATTACGTCCGAAGCGTGGGATCACACCCATTCGATCAATCTCAAGGGCTGTGTCTTCGCTCTGCAGAAGGCGGTGCGGATCATGGGCAAGGGCGGTTCGGTGGTTGTCACCGGCTCCATTGGTGCCCATGCCAGCCTGCCGGGCAATGCCGTCTATGCCGCCGCCAAGGGCGGGCTCTATGCCGCGATGAAGGTGTTCGCGGGCGAGCTGGTTTCCGAAGGCATCCGCCTCAACATGGTCAGCCCCGGCCCGATCGATACGCCGCTGCTCTATCGCAATCCCGGCATGACCGATGAGGCGATTGCCGCGCTCAAGGAAAAGATGATCGAAAACGTGCCGATGCACCGCATGGGCCAGAGCGAGGAAGTGGCCAAGGCCGTGCTGTTCCTCGCTTCCGACGATGCCTCGTTTATCACCGCCGCGAACCTGTTCGTCGATGGCGGCATGCTGGAGCTGCGCTGATGAGCTTTTCCGATACCACCCCGTTCCAGCCGCCTTTCTCGGATCTGGACAATCCGCGCATGGAATTCGTGATGGAGGTCCGCCTGACCTTCCCCGAAGTCTATTCCATCGCGCCGCACCCCAATGGCGGCATGCGCAGCGCCGTTCTGGTGCAGGGCGGCACTTTCGAAGGGCCGAACATCCGCGGCCGTGCCGTTCCCGGTTCGGGGGGCGACTATGCCTATTTCCGGCCCGACGATGTCGCTGTGTTCGATGCGCGCTATCTGCTGGAAGAGGATGACGGCACGATCATCCTGCTCAACAACAAGGGCTTCCTGTGGGGGCGCAAGCCCGACACGATGGCCCGCCTGCGCGACTGGGCCTTCAATGGCGGCGAACCGGTTCCGCATGAGGATTACTACCTGCGCGGCAACCCCACTTTCGAATGCCCGGTGGGCAAGCATGACTGGCTTACCAAGCATGTCTTCATCGGCGTGGGCGAGCGTCGCAGCGACGGCAATCTGCTGCGCTATTACGCGCTGGTCTGAAAACGGACGGAATTGGGGAGAGACACGATGAGCCGGACGCTGCAGGAGCAGGCCAATCTCGATTTCTGCACTCGCATGTATCACGAGATGCTGTTCAAGTTCGATGCCAGCAAGATCGACGAGTTCCTGGCGGACGGCTATATCCAGCATTCCACCGCCGCGAGCGAGGGCAAGGAAGGGCTGCGCGACTTCTTCGAGAACCGCGCCAGCCGCTTCAAGGATATCGGCTTCGCGATCAAGGCCAGCTTCGTGGATGGGGACTATACGATCTTCCACATCCACACGGTGCGCTTCCCCGGCGATCCGGGCATGTCGATCATCGACTATTTCCGGCTGGAAGACGGCAAGGTGAAGGAACATTGGGAAGTGCTGCAGGAAATTCCCGAGACCCTGCCTCATTCCAACGGCATTTTCTGAGCGACCGCCGTCTGAACGCCCGGCCCACCCGGGGATGAACCGGACAAAAGCAATGGACGGGCGTGGCGGCTTGGCATAGCTTTCCCATGCGGACGGCAACGACCGGGTCGCATGCAAAGAAACAACATACGTTTTGGGGGAATCTCTATGCCTGCAGTTGTTGCGCTGGCCCTTTCGGTCGGCCTGCTCGCCGTTCTCGATACCTGGCTCTATGTCGGCCCGCTTGCCACCAGCATCCTTTCCGGACTTGTCTGGATTTCCTTCATTGCCTGGGGTTGCCACTTCCATTCGGGCGGCGGCATTAAGGGCACCACTACCGCCATCGCCTGCATGAGCTGGGGCGCCATTGTCGGCATGGGCGCCGTGATGCTGGCATCCGGCCCGCTTGGCAGCGCGCTCGGCGCGGAAGTGGGCACGGCCGTGGCAGTTGGCCTGGGCGCCGCGCTTATCTGCCTGTCCAGCAAGGTTCCGCTGCTGGCGACCATTCCGGCCAGTGTCTATGGCTTTGCCTCCATCGCCGGCCCGATCATCCTGCGCGGCGACGCCCCGGAAAAGGCGATCATGCCCGTGGTCGCCTCGGTGATCATCGGTGCGGTGTTCGGCTTCGTGTCCGAAATCGTCGCCAACGCGCTCACGAAGAAAGAAGCGTAAGCACGAATTTGCGCTCGCAGGAAGAACTGGGGCGGCACCCAAAGGGGCCGCCCCTTTTCTGTGCCTTCAGTCCTTGGTGACGTCGTAATCCTTGCGCGGCTGATAAGTGGCCGCGAACATTTCCGGCATCCCGCTATCGGCGATGATGGTCCGCTTCTGGATCAGCCATTTGCCGTCGACCCGCTTGAGCAGATCATATTCGCGGCCCTGTTCCTGGAAGCGGGGCGGTTCGTCGATCTTGGGGTTCATGATCCCGGTCCATACGAATTCGGCCGTGGCGGTGTCGCCGTTCACTTCGATCTGCGGATTGCTCAGCAGCATGTGGAACGTGCCCTGGCTGGAAGGATCGGCCTCGCCCATGCCGGAATAGAGGCCTTCGATGGCCTTGTGTCCCTTGTTCACGATGCCGTTCACGTCCAGCACCGCATCTTCGGTGTAATATTCGCCGATCCCGGCTTCCTCGCCGGTACCGAGCTGTTCGTAATATTTCACGATCAAGTCCTCGATCGCGATACGGTCGGCCAGCAGCTTCATGGCCGGATCCTCGGCCTTCTGATTGCAGGCGGACAAGGCGATGCTGGCAGCCGCCAGCGTCATCAAAGGTGCAAGGCGCATCTCAGTTCTCCCAGCCGGTCGGTGAATTATAGGTGGTGGTCAGGCCCACCGCCTCGATCTCGTGGATCTTGCCGCCCCACACCTTGTAGATGTGGATCGCGGGCATATCGAAAGGCTTGAATTCCATGTGCCGCACAGGAACGCCAGGCACGCCGATCAGGGCGAAATCCTGCTTGGTGAAATCGTGGTGGAAGTGGCTCATGCCCCAGACCAGCCCGGTAACGGTGTCGGCGATCTCCACCCGGCGGTTTTCGATGCGGCTGATATATTCCCACATATTGGTGTCCATCTGCGCGGCACAGCCCAGCCCGCCCAGATAGGCGAAGGCTGGATCGGTCTGCCCGTTGCCGCCGCCGGACTGGCGCACCATGGGGTTGCGTGCGGTCTGGAAGCCGTTCTCCCGCCGCTCGCAATCGTCGGCCATGGCGGATTGCTGCGAATTGCCGTTATCCAGCGCGTCGTAATAGCTCTTGCCCAGCCAGATCATCCGGCCGCGCGAGTCCGCATATTCATCGGGCACTTCCTTCAGCAGGGCCGGGCGCGGCGTCTGGAGGTTGGCCAGCTGCCCGTCGGTCAGTGCATTGCCGATGATGTGCTCGGCCTCCACGATCTTGCCGCCGGCGAGTTTCAGCCGGATGCCGACCAGCACGGGCTTCTTTTCCGCTCCGCCCATCACCGCCATGATCCCGACCTGCTGCGCAACCGGGTCGGGCACATGGATCACGAAATCGGTCGCGCCACCCGTAGCCGATGCCCACAGGCCTTCACCGGGCTTGATACGCTTGAGGTTTTCGACGGTCTTCAGGCCATCGGCCAGCGGCACTGCCTTGGGATTGTGAGCGGCGAGCGCGGCAACATATTTGTCGGAAAGGTCGATCAGGCACTGCCTGTCGCAATCCTGTGCTGCGACGGGCGTGGTGGCCATGGCGGACAGGAGTAAAGCGGCGGGGGCCAGCGCGGAACCGGCCAGCAAACGGTGAATCGGCATTTCAGTCATCCCCTTTTTGATTTTCCCAATAGCTTATCGCACGCGGGGCGCGCGGCAAGCGCGGATCGAGCCGGAGGGGATGGCTGGATGTTCGGTGGGGGCTCAGGCCGCATCGCGACTGCCCTCGGCTTCCGCGCGGGCCATCCGTTCGACCAATCGGTTGAACATGGTGACGCCCTTGTCATGCGCGGTGGGCATCACGCGCGGATCGGGCGTGCGGTCGATCACCTGCTGCTGGGCCTCGATCATCACCTTGTCTTCCGCAAAGGCCTGGCCGGCGATGCCCATCAGCATGTCGCGCAGGGCCTCGTCGCCATGCTTGCGGTGCGGCCCCCATGAGAAGAAGTAGCGCGAGGTCTTGCCTGTGATCGGCGTCACCGCCTGGCTGGTGAAGGTCACGCCGCCCTTGGCCTCGTCGAGGTCCGGCGCGCCGAAATCGCAAGCTTTGGCAGTACCGAGCGGGAAGATTCCCCCGGTCATCAGCAGCACGCCCGGGATCAGGAAGTCGTAACGCATATAGCTGTCCATCGGCACATCGCTGCGGCGCGAGGAGGAACCCGGCGAGTTTTCGATCCAGCGCTCGTAACGGATGCCCCTGTCCAGCGGGGTGATCTTGGCCTGAGTGGCGGCAAATTCCGGCCCGGCGCCGAAGCTGTTCGCATGGACGAAGGTCAGATGGCTGAAATCCAGCAGATTGTCGTTTATCAGTCGCGCTTCGGCAGCGTAATCGAGATGGCCATGGCCAAGGATATAGTCCGGGTGATCCAGGCCGACGGCGGGCGGGATCAGCCCCTCATCCGCAATGGCGGGATCGCCCATCCACACCCAGATCCAGCTATGCCGCTCCGCCACCGGGAAGGCGCGCACGCGGGCCTGGGGCGGGATCTGTTCCTGTCCCGGAATCTCCACCACCTTGCCATCGGCGGCAAACAGCAGCCCATGATACATGCAGCGCAGCCGGTCTCCCTCGCAGCGGCCGAGCGAGAGTGGGGCGAGGCGGTGGACGCAGCGGTCCTCCAGCGCGGAAAGGCGGCCGCTTTCCCCGCGATAGATTGCCAGCGGTTCGTCGAGGATGGTGATCGCGAAGGGCTTCCCATCCTCGATCTGCTCCGCCCACGCAGCAACATACCACGCATTGCGCACGTAATTCATGGCTGGCCTCTCCGCCTGTCCTTCTTCGCCGTAAACTTGACTTAACACTGTTAAGGAGTCAATTCGTCTTGTGATGACGAAGCGTACATTCCCCTCGCTTGACCGCACGATGGTGGTCGATGCGGCCTTCGCTCTCCTGCGGGAAGAAGGGATCGATGCGCTCAGCATGCGCAGGCTCGCCGCGCGGCTGCAGGTGAAGGCTCCGGCGCTTTACTGGCACTTCCGGGACAAGGGCGAATTGCTGGGCCTGATGACCGGCGCTATCTACGGCAAGGCCCGCGCCGGGATCGGCCCCTGCGCGGACTGGCGGGAATGGCTGTTCGAATATGGCGCGGCCCTGCGGCGCGGCATGATGCAGGAACGTGACGCGGCGCAGCTCTTCGCACTCGCGCCTCCGGTGAATGAAGGCGATGCCGCGCGGGCCGAGGCGATTGCCGCGCCGCTCACCCGTTTCGGGCTGGATCAGGCAAGCGCCCTCAGCGTGACGGCAGCGGTGATTTCCTTCGTGCTGGGGTGGAGCACCTTCGAGGAGAATGGCCCCATGCAGCACTTTCTCGAAGGCATGCTCGATCTCGACCGCAGTTTCGAGGCAGGCCTTCGTGCGCTGGTCCGAGGCTTCGAGCCGCTACCCGGACCGGGTGAGGCCCTGCCTAAGCTGGCAGGCGTGGCTCCAGCGAATAATCCGCTGCGCCCTTCCACGTGAAGAGCCGCCAGAAATAGCTGCGCCACGGCCAGGCGATCACCGCGTTGAAGACGATCGTCAGCGCGGCGAAGGTCCATTCCACCAAGCCTTCATCAAGCGCGACGTTCCAATAGACGATAACGATGTTGAGCGGGACGATGGCCAGGATCGTCAGCGGCATGGCGCGATTGAGCAGCAGAGTGATGCCCGTCACCACCTCGATCGCCTTGACCCAGTCGAACAGCCCGCTGGCCAGCAGAGCCTTGGTGAAGGCGATGGCCTCAGGCGTGTTGCCCATGGGCTGGAGCCATGGCCAGAAGAAGTGCCACAGGCCGGAAAACAGGAACCAGGCGCCGAACAGCAGGCGGCAGAAGTGGTAGATATATTTCATCGGTTGACCCCCAGACGTCCCTCTATTTCCCATTCGCATCCCGTGCCGCGACGGCGGCGTCCCGATCCGCCTGCAGGCGCGGGCTCGTCCCGGCGATATAGCCGCGGATCTGCACGTTCCCCTCGTGGCAGGCATATTCGTAAATCTCGTAAGCGCTGTTGCGCTGCCACGGCATGTCCAGCTTGAACGGCGCGGTCAGCACTACCGGGTCTTCGATCCAGGCTTCGTAATGGATCGAGTCCGGCCCGGTTGGCGTCAGCTTCTCCACGATCTTCATTGCCTCGCTATTGGGCACGGGGCGCGGATAATTGCCGACATTGCCCAGCGAATTGCCCGGCTCGAAATTGGTGGTTTCGATCACCAGGGCATCGCCTTCCCAGTGTCCGCGCGAATAGCCGAGCCAATTCTTCACCTGCGGTGGCGGGGCCTTGGCATCGCCCAGCGGGACGATCCGCGTCTCGTGGATCATTTCCAGCCGGATCGCGACGAAGCCGGGCGACTGGTAGATCTCGATCCCGCTATTGTAGTTTCCGGGCAGCATGGATGACGGCATCCCGCGCGTGATGCAGCGGTCGAACGTGTTGAAATCGTCCACCCACTGAAACACTTCCTCGGTCCAGCTGCTGCGCATCTGCGAGGCGCGGCGTTCGCCTTCCGGCGTCATTGGCGGC
Organism: Fulverythrobacter fulvus; assembly: GCF_037154085.1. Lineage (NCBI taxonomy): Bacteria > Pseudomonadati > Pseudomonadota > Alphaproteobacteria > Sphingomonadales > Erythrobacteraceae > Fulverythrobacter > Fulverythrobacter fulvus. Next base: position 59,646 of record NZ_JBANRM010000006.1, on the reverse strand, counting down.
AGGCGCCCATTGGCCGGTTCGGTGATCAGTGAGGCTTGCCGCAGCGGTTTGCCCCGCTCGATCCAATGGCCCATGCCGAGCTTCCCGGCCTCGCCCTCATTGGCATATTGGTCGATCTGGAACTGGGCGTTCTTCAGTGCTGCTTCGTATTCCTCGTCGGTCAGCGTGTCCCGCGTGCCGAAATGCTCGGGGCGCTGGCGCGGGGTCTGGCCCAGGAAGTCGACTGGCCATTTGCCGCGCAGGTCCGGATCGCCCCATTCGGTACGCGGGGCTTTCCAGCCGTCCTCGGCCGTGGCGGGCATGGCATTGAGTAGCAGGCCCGCGCCAAGCGCGGCCCATCCAAGGCGCAGACTCATGTTCCTCTCCCCATTTTTGCGGGAGTATGGACGAGTGTTTGTCGCTTGCAAGAAGCACCTCCCCACCACCCTGCGCGGCAATGGGGAGGGCACTGCGCGTTAGCCCTTGAGGACCGAGGCGTTCATCTTCTCGCGGCTGACCCAGCTGCCATGGACCTGGCTGCGCAGGGCGATGCCGGTCTTCACCTTGGCCACCGGACCGGCAGCGACATTGCCTGCATCCACGATCCACAGTTCGGAGGAGTAATCTCCGGGAATCTGCTGAGACGGATCGGGATTGTTCGGCATGTCCACCACGGTCAGAAGCCAGCCATCGTGGCCAGCCTCGCTAGAGGGGACATGGGCGGGTTCGCTGATGGCCGCGCCCGGCGGCACGCCCATCGCTTCGATCCGGCCATTGCCGGGCTCGATCCGCAGCAGGCAGTTGAAATTCGCGCCCACGGGGCCGCCCGGCATGGGCGGGCCGCCCTGCGGGTTCATGCTGAGATACCAGGCAACGCGATAATTGCGGCCCTGATCGGCGTCGGCAAGGCGCGGAAGGTCGCCCGGAGGGCCCAGCGGACGCTCCTCGATCTGCGGCTCGTCCTTCGACATGTCGATGGTCCAGCGAACCAGCCCACCCTGGATTTCCTGCTGCGGAATGTGGATGCCGCCTGCTTCGCGCATGAAGGAGAAGGCGTTGGTATTGGTCAGGCACAGGTCGATATGGACCAGATCGCCATCGTCATAGGCGTTGACCTCGTGGAACACGGAGACGCCGACCGGCCCCTTGATCCATTTCATTTCCTCCACCTTGCCATAGCGCGGCATGATGCCCACCCAGCTTTCCAGATCCTGCCGGTGCGCCCAATGCGCGCCGCCGGCCTTCATCCGGTCGAGATCGGCCAGGGTCGGGAAGATCGGCCAGATCGCGTATTTCTCGGTGATCACGAAATCGTGGATGGTGGAGAGATAGGGCTGCTGGAACCACTGTTCGGAAACCAGATTGCCGTCCTTGTCGGCGATGCAATAGGCCACATCCGGCGTGCACAGACCGCCTGCTTCGTAACCGAAGAAGAACAGTTCGCCGGTCTCGGGATCGATGCGGGGATGGGCAGTGAAGGTTTCGGACTTCAGCGCGCCATTATAGGTCCATTTGCCGATGGTCTCGAGCGTGTGGGGATTGATCTCGTGACCCAGCCCATCTTCCTTGGTCATGAACAGGCGGCCAGCGTGCCAAACGGGGGTGGTGTTGGCGACGGTGCGGTCAACGCCTTCGACGCTGGGATCGTCGGTAAAGGGGTTGCGATACTGGCCGAACAGCGCGCGGCGCGCGGCCTTTTCGGCCTTGTAGCGATCGGTCCCGACATATTTGATGTCGAAATCCACGGCGCCGTTCTGGATGTTGAAGCGCGCCACCATGCCATCGGCATTCAGCGCGATATCGTCCGGGAACATCGGAGCATGCGCATTGTCCGGCACGGCGCGGAAGAAGGCACCGTCGACTTCGGCGGGGATATGCCCTTCGACTTCGAGATCGCGCACGGAAATTTCCATCCGGCGCGGCTTGTTGGAACCGATGAAATGTATGGTCTGCGGAAAGGCGTTCATGCCCTGCTTCTCCCCCAAGATTCTTGTTTCCCGATCCTAACGAGTGTTACGATTGCTGCCAAGGCCGAACGCCCGATCGGTGCGAAGGCGGGCCAGAGCGAAGAATATGGTGGATTTGGCAGCGGAGTCGATTGACCGCAAGGCTGCCAATCGCGAGGGATGGGTGCCATGGCAACCAGGGTGGCAGAAAAGAAAACGCGCAATTCGCAGCCGGACAGGGCCCGAATGCTGCATCAGCTGCTGAAGCTCACTAACGTGCTGATGGCGCCCTTTTCCACGCATCTGGCGGATCGCTACAAGATCAGCCTCAACGAATTCCGCTTGCTGATGACCATTGGCGCGCTGGGCGCGACGGCCAGCCACGAGGTGGCGGATCTGACCGGGGTCAACGTGATGAGCGTCAGCCGCGCGGTCGCGACGCTGGAGCGTAACGGCCGTATCAGCGTCGCCACCGATCCGGCCAACCGCCGCCGCAAGGTGCTGACGCTGACCGAGGAAGGCCGCCGCCTTTACGAGATCATGCGACCGCAAAGCCAGAAGGTGGCCGAATATCTCTTCAGCGAACTCGATTGCGGTGACGTGGTCGCGCTGGAACGTATTCTCGACCGTCTGATCGAGACATTGGAAGCACGCGATGAAGGCGGCAATTCGCGCTTCCTTGAGGAAACCCGGCCGGACTGATCCGGCGCCTGGCCCTCACGCCGCTGTGCCGAACCCTGCGATCAGTGCCTTGAGCGCATCCTCGAATGCGTGATCGGTCGGCAGATGGGCGGCGAACTGGCTGGCCCGCGGCGATTTCTCGAACACCATCCAGCCGGTGACCAGCGCCTGGATCGCGGCCTGCTTTGTCTGAGCCTGCGGACCTTCCAGCCCGGCTTCTGACATCAGGCGCCGCAATTGCGCGCCAATGCCGTCCTGCACCGTATCGTCAGGCTCCACCGTGGAAAGCAGGGCTGCAACGTCCCTCGTTTCCGACTGCTTGCGGCGCAGGGCGTGGCCGAAGGCCTCCAGCCAGGTATCGCCCGACAGGCCCGGCGGAATGCTCTCCAGCGCCTGTCCGAAGATTGCGGCGGAAAGCAGGGCGAGGAGATGCGCCTTGTCGCCCACATGGCGCGCCAAGGAGGGCGCACGCGCATCCAGCCGTTCCGCGATCTTGCGCAGGCTGACTGCCTCCAGCCCGCCATCGTTCAGCAGCGCGATGGCCTCGCGCACAATCATCTCGCGATTCAGCTTTCCGGGAGGTGCCATTGGCCGGACATCCGATGGAACTGGACGCAATGCAAGCTTACAGTGTAAGCTAAATCCAACAAAGGTCCGGCGAGTCGACCGGCACGCTGTGGGAGATTGTGGATGTATCCGTTCAAGAAGGGCAGTTTTGCGCCGCGCAATGCCTGGTATGTCGCGGCCTTCGCCAAGGATGTCGGGCGCGAACTCGTTTCCCGCACTATCCTCAACACCCCGGTGGTGATGTTCCGCAAGGAAGATGGGGATGCCGTGGCGCTGGACGGCCGCTGCCCGCATCGGCACTTCCCGCTGGGCAGGAGCTGCCTCAAGGGCGACACGATCGTCTGCGGCTATCACGGCCTCGCCTTCGGGCCGGACGGGAAATGCGTGGATGTGCCGAGCCAGACCCATGTGCCCAAGGCGATCCGCGTGCCGGCCTATCCGCTGGTGGAACATGGCATGTGGCTGTGGATCTGGGTGGGTGACGCGGAAAAGGCCGATCCGGCGCTGATCCCCTCGCTCGCGGAAATCGGACTGGCGGGGCAGGGCCTGACGGGGCACGAGATGTTCTTCCACGAAGTCGCCTGCCGCTATCAGCTGCTGAACGACAATCTGTTCGACCTGTCGCATCTCGCCTTCCTGCACGGCACCAGCATCGGCACGCTGGAGAATGCCTCCACGCCCGAGGAACTGACGAAGCGGCCGGGTTTCGTGTCCAGCATGCGGCACATCCGCAATGCGCCCAACCCGCCGCTGATGCACGCGCTGGGCGTCTATCCCACGGACCGGATCGATCGTTCGATGGGCATGGAAAGCTATCTGCCCGCCTTCCACAGCGGGATCACGCTCGTGCGTTATCCGGAAGACCATCCTCAGGCACCGGGCGAGCATATTTCCACCAATCGCGTCTATCACGCGATCACGCCGTCAACGCCGCGCAGCAGCTATTACCATTTCGCCGTGGCAGTGGACGATACGGTGGATGTGGAGCAGATGGCGCGCAATCTGGCGCCGGTGATCGACGAGGATATCTTCGCCTCGGTGGAGATCGAGAAGATCATCGATCTCTATGACGGTGAGCCCCCAGCCGAACTCATGGTGAAAAGCGATCAGAATGCAGTAGAAGGCCGCCGCATGTTGCAAGCCATGATGGATGCGGAGGCTCAGTTTGCCGGATAATGGAATGAGCGCGGAAACCCGCCGCGCGATCGAGGCGGATTGTACCCGCCTGATCAATCTCTACGCGAATCTCAACGACGCGCAGGACTGGCCTGCCGTGGCGCAGCTCTATGCCGAAGATGCCCTGTTTCGCCGCCCGAGCGGCGGCGATCCGGTTGTCGGACGCGAAGCGATCCTGGCCAGCTTCCTTGCCCGCGCGCCGCGCGCCCAGCGCCATGTGATCGCCAATACGGTGGTGGACGTGGTGAGCGAGACGGAGGCGACCGCCTTCAGCGCGATCATCCTTTATCAGGGGGACCTGACCGACGATGGCAGCCTGCCCGCCCAGAGCGCGAACTCGCCGCTCGTCGGCTGGTATCGCGACCGGATGGTGCTGACCGGCGAAGGCTGGAAATTCGCCGAGCGGGCAGGCGGGCTGGACTTCAGGCCGTAGCCTTCGGTCCGCCGCCCTGCATTACCCGCGGCACCATCAGCGCCAGAACCCCGCACAGGGCAGCAGGCGCCACCAGCACCAGGAAATAGCCGCTGGGAGAAATCCCGGCGTCGATCAGCCTAGCCCCGAAGATCGGCGCGGCGATGGCGCCCACGCGCGACACGGCGACTGCCGTGCCGATGGCAGTGGACAGCACGCTCGACGGGAACAGCTTGGGGCTCAGCGCCATGAGTGCGCCATGGATGCCCGCGATCCCGCCGCCGCCGATCATGATCAGCGCGGCCCAGAGCGGCACTTCCATCGGCGATGCCCAGACGGCGAGGAAGGCCAGAGCAATCACGCTATAGCCCAGCGCCAGCGTCAGGCCGGGCTTCCACCGGTCGATCAGGAAGGCCAGCAGGATGCTGACCGGCAGGCCCGCGCCCTGCATCAGGCCCTGCAGGCGCGAGGGCAGTTCGGCGCCGAACACATCCTCCGGCAGCACGATGGGCATCCAGCGCACCAGCATGTAGAGCGCCACCGCATTGACCATATAGGCCGCCGCGAACAGCGCCATGGGGAAGATCAGCGGCGGGCGGACGAGTTCGAGCAGCGGCACCTTGGCGCGCTGCTCGGCCCCGGCGGGCCGGCCGCCTTCCAGCACTATCGCCAGGCCGATGCCCAGCACCAATGCGATTGTGGCCGGCACGAAGAACAGCATCTGCCAGCCGCCCCAACTGACGACTTCAGGGGCAGTGAAGCCCGCCACCATCGCGCCGATGGCGATCCCGGCGGAAACCACGGCCATGATGGTGGAGCGCTTGCCTTCCGGCGCGACTTCGCTCGACAGGGCCGAGACATTGGCAAGGCACGATCCCAGTGCCAGCCCGGTGAGCAGGCGCCAGAAGGCGAAATGGCTGATGTCGGTGGAAAAGGCGGTCGCGGCCGTGGCGACCGCAATCGCCAGCACTCCGCCCACGATGATCGGCTTGCGCCCGATCCGGTCGCCCAGTGGCGCGATCAGGAACGCGCCTGCCCCAAGGCCGAGGAGGTCGGCCGACTGGACGATGGCGAAGCTGGTCGGCGCGACGCCCATTTCCGGTGCCAGCCAGCGCAAGGCCAGCGACATGGCGTTGAGATCGTAGCCGTCGATCACCATCACCCCCGCCATCAGGACGAGGGCGAGCACGGTGCGGGCGTTCACGTAAGCGACTCCGCGCGCGAATCCCACGGCGAGGGCATGTGATAGGGCACGGTGAGGAAATCGGCCTCGATCTGCTCGATGGCCCCCGCGCGAATCTTGAAGGCTTCCGCCAGATAATAGGAATGCGGGCGGCGCACGGGGCTGGAGGCGGGCGTGCCGTCGGTCAGCGTGTAATCGCCCACGATCCCGCAATGGTCGATGAAGCCATAGGCGAGCACGATGCCGCGTTCCTCGTCCACCAGCGGGAAGCGGCGGCCGCGCAGGCGGTCGTCATAGCGATACCAGCCCATGCGGAACTGTTCCTCGCAGCCCAGCCGCGCGATAGGCAGCGGGAATTCCTGGTTGTTGGTGGTCTGCACGCCGTTTTCCACCCGGTTGCAGGTGGGGAAGAAGCGCGTGCGGATCGTGCCGTCATTGCGCTCGATGGTCTCGAAATAGCCATTGGCGATTTCCAGCAATTCCTCGCGGGAAGAGGTTTCGCCGGCGGGGACGAAGGCCTCCATCGCCGGCTTGCGTTCGAATTTCTGGCCGAGGAAGGGGAAGCCTTCATCCGCATTGCGGGCGACGACGGTTTCCACTTCCGCGATCTTCCCATCCTGCACGCCGAGCCGGATGGCGGCTGGCGAGACGGCGTTGGTTTCCTCCACGCAAGTGAACAGGGCGACCTGTCCGGTCTTCACATCGGCGAAGCGCAGATCGTACGGGCCCTGCCCCGTGATGGTGTTCCACAGCCCGTCGCCCGGCTCCAGGCGCACGTTATTTTCTGTGATGAAAGGGGCGTCGGCCCAGCGCACTTTCGCGGAATCGCGGGCGTTCAGCCCTGCGAGATACATATCGAGCGCGGAATAAAGCTCGTCGCGGCTGGCCATTTCTTCCCCCTTCTTCGTGGCGGGTTTATCGTCCCGCGCTTGACTCGGCACGACGCTAGAACAAAAGTAACGTCCGTTAAAGTCATGCCGCGATGCTTCATCCTATCGAAGCGGGAAGCGGCAGGGGAGAGGGTATGGATCCGGTAGGCAAGATCGCCATCGTCAGCGGCGGCAATTCGGGGCTCGGCGAAGGGGGCGTGAAATGCCTCCTCGCGGCGGGCGCCACGGTAATCTCGCTCGACGTCTCAGGCGAAGCGCCGCAGGGCGCGGAATTCATCCGCTGCGACGTGAGCGACGAAGGCTCGGTCAAGGCTGCTGTCGATCAGGTGATCGCGCGCCATGGCCGGATCGACATCCTGCTCAACAATGCCGGGATCGGCGAGCTCGGCCCGGTCGCCACGCCGGAAGGGCCGGGCGATATGGCGGCTTTCCGCACGCTGATCGGTATCAACTTGCTGGGCGCGACCCAGCTTGTCGCCCATGTGGCGCACCGGATGATGGCAAATGAGCCCTCCGGCCCGGATGGCGAACGCGGGGTGATCGTCAACACCTGCTCGATCGCCAGCTTCGAAGGGCAGGAAGGGATGGGCGCCTATACTGCGTCGAAGTCCGCGCTGGCAGCGCTGACGCTGGTGTGGGCGCGCGATCTTTCGCACCATGCGATCCGGGTGAACGGCGTTGCGCCGGGATTCATGGCTACGCCGATGGTCGCGATGCTGCCGGCCGCTTTCGTTGCCGAATTGCTGGCCGACAATGAATTCCCCAAGCGCGCCGGCCGCGCGGAGGAATATGGCCAGGTGGCGGAATTCCTCATTCGCACGCCGCTGATCAATGGCGAAGTGATCCGGCTCGATGCGGGCGCCCGCCCGCCCGCGCGCACTCAATGGGCCGCAGGCTGAGCAGCACCGAACAGGCATTCAAAGGGACATAAAGGCACATAATCATGGCAGACACGCCCCTTCCTCCCGGCTTCACCGCCCAGAAACTCGATCAGGCGCGCCGCGCCTTCGAAAGCGTGCTGGGCACGTCGAAAGTCTTCTTCGAAGATCTCGACCGGACGAGCTATCTCGACAAATTCGCCGTCAACGATGACGCGCACCATCCCGCCGGGGCCGTCGCGCCCACCAGCGTGGAAGAAGTGCAGGCGGTGGTGAAGATCGCCAACCAGTATCTGCTGCCGCTCTGGCCGATCAGCCGGGGCAAGAATCTCGGCTATGGCGGTACGGCGCCGCTGCTCGCGGGCAGCGTGGTGCTGGACCTGTCGGGCATGAAGAAGATCGAGTTCGACGAACAGTTCGGCACTGTGGTGGTCGAGCCGGGCGTCAGCTTTTACGATCTCTACGATTACATCAAGGCGCATGACCTGCCCTTCTGGCTCTCCACGCCGGGGAACAGCTGGGGCTCGGTCATGGGCAATGCGCTCGACCGGGGCGTGGGCTACACGCCCTATGGCGAGAACACCAAGAGCATCTGCGGGATGGAAGTTGTCCTGCCCAATGGCGATCTGGTGCGCACCGGCATGGGCGCCTTCGCGGGTGCCAATACCTGGCAGGCCTATCCCTTCGGCTTCGGGCCGGGATGGGACCAGATGTTCGTCCAGTCCAATTTCGGCATCGTCACCAAGATGGGCATGTGGCTGATGCCCGAGCCGGAAAGCCTCATGGGCATGGATGTCGAGTTCGACAGGGCGGAAGACCTCAAGGCGATGGTCGACGTGATCGGCCCGCTGCGGCGCGAACGCGTGCTGACGCAGAGCCCCTCCATCGGCAACTGGCTGCGCGCCGCAGCCGTTCTCACCCGCCGCGATGAATGGACCGACAAGCCCGGTGCGCTGGGCGAGGATGTCATCACTGCCATCCGCAAGAAGTTCAACATCGGCTGGTGGGGCGTGTCGCTGCGCCTCTACGGGCGCGAGGAGGTCAACAAGGCGGCTTACAAGATCCTCGAAAAGGCGATGAATGACATCAAGCCGATGCTCATCAAGCCGACTGCCTGGGTGAAGGGCCAGCCCAAGGAATATTCCGGCTGGACCGGCACGCCGATGACTTTCCCGATGCAGAACGTGAACTGGTATGGCGGGCGCGGCGGGCATATCGGCTTCTCGCCCATCCTGCCGCAGGACGGCACCAAGGCGCTGGAACAGTTCAACCGCACCTATGCCCGCTATCAGGAGTGGGGCATGGATTATCAGGGCAGCTTCGCCTTTGGCGAACGGCACCTGATCAACGTCAACGCCATGATCTTCGACAAGGATAATCCGGAGATGATGTCGAAGATCGATCCCTTCTTCCGCACGCTGGTGAAGGATGCGGAAGCGCAGGGCTATGGCGAATATCGCACCCATCTCGATTACATGGATCTCGTGGCCAAGACCTATAGCTGGAACAATGGCGCGCTGAACCGCCTGAACGAGACAGTGAAGGATGCGCTCGATCCCAATGGCATCCTTGCCCCGGGCAAGAGCGGCATCTGGCCCAAACGCCTGAAAGAGGAGCGCGGACAATGAGGACCGGGATGACGAAACCGCTGACCTTTGCCGCCGCCGCGCTGCTGCTCGGCACTTTTGCTGCCTGTTCCAGCGGAGCGGAAGAGGCAGCGCCTCCGCCCCCGCGCGGCGGCCCGGCGCCCGCGCCCGATCCGGTAACTCTCGCCATGCGCCCCAACGCACAGGGCGGGGAGAAGGCCTATGTCGAGAAATGCATCATGTGCCACGGCGCCAACGGCATGGGTTCTGGCCTGCTCGCCCGCCGGATGGACGTGCCCGATCTGGAAGCGCGCAAGGATCTGGACAAGAACTACGTAATCATGGCCGCTCGCCATGGCATCGGCAACATGCCCGCCATTCCGCGAGGCGAAGTGAGCGACGAGCAGCTTGGCCAGATTGCGGACTATCTTGCCAGCGGTAAGGGCCCGGCAGGAGGCGGCCAGTGATCCGGGCGAGCCGCCGAACCGTTCTGGGGGGCGCGCTGGCCGTGCCGACCCTTTCGGGCCTTGCCGCCTGGCGCTGGCGCCATGGGGAAGAGCGCGTGCTGCTGCACGATCCCGCGCTGGAGGCCGGACGCCGCTTTGCCGAGGCAGGCAAGGCGCAGGGCCTCAACCCGCGTGCGATCGAGGGAGACCGGGTGCGCTTCACGCGTGAGGTGCTGGCGACAAAGCCCGCGCTGATAGCCGGGGTCAGCCGTCATGCGGATTTGCTGCTGATCGCCGATGTCGCGGCCGAGGCAGGCTATGCGCTCGCTGCCCGTCTGGATGGACGCGGCCGCCAATGTTCGGGTGGGGAATGCCGCCCGGGCTGGAACGCGCTGGGCCGTGTGGCGAAAGCCGCCGGGCACGGCTGGACCGAAGCGCTGGCGGCCTATGCGGCGGACCCGCGCGGGGGGCTGCCTGCGATGGCGAATGCGGCTTCCGCACGGCCGGATGCTGGCATGGTGTTCGGCTGGGTGCTGGTGCCGAAAGGGTAAGGCGTCTTCGCCGTCCCGCCCCAATCGTCATCCCGGACTTGACCCGGGATCGCAGTGATCTGGTGCTTCGTGGCCAGCGGTCCCGGAACAAGTCCGGGATGACGAATATTCCAGACACAGCAGAACCTCCGCTGGCGAATGCGGGTTTACGCCGGGGGAGAGAAACCGAGCGGACGGGGCCGGGCCGGTCTTTCTGGCGCCCGCTCTGGCGAGCGAGGCTTTGCGCGTTGTTGGTCTTGCGAATGGCAGGCGAAGTATCGCGGCAAACTTGTCTGCTCGGCCCTGCGAGGCGCAGCGGGAAAGACCTAGGGCTCGCAGCTGAGCCTTTCCCTGTCGGACAGAGGTTCCTCTGGGGCGAAACATCTATCCGGCCACGCATCGTATCACGGGCGCTGATCCAGCGGGCGGGCCCGGCGTTGACATCCACCTTGCCCTGATGCCCGGCTCTCAGGAAGCGCCGGCCCGGCGCGGGAGAGGAAACGAAGCGCTACCGCCCCTGCACCCCGTCGCTGGTGCCAGTGGTTAGCTGGCGTTGGTGCATGTAACCCAAATGGTTCATAATGTCAAGGTAGCACACCCAATTGTCACCCCGGCCTTGTGCCGGGGTCCAGCTTCTTTCGAAGGAATTAGCGGGATCCCGGATCAAGTCCGGGATGACGAGATATAGGTCCGGGGAGACAGGGCAGATCCCCTGACCTCTTACTTCTTGATGATCAGTGAATCCGGGCGCTTGCGGGGCACCCACTGGCCCTTGCCGGGGAAGCGCTGCAGCACTTCGCCGTCCCACAGGCGCACGATGCGGCGCTGGAAGCGCCACTGGCCGTCGGCGCATTTCACGGCGTGATCGTCGTACCAGCCGGTGAAGCGCAGCACCATCGGCGGCTCGCCCTCGCATTCGGTGACGAAGGCGAAGCTCTTGATCTTCACGCTGCCGTCTTCCTGCGGGAAATATTTGATCTGGGTGACGTGATGCTGGCGGCCGGGGAAGCCGGGGGCATTGGCATAATGGCGCATCAGCCCGCGAATCCCGTCATGGCCGTTCCAGATATCCGGCTCGTCGAACACTTCCTCGCTCATCAGGCAATCTTCGGTGAAACAGGCCACCAGCCCGTCTTCGTCACCGGTATCGAGCGCCCAGCTATAGTCCGCGATCAGGTCCATCAGTGCCAGGCGATCTTCGGTTGCGAGTTTCATGTTCTCTCCTTCTCCCAAATGTTGCCTCAACCGTAACACTCGTTATTATCACCTTCAAGCGGAGCGACGTCATCGGGCGTATGCACATATCCGGCAATGCGAGAGGTTCCATGGGCAAGATTATCGTTACCGGCGCGTCCGGCCAGTTCGGCAATGCCGCGGCACGGCTGCTGCTTGAGAAGGTTCCGGCGGAAGACCTGATTCTGCTGTCCCGCACGACAGACAAGCTTGCCGAATTCGCCGAACTGGGCGCCCATGTCCGCAGCGCGGATTTCGACGATCCTTCCACGCTCCGTGCAGCGATGCAGGGCGGCGAGCGGATGCTGCTGATCTCGACCACGCGGGTCGGCACACGGGTAGAGCAGCACACCAATGCGGTGGAAGCGGCGAAAGCCGAGGGCGTGAAGCATGTCGTCTACACCTCGATCCTCGGCTGCGGCCAGCCGAACAACCCTTCTGTCGAGCAGTTCGACCATCTCGCGACCGAGCAGATGATCGAGAAGTCCGGCCTCGCCTGGACCCATCTGCGCGACAGCCTCTATGCCGAGGCCGTCGCCACTGCCATGGCCATTCCCGCCCTGCAGGCCGGCCACAAGCCCGAGAATGCCGGTAATGGCCTCGTCCCCATCGTCAGCCGCGACGATTGCGTGGCGATTGCTGTGGGCGTGCTGACGCAGGAAGGCCATGCCAACAAGGCTTATGACGTGACCGGGCCGGAGCTGTGGGCCCTGCCCGATGCCATGGCGCTCGTCTCGGAAATGGCGGGCAAGGCGATCGAGATCGAGCCGGTCGATGACGAGGGCATGTATCGCTATTTCGATTCGCTTGGCGTGGCGCGCAAGGCTTCGGACATCGTGCCCGATGGCCCGATTCCCTGGGCCAGCGAAGGCATGGTCACGTTCGGCCAGTCGATCCGCGAAGGCTTCATGAACGTCGTTTCGGACGACGTCGAACGCATCACCGGCAGGCCGCCGCGTACCCTGCGTTCCGTTCTTGAACAATACCAGCACCTCTGGCCCGCCTGATGAAACTCAAAGCTCTGCTCGCTGCCGGTACGCTGGCTCTGCTTGCCGCCTGTTCGGGCGGTTTCGATCCCTCGGACATCGACACTTCGGTGTATGGCGCGGGCGACGACTGGGACAATCCCGGTGGCGACTGGGCGGAAAGCCATTTCTCTCGCCTGGGTGACATCACCAAGGAGAATGCGGGCCAGCTCGGCCTTGCCTGGGAGTACGATCTCGGCACGGCGCGGGTGCAGGAAGCGACCCCGGTGGTGATCGACGGGGTGATGTACACCTCGGGCAATCTCGGCCGGGTCTATGCGCTGAACGCGGCGACGGGCGAGGAACTGTGGACCTTCGATCCGGGCGTGGACATGCAGGCCAACCGCTATGCCTGCTGCGATCAGGCCAATCGCGGCGTGGCCGTGGCGGATGGCAAGGTCTTCGTCGGCTCGCTCGACGGGCATTTGTTCGCGCTGGATGCGAAGAGCGGCAAGGTCGTCTGGCGCAAGGATACGATTGCCGATCGTTCGCGCGGTTATACGATCACCGGCGCGCCCGAAGTGGCGGGCGATGTGGTGGTGATCGGCAATGCCGGCGCGGAATACGATACGCGCGGCTATGTCACTGCCTATGATGTGAAGACCGGCAAGGAAGCCTGGCGCTTCTACACCATCCCGCACGATCCGGCGGACGGCCCGCAGGAAAGCAAGGCGCTGGAAGCGGCGCTCAAGACCTGGGACGCCAAGAGCCGCTGGGATATCGGCGGCGGTGGTACGGTGTGGGACGCCATCACCTATGACCCGGCCTATGATCAGGTGATCATCGGCGTGGGCAATGGCGGGCCCTATCCGCTCAAGACCCGGTCGCCCAGCGGCGGGGACAATCTCTATCTCGATTCACTTGTCGCGCTGGATCGCAAGACCGGCGAGATGAAGTGGCATTATCAGGAAACGCCGCAGGACAGCTGGGACCTGACTGCCACGCAGCCCATGATGCTCGCCGAAATGGATGTGGGCGGCGAAAAGCGCCCCGTCGTGCTGCATGCGCCGAAGAACGGCTTTTTCTATGCGGTTGACCGCGAGAGCGGCAAAGTGCTGGCCGCCAATGCCATCGTGCGGACCAGTTGGGCGGACAAGGTCGATCTCAAGACCGGCAAGCCGCATCTGACGCCCGAATTCAGCGATTACAGCACCGGGCCCAAGGTGGTGTTCCCGGCCTCCACCGGTGCGCGTAACTGGCACCCGGCGGCCTTCGATCCGACGCGGAACCTCTATTTCGCCTCGGTGGTGGATATGGGGAATTTGATGTTCATCCCGCCGGGGCAGGAAAACCCGGCGCGCAAGAAGCAGAACCTCAACGCCTCCGCCGCGCTGATCTTCACGCCCGATCTGCAGGCTGCATTGCCGACCCTGCCGCCGCCGATCCGGCAGGCAGTGGAGAAGCTGCCGCAATGGCAGTGGGTGAAGGACAAGCCCTACAGTTCGGAAATCCGCGCCATCGATCCGCTGACCGGCAAGACGAAATGGAAGGCCGACCGCGAGGGCTGGCAGGACCGTTCGGGCGTGCTCGCCACTCAGTCAGGCCTGGTCGTCTATGGCACGCTGTCGGGCAAGCTGGTGGTGCGCGATGCCGATAATGGCAAACTGCTTGCCTCCATCGACACCGGCAGTTCGATCCTTGCCGCTCCGATGACTTACCGGGTGGACGGCGTACAATATATTGCCGTGCAGACCGGCTGGGGCGGCGGCGGCTGGGGCTTCGTGCCCGGCTATTCCGCGGCCTATACCAAGGGCAATGCCAATCGCCTGCTGGTGTTCAAGCTGGGTGGCGGCAAGGTGCCGATCCCGGCCGACCTCGCGCCGCTGGAGCCTGCGGGTGCACCGCCCGCGCAATTGCCGGGAGCGACGCCGGAGATGATCGCGCTCGGCTCCGCCCTGTTCACCGAGAATTGCTCGATCTGCCATTCGAACCAGCCGCGCGCCCCGCTGCCGGACCTGCGCCGCATGGCGCCGGGCACGCATGACGTGTTCGATCAGATCGTGCTGCAGGGATTGCTGCAGCCCAATGGCATGCCGCGCTGGGACGATGTGCTTTCGCCCGATCAGGCAAAGGCAATCCATGCCTTCCTGATCGACGAACAGGGCAAGCTCAGGGACCGCGAGTTGAAGCTGCACGCAGCGGGCAAGCCGCTCGATTCCCGCAGTCTCACGATCCTGTCCAATTTCTAGTATTATCCGTTTCAACGAATCCCGTGACTGGAGAGAAGAAATGACCCCTCAAGGTGTTAACGTCCGCCATCCCGACAAGCTCTTCATCGGCGGGGAGTGGGTCGCCGCGACCTCCGGCCGGATGATCGAGATCGTCAATCCGAATAGCGAAGAAGTGGTCGCCCGCGTTGCCGAAGCCGGTAACGAGGATATGGACCGTGCCGTCGCCGCCGCGCGCGATGCCTTCGACAAGGGCCCCTGGCCCAACACCTCGCCGGCCGAACGCGGTGCGATGCTCAATCGCATGCTCGACCTGATCGAGCCGCGCGTGCCTGAACTCGCCGCCGCATGGACGGCGCAGGTCGGCGGCCTCGCCAGCTTCGCGCCCATCATGCATGGCGGCGCGCTGGGCGGGCTGCGCGGCATCGCGGCGCTGGGCGAAAGCTTCGAATGGGTCAGCAAGGCCAAGGGCCAGGTGGTGGACACCGTGATCCTCTCGCGCGAGCCGGTCGGTGTCGTGGCCGGGATCGCGCCCTGGAACGCGCCCTTCGGCATCATGGCCAACAAGGTGTTCTATTCGCTGATCGCGGGCTGCACCATCGTGATGAAGCCTTCGCCGGAAACCCCGCTGGAAGCCTATATCATTGCCGAGGCGGCGGAAGCTGCCGGTCTTCCGGCAGGCGTGGTCAACCTCGTGCCGTCCGAGCGTGAGGCAGCGGATCATCTGGTGCACAATCCCGGTATCGACAAGGTCAGCTTCACCGGCTCCACTGCCGCGGGCAAGCGCATCGCGGAAGTCTGCGGCGGCCGCATCGCACGCTGCTCGCTCGAACTGGGCGGCAAGTCTGCGGCCATCGTGCGCGACGATTTCCCCATCGATGCGGCGGCGGCGATCCTTGGCAACACCATCACCGTGATGAGCGGCCAGGTCTGTGCCATGCTGAGCCGCGCCATCGTGACCAAGGACCGGCATGACGAACTGGCCGAGGCCATTGCCAAGGTCATGCAGAGCGTGAAGATCGGCAATAGCGAAGACCCGGAAACGCAGTTGGGCCCGCTCGCGATGAAGCGCCAGCTCGAACGCGTCGAAATGTATATCGAGGAAGGCAAGAAGAGCGCCGACCTCGTGACCGGCGGTGGCCGCCCGGCCCATATGAACAAGGGCTATTTCATCGAGCCGACCCTGTTCGCCAATGTCGATAACAAGAGCCGCATCGCGCAGGAGGAAATCTTCGGCCCGGTCCTGTGCCTGATCCCGGCCGAGGACGAGGAAGACGCGATCCGCATCGCCAATGAGAGCAATTACGGCCTCAACGGTTCCGTCTTCACCACCGATCCGCAGGCGGCCTACGATATTTCGCGCCGCATTCGCACCGGCGTGATGGGCCAGAACGGCATGCGCATGGAGTTCGGCGCGCCCTTCGGCGGCTTCAAGCAGTCCGGCATCGGGCGCGAAGGCGGCGAGGAAGGCCTGTGGCCCTATGTGGAAACCAAGACCATCCTGCTTGACGCGGCGCCCGCAACGCTCTGAAAACGGACAGGGAAGGGCGGCGCCCGCCGGATGCGGCGCGTCGCCCCCTTATCCGTTTTAGGGGGACAGGAGAGATCATGCCGATTTTCGTGATTACGTTCGACGCGCGCAAGGCCGCAGGCAAGCAGCATGACTACAATGCGTTTGCGAATGAGCTGAAGAAGCAGAAGTGCCTGCAGATCCAGAACGGCACGTTCCTGGGCAGCTTCAACAACACCGCCACTCAGGTGCACAACCACTTCCGCAAGTTCCTGCACAAGGTCGACAGCCTGCTGGTGAACGAGATGGTGCAGCACTTCGCCTATACGGGCGGGGCCAAGAACATCGCCAAGTGGCTGGAACTCAATCCGCCGGCCAAGCTTGAAGCGGCGAAGGATGAAGCGGCTTCGGCAGCCAAGCCTGCCGCCAAGGCCGCAAAGAAGGCGCCCGCCAAGGCGGACTGAGCGCTTCCGGTCTGATCCGGTTCAAGGCCCCGGTGCCAGGTCCTGTATGGACCCGGCGCCGGGGCCTTCGCCTTTTCAGAGCTTCTTGTCGTTGGGGTCGATCTTGGGGTCGCTCTTCAGCATCGGGTCCCAATGCTCGGCGATCTTGCCGTTCTCGATCCGGTAGAGATCGAACCAGCTGGAATAATAGGTTTCGCCATTGGCGTCCTTTTCCGGGCGGACGAAAGTGGTGGTGACATAATCGCCTTCGGCCATCAGGTGCACCAGTGGCAGATCGAGCTTGTCCTTGATCTCGCGCACCGGCCGCGTGACCTTCACATAATCGACCAGCCCGGCCAGGCCCTGCCCGGCATTGGGATTGTGCTGGATATAATCGTCGGCGATGAATTCATGCGCACGGTCGGCAAGGCCGGCCTGCAGCACGATGCGGTACATGTCGTAAACCAGCCGCTTGTTGGCGGCGAGCTTGGGATCGCTGCTGGCAAGCAGGGCTTCGTGGTCTTGCGCCACGACCGGTGCGGGGGCCTTCATGTGCTGTGCTGTCTCCTCTGCGGCGAGCGTATTGTGAGAAGCCGTCAGCATGAAAGCAGCTGCCGCCTGCATGATGAAAGCCTTACGCATCGCATTCTCCCTTGTTTTGCTACCCCTGCCAGAGGTGGGGTGACGCGGCAAGATTGAGACGCTAAAGGGAGCGCCAGAATTGACTTTGTCCGAAACGAAAAACGAGAAGATGAACATGAGGATCTGCCTGCTCGCCGGTGTTGCGCTGGCCACTCTTGGTACCACCCTTTCCACTCCCGCTTTCGCGCAGGACGATGCGGGCGACGAATTCGAGAATCCGCCCATCGTCGTGACGGGGCACGGGCTGGACGCGACGCCGTCCACTATCGCCTATTCGACAGTGACGGTGGATCAGGAACAGTTGCAGTCCACGGCTTCGGGCCGGATCGAAGACGCGCTTTCCAATGTGGCAGGCTTCCAGCAGTTCCGCCGTTCGGACAGCCGCTCGTCCAACCCCACGGCGCAGGGCGTGACCCTGCGCGCGCTGGGCGGCAACGCCAGCAGCCGTGCGCTGGTGCTGCTCGATGGCGTGCCGATGATCGATCCGTTCTTCGGCCATGTGCCGCTTTCGGCCCTGTCGCCCAACCAGCTGGAAATGATCCGCGTGACGCGCGGTGGCGGTTCCGGCCCCTTCGGTGCCGGCGCGCTGGCGGGTACGGTGGAACTTGAAGGCATCGACGCACGCGATCTCGGCCTGTTCAGGGGCGAGGCGCTGGTGAACGATCGCGGCGAGACCCAGCTGGAAGGCAGCCTGGCGCCGCAATGGGACAGCGGCTTTGCCGTGGTCAGCGGAAGGTGGGATCAGGGCGACGGTTTCTGGACCACGCCCAAGGATCAGCGCGTGGCCGCTTCCGTTCCCGCGGCTTATGAAAGCTGGTCCGCCAATGCGCGGGTGGTGCAGCAGCTTGGCACGGACGTCAGCCTGCAGGTACGCGGCCTTGCCTTCGAGGATAACCGCACCCTGCGCTTCGCCGGGGCGGATAATGCCACCAAGGGGCAGGACCTTTCGGTTCGCCTCGTCGGCCGGGGCGACTGGCAGTTCGACGTGCTCGGCTATGGCCAGTGGCGCAATTTCTCGAACATCGTGATTTCCTCCAGCACCTACAAGAAAACGCTGGATCAGGCCGACACGCCCGCCAGCGGCTTTGGCGGCAAGGTTGAGGTACGCCCGCCCGTGGGCGGCGGTCACACTCTGCGGATCGGCGCCGACTTCCGCCAGTCCGACGGCGATCTCACCGAATATCGCTACCTCGCCAGCGGGGCGGGCAATGGCAGCCGTTATGCGGGTGGCACCAATTCGGACCTCGGCCTGTTCCTGGAAGACGATTACACACTCGGCCCCGTGCTGCTGACCGGCGGCGTGCGCGCCGATCGCTGGAGCATTCGCGATGGCTATCACCGCAATCTCAATGCAGCGGGCGGCGTGATCGAGGATTCGACCTATACCGACCGTTCGGGCTGGGATTTCTCCTGGCGCGTGGGCGCCACTGCGGATTTGACCCGCGGAGTGCGGGCGCGTGCCGCAGCCTATACCGGCTTGCGCCTGCCCACGCTCAACGAGCTTTACCGGCCCTTCGTGGTCTTCCCCGTCACCACCTATGCCAATGCCAATCTCAAGAACGAGCGGCTTGAAGGCTATGAGGCGGGGCTGGACGTGACGGCGGCCAAGGGTGTCGATCTGGCACTGACCATCTTCACTAATCGGGTGGAGAATGCGATTGCCAACGTCACGCTCAGCGGCACGGACCGGCAGCGGCAGAATGTCGATGCGGTGAAGTCCACCGGCGTCGAACTGGCGGCCAGCCTGGGCAGCGGCCCGGTGAAGTTCCAGGGCACGCTGGCCTATACCGATGCCAAGGTCGAGGGCAGCGGCGTATCCGCTGCGCTTGACGGCAATCGCCCGGCGCAGACGCCCGATTTCGCAGCCAGCGCCACCGTAAGCTGGGAGCCGAAGAAGAACTGGCGCATCGCCGCGACGGTACGCCACGTGGCCGACCAGTTCGAAGGCGATGACGAGACCGACGTGCTATCCGCCGCGACCACGGTGGACCTGTTCGCGCAGGTGCCGGTGATCGAGAAGCTCAGCCTCGTCCTGCGGGCCGAGAATTTGCTCGACGAGAAGGTCGTCACTCGCAATCAGGCAGGCTCGATTGACTATGGCGCGCCGCTGACCCTGTGGGGTGGGCTGCGTTACGGGTTCTGAGGAAGCAGATTTCGTCATTGCGAGGGGCAAAGCCCCGAAGCAATCCAGGGCGGTTGCATCCGTCCCTGGATTGCTTCGCTACGCTCGCAATGACGATTACCCCCTCGAAATCACCGTCTCCTTTTCGGTGATGAATTCCACCAGTGCGGGCTGGCCGGCATCGATGGCGGCCAGTGCCCGCTTCAGCGCGGGAACGATCTCGCTCGCCTGCGTCACCCGTTCGCCATGGCAACCGAGCGAGCGGGCGAAGGCGGCGTAATCGC
Source organism: Fulverythrobacter fulvus (assembly GCF_037154085.1). Lineage (NCBI taxonomy): Bacteria > Pseudomonadati > Pseudomonadota > Alphaproteobacteria > Sphingomonadales > Erythrobacteraceae > Fulverythrobacter > Fulverythrobacter fulvus. The sequence goes on along the minus strand of NZ_JBANRM010000006.1, from coordinate 39,945 downwards.
CCGAAATATCCGTCGCGCGGTATTTCTCGGTCGCTTCGGGCATGATCGGCAGTTCGATCGCCATTGCCTCGTTGTTGAGCAGGATGGACAGGATCGGAATCCGGTCGCGCGCGGCGGTTTCCAGATCGGTGCCGGTAAAGCCGATGGCGGCATCGCCCCAGACATTGATGCAGAGCTTGTCCGGGCAGGCGAGCTTGGCGCCCATCACCAGGCCGAGGCCATAGCCGAGCTGGGTGGATTTGCCCCAGCCGATATAGGAATGCGGCGTGGTGCTCTTCCAGAAAGGCACGAGCTGGTCGCGCGGGCTGCCCGCGTCATGGGTGATGATGGTGTTGTCGACATCGACTGTCTGCTGCAGATCCCACAACACGCGATAGGGGGAGAGGGGCGAGGTCTCCTGCGTGCATTTGGGCATCCATTTGGCCAGCCATTCGGCCTCCACCGCCTTGATCTTCGCTGCCACGGGCGCGGCATCGCGGCGATGGGGGGAGCGGGCCTTCACCGCTTCGATCAGCGCGCGCAGGGTCAGCTTCGCATCGCCGATCAGCGCCAGTTCGCTGGGCACGGACTTGTCGATATCGAGCGGGTCGAGCGTGGCGTGGATCACGCGCTTGCCCGCCGGAATGGCGAGGCCGAAGGAAGTGGCGGTGAAGGAACAGCCAATGCCGAACAGCAGGTCGCATTCGTCCAGCCATTTGCGCACGCAGCCATTGATCCCGTTGCCGCCCGAACCGAGGGCGAGGGGGTGCGTCTCGTCAAAGGCGCTCTTGCCCGGCAGGCTGGTCATCACCGGAATGGCGAGGTGTTCGGCGAGTTCCTTCAACTCGTCATAGGCTTCGGACCAGTGGATGCCCTGCCCGGCATAGATCGCCGGATTTTCCGCTGCGATCAGCGCATCGGCGGCGGCTTCGATATCGGGATGGGCAGGCTGGCTCAGCGCGACCTTGCCGGGGGCATAATCCATCGGTGCGTCGAATTGCTGGTCGAGAATGTCATAGGGCAGTTCGATCACCACCGGCTGCGGGCGGCCGTTGCGCAGCATGGCGAAGGCGCGGCGCATCACTGCCACCACGTCGCGGCCATTGGTCAGCGGTTCGGCATGCTTGGCGACGCTGGCCATGGAGCGGACCGAGTTGAAATTATACGGCACATAGGCCTGGTTCAGCGCATAGCCCTGCGGCATCACCAGCACCGGCACGCAATCGGCATAGGCCTGTGCCACGCCGCCAAAGGCGTTCTCCGCGCCGGGGCCCTGCTGCATCACGAAGACGCCCATCTTCTCGCCCTTGGTCATGCGGCTCATGGCGTCGGCCATGTGCAGGCCGGTACGTTCCTGGCGGACGATGATGGTGCGGATGTCGATCCGGGCAGCGGCTTCGAGGATCTGGTTGCGGGGATAGCCGAAGACGATCTCCACCCCCTCGCGCTTCAGCATGGCTGCAATGGCATCGGCCACCGTGCCGTTGGAGTGGACCTGCTGGCCGGAATTGCCCTTACCCGTTCTCATACCGTCTCCCGAATTATCGAAAGGCGGCTAAATCAAAAGCGGGTGGCGCGCAATCGAGCGGCGCCGGACGGTCTAGTCCGGATCGGCAAGGCCCCGGTCGAGCCGGGTAACGAGTTCGCCGCAGAAGCTGGTTGCCTGCTCCTTCTGCTCTTCAGTGAATCCGTCGAGCAGGCGGAACCGCCATTCATCGGCAATGGCGAAGACGTCCTTGAGCACAGCCTCGCCCTCGGGCGTAAGGCGCAGCAATTTCGTGCGACGGTCGTTCGGGTCGGGCAGGCGCTCGACAAGCCCGTCCTTTTCCAGCGAATCGAGCATGCGAGTGAGCGTCGGGCCTTCGATCCGCAGCCTTTTGGCGATATCGACCTGCGGGCTGAGCGGCGGCGAGTTCATGATCGCGGCCATGGCTTCCATGCGCGCGGCGCTCTGATTGATCGGGCGCAGCTTCTCGTCCAGCAGCGAGCGCCAGCGGCGTGCGGCCAGCACCAGCGAGATGGTGAAAGAGATTTCGGGCGTGGCCGAGCCTCTGCGGTAAACTCCGAAAGAGCTTTCGTCCCCTTCCGGTTGCGCAGCATTCCCGCCCGCCGAATTCGCCACCATCTACTTGCCCCGAACCAGTCGTTTTACGATCCCGCCGGCGCGCAGAGGCGCCAGCCATGCCATTCCCCCAATTCGCCCCTACCATGCGGCTTTGTTGACGGAATGGCAATTTCTGAACGGCCACCAAGTGGAAAAACCGGGGAACGGTTACTGCCCTGCCGGTCAGTCGAGGCCCCGAAGGATATGATCGGCCGCCTTGTCCCCGATCATGATCGAGGTGGCATTGGTGTTGCCCTGGGGAATGGTGGGCATGACGGAGGCATCCGCGACCCATAGTCCGCGCACGCCGCGCACGCGCAGATCCGCGTCGAGCACGGCCTCAGGATCGCTGTCCGCACCGATCTTGGCCGTGCCCACCGGGTGGAACATCGACATGGAAGCCAGCCGCACATAATCGCGCAGGGCTTCCTTGCTCTCGAAATCGGCACCGGGGCGGATTTCCTGCAGCACGTGCGGGGAAATGGCGCGTTGCCGCATGATCCGGCGCGCCAGTGCGATCCCCTCCACCAATTGCTCGACATCGTCGTCGCCGCCGAGCAGCTGGTGCTCGATCAGGGGCGGAGCCGAGGGATCGGGTGTGCGCAGGCTCACCCGGCCGCGATGGCTGGGGCGCATCAGCCCGATGAAGGTGGCGACCGAGGATTCGGGCTTGAGCAGCACATTCCCCTGCGGCGTCACTTCAAAGGAGAAGGCGGAGAAGGCCAATTGCAGATTGGGCACGGGCAGGCCGGGCCTGCCGCGCACGAAGGCCTGGGCATGGCCGATACCGGTGGTCAGCGCGCCGCGTCCACCGAAGATGAAACGGAGCAATTGCAGCGGCGCGCGCAGGCCATGCGCGTCGTTGTTCAACGTGGGCATGTCCACGCCGTTGATCAGGTGCAGGCCGACATGGTCCTGCAGATTGCCGCCCACGCCTGGCAGATCGCACAATACGTCGATGCCCATTTCGCGCAGGTGAGCCGCCGGGCCGATGCCCGACAGCATGAGCAGGCGCGGCGTGTTGAGCGCCCCTGCCGACAGCACCACGCCGTCACGCGCGCTCAGGCTGTGGCGCTGGTCGCCGCGCAGATAGGTGACGCCATGGGCGCGGCCATCGGCCACCTGGATGGAAAGCACTTCGGCTTCGGTCACAACGTCGGGTTTGCGGCCCGAACCCAGCCCGTCGAGATAGGATGCCGCACTGCTGCGCCAGCCCCTGCGCTGGGAAAGCTGGATATGATCGACCCCTTCGGCGAGTTCGCCATTGAGGTCGGGCGAGCGGTGGACACCTGCCTCACAGGCGGCGTCGATCCATTTTTCGGTCACGCCATAGCGGCTGCGGCATTCGGAAACCGCGATCGGGCCGCCGGTGCCGCGCCATTCGTCCGCGCCGCGCTCGTTATCTTCCAACCGGCGGAAATAGGGCAGGCAGGAAGTATGGTCCCAGCCGGTTGCGCCCAGCTCTGCCCAGCGGTCGTAGTCCCAGGCATGGCCGCGGATGAACATCATTCCGTTGATCGTGCTGCCGCCGCCGAGCCGCTTGCCGGCGGGCCAGGGCGAGGGGCGGCCGCCCACGGAGGGATCGGGTTCGCTGAAATAGCACCAGTCGAATTCCGGGTTCTGGACCAGCTTGCCCATCAGCGCGGGCACGCGCGAACGGATGTCGCGGGCATCCTTGCCCGCTTCCAGCAATACGACGCGTTTTCCGGCCTGGGCCAGCCGGCCCGCCACGGCGCAGCCCGCAGAGCCGCCGCCGATCACAATCAGATCGGTTTCCACACTCAATGCTCCCCCTTTGAGTGCGAGGAGCATGCCAGCGCCATGGGGCTTTCAGCAAGCGAAGAATTTGAAAACAGGTGGTTTTTTGGAACCTTTCCGATCTTGGGACAGTTTTTGCGGCGCCTAGCGGAACAGTCGCGGCGCGAAATCGGCGAGATACCGCCGCCAATTGATCCAGGTGTGGCCGCCGCCGGACTCATGGTAGGTATGTTTGATTCCGTATTTATCCAGCATCGCGCGGGTCGGCGCCACGCTGCCATAAAGGAAATCCTCCTTGCCCATGGCGTAATAGACAAGGTCCAGATCGCGGGCCGCCTTGCGCAGGGCTGCATCGTTCGCATTTTCATAACGCTCTACATCGTCCGGTCCGGCAAGCCCGAGGCCCATCGAGAATATGCCGATATAATCGAAGGTATCGGGATGAGTGAGGCCAAAGCGCAAAGTGTGGGCTCCGCCCATCGAAAGTCCGGCCATTGCCCGGTGGTGCTGGTCGGCCAGGGTGCGGAAATTGGCGTCCACATAGGGGATCAGATCGCCCAGCAGGTCGTCGCCGAAGTCGGTGTTGTCCAGCATGTTGCCGCCCCCAGTCGCATTGGGCCGGTCGGGCGTGTGACCAAACGGCATGACCACGATCATCGGCGCGGCCTCGCCCTTGGCGATCAGATTGTCGAGAATGTAATTGGCATGGCCCACGCTGGTCCAGCTATCGGCGCTGTCGCCCGCGCCATGGACCAGATAGAGCACCGGATAGGACTTGCCGTCCTTCAAATAGCCCGGCGGGGTGTAGACATAGGCCTGCCGCTTCTGCCCCAGCGCGGAGGACCAGTAATCGATCCGGCTGACCGCGCCATGCGCGACATCGGCCTTGTAGGTCTGGAAATCGCCTTCCGGCCCTCTGGTCTCGAACGTGGAATTGGTGCCTACCCGTTCATGACTGAAAGTGGTTGCCTGCGGATCGGGAACCCGCGCGCCATCGACCTCGAAGTTGAAGCGATAGGTATCGGCGGGGACGGGCACGGCAGTGGTGGCGCTCCACAGGCCGGTATCGTCCTTCGTCATGGCCAGCCCGCGCTGCGTGCCGGGCTGCATCCCCATCGGGATCGCCTGATCGATATCGTTGCTGGTTACGCGCGCCTGATTTGCGGCGGGCGCGCAGAGGCGGAAGGTCACGCGTCCGTCAGGCAGCTGCTCCACTGACTTGTAAGTGGCCGGGCCGGGGAAGAAGCCCTGCGGCAGGCAGCTTTTGGGCGCAACCTGCCCGCCGTTCTGGGCCGCAAGCGGTGCGGTCAGCGCCAGTCCGGCAAGGCAAAGCGGGGCGAATCTGGCGTAATATTTCATGCGGTCCTCTCCCAAGGATGTCGTTCCCGGCAGGGCCCGGCGCGTCATGCAATTTGACAAGCGGCGCGCTTCGCAGCAGGGTGTTGGGACAACGTTGTCTCATTCGGGATGAAAAGGCAAGCATGCCTTGCGTCCCGTCCGCCATCCGGTGGGCCAGGGGAAGGATGCCATTGTGAAGTCGAAATCTGCCCGCATCGCCGGCCTGCGCGGCATTGCCGCCATCGCGCTGATCGCACTCGCCCCCTTGCCCTTGAGCGTGCCGCTGCAGGCCAGGGAGAAGGCGCCGGACGATGCCGCGGCCCGCGCCGCAGCGACCGAAGCGCAGATGACGGATGACGAGCGGATCACGCTCACACTCGGCCTGCTCACCACCGCACGGGGCGACCAGCCCGCGCCCGAAGGCTCCCGCCCCGGCGCCGGCTTCATCCCCGGGATCGAGCGACTGGGCATTCCCGCCCTCCACGAAACCGATGCCAGCCTCGGCGTCACCTGGATCAGCGGCGCGCGCGGGAATGGCGGCACGCAATTGCCCAGCGGCACGGCACAGGGCGCGACATGGAATGTGGGGCTGATCGAACAGGGCGGCCGCATGATCGGCTCGGAAGCACGGGCCAAGGGCTACAACGTGATGCTGGCGGGCGGGATCAACCTGATGCGCGACCCGCGCAACGGGCGCACGTTCGAATATCTGGGGGAAGATCCGCTCCATTCCGGCCTGCTGGGCGGCGCGGCGGTGCGCGGCATCCAGTCGAACCACGTGGTCTCCACCGTCAAGCATTTCGCGATCAACCCGCAGGAGACCGGCCGGGCCTTCATGAACACGGTGATCGCAGAAAAGGCCTTGCGGGAGAGTGATCTCTTGGCCTTCGAGATCGCGCTGGAACAGGGCGATCCTGGTTCGATCATGTGCGCTTACAACGCCACCAACGGCGCGCAGAGCTGCGGGAACGAATGGCTGCTGACCGACGTGTTGCGGCGCGACTGGAACTATCGCGGCTTCGTGATGTCGGATTGGGGCGCGGTCGACGGGCTCGATTACGCGCTGACGGGGCTCGACCAGCAATCGGGCTCTCCGATCGACCCCCAACCCTTCTTCGGTGAGCAACTCAAGGCGGCGGCGCAGTCCGACCCGGCCTATCGCAAGCGTCTGGGGGAGATGGCTCGCGCCATCCTCCATGCGATCTACGACAATGGCCTCGATGCGCATCCGGCGGCGATCGGGTCCATGGACGCGGCGGCCAATTCGCAAGTCGCCCTGAAGGTCGCGCAGGAGGGGATCGTTCTGCTCACCAATCCGGCTGGGATCTTGCCGTTGGGGCCGAATGTCCGGTCCATCGCGGTGATCGGCGGCCATGCAGATGCGGGCACGCCGGTAGGTGGCGGATCGTCCAAAGTGCTGGGAGACGAGGGGCCCTCCATCACGATCCCGGGCGTGCAGGATGGGAACGGGCCATTCGCGGCCATGTTGGGGCAGGATTATAACCGCTCGGCCCCGCTCGCCGCGATCCGCGCGGCTGTTCCGGAAGCAAAAGTGAAATATCGCGATGGGGCCTATCCTGCGGAGGCCGCGCTGGCCGCTTCCCAGGCGGATGTCGCCATCGTCTTTGCCACTCAGTACCAGACGGAGGGCTTCGACGTGGCCGATCTCTCGCTGCCCAATGGGCAGGATGCGCTGATTGCCGCAGTGGCGAAGGCCAATCCCAATACTATCGTGGTGCTGGAGACCGGCGGGCCGGTGGCGATGCCGTGGAAGGACGACGTGAAAGCCATTCTGGAAGCCTGGTATCCCGGCGCGCGTGGGGGCGAGGCGATTGCCGATGTCCTGTTCGGCAAGGTCAATCCGTCCGGCCGCCTGCCGGTGACGTTTCCCGCATCGGTTGCGCAATTGCCCCGCCCGGAACTCCCCGGTCTGGGCGAAGTCGAGCCCAATTTCGTGGGCGTCGGTGCGCCGGGCCAGAAGCTGGACGTCGATTACAACATCGAGGGTGCCGATATCGGCTATCGCTGGTTCGCGCGGGAGGGGAAGGCGCCACTCTTCGCCATGGGCCACGGGCTGAGCTACACCAGCTTTGCGGCAGAGGGCTTTTCGGTCGCCTCGGGCAAGGATGGGCTGACCGCGCGGGTCACGATCCGCAACACTGGCGGCCGCGCAGGCGCCGAAGTGGCGCAGGTCTATCTTGCCGATGCCAATGGCACAAAACTGCGCCGCCTCGCGGGTTTCGCCAAGCTGGAGCTTGCTCCGGGGGAAGCGCGGGAGGTCACGATCCCGCTTGAATCGCGCGTGCTTGCCGACTGGACGCCCAGGGGCTGGCAGGTGGCGGCTGGCACCTATCGCTTCGTGCTGGCGAAGGACGCGCTGGCGGATGGGCAAGTGGCGGAAGTGAAGCTTCCGGCGAAGCGCCTCAAGCCTTAGGCACTGCCCTAAGCGGGTGCCCTAAGCGGGCTCTCCGAAGTCGATCTGGGCGACAAGGCCGGCAGCCCCGGCCTTGAGCTTCAACTGCACGCCCATGCTTTCGCAAATGTCCCTGGCGATGGCGAGGCCGAGGCCGGAGCCCGGCTTGTCCGGATCGAACCGCATGCCCACTTCGAAGGCGCGGGCGATCTGTTCGGCGGTCATGCCCGGACCGTCATCCTCAACCGCGATCCGCACATGGCCGCGTGAGTCTTTCACTCCCACGGTCACCGTGGAGGAGGCCCATTTGCCGGCATTGTCGATCAGGATGGAGACCAGTTCCGAAAGGTCCACCGGATCGGCCTGCAGCACGCATTCGCTGGCAAGCTCGTTGCGCAGCACGAAGCGTATATCGGGATGCAGCCGCTTCATCGCGCTGAGGATCGGCACGAACAGATCGGGCAGGGTGCTGGTGGAGCCCGGCACCCTCGCGCCAGCCGAACGGGCCCGGGCGAGCTGATATTCGATCTGCTGTTCCATCATCCGCGCCTGATCGAGCAGGACGCGGGCGGATTCGGGCGCCCTGTCTCCTTCGGCGAGCCGCTCGGCCTCGTCGGTCACCACCGCCAGCGGCGTGCGCAGGGAATGGGCAAGGTTGGCCGCCTGCACGCGGGCGCGGGCGATCATTTCGGCATTCTGGCGAATGTAATCGTTGAGGTCATCCGCCAGCGGGGCGATTTCGGAAGGATATGCGCCTTCCAGTTGCACGGCCTGCCCCTGCCGCAGCCGAGCAATCGCCTCGCCCAGACGGTTGAGTGGCCTCAGGCCATAGCGGATGATCGCAAAGCCGGTGGCGAGCAGCAGCAGGCCCAGCACGGCCAGCACGAGGGTCAGTTCGCCGGTGAAGTCATCCACCACCCGGTCGAGTTCATTCTGGTCGGTTGCGATGACGAAGTGGATCTCGCCGCCCCGTCTGTCAGGCCGGGCGAGGCCATAGGCGATCACCGGGCCGGTCGGCCCTTCCTCCACCCGATGGGCGATCGCGTGGGAATGGGCCACCTCGTCGTCCAGATTGCCCCGCGTCATCGAAACCGAGCGCAGGACCGCGCCGCTCGCTGCATTTACCTGCCAGTAATAGCCCGAGAGCGGCACCTCATAGCGTGGATCGGACAGCGGGCGGATCAGATAGGGGCGGCCCTCGGCGTCGATCTCCGTCAGCCGCGCCAGTTCGCGCACATGGACGTTCAACTCGTCATGGAACTGCTGTTCCACATGGCTTGTGAAGACCCGCGTGGCCGAAATCCAGATCGACCCGATCCCCAGCACCACCCACAGCATCACCGCCAGCAGGAAGCGCAGGCGCAGGCTGCCTGACTGGGCGCGGGCCGGGGGCAGGGACGCAGGATGGGCGGAAGTCATTTCTCGAACCTGTAGCCCAGTCCGCGCAGGGTGGTAATGCGTTCCTTGCCGATCTTGCGGCGCAGGCGGCCCACCATCACTTCGATCGTATTGAGTTCGCGCGGGGCGTCGAGCTCATAGAGGTTTTCGAGGATGTCCCCCTGCGAGAGCACCTGACCCGCCCGGCGCATGAACAGGTGCAGCAGGCGGAATTCCTGCCGGGCGAGGTCCAGCGTCTCGCCCTTGAGCGTCACCGAATGGGTCAGCGGATCGAGCGCGAGGTCGCCCAGCACGATCCCGCTCTCGCGCTTGCCCGCATGGCGGCGGAACAGGGCGTTCAGCCGCGCGAGCAGTTCTTCGAAACGTACCGGCTTGACCACGAAATCGTCGGCCCCGGCGTTGAGGCCTTCCACCTTGTCCTGCCAGCTTCCGCGCGCGGTGAGGATCAGGATCGGGCAATCGACCTTCTTCGCGCGCCACTGGCGCAGCAGGTCGAGCCCGTCGCCATCGGGCAGGCCGAGGTCCAGTATGATCGCGCCCATCTTGTCGAGATCGGGCCAGTCTTCCGCTTCTGCACTGTCCCGCGCGAGGTCCACGGCGAAGCCCGCGCTGCGCAGGCGCTCGCTCAGCCTCCGGCCCAGCTCGGCATCGTCCTCCACCAGCAGCAGGCGCATAGGGTTCACTCCTTCTTCTGCCCGCATTGAAAGCGAAAACTGACAAGAGCCTGCCAATCTGACAAGTTGTTGTCAGCTTGGGTCGACATTCCCTGCGTCATGACCCGACGCATCCTTTCGCCGCTTGCTGCCTGCTGCGCTCTTGCGCTGACGGCGGCCTGTTCCGACAAATCGGCCGAGGAGCCGCAGGAAGCGGCTGCGCCCGCCGGCACGCTCGATGCCGCGCAGATGAAGCGGCTGGGCATTGTCACTGCGCCCGCGCAGGCGGTCGACACGGTTCCGCTGGGCACGGTGCCTGGCCAGATCAGCCTGCCGCCGGAAGCACGCGTGGCGGTTACGTCGAACTTCCCCGGCGCGGCAGTGCGCATCTATGTGATCGAAGGGCAGGAAGTTGCACGCGGACAGGCCCTGGCGCTGGTCCGCGCGGCAGAGCCGACCCAGATCCGCGGCGAGCTTGCGCGCGCGCAAGCCGAACTCGGCCTTGCCGAGGCACGGGCGAAGCGCATGGCGCAGCTGGCGAAGGAAGGCGTGATTGCCGAAGCCCGTTCCGAAGAGGCACAGGCCGCTTTGAAGCAGGCGCGCGCGTCGGTCTCGGAGCAGCAGCGGCTCGTTTCGCTTGCAGGCGCCGGGCCTGACGGAACCATGACCTTGCGGGCCCCGATCTCTGGTCGCGTGGCGCATGTAGCAGTCGAAACCGGCGGCCCGGTCGACGGCATGACCGCGCCGTTCGTGATCGAGAATGCCAGTGCCTATAGCGTCGACCTGCAATTGCCGGAGCGGCTGGCGAAGTCCGTCAGCCCCGGCATGCCGGTGGAAGTGGAACTGGGAACCGGCGAGGATGGCAAGCCGATGATCGTCGGCGGCAAGATTCTCTCCGTCGCGCCTTCGCTCGATCCGGAAACGCGCTCGATCATGGCCAAGGCCAGCATCGGTGCGGCACCCGGACTTGTGGCGGGCAAGAATGTGATGGTGGTGATCGCCGGGCAGGGCGCCCGGCCGGGAGTAGCCGTTCCTGCCACGGCCGTGACCCGCATCGGCGAGGACGACACTGTCTTCGTACGCAGCGGCAACCGCTTCGTCAGCCGCAAGGTCACGGTCACCGGACAGGCTGCGGGCAGGGCCTATATCTCCGAGGGACTCAAGCCGGGTGAGGCGGTCGCGGTGAGCGGCATTGCCGAACTCAAGGCCATGACGGCGGAGTAAGGCACCCATGCTTCGCTCGCTCGTCGAAAAGGCGCTTTCGCTCAGGCTGGCAGTGCTGGGCATTGCCGCGCTGCTGGCTGCAATCGGCGGCTGGTCCTTCGCCAATCTGCCCATCGATGCCTTTCCGGACATCAGCTCCACTCAGGTGAAGATCATCCTCAAGGCCCCCGGTATGACGCCCGAGGAAGTCGAAAGCCGGGTGATCGCGCCGATCGAGATGGAGATGCTGGGCATCCCCAACCAATCGGTGCTGCGTTCGGTCGCGAAATACGCGATTGCCGACATCACTATCGATTTCTCCGACAAGACCGACATCTATTGGGCCCGCAGCCAGGTGTCGGAGCGGCTCAATGCCGTGATGGGCGACCTGCCTGCCACGGTGGAAGGCGGCATGGCGCCGATCTCCACTCCGCTGTCGGACATGTACATGTTCACGCTGGAAGGCCCGCAGAGCCTTGCCGAGAAGCGCCGTGTGCTCGACTGGGTCGTGCGGCCTGCCCTGCGCACTGTGCCGGGCGTGGCGGACGTCAATGCGCTGGGCGGCTTTGCCGAGACTTTCGAAGTCGCGCCGAACAACGGCGCGCTTGCCGCCGCCGGGTTGAGCACGGCGGACCTTGCCGCCGCGATCGAGAGCGGCAACCGCAATGACGGTGCAGGCCGCATCGTCACCGGGGAAGAGGCGCTGATCGTGCGTTCTACCGGTGCGATCCGCACGCTGGACGATCTCGCTTCCGTGGTGGTCAAGAATGCCAATGGCGCAGTGGTGCGGGTGGGCGATGTCGCCAATGTCCGCCTGGGCAGCCGCACGCGCTATGGCGCGGTGACCGAGAACGGCAGGGGCGAAGCAGTTGAAGGCCTCGTCATCGGCCTGCGTGGGGCCGATGCCTCCAAGGTGGTGGACGGAGTGAAGGCCCGGCTGGAGGAACTGAAGCCCAGCCTGCCCGAAGGGATGAAGGTCGTCCCCTTCTATGACCGTTCCGAACTGATCGCCCATGCCGTGGGCACGGTGGAGGAAGCGCTGCTGGAGGCGACCCTGCTGGTCGTGATCCTGCTGCTGCTGTTCCTGGGCGATTTCCGTGCCTCGGTGATCGTCGCGCTGGCCCTGCCGATGGCGGCCCTGCTCACTTTCATCTTCATGCGTGCCATCGGGCTTACGGCCAATCTGATGAGCCTTGGCGGCCTTGCCATCGCGGTGGGCATGCTGGTGGACGGGGCCGTTGTGGTGGTCGAAAACGTGGTAGAACGCCTCAGCGATCCGAAACACGCCCGCTCCGGCAAGTTGCACAACATCTTCATCGCCGCTGCCGAAGTGGCCAAGCCCGTCGCCTCTGGCATGGCGATCATCGCGCTGGTGTTCCTGCCGCTGCTGACGCTGGAAGGGCTGGAGGGCAAGCTGTTCTCCCCCGTGGCGCTCACTATCGTGCTGGCGCTGCTTTCGGCGCTGCTGCTCTCGCTCACCCTGATCCCGGTGCTCGCCTTCTACCTGCTCAAGGTGAAGGAAGGGCATCACGAGCCTTGGGTGATGCGCAAGCTGTCGCCCTTTTATTCGCGCACGCTGGGCGCTGCCTTTGCCCACAAGAAGCGCGTCTTCGCGATTGCGGGGGCTTCGCTGCTGCTCACGGTCGGGGCCTATTCGATCACCGGCAAGACCTTCCTGCCGACGATGGATGAAGGTTCTATCGTGCTCCAGCTCTCCAAGCTGCCAACTGTCTCGCTCGACCATTCCGTCGCGGGCGATCTCAAGGTGCAGAAGGCCGTGATGGAGGCCGTTCCCGAAGTCGAACAGATCGTGATGCGCGTCGGCTCCGACGAGATCGGGCTCGATCCGATGGGCCTCAACGAGAGCGACGGCTTCATCAAGCTCAAGCCGCGTTCCGAATGGCGCGTGAAGGACAAGGAGTGGCTGGTGAACGAGATCCGCAAGGTGCTCGACCAGTTCCCCGGCATCGAGCCCAGCTACACCCAGCCGATCGAGATGCGCACCTCCGAAATGCTCACCGGCGCGCGCGGCGACCTTGCGCTCAAGCTGTTTGGGCCTGACCTCGGCGAATTGTCGCGGCTGGCAGGGCAAATTCAGGCGCGGCTCGAAACCATCGACGGCACCAGCGAGGCAATGACGGTGGCCAACGATCAGGTCGATTATCTCCAGGTCGATATCGACCGCGTCGCGGCCGGACGCGCCGGGATGCCCATCAACGATCTGCAGGACATGATGCGGGCCCAGGTGGAAGGCATGCAGGCCGGCGTGGTCGCCGAAGGCAGCCGCCGCGTACCGATCATGCTGCGTGCCGATGGCGCACAGGGCATGACTCCCGAATCCTTTGCGGACCAGCTGTTTCGCTCCCCCTCCGGGCAGCTGGTCCGCGCCAGTGACATTGCGACTGTGCGCCGTGTCGAAGGGCCGGTGAAGCTGGAGCACGAGAACGGCTCGCGCTTCGCCATGGTGCAGGCCTTCGTCTCGGGCCGCGATCTCGTCGGCTATGTCGACGAGGCCAAGGCCGACATTGCGCAGAATGTCACCTTGCCGCCGGGTTATCGCATCGTCTGGGGCGGCCAGTTCGAGAACCAGCAGCGTGCCAGTGCCCGCCTGGCCGTGGTGCTGCCGATCTCGATCCTGATGATCTTCGCGATCCTCTATTTCACGCTCGGCTCGGTCCGCGCCTCGCTGCTGATCCTGGTGAACATCCCCTTCGCCATGGTCGGCGGGATGATCGCGCTCGCCGCCTCGGGAGAATATCTCTCGGTTCCCGCGTCGGTAGGCTTCATCGCCCTGCTGGGTATAGCGGTGCTGAACGGCCTCGTTATGGTGAGCTATTTCCGGCAATTGCGCGATGAAGGCATGCCGCTGGCCGAAGCCGTGCGGCGCGGGGCGGAACGTCGCCTGCGCCCGGTGCTGATGACAGCCACTATCGCTGCCTTCGGCCTCGTCCCGCTGCTCTTCGCCACGGGGCCAGGCTCGGAAATCCAGAAGCCGCTGGCCATCGTGGTGATCGGCGGGCTCGTCTCGGCCACGCTGCTCACTCTCATCCTGCTGCCGATTCTCTATAACCGCTTCGGGGAAAGTCCCGCGGAACGCGAGGCGGGCGATCGCGAGAACCCGGTGCAACCCCTCGGTGCGGAGGGCTGAACCGATGCGCAAAACGATCCTTATCCTGCTGCCCCTGCTGGCCATTGCCGCGCCCCTTTCTGCCGAGGCGGGCCTGCCCGATGCGGCGGCGGTGAACACCGCTCTCGACGATCATCCTTCGGTAGTGACCGCTCGCGCGAAGGTCGAAGCTGCCCGAGCCGACGCCCGCGCGCGCGCCAAGGGCTCGCACGAAGTGACCTTCACCGGCGCCTACAATCGCCGCACGATCGATCAGGAAGGCACGTTCGACGAATATGACGCGCAGGTAAGCCGCGCCTTCCGCCTGCCCGGCAAGGCACAGCTCGACCGGGAGATCGGTCAGCATGGCGTCGACGCGGCGGAAAACATGGCCGAAGATGCCAAGCATCAGGCGGCTCTGCTGCTTGCAGGCCATTGGTGGGACTGGCTGGAAGCCTCTGCCGAGGCCGAGGTCGACCGGCAGGCGGTTGCCAATTACGAACAGGCGCTCGCGGCCGTGAAGCGCCGGGTGGAATTGAAGGACGCCGCCCCGCTGGAGGCCGATCAGGTCGAGGCGGCGCTCGGTTCGGCTCGCTTGATGGCGGAGCAATCCACCGGCCGGGCCAATGTCGCCCGCGCGAGATTGGCGGCGCATTTCCCTGCGCTGGCCGTGCCGTTGGAGGCGCCGCAAGTGCCGCAGCCGGCGATTCCCGAAGGCGGGTTGGAACATTATCGCGAGCTGGTGCTGACCAATAGCCACGAGATTGCCGCGGCCGATGCCCAGGCACGCAAGATGGACAGCCTTGCCGAGCGCACCCGGCGCGAGAAAGTGGCCGATCCCTCCTTCGGCCTGCGTCTTTTCTCCGAGCGGGGTGGGGCCGAAAGGGGCGCGGGGCTCCTGTTCTCGGTTCCCCTGGGCGGCGGACACCGCGCGGCGCTGAGCGATCAGGCGGCGGCCGATGCCAGTGCGGCGCAGGCCGACGCGCAACTGGCGCGATTCTCCGTGCGCGAAATGGCGGATTCGGACGTGGCCGAGGCCACGTTCCGTTTCGAGGCATGGAAACGTGCGAGAGAGGGCCTCAACGCCCAGATTGCGGCGCTGACCAAGCTGCGCAAGGGCTTCGAGCTTGGCGAAATCGACCTGGCGGACCGGCTGCTGGCCGAACGCATGGTCCACGATGCCTTCCGCGCAGAAGCGACCGCCCGCACCGAGGCACAGCGCGCCATCACCAAACTGCGGATCGATAGCCACCAATTGTGGCTGGGCGACTGAGCGCATAGCCTCGCACATGGCCGGGCGTGGCCGGGCAGGCGCGGCCTGCCCGGCACAAAGCCTGTCCCACCTCCCCGCAAACGGGGAGCTTTTCGCCATTTCTGAGGGAAGGCGGCGCATATGCGCCGTTCAAACCGTGGCGGAGACGGAGGGATTCGAACCCTCGATACAGGATTTACCCGTATGACGGTTTAGCAAACCGTTGGTTTCAGCCACTCACCCACGTCTCCGGATCGCAGCGGCAATGGGCGGGCGCTATAACGAGGCCTTGGAGGGGCGGCAAGTGTTGATCCTGAAAACTTTTGCTCCTTTTTTCACATCCCGTCGCGGACTCGCTCTGCCGCAAATCGGACTCACCTCGCCGCGCGTTCATTGCCGCTTCAGGCCAAGGGGATTCTTTTGAAGGATCAGCCAATCCGGCCCGGACCTGAGGGGATGCAATGACCGTACTTAACGCCATCGGCCAGAAAGCCGCGCAATTGCGGGGAGTGCTGGGCGCGCTGGCCTGTACCGCGCTGCTGGCCGCACAGCCGGCGGCCGCGCAGATCGAGACGGTCGATCCCTCCGCCACGATCGACGGCGATCTGGCGGGCCCGCCCGCATCGTCGGAACCCACCTGGCAGCCCACCTATTCGCCGCCGCCCGCGCAGGATCCCCCGGTGGTCGATCCCTATCCCGCGCCGGGCGAACAGGTGCTGGAGGCCCAGCCTGTCGCCCCGCCGGCCGCCACTTCGGCCGCCACTTCGGCCGATGCCTCCAGCGCGGCCACGCAGGCTTCCACTAGCGGACAGGGCGAGACCTACAAGAAAGACGATCTGATCGGCGCGGCAGAAGGCGTGTTCGGCAAGGGTGCCGAAGGTCTGGCCCGCATGATCGAAGATATCCTCAAGAAGCAGGGCGAGCCCAATGCCTATATCGTGGGGCGTGAGGGTGGCGGCGCCTTCATCTTCGGTGCACGCTATGGCTCGGGCACGCTCTATCACAAGGTGGAAGGCCAGCAGCCGGTCTATTGGCGCGGCCCTTCGCTGGGGGTGGATATCGGGGCAAATGCCGCGAACACCTTCGTGCTGGTCTATAATCTGTTCGACACGCAGGACCTGTTCGAAACCTATGGCGCAGGCGAAGGGCAGGCCTATCTGATCGGGGGCTTCCACGTCTCCTATCTGCGCAAGGGCGATGTCGTGCTGATCCCCGTGCGTATGGGCGCGGGCCTGCGGCTGGGCATCAATGTCGGCTATATGAAGTTTTCGAAGAAGCAGAAGTGGCTGCCCTTCTGAGCTGAATGCGGGGCGGCGATCATTCGTTCTCCCGCCCCGATTCGCTCTTCCGAATCCGCTTCTGTTCGTCGATCTGGTCGGCGCTGATCCGGGCCTTTGGATCGAGCACGCTGGAAAAGACCATCCCGATCATCAGGACGAGTTCGCCGCCCCGATTCCGCGGCTTTGGCGGCATGGCGTTCCGGCGTGCCCGGGCCATCATCCAGCCCGAAGCGACCAGCGCGACGATCGCTGCTCCCAGCGCAATCAGGATGGCTTCAAACATGCTCGCTTTCCCCCTTGCGTCTGGAGCTTGTGTCTATCTGGGGACAGGGCGCCCATTTGCGAGGTTCCAGCGCGTTTTTCTGGCTTGCCCCGAAGGGGCAGGCGCGGCTAGGGGCGCGCCATGCTCGAGAACCTTACCCAACAGCCGCCCGATGCGCTTCTTGCGCTGATCAAGCTCTATGATGCGGATACCCGCCCCGACAAGATCGACCTTGGCGTGGGCGTCTATCGCACCGATGACGGCGCGACCCCGGTCTTCGCTTCGGTCAAAGCTGCCGAGCGCAAGCTGGTGGAGGAACAGGATTCCAAGGCCTATCTCGGCCCTGAAGGCGACATGGGCTTCGTCCATGCGCTGATGCCCTATATTTTCGGCTCGGACCCCACGATGGGCGGCCGGATCGAAGGCATGCAGACGCCGGGCGGCACGGGTGCCGTGCGCATTACCCTGGCGCTGGCCAAGCATGCGGGCGTGGGCACTGTGCTGATGGGTACGCCCAGCTGGCCCAACCACGCGCAGATCCTGAAGGATCTGGGCATGCAGATGAAGGGCTTCAATCATGCCGCCGCCGATGGCACGGCGGATATGGAGGCCCTGCGCAGCGCGCTGAAATCGGCCGCCAAGGGCGATGCCGTGCTGCTGCATGGCTGTTGCCACAATCCCACCGGTATCGACTATACCGACGAGCAGTGGGACGAGATTGCGGCCCTGCTGGCAGAAACCGGCGTGCTCCCCATCCTCGACCTGGCCTATCAGGGTCTTGGCCTGGGCATGGAAGCGGATGCCTATGGCGCACGCAAGGTGCTCGCCTCGGTGCCCGAAGCGCTGATCGCCTATAGCTGCGACAAGAATTTCGGCCTCTATCGCGATCGTGTGGGTGCGGCTTACGCAATGGCTGCCGACCCCTCGCTGGTCGGCGCGATCATGTCGAACGGCCACACGCTGGCGCGTGCCAACTGGTCGATGCCGCCGGATCACGGCGCTTCGGCGGTCCGCCTGGTCCTGCGCGATGCGGGCATGACCAAGCTGTGGCTGGACGAGCTGGACGATATGCGCGCCCGCATGCGGCAGGTGCGCGATCGCCTTGGCGCGGCGGGCAAGGTCGGCACGCTCGACTTGACGCCTTGCGCCACGCAGAACGGCCTGTTCTCCATGCTGGCGCTGACGCCGGAGCAGATCCTCAAGCTGCGTGAAGAACACGGCGTCTACATGGCGGGTTCCGGTCGCATCAACATTGCCGGCCTGACCATGGGCAATATCGACAAGTTCATCGGCGCGCTGGCGGCGGTTACGGCTTGAGATAGCTCCTCCCCTTCAGGGGAGGTGGCATTCGCGTAGCGAATGACGGAGGGGGCTCGCCTTCGGGCACACCCCCCTCCCCGTTTCGGGGAGGATTTTAGCCCCGCAGATCCTGCATCCGCTTGAGATAACGGGCCATGGTGTCGATCTCGAGATTGACCGCGTGGCCCGGCTCGAGCGTGCCGATGGTTGTCACCTCGGCCGTATGCGGGATGATGTTCAGCCCGAAATGGACCGTGCCATCCGGCTGGTCTTCCACTTCGTTCACTGTCAGCGAGACGCCATTGACCGCGATCGAGCCCTTGGGCGCGATATAGGGGGCGAGTTCCGCCGGGGCAGCGATAGTGAAGCGCGCCGAATCGCCTTCAGGCGCAATCCGCACGATCCGGCCTACCGCGTCGACATGGCCGGTCACGATATGGCCGCCCAGTTCGTCGCCCAGCTTCAGGGCCTGTTCGAGGTTGAGGCGCGAGCCCGCGTCCCACATGCCCGGCACGGTGCGAGAGACGCTCTCGCCCGAAACATCGACTGCGAACCAGGCGTCTCCGGCTTCGCCGCCTTTTTCCACCACGGTCATGCAGGCGCCCGAACAGGCGATGGACGCCCCGATGGCGATGCCTGCCGGGTCATAGGAGCAAGCGATGGTAACGCGCAGGTCTCCCCGCTGCTCGCTCTGGCGGACGGTGCCGATGGCGGTAACGATGCCGGTGAACAATGCTGCCTCCTGTGTCAGGCGGGCTGATAGACTTCCATCCAGTCGCTGCCAAGCTGGCGGCGGTCGGCAAGCATCCAGCCGTCGGGCATGCCGCCGGGGCCGGGCAGTCGGAAGGCGGGAATGCCGCTGCCGAAAATGACGGGCGCGCGGTAGAGCAGCAGCCGGTCGACCAGTCCCGCATCTAGGAACGCGGCAGCGACTTCCGATCCGCCTTCGATCATCAGATATTGCACATCGGCGAGAGCGGCGATGGCCTGCGGCGAGGCGAGATGATGCCAACCTTCGGGAGAAGCACCACGCGTCAGCACATAGCGGCGGGGGCTGCGATGCTCGAGACCGGGCAGGCGCACATCGAGCCGGGGCGCATCGGCGCGCAAAGTGCCGCCGCCCACAAGGATCGCATCGCTCATGGCGCGTTCCAGATGGGCATGGGCGCGCGCTTCGGGCCCGGTGATCCATTTGCTGGTGCCGTCCGTGCGGGCAATGAAGCCATCCGCCGTCAGGGCAAGCTTGAGCGTTACGAAGGGCCGCCCGCCGGCCTTGCGCATCAGATAGCCGGCCAGGCTGGCACGGCAGGCGGAATCGTTCGCCAGTTCCGCCGCAATGCCGGCAGCCCCCAGCCGGGCGATCCCGTCGCCCGCAGTGCGCGGGTCCGGGTCTTCGATGCCGACCACGACTCGCGCCACTCCGGCCGCGATGGTCAGATCGGTGCAGCAGGGGCCGCGCGGGCTTTCATGGGCGCAGGGTTCCAGCGTGACGTAAAGGGTGGCTCCGCGTGCGGCCTCGCCTGCCTGTGCAAGGGCCGTGGCCTCGGCATGAGGGCGCCCGCCGGGCTGCGTCCAGCCTTCGCCCACCACGATGCCGTCCTTCACCAGGATTGCGCCCACAGCCGGGTTGGGGCGGCTCAGCGGCCTGCCGCGCACGGCCAAGGCGGCCGCGGCGGACAGCCAGCGTGCATCGTCCTTACTGGGCGGCAACGGGCTGTGCCCCGGTTCCGGGATTTTCGGCGGGATTATCGGCTTTCGCCTTCGCGGCCGCTTCCTGCTCGGCCTTGATGGCCTGCTGCTGGGCCTTCTGCGCCTCGATCTTCGCAGCGGCGGCTTCTTCCGCCTGCTCCTGCTTGATCTCGCGTTCCATCTTGTCGACGTCGACGCCGGTCATGCGGCCGAGCTGGCGGTAGAGATTCTTGCGATACTCTTCCTGCTCGGCAAGCTTGACCCGAATGGCATCCTGCTTCTTCTGGTTCGCGATGTTGGTGGCTTCGATCTCCGCGTCGCTGCGGCCTGCGGCAAAGGTGGTTATGAAGGTCACTTCCGGCTGGCGCGGCATGATACGTTCGCTCTTGGGGATCATGATCGCCATCAGGCCCGCCGTCCCGGCGATGGAAATCGCCAGCACGCGCCAGCGATAGGGATTGCCACGCCAGACATGCGCGAAATCCTTTGCCGCGCCCACAGGGGAAACATTACGCCAGAAAGCCATGGTGCGAATGTAGGCGCTGGCGCGCCGCTTCGCCAGCCTTTCCGCGCAGCAGGCTCAGCCGAAGGTTACGTAGAGCCGCCGTCCATGCGCCTTCAGCCAGTGGTTGGCGGCCTTCACGTCGCCTTCGAACAAATCCTCGAGCAGGGCGTGGAAGGCAGGCGAATGGTCGAAATGGGTAAGGTGGGCCACTTCATGGGCCACGACCGAGCGACGCACATGGTCAGGCGCCTGGATCAGCCGCCAGTTGATCCGGATCGTGCCATCGCTGGCACAACTGCCCCAGCGGCGCTGGGCACGCGATAAGCGCAGGGGCGGGGCGGGTTTCCCTGCGGCGGAGCAGTAATGGGCGAGATCGGCCTCCAGGTGCCGCAACGCTTCGGCTTCCAGCCAGCGCTTCAGGCGCGGGGCTATGCCGTCCTGCGGCCCGCCCAGCATCAGTCTGCCGTCTTCCAGTGCCGGGCGGCGGCGGGCCCTCTCGTGCCAGTGAATTGCCAGTTCCTCGCCGCGATAGAGCAGGTTGCCCCCGGCCTCGGGCGGCGTGGCTGATGGCAGACGCGCCATCTGGGCCTCCAGCCAGTCGCGGCGACTGGCCGCGAAATCGAGCCCGTCGAGCGTGCGGCCCCAGCGGGGCAGGGTCAGGCGCACTTCGCTGCCATCGGGGGCGAGGCGCAAGGTCATGCGCCGGGCAGTGGGGTGGCGGCGGATCGTTACCGGCACCTGCCGCCCGCACAGTTCCATGCGCGGATCGACAGGAGCGCGGCGCAGCCAGTCGATCATGTGCCGCCTTTCGGCCACTCGTCTCCTGCATCGGCCCATTCGACGATATGGTGTTCCAGCGGCCCGGCCTCGGTCTCGCTGATCGCGCGGCCGGCCGCCGAAACGCCCGCCGCGTGCACAGCATTGCGGTCGCCCGAGATCAGATAATGCCAGCCGGGCAGGGGGCGTCCGTCCGCCCGGCGGCGATAGGCGCAGCTATCGGGCAGCCAGCGGATTTCCTTCACGAGCTTGAGCGTCAGGCGCAGGCAATCCGGAACGAAGGCCTTGCGATTGCGATAATCCTTGCATTGGCCGGTGCGGGTATCGAGCAGGCGGCAGGCGACATTGGTGTCCACCACTTCGCCCGTATCTGCATCCTCCAGCTTGTGCAGGCAGCACCGCCCGCAGCCGTCGCACAGGGCCTCCCACTCGGCGCGATTGAGATCGGCCAGGGGCAGCTCCCAGAAGCGGTAGCGCAGTTTCTGGTTGCCCAGCTTGTCCATCGCGGCGTCAGCGCACCCAGCGCGCAAGCTCTGCCGCAACTGCTTCGGGGCCCTTGTCCACCGGCAGCAAGGCTATGGGCTCGCCCTTGCGGCCCATCAGATAGGTGATGCCGCTGTGATCGACGAGATAGCCGCCGCCGGCGGACATCTCGCCTTTCTTGTAGAACACCTTGAAGGCGTCGGCCGCGGCTTTCACCTGTTCGGGCGTGCCGGTCAGGCCGAGGAGATCGTCGGAAAAGGCATGCGTGAATTCGCCCACCTTGGCCGGGGTATCGCGTTCTGGATCGACCGAGATGAAGATCGGCTGCACCTGCGCCGCCAGTTCAGGCTCCTCCGCCTTGAACTTGGCGAAGCCCTGCATGATCCGCGCGACATCGGTGGGGCAGACATCGGGGCAATAGGTGTAGCCGAAATAGACGATGCGGTACTTGCCGTCGAAGTCTGACCATTTGACGGGCTTGCTTGCCGAATCCACCAGATCGAACGGCCCACCGATCGCCGCGCCGGCAAGGGGCGCGTCGGCGGGAGCCGCGTCGGAGGATTTCTGCCCGCAGCCCGTTAGGGACAATGTCAGGGCGATTGCAGCTATCGGGGCGAATGCGTGTTTGGCTTTCCACATGGCGCGCCGGTTCATGCTCTGCTAACCCGCCTCTCGCAAGGGGTGAGTCATCATAAGGGGGCTCAACCGCACGGGCCCGAAAGAGGCAGGAGATTGCACATTGGCGCGGCTTGGGCGCATTTCGGCATTGGTCCTTCCGGCAATCGCGGCGGCGCTGGCTTTGGCTTCGCCCGCGCAGGCGCAATATTCGCCGGGCTATCAGTTCCTCAAGGCAGTGAAGGAAGGCAATGGCGACGAAGCGGTGAAGCTGCTGCAGGATCACAGCACAACTCTCGTCAATTCGCAGGACATCACGACCGGCGAATCCGCGCTGCACATCGTGGTGGCCCAGCGTAATAAGACCTGGATCCAGTTCCTCTGCCAGCAGGGCGCCAATCCCAATGTCGCCGACAAGAAGGGCGTCACGCCGCTCGTGCTGGCCAGCCAGCTCGGTTATCTCGACGGGGTCAGCGAGTTGATCAAGCGCGGGGCCAAGGTGGACGTAGCCAATGCCACCGGCGAAACCCCGCTGATCGCCGCGGTTCACCGGCGCGACATCCCCACCATGCGCGTGCTGCTGAAAGGCGGCGCCGATCCTGACCGGGCGGACAGTTCCGGCCGTTCCGCGCGCGACTATGCGATGTATGACGGGGAAAACAGCTCGCTGGTCCAGGAAATCGAGAAGAACCAGAAGCCCAAGGGCGAACGGGAAGGGGCGTCACGCTATGGCCCGTCATTCTGAGGCGCTGCTGCCGCAGGATCCGACGCTGGACGAAATCCGTCTGGCGCTCGCCCCGCTGGTCGCCGATGCGGTGGCCTTCGATGGCTGGACCGAAGCTGCGGTAGACGCTGCGGCCGAAAGTGCCGGCATCGATCCGGCAATTGCCCGGCTCGCCTTCCCCGGCGGCGCGATGGACCTGATCGCGGCATGGGTCGAACATGTCGATGCGCAAATGATCCGTGCATTCCCGCCCGAGAAGCTGGCGGGCATGAAAGTGCGGGAAAAGATTCGCGAACTCGTCTGGTTCCGCCTGTCCGCCGCCATCGGCCGGGAAGAGGCCATGCGCCGGGCGCTGGCGATCCAGTCCATGCCGCAAAACGCCCCTGCCGCTCTCCGCCAGGGCTGGCGCAGTGCCGACCTGATGTGGCGGCTCGCCGGCGATACGGCCGCCGACTATAATCACTATACCAAGCGCGCGATCCTCGAAGGGATCTACGGCGCGACGCTCGCCGTCTTCGTGGGCGACGAGAGCGAAGGCAAGGCCGAAACCCGCGCCTTCCTCGATCGCCGCATCGAAGGAATCATGAAGTTCGAAAAGGCCAAGGCCAACCTGCTGCGCGACCGCGAGCACTTTTCGATGACCCGCTTCCTCGGACGGCTGCGTTACCCGGCGCGGTGATATTGGCGGGGGCGGAAATGAAACCGCTTCGCTCCACTGCCGTGTTGGCGGTTCTTCTGCCGACGGTCTTTCTCGCACCCTCCGTCAACGCTGAGCCTTCCGGTGACGAATCGTTCGTTGCGGATGCCGAACAGACATGCGGCCTTGAGCCGGGGGCGCTGGTCGCCACGGAGGGCCGGATCGTTTGGGTGATGTCGAAGCTGGCGGACGAGCCTGACAAGGCAAAATGCGTTGGCATGCGGGTGAGCGGGAATTTTCGCGAGGGGCGCCTCGTGATTGTGGACGAAGAGGCGGCCATTCCGGCGGCAATCGAGGCTTCCAAGCGGGCAGAGCGAGAGCGCAAGTTCTCCGCCGGACGGCAGGACAAGGTGGTGCGCCTGTTGGCTGCGGCGAAACTCCGCGATAGCGTGGCGCTGGAACGCGAAGAGGTGATCGGCAAACCCTATATTGTCGAGGGCGATCGCTGGAAGAAGCGGCCCGAAAGCACAGCGCCATTTTCGATGGACAGTCTTTCGAATTTCGACAGTTGCAGGGCAGCCAAACCGCGCTCCTCCAATTTGGGTTGGGTGACCGTTCAGTGGAACTGTCCGGACGATGCAGGGCTTCCGTGGAAGAGCGTTGTGACCAGTTTCCTGTTCGATGAATTGTCCGTCGTGAAGATTCAGACCGGGGCCGGCGCTCCGATCAGCGTTTCGAGGCCGCCGTCAGCCTCTGGCGAGGCAAGCAAATCGTCACATTTCTAATTGCGAACCAGTTGCAATTAGCGTCCAACTCTGGCAGCGGGCAGGCATGAACCTCGATGCCTTGCCGACCGGCCGCCGCGCGCGCATTACCGCAGTCGATTGGGGGATTCTTGCCCCCGAAGAGGCGACTCGCCTCCGCGCGCTGGGGATCGACAAGGGCGCCGAAGTGGAGATCGCCCATCGCGGCGTGTTTGCCGGGAAGGACCCGATTGCCCTTGCCGTCGGCCGGATGACTGTCGCGCTGCGCCGCAGCCACGCCCGCGCCATGGAAGTCGAGGAACTGGCGGAGACCGCACGATGAGCGGCAGGCGCACAGCGGCCCTGGTGGGCAACCCCAATGCGGGCAAAAGCGCGCTGTTCAATGCGCTGACCGGCGCGCGCCAGAAGATCGCCAATTATCCCGGCGTCACGGTGGAACGGAAGGCCGGGCGCCTGATCCTCCCCTCGGGCGAGCCGGTGGAACTGATCGATCTGCCCGGCAGCTATGGCTTCGATGCCACCAGCCCGGACGAGGAAGTGACCCGCAAGGTCATTTTCGGCGAATTCCCCGGCGAAGCGCAGCCCGATGTGCTGATCGTTGTGCTCGATGCCTCCAATATCGAACAGCATCTGGTCTTCGCGCAGGAAGTGCTCGAACTGGGCCGCCCCACCGTTGTGGCGCTCAACATGGTCGACCTTGCCGAGCGTGACGGGCTGGTGATCGATCCCGCCGCGTTGGAACAGGCGCTGGGCGTGCCGGTGATTCCCACCGTGGCAGTGCGTCGCCGCGGCCTGCCCGAACTGACCGAGGCCATCGCCTCTGCCGAAGTGAAGGCGGAGCGCGATCCCAAGGACCATCCGCGCCCGCACATAACCCAGCCCGAACGGCGGTTGACGGCGAATAATATCGCCAAGGGCGCGATCATTTCCGAAACCCGCAAGCACCGTCTCCATGCCCGCATGGACAAGGTGCTGCTGCATCCCTGGCTCGGCCCGCCGATCCTGTTTGCGCTGCTCTTCGTGATTTTCCAGGCGGTGTTCGCCTGGGCCACGCCCTTTGCCGATGCGCTGGAAGGCGTGGTGGCCTGGCTTTCCGAACTGGCTACGCAGATCATTCCCGCCGGTTTCCTGCAGGATCTGCTGGTGCAGGGCGTGCTCGCGGGCGTCGGTTCCGTGGTCGTGTTCCTGCCGCAGATCGTGATTCTGTTCTTCTTCATCCTGGTGATGGAGGCGACCGGATATATGGCCCGCGCGGCCTTCATCATGGACCGGCTGATGGCCTCGGTCGGCCTGTCCGGCCGCAGCTTCATTCCGCTGCTGTCCAGCTTTGCCTGCGCCATTCCCGGCATCATGGCCACGCGCAGCATTTCCGATCCCAAGGACCGGCTGACCACCATCCTGATCGCCCCGCTGATGACCTGTTCGGCGCGCCTGCCGGTCTATGCCGTGATTATCGGCGCCTTTATTCCGGCCACCACAGTCGGCCCGGGCATCGGGTTGCAGGGGCTGGTGCTGTTCGGCCTCTATGTCGCTGGGATCGTCGGGGCGATGGCGGCGGCGCTGGTGCTGCGCCGTTCGGTGACCAAGGGTGCGGCTTCCGGCTTCATCATGGAGCTTCCCAAATATCAGATGCCGCGCCTTTCCGACCTGCTGATCGGCTTGTGGCAGCGTGCCTGGGTGTTCCTGCGCCGTGCGGGCACAATCATCTTCACCGTTACCGTGGTGCTGTGGGTGCTGCTCAGCTTCCCCAAGGCCGGGCCGGGCGAAAGTCAGCTCAATGCTTCCATCGCCGGCAAGCTTGCCAGCGGGGTGGAAGTGGTGGTGAAGCCGATTGGCTTCAATCACGAAATGGCCCTGGCGCTTATTCCCGCCATGGCTGCACGCGAAGTGGCGGTTTCCTCTCTGGCGACGACCTATGCGATCGACGCTTCGGACGAGGATGCGGCCGCCTCCGCGCTTGAGGACCGGCTCGGTTCGCGCTGGACCCTGCCGATGGCGCTGGCCTTCCTCGCCTGGTTCGTCTTCGCGCCGCAGTGCCTTTCCACCATCGCCGTGGCCCGCAGGGAAACCAACGGCTGGAAATGGCCGGCCTTCATGCTCGCCTATCTCTTCGGCCTGGCCTACATCTTCGCGGGGCTCACATTCTGGACGGCTACTGCGCTGGGGCTCTAGCCTCAGCCGTGCAAAATCGCGGTTGCGAGGTTGGCTTGGGGCTGGCCGGAGCTTACATCCTTGCGGGAATCATGTTTCGGCGCGCGCAAGCGCCCGGCCCGTAGCCCGAAAAGAGGAAGTTCATGGCAGGCAGCGTCAACAAGGTCATCCTGGTCGGCAATCTGGGTGCGGACCCGGAAGTCCGCAGTTTCCAGAATGGCGGGAAGGTGTGCAACCTGCGCATCGCCACTTCGGAAAGCTGGAAGGACCGCAATACCGGCCAGAAGCAGGAACGTACCGAATGGCACAGCGTGGCGATCTTCTCCGAAGGTCTCGCCGGCGTGGCCGAGCGGTTTCTGCGCAAGGGCAGCAAGGTTTATATCGAAGGCCAGCTGCGCACCCGCAAATGGCAGGACCAGTCGGGTAACGATCGCTACACCACCGAAGTTGTGCTGCAGGGTCCCGGCGCGGTGATGACCATGCTCGACGGGCCGCAAGGCGGTGCAGGCGGCGGCGGTGGCCAGCGCGGCGGCTGGAACGAAGGCGGCTCGGGCGGCGGCGGCTCCTATGGCGGCAGCAGTGGGGGTTCGTCCTCGGGGGGCTCCTCCTCTGGCGGCTGGGGCGGCGGTGCGCCCGCCGGCGGCGGCAGCAGCTTCGGCGACGATCTGGACGACGACATTCCGTTCTGAGTGCACGCAATGTAAAAAACTATTGACATTTTCCCCTCGATGTCCAAATCTTTTGACATTGAGGGGAGTGTTCAATGGCGCAAGCAAGTTATCGCAGCAAAATTCGCATGGCCACGATCGTGGCCCTTTCCGCGGCCATCGCGGCAGGCATTCTGGCGGGGCGGGTAGCCCGCGCCGGTCAGCCGGGCGAACATTTCTGGATCGTCTTTCCGCTGCTGCTGGTGATCTGCCTTGCAGCATTTGCCGGCAGTATTCCCTGGTGGCGGCGCCTGGACGATCTGCAGAAGAACGGCCATCTGCTGACCTGGTATTGGGGCGGAACCATCGGCCTTGCCGTCGCGCTGATGGCGCTGATCGCGAGCACTGGCGTGGACAGTCCGCTTACCAAGGGCGCGATGTATCTGATCATCGGGCAGGTCGGCGGGTTCCTGCTGGCCTTCCTCATCTGGTGGCTGCGCGGGCGGGGGCCGCAGGAGTGAAGAACACATTGCGGGAACTGCGCAAGGCGCGCGGCCTGAGCCAGGCCGATCTCGCCGAGGCAGTCGAGGTTTCCCGCCAGACGATCAATGCGGTGGAGGCGGACAAATACGATCCGTCCCTGCCGATGGCCTATCGGCTGGCGGCCTTCTTCGACGTTCCGGTAGAAAGCCTGTTCCTCAACCCCTTCCGCGAGGGAGAATAAGGCTCAATCCTTACCCTTGAGGGCGGCCAGCGTGGCAAAAGGCCCGCTGGCCGCTTCATCGAGAAGCCCGGCTTCCTTCCTTACCGCATCGGCATTGGGCCCGGTGGCATAGGGATCGATGGACAGGGCAAGGCTCTGCGCCACGGCTTCGCCCAGGTCGAAGGACGTGCCCTCATAGGCGATTTCGTCCAGTTCCTCGGCCTCCAGCTCCACTTCCTCGTCGGGGGCATGCGTTTCCCCGGTATCGGGCACGAAGCGGAAGGTCAGCTTCTCGCGAATCGCTACCGGCAGATCCTCGCCTGTGACCGCGCAACTCTGGACGATATCCGCCACGAGCGTGCAGGTGGCATCGACGGCCTGTCCGTCCTTCACCAGATCGACGTCGGCCGTAAGTTTCCCGATCGAGACCAGCCCGAACCGTTCGGCAAGCGCCGCGCGCTCGGCCTCGTCTGCCTCCAGATGCCGGACCCGTGCATCCACTGCGCGGATGTCGATCATGCAGGAGAATTCCGGAGTGTCGGCCATGGTCAGATCTCCGCTGCCAGAATGCGTTCTACGGGAATAGCACACAGCCGGTCATAAAGCCCGCGCAGCCCGGCAGCGGCGGCGGCGGGCGAGGCACCTTCGGAAAGGGTGAGATTGCGGCTTACTGCCTCTTCCATCGCCGCCTCGCCGGTCTGGGCCAGCGCATCGCGATAGGCGCCCAGCCTTCCGCCCAAGGCGGCCATCAGCTTGCCCATATGCTTGCCCACCACGACATCGCCCACGCCGCTTTCGCGCAATTGGCCTTCCATATCGTCCACGAACAGTTCGGTCAGATAGACGCAGGGGTGCGCCATGTTCTCGTCGCGCTCCAACCGCAGCAGCACCATGGCCAGCACGGCGCTGATCATGTCGAAGCGGCCTTCCACCGTGTCGGCCACGCCGCGCTGGGCATACCATTCCTTGCCGCGGGCCAGTTCCACCACGCGGTGCCAGAGGGCCTGCACGCCTTGGCGAGGGTCTTGCCGGCGGGCGAAGAGGCGGGAAAGCAGCGTCACGGCGGTATGGTCCTTCTCGTTCAGCCGCGATTAAATCCGCGCGGCCGATGGCTCGGGCCCCATGCGCCATTGCGCGAGGGGGCGCTTGTCCTTAAGGCTCGCGCCGATACTGCGTGGAAATGCGCAAGGCAATTGATTGCGGGACTGCCGGTGCGGTGCCGGCGAGGTTCGGAGACGAAACAGATGATGGCCAGGGTTCGGATCGGTGCGGTAGTGGCGCTCGCGGCCTTGTCTGCCGGGTGCAGCTCGATCTCCGATCATCGCGGCTACATGATCGATGAGTCGCTCGTCCAGGCGGTCCAGCCGGGCATCGACAATAAGGAATCGGTTGAAGGCACTCTTGGCCGCCCGACCTTCACCAGCGAGTTCGGCGATCCGGTGTGGTACTACGTTTCCAGCACCACCGCGCAGAAGCCCTTCCGCAAGCCGCGTATCCGCCAGCATTCCGTGCTGGCCGTGACTTTCGACGCCAACGGCAATGTGGCTTCCTCGCAGCGCTGGGGGATGGAGAAGGTCGCCTATATCAATCCCGAGGGCGACAAGACGCCGGTTCTGGGCAGGGAACGCGGCTTCCTGGAAGATCTGTTCGGCAATATCGGCCAGGTCGGCAGCTTCGGTTCCAATGCACCCACCGGCCCCGGCCCCAACGGCAGCTGATCCACAACCTTTTCGGCCAGCTTGAACGCGGCGGGCCTAACGCCCATATTCGCCGCATGAGCGAACCCGACAATCGCCACGGCACAGTCCAGTGGCACGGC
This sequence comes from Fulverythrobacter fulvus, assembly GCF_037154085.1. Classification (NCBI taxonomy): domain Bacteria; kingdom Pseudomonadati; phylum Pseudomonadota; class Alphaproteobacteria; order Sphingomonadales; family Erythrobacteraceae; genus Fulverythrobacter; species Fulverythrobacter fulvus. Next base: position 10,386 of record NZ_JBANRM010000006.1, on the reverse strand, counting down.
ACTACCATCATCGGCGTGAAGAAGGACGGCAAGACCGTCATCGCCGGCGATGGGCAGGTTTCCATGGGCAATACCGTGATGAAGCCCAATGCGCGCAAGGTGCGCCGCATCGGGGCGGGCGGGAATGTGATCGCCGGCTTTGCCGGTGCGACGGCCGATGCCTTCACTCTGTTCGAGCGGCTGGAAAAGAAGCTGGAGCAATATAGCGGCCAGCTGCTGCGCGCCGCAGTGGAACTCGCCAAGGATTGGCGGACCGACAAATATTTGCGCAACCTCGAAGCGCTCATGATCGTGGCCGACAAGGAGACCTTGCTGGTGCTGACCGGCAATGGCGACGTGTTGGAGCCCGAGGGCGGACCCGAATCGCAGATCGCCGCCATCGGCTCGGGCGGGAACTATGCCCTTGCCGCTGCCCGCGCGATCGATGCCTATGAACAGGATGCCGAAGTGATTGCCCGCCGCGCCATGGCCGTGGCTGCCGACATCTGCGTCTTCACCAATGACCGCGTGACGGTCGAGACCATCTGAACCCCATCATGACCGACACACTGACCCCCAAGGCGATCGTCGCCGCATTGGACGAACACATCATCGGCCAGGCCGAGGCCAAGCGCGCTGTCGCGGTGGCCCTGCGCAATCGCTGGCGCCGCCAGCGGCTGGGCGCGGAACTGCGCGACGAAGTGACGCCCAAGAACATCCTGATGATCGGCCCCACGGGCTGCGGCAAGACCGAGATCAGCCGCCGCCTGGCCAAGCTGGCCGATGCGCCTTTCGTGAAGGTGGAGGCGACCAAGTTCACCGAAGTCGGCTATGTCGGCCGCGACGTGGAGCAGATCGCCCGCGACCTTGCGGAGGAAGCCGTGCGGCTGGAGAAGGACCGCCGCCGCGAGGCTGTGCGCGAAGCCGCCAGCAAGGCCGCGATGGACCGCCTGCTGAAGGCGCTGGTGGGCGAGAACGCTTCCGAAGCCACCCGCGAGAGTTTCCGCCAGCGCATCATCCAGAACGCGATGAACGACGTGGAAGTCGAAATCGAGGTGGAGGATGCCCCCTCCATGCCGATGGACCTGCCCGGCATGGGCGGCAATGTCGGCATGATCGACCTCTCCCAGATGATGAGCAAGGCGTTCGGCCGGCAGAACCTCAAGCGCCGCAAGCTCAAGGTCCCCGATGCGTGGGACAAGCTGGTGGACGAGGAAGCCGAGAAGCGCATGGACCAGGACGATGTCGCCCGGGTCGCGCTGGCCGATGCCGAAACCAACGGGATCGTGTTCCTCGACGAGATCGACAAGATCGCCGTGTCGGATGTGCGCGGCGGCTCGGTGAGCCGTGAAGGCGTGCAGCGCGATCTGCTGCCCCTGATCGAAGGCACCACGGTTGCCACCAAATACGGCCCGATGAAGACGGACCATGTGCTGTTCATCGCCTCGGGCGCGTTCCATCTGGCCAAGCCTTCGGACATGCTGCCCGAATTGCAGGGCCGCCTGCCGATCCGTGTCGAATTGCGCAGCCTGACCGAGGCAGATTTCGTGCGCATCCTTTCGGAGACGCGGGCCAATCTGGTCGAGCAGTACAAGGCGCTTATCGGCACGGAAGAGGTGACGCTGGACTTCACGCAAGATGCCGTGCGCGAAGTGGCGAAGATCGCCGCGCAGGTGAACGAAAGCGTCGAGAATATCGGCGCCCGCCGTCTGCAGACCGTGATGGAAAAGCTGATCGAGGAACTGAGCTTCGAGGCGGAGGATCGCCGTGGGGAGACCGTGACGATCGATGCTGCCTATGTGCAGGACAAGCTCGCCACGCTCGCAGGCAATAGCGACCTGAGCAAATATATCCTGTAACCGAAGACCTGCCCGCTCGCCCCTGCCTTTAAGGGGCGAGCGGGTTCAGGGCCAAACAATTACTTCGCTGCGGGCGTGGGCGTTTGCCCTTCGGCCATCAACTGCTTCACCAGATCCTTCTGCTGCGGATACCAGAATTCCAGGTGGCAGTTCTCGCACACGCCGTCGATCTCGCCGACCAGCTCACCGGCCCGCTGCGCATCGCGCGCCTTGGCCGCGGCGGCGATGTCGCCCATGTGGCTGGCAAGGGCGCCGGCCATGCCGCGGAACCCGTCGGGATCGGCGTCGATATTCTTCTGGACCTGCTGGGAAGTCGTGCCGCCTTCCACATTCTCGTCGGAGATGGTCACGCCCGGCCGGTTGACCACCAGCTTCTTGAGCGCACCAAGATCGACCGCGGCTGCCTGAAGACGAGTGGCGGCATCGGCCAGCTTCGCCCATTTGGCGTCGTCCATCAGCTTGGGATCGATCACCGCATCGTTCGCCATCGCCGCATTGCCGATTGCCCAGACCTCGTCGGCGATCACGTCGACATGCTTGGTCATGGCTTCATGCACGGTCATGGGGACATTGTCGGCGGCGGGTTCCTTGCTGCAGCCGGCAAGCGTCAGTGCCGCCGTTGCGAGGGCGAGAATCATGCGATGCGATGTCATTGGAGGCTCCTCTCTGGGAGCGTGCTAATTAGCGCGCTACGCAGTGCGAGGGAAGAATATCGAAGGGTAACGCGCCCTCTCCCAACCTCTCATAAAAGACGTCGCAGAGAGGGCAGGAACAAGGTCCGTTCTCAGCCCTGCGGATACCAGTATTTGGCGTGGCAGGCTTCGCAGACCTGATCGAGTTCGCCCACCAGCAGGCCGGCGGCGTCGGCATCGCGGGACTTGGCGGCGTCGGAAATCGACTGGGCGTGTTTGGCAAGGCCGGTGGCGAGATCGCGGAAGCTCTGCGGATCGGCATCGATATAGGACTGGACGTCTTCCATCGAATAGGCGCCGGGTTCCTCCACCTTTTCCTGCCCCGGAGCGGCGGCCTTGATCGTGCCGGCGGCGGCCATCTTCTCGGCCTCCAGCTTGAGCGCGGCAGCTGCATCGGCCAGCCTGGCCCACTTGGCGTCGTCCATCTGGGCCGGGTCGAGCCCGCCCGTGTCGCTCATCGCATTATTGCCGATGTCCCACAGCGCGTTGGTGGCGGCATTCACTTCCTGCTGCATGGCGCCGCGCACATAGAGCACATCGTCTTCATTCGCCTGCGCCACGCCCCAGGCCAGCATGGAACCGGCCAGCACGGCCGGCACCGCCAACATCGCATATTTCCGCATCGTCTTCTCCCGCGCCGTCATTGTGCGGCGGTATCCAGTTCGTCACTCTCGATAAGCTGGCGAGCCCACATTTCGGCGTAGAGGCCGTCGAGTCGCAAGAGTTCGAGATGTGTACCTTGCTCCGCCAGCCGTCCATCTTGCATGACATAGATCAAGTCGCTGTCCGCAATCGTGGAAAGTCTGTGCGCGATGGAGATAGTGGTGCGATCCCGCGCGATCCGGCGCAGGGTGGACAGGATCTCCTGCTCCGTGCGGGTATCGAGCGCGCTGGTCGCTTCGTCGAGCAGCAGGATCGGCGGATTCTTCACCAGCGTGCGGGCAATGGCGACGCGCTGCTTTTCGCCGCCGGACAGCTTCAGCCCGCGTTCGCCCACCTGGGTTTCGAACCCGTCAGGCAGGTTCTCGACGAAGGGCAGGATCGCGGCGCCCCGCGCGGCGGCGATCACATCGTCCATATGCGCGCCGTCGCGGCCATAGGCGATGTTGTAGCCGATCGTGTCGTTGAACAGCACGCTGTCTTGCGGGACGATGCCGATGGCGGCGCGCAGGGATTCCTGCGTGACGGAGCGGATATCCTGCCCGCCGATCAGGATGCGCCCTTCCCAGGGATCGTAGAAGCGGAACAGTAGGCGGCCGATGGTGGACTTGCCCGCGCCTGACGGGCCCACGATGGCGACCTGCTTGCCCGCAGGAACTTCCAGGCTGAGCCCATGCAGGATCGTGCGTTCCTTGTCATAGCCGAACACCACATTGTCGAAAGTGACGGTGGGATTGCCTGAGAGCAGCGCCGGTGCACCGGGTGCGTCGCTCACTTCCACATGCGTGTCGATCAGGTCGAACATGGAGGCCATGTCGATCAGGCCCTGGCGGATCGTGCGATAGACCATGCCGAGGAAGTCCAGCGGCCGGAACAGCTGGATCAGATAGGTGTTCACGAACACCAGATCGCCCACGCTGAGATGGCCCTTGCTCCAGCCCCAGACAGTGTAGGCCATGGCGCCAGCCATCAGCAGGTTGGTGATGAAGGCCTGCGCGATGTTGAGCAGGGCGAGCGAGTTCTCGCTCTTGGTCGCGGCCTGCATGTAGCTTTCGGCCGCGTGGGAATAGCGCTGCTGCTCGCGCTGCTCGGCGCCGAAATATTTCACCGTCTCGTAATTCAGCAGCGAATCCACCGCGCGGGCCAGCGCTTGCCCGTCCAGCTCGTTCATCCGCGCGCGCAGCGTGGCGCGCCATTCGGTGATCGTGGTGGTCACGAAGATATAGGCGACCACCGCCACGAAAGTGGCGATCACCAGCGCGATGCCGAAATTGAGGTAGAAGATCACCCCGATCGCGATCAGTTCGATGAAGGTGGGGGCAATGTTGAACAGCAGGAAATAGAGCATCGTGTTGATGCTCTTCGTGCCGCGCTCGATGATCTTGGTGACCTCGCCGGTGCGGCGGGCAAGATGGAAGCGCAAGGAGAGCTGGTGCAACCGGCGGAACACGTCCTCCGCCAGATGCTGCACCGCGCTCTGCCCGATCCGCTCGAATACGATGTTGCGGATATTGTCGAAGGCCGTGGTGGTGAAGCGCGCCGCCGTATAGGCCAGCACCAGCGAGAGCGCCGCCCACATCGCCTCGGTCGCGGGGGTGGCCATGGTGTTCACGGCCCCGCGCAGGAAATAGGGCATGGACAGCACTGTGACCTTCGAAAGAAGGATCAGCACCACCGCGCCCGCCAGGCGCCAGCGGACCCCGGCCCGCTCGCGCGTCCAGAGATAGGGCAGGAAGCGGCGCACCGTGCGCCAGTCGGCATGCTTGCCTTTGAGATTTGTCGATTGTGCGTGCGGTGGCATGGGCCAGCAAGTGGGCCTTAACCCCGCAAAGGGCAATGGCTGGCCGACAGGCTTTTCCTATCGGGCGCGAAAGGCGGTCATGCCGGAAGGCTCAGTTGCTGCTGTCAGTTGCTGCCCATTCCTCCGGCAGGGGAATTGAACCAGCCAGCGCCCGGCGGCAGGTCGAACAATACCTTGCGCTGCTTGAAGTCGATCGCCACCCGCTTGAACAGCTTGAGCTCGCTCATGCCCAGCACCATGGCCGGCCTGTCATCCAGCCCCAATGCCTCGAAAGTGGGGGAATCGACAAAGGCGACCGGCAGATTGCTGACCTTCACCCGGCCAATGGTGACGGATTTGGCGAGCCGGACATTGCTCGTCTCCATCGCCCCGTTGATGTCGGTCATGTGCGCCTCGCCCAACTCGCGACCGCGCAATTTTTCCTGCAGGGCCAGATTGCCCACGCTGCCCTGTGCCCCGGTGCCGACGATGACGGCGACTTTCACGCCGTCCAGTTCCGCATCGGTGATGACGAGCTGGCCCAGCACCCGGCGCGCGCGCACGATGATGTCATAGCCCTTGTCTCCGCCCAGCGTCGCCGCATCGGCCACGGAAAAGGTGTTCGCGCGGAAGTCCAGCATCACTCGCTGTTCCTGCAGGGAATCGAGCCCCAGGATGCCATCGGCGCTGCCGATATTGTCTTGAGCCACCAGCGGCACGGTCTCGATATAGAAGAGGCGCTTGCCGAGCCCCAGTTCCATCACCGGCGCGACCTCGATCGGCGCGCGGCTGGAAATGCCCACCAGAGTGGCGCTCTTGCGGTCGGCCACGCCAAGCCGGTCGGCCAGTTCGCGCGAGAGGATCGTCGCCTGCGCGCCGGTATCGATCATGAAGCGGTAGGGCCCTTGTCCCTCGACGGTTACCGGCACGGTCAGCCGGTTGTTCGCCTCGGCGGAGGTCTTGAAGACTTCAAGGTCGCCGGGCGGTTTTTCCAGCGGTGCGGCATCGCCGGATTGGACATCCTGCGCCGAAAGGGTGGTGGTCATGGCCGCGACCAATGCGGCCGATGCAGCTGTGAACCAGCGCATTGCCTGCACTCCCAAATCGCGGGACTCGTTGCGGCCCCGCTGCGAGCGCAATTCTATCACGCTTCGCCGCGCCGCGCGAATCGGTGCGGCAAGCCAATATTCATCGTTCGAGGCTAAGGCGACGGCATGGAACGCCCGCCTGTCATCGTCGCGGTATTGGCGCATAATGAGGAGCGCCGGATTGCGCGCTGTCTCGGCAGCCTGCCGCTGGGCGATCCCCGGATTTCGGTTCATGCCATCGTGAACGGCTCGCATGACCGGACAGCGGACATCGCGCGCGGCTTCGCGGGCGTGACCGTCCACGATTATGCGGAAGGCGGCAAGTCGCGCAGCTGGAACCGCTTCGTGCTCGATACGCCGGGCCTGGCGGGCCAGTGCTTCGTCTTCGTCGATGGCGATGCCCAGGTGCTTCCCGGATCGGTGGAAGCACTCGCGGCCACGCTTGCCGCAAATCCCGATGCCAATGCCGCCGCCGGCATGCCGTGCAATGGCCGCCGGGCCGAGGCCTATCGCCAGCAGATGATCGCCGGGCATGGCCTGTTCGGCGATCTCTATGCGCTTTCCGGCAGCTTCGTCGAACGCATGCGCGCAAAGGCTATCCGCCTGCCGGACGATCTGGTCGGCGACGATGGCCTGATCTGTGCCATGGCCAAGACCGATCTGGGCAATGAGGATGACTGGCGGGACGAGCGCGTCGTTCCTTGTCTGGCAGCGGGCTTCCTGTGCGAGCCGGCCAGCCTGCTCCAGCCCGCGACCCTCGCGCTGCAATATAGGAGGATGGTGAGCTATTCCGTGCGCCATTTCCAGAACCGGATCATCAGCGCGATCATGCGCAAGGACGGCCCTGCGGGCCTGCCCCGGCGCCTTGCCGCGCTCTATCCGCGCTGGTTGCCTGGGCTTGCCCCTCGGCGCGATCCGATGTGGTGGTGGTTCGATCGCATGGCTCTGGCGCGCATGGCGCGCGCGGCTGTTTCGTAAGCCCCGGATGTTGTGCTAGCGGCGAACGGAATGATCGAGTTGCGCGACAAGCTCCTCCGCAAGGCGCGGGAATGGCTCCACCTGCACCAGTCGCGCGCGGTGCTGGATACGCCGCCGCTTGTCCCCGCCGATGACGGGGTGATCCTGTTCTCGATGATCGGCACCAAGGTGCTGCTGCCCTATCTGGTGGCGATCAAGTCGCTCCACCAGCATCTGCAGCGCGGACGGGTCGTGATTCTCGACGATGGAACGCTGACCGACGGGGACAAGGCGATTCTCGCCCACCATCTCGGCGATCCGGAAATCCATCCCATAGCGCAGGTCGATGTCGGCCCCTGTCCGCGCGGCTGCGTATGGGAACGTTTGCTGCTACTGCTCGATTTGCGCAAACTTGCTTATGTTATCCAGGTCGATTCCGACACAGTCACTCTCGGCCCGGTGCCAGAAGTCGCCGCTGCGATCGAGCAGGGGCGCAACTTCACGCTGAAGGGTGAAGACAGCGCGCGGTGGCTGCCGGTGGAGGATTTCGTCAAGACCACTCCCGGCCTCGATCCCTTGGCTCCCACCACCCATGTGCAGGGCGCGACGGAAGAGATCCTTCCGCGCATCCATGCCGGCCTGCCTCAGCCTGCCCATTATGTGCGCGGCTGTGCGGGCTTTGTCGGCTTCGCTCCGGGCGGGCTGGAGCGCAAGGTGGCGGAGGATTTCAGCCGGGAGGCCGAAGCGATCCTCGGCCATGAAAGCTGGAAGCGCTGGGGCAGCGAACAGGTCATGTCCAACGTGATCGTCGCCAATGAAGGGGAGCCGGTGCTGCTTCCCTACGGGCGTTACCTCAACTTCTGGAACGAGCCGCTGCCGGCCGATACGCGCTTCGCCCATTTCATCGGCACCTATCGCTTCCATCGCGGGGCCTATGCCGATGCGACCCGCAGGGCAATCGCGGGACTGAAGGGATAGACAATGGCTGGAAGAAATCGAAGCGATGGAATTTGGCGTAATGCAGCGATAATCGCCGCGCTGACGTTCTTCCCCACGAATGAGGTCGTTGCGGCAGGTCTCGACGGCGATTTGTCGCTTGGCGAGTTTCGCTCAGGCTCCTGGACGGGGAAGGCATATTACCAGGGCGACACTTATACGTTCGGGCCGAGATACGTCTGCGAAATATCCGGCGTTTCGGTCCGCTACGTCCAGATCCGCCCGCCCGAAACGCCTATGATGGAAGCACGCTGGGAATTCGAAGTTTTGCATAATCAGCACTTTTCGAATGCGACGATCGACAAGGTGACTGTGGGGGAAAGGGGATATCAGGTCGTCCGGTTGCCTTGGCGTCTGGCTCGTCCACCTGAACCGGGGAATATTGTAATGACTGTCGATGCCCCGCTTTTCGCCTTCCGTTCCTCTAGGGAAGATGAATGGCTGCCGTTTGAATACCTCACGCCGGCACTAATGCAGGCTGCGGAGTTCAAGGTGGCGTATTCCTATGAAGATGAGGATGGCGAGCGCCGGACGAAGGGGCTTACCGTAAATATGCTCGGCTTCAGAGAGGTCGCCAAGTGGTGCGGCAAGCAGCTGCTTTCAGATCGACTCGGCGAAGAACGCGTCAAAGAGCTTACCGACTAGGGCCTCGACGTGGTGAGGCGCGGCTCTTAATTTTTCCTCCGGACCAGAGCCAGCAACTCACCTAGCCTCTCGCGTGCGAACACGAGCAGCCATCCGCCATAAACGATGCCCCCGGCCGCCACCAGCGCGGCAAGGCGGGCGATTGCGGGCATGGTCGGAGAGAACAGGGCGGGCAGAACCGCATCGAGCAGTTTCACGCCAAGGAACATGGCGATGCCCGCCAGCACCGGCGGGGCGAGCGCGCGCAGGAAGTCGGGCAGGCTCACTCGCAGCACCGGCAGCACCCAGGCAGCGGAAATGGCGACCAGCACCGGATAGGCTGCTACCCACGCCCAGGCGATTCCCGTTACGCCCCAATGCACCCCGATCAGGAACGCTAGCGGAAGCAGCACCGCGCCGAGAATGGAAGTGCGCGTATATATGCCCGGCCTGCCTGCCGCGTTGGTCGCGGGCCCGAACAGCACTTGAATGGTCATGAAGGGCATGGCGAAACCCAGCAGGGCAATCACCGGTGCGGTTTCCAGCCACTTCTCGCCCAGTACGACATGCACCAGCGGATCGGCGCTGGCGGCAAGGCCCAGGCAGAAGGGCATGCCGATCAGCATCAGTATCCGCACGGCTTTGAGAAAACCGAGGGCCATGGCCTGCGGATCGTCCTGCACCCTTGCGTAGGCGCTGAAGGCAACCTCGTTGATGGGCGGCACGAATTTGGTGACGAACATCTGGGTCAGGAACAGGCTGGTCGTGTAGATGCCCAGCATGTGCGGATCGAAGGCGCGTCCGGCAATTACGATGTCTGCCTGCGTCTGGATGAACCAGAAGAACTGCCCCACCGCCACGATCCCTCCATATTGGGCAAGGCTCCATGCGCCGCGGAAGTGGAAACTCGGACGGATGAAGATACGCGCGGCGATGGCCATGCCCAACGCGCGGGTCGCAAAGCCTGTCAGCGGGGCGAGCACCAGCGTCCACACTCCCAGGCCCGCGAGCGCTCCTGCGAGGGCGGCGAAGGCGGAGAGGAGGCCGGAAACGAGATTGACCTGGGCTTGCTTGCGGAAATCCATCTCGCGGGAGAGGACTGCGTAGCCCAGGGCGAGGAACGGATTGGTCAGATAGATCAGCGCCTGCACGCGCAGCAGGTTCGCGACGGCAGGCTGCCCGTAATAGGAAGCGACCAGGGGCGCGGCCGCGATCTGGATCAGCGCAAGGGCCACGTTCAATACGATCAGCATGCCGAAGAGCTGGCGCAACATATGGGGTGTGGCGTCGCGCTTCTGGATCAGGGCGTTCGCCAGGCCATAGCCGTTCATCAGGCTGAGCAGCACCAGGACTACCGAGGTCATCGCATAGAGGCCGTAATCCGAAGGGGAGAGAATCCGGATGACGAGGAAAGTGGAGCCCCAGGTGATCAGCTGACCGAGAATCTGGGAGCCCGAACGCCACAGAACGGCACTACGCACCTGATTCCTAAGCGATTCAGGGGGCGCATTCGGCGCTTCGCAGGCCGGATTCGGATTCTGGGCAGTGATCGTCATGTCAGAGGGCCTATGCGGCAGAACTTTTTACCACCGGGTAAAGCTAGGATTTCTGCGGGGTCGACGAGAAAGCGAAACAAAACTGCAAAAAACGCTTGCCTGAATCGAGAGGCCTATCTAGAGGGCTGCTCACCGGACGGGGCGCCAACGAGAGGCGGTGCTTGGGACGGTCGCCAACATAGACGGACAGCAGTT
>NZ_JBANRM010000005.1:0-330823 GCF_037154085.1 Fulverythrobacter fulvus | reverse complement strand
CTACCCCCGCAACCAACTCTCAATACCAAACACCCATACAACACCAAGCGCAGCTATATCCGATAGCGTGCGTGCTTAGCCGCCCGTTAACCTCCGCCCCGTAAATATCCGGAAGGTTAATGCGGGGGTTCGATGGCTTTCCTCACCAGGATTAGGCGATTATGGCGCGTCTCCTTGCGACCGGCGAGAGACCCCGACCTCCTGCGCGCGCAGTGCGTGTCGCTCTCCCATCAGATCCCGCTTATGTATCTGATCCTGATAGTCGCAAGTTGGGTACTCGCGGCGAACTTCTATCATCTCGCGCCGGCCTGGCTTACGCTTCTGGTGCCGACACTGCTGTCCGCGGCCTTTATCGTGAGACTGCTCTTCTGGCTTCGACCAAAGGCCGGGATCGAAGACGCGGCCGGGATACCCCGGTTGCTTTCGCGCACAAACATGGTTGCAGCGACGCTGGGTGTGGTTATCCTGGCATGGACAGGCGCGCTCTTCCCATATGGCGACCCGTTCCTGCAGGCGCATGTCACGTTCTTCCTGGCGCTCTCGGCAATCTCGACGATGTTCTGCCTTGTCCACGCCCGATCGGCGGCGATGACTGTCGCGGTCATTGCGGTGATGGGTGCTGTCGCGCTCATGATCTGGTCCGGCAACGGCACGATCATGTCTATGAGTTTCAACGTCGTGCTCGCGGTGGCCGCAACTCTTGTGCTGGTCACGATCCAGGGGCGCGACATGGAGCGTATGGTTCGTGCCCAAGCGCTTGCCCGAGAGCGCGACCATGAACAGCGGCGTCTGCTGCGCATGGTGGATGACATGCCGATCGCCGTAATGACGGTCGACCCTGAGACCCTGGTCGTCAATTACGCCAACGAAACGTCGATCCGCACTCTTCGCCAGATCGAGCATCTCCTGCCGATCAAGGCGGAAGATCTCGTGGGGACCTGCATCGACGTCTTCCACAAGATGCCGGAGGGGCCGCGTGCGATCCTGTCCGACCCGGAACAGCTGCCGCATCATACCCGCATCAAGATCGGCCCCGAAGTGCTCGACCTGCGGGTCACTGGCGTCTGGGCTGAGGATGGAAGCTATATCGGACCCATGCTTGCCTGGGCGGTAGTGACTAAGGAAGTGGAGGCCCAGCAACATATCCATTGGCTGGCCCATCACGATACATTGACCAAGCTGCCTAACCGGGCCCAGTTCCGTAAGCAGCTCGACACGTTTCTCGCCGAGACCCGCGATCCGTTCTCGCTGCTTTTCGTCGATCTTGATGGCTTCAAGCTGGTCAATGACACGATGGGCCATGCGGTGGGCGACGAGATTCTGACACAGGTCGCGGCGCGACTGCTGGATATTTGCGGCGGGCCGCAGGCTATCATCGGCCGCCTCGGCGGCGACGAATTCGCGATTATCCTGCCTTTCGACGACAGTCAGAAGGTCGAGGAATTTTGCACTGCGCTGATCCAGTTCCTTTCCGAGCCCTATCGCCTGGAAGACCAGCGCCGGGTCGAAATCGGTGCTTCCATAGGTGTGGCACAGGCACCGCTTCACGGCAGGCGCTCCAAGGAGCTGCTTTCCCGCGCCGACATCGCACTGAGCGTGGCCAAAGGTGCCGGAAAGGCAAGCAGCCGGACTTTCGAACCGCGGATGGAACATCAGGTTCAGGAGCGCGTGGCGCTTGAAGCCCAGTTGCGCGAGGCGTTTCGACGGCGCAGCGGGCTTTATGTATTCTACCAACCCATTCTCGATATTGCGACCGGCCGGATCACCGCGCGCGAGGCACTGGTGCGCTGGCACCTACCCGAACGGGGCTGGATTTCGCCTTCGGACTTCATTCCCATCGCCGAACAAAGCGGCCTGATCCGGGAACTGGGCCTGTTCGTGCTGGAGAGGGCCTGTGCCGATGCGGTCGAATGGGAAGATCGGGCGCGGGTGGCGGTAAATGTTTCGCCAGGCCAGCTCGGGCAGGGGACCATCGCCAATGCGATCCTTTCGATCCTCGTGCAGACCGGGCTGCCGCCAGACCGGCTCGAAGTAGAGATCACCGAGACAGCATTGCTGAACGAGGAAGCCAACGGCATCGGGGATCTGCGCCAGCTTCGCGCGATGGGCGTGCGGGTTGCGCTCGACGACTTCGGAACCGGCTATTCCTCGCTTGCCCATCTGCGCGCATTTCCGTTCGACAAGATCAAGATCGACGGTTCCTTCGTTCGCGATGCCGTAACCCGCCCCGATTGCGCGGCAGTGGTGGGCGCGGTGGCCGATCTCGGCCGGCGTCTGGGAGTCACGACCGTGGCCGAAGGCGTGGAAACGGAAGAGCATCTCAAGCTGGTGATGCGCGAAGGCTGCGTGGAAGTGCAGGGGCACTATTTCGGCACGCCCGAGCCAGCGGGACGCGACGTGAATGAGGTCGCGTCCCTGATGGCCGACGCCGCCTGATTATTCCCCCCGGCGCTGCTTCTGCCATTGACGGGCGCCTGCATCGTCGCCCAAGTTCCCAGGAAAAGACCCAGGGAGCCACGATGCCTTCGAAAATCGCCATTGCCGCCAGCCTTGCCGTAAGCGCAGGGCTTGTCTCCAGCTGCGCGCCCACGGGCGAGCCCAATTCAACGCTGGCCTATGCGCAGGATCGGGCCCGCTGCGAGGCCGCATCCGCCCTTGGCTCGCTCGGGGCGACGGCCAAGGCCACGTGGGTCGAGGCCGATGGCACGCTGCCGGCATTCTGCGAAGTGACCGCCATGCTTTCGCCCGAACAGGGATCGGAAATCGGCGTGGTCTACCGCCTGCCGGTGGGCTGGAACGGCAAGATGCTGGGCCTTGGCGGCGGTGGCTGGGCGGGCAATATCACGCTCGATGCGGCAAGGCCCGGGCTGACCGCAGGCTATGCCACCGCTCAGACCGATGGCGGCCATGCCAGCACCACACCGTTCGAGAACCCGTGGGTGGTCGATCCGGTAAAGGCCAAGGATTTCTCCTGGCGGGCGATCCATGAAATGACCGTGGCGGGCAAGGCGCTGGTCGCTGCCTATTACGGCACGGGGCTGGACCGGTCCTATTTCCATGGCTGCTCCACCGGTGGGCGGATGGCGCTGATGGAAGCGCAGCGTTTCCCGAACGATTACGATGCCATCATCTCTCAGGCGCCGGTCTATACCTTGCAGGTCCAGACGAGCGCGGTGCTGCGCAACAACCTCTTTGCCCAGCCCGGCGCGGCACTGGGCGCGGAAGGCGCGAAGCTGGTGAGCGACGCTGTGCTCAAATCCTGCGATGCTAAGGACGGGGTGGCCGATGGCGTGATCGCCGATCCGCGCGCCTGCCACTGGAACCCGCAGGAACTGTTGTGCAAGCCCGGCGCCACGGGTGGGTGCCTTACCCAGCCGCAGGTCAATGCGCTGCAGATCGCCTATGATGGCGTGCGCGCGGCAGACGGTTCCTATGCCCAGCTTCCGCTCAGCCGTGGCGGTGAGGCCGGATGGGGCGCGTTCGTGGCCATCAATGGCGACCGTAAGGAATTTTCCAATGGCGGCGGCACGGGCGGGCTGGTGCCGGTGTTGTGGCCGGGCAAGCAGGTGGACCTCAATTCGCTCACTCCCGCACAGGTGGCGGAAGGCCGCGCGAGCGCCTTTGCCAAGATGTATGAGGCCGGCGATCCCAATCTGACGCCCTTCTTCGCGCGCGGCGGCAAGCTGCTGATGTGGCATGGCGAAAGCGATCCGGGGCCGAGCCCGGTGGGCACGATCGATTATGTCGAAGCGGTGAAGCGCGCCGATCCGGCAGGCGCCGCCAAGGGCCTGCAGATGTTCCTCGCGCCGGGCGTGGGCCATTGCGCCGGTGGGCCTGGTGCCGATCAGGTGGATGTGCTGGGTGCGCTCGACAGCTGGGTGAGCGGCGGCAAGGCGCCGGAAACGCTGGTGGCGAAGAAGGCTGACGGATCGATGGTCCGCCCGCTCTGCGCATGGCCCAAGGTCGCCCATTATGCGGGCAGCGGGGATGTGAACGATCCCAAGAACTACCGCTGCGTCGCGCGCGACTGACGGAAGGAAGGCCTGCATGTCGGGGATGGTGAACGGCCGCTGGGTTACGTCGATGCCTGCGGCCGAGGAGATCAAGGGCGGCCGCTTCGTGCGGATGGACAGCCTGTTCCGCCACGCCATTTCGGACGATCCCGATGCGGAATTTCCCGCCGAGGCCGGGCGCTATCATTTGTGGGTCGCCTGGGGTTGCCCCTGGGCGGCGCGCGCGCTGGCGGTTCGGGCGCTGAAGGGGCTGACCGATCTGATCCCGGCCTATTTCGCGCTGTCTGCCTTCGATGGCGAAGGCTGGACCTATGACGAAGGGCCGGAAGGCAAGGTGCCGGAGAGCTATCCGCTGCACCGCGTCTACAGCCGCGCCGTGCCGGACTACACCGGCAAGGTGACGGTGCCGACCCTGTGGGATGCCAAGACCGGGCGGATCGTGAACAATGAAAGCTCCGAGATAATCCGCATGTTCAACTCGGCCTTCGACGGGATCACCGGCAATCGGCTCGATCTCTATCCCGAGGACCTGCGGCCCCAGATCGACCGCTGGAACGACTATATCTATCCCCGCGTGAACAATGGCGTCTACCGCTCGGGCTTCGCCACGTCGCAGGAAGCCTATGACGAGGCGGTGACCGAATTATTCGCCGCGCTGGATGTGCTGGACGGGCATCTGGCCACGAACCGCTATCTGGCGGGCGACACCTGCAGCGAGGCGGACTGGCGGCTGTTCGCCACTCTGGTGCGGTTCGATATCGGCTATTACGGGGCCTTCAAATGCAATCTGCGGCGGATCGAGGACTATCCGCAACTCTCCAATTATCTGCGCGAGCTGTATCAGTGGCCCGGCATTGCCGACACCGTGTGGCTGGAGCGGATCAAGGCCGATTATTACGGCCTCGCCAATGTGAACCCCAGCCGGATCATTCCCATCGGGCCGAAGGTTGACCTCACCCGGCCACATGACCGGGCGCGGCTTGCGGGCAGGGGGATCAGGGTGAAGGGGTGAGGGGTGGGTTAGCCCAACCTTCCAACCTCCGAGCCCTCCAGCCTCCGTTCGTCCTGAGCTTGTCGAAGGACACGCGAAACATTTCCCCAATCGCAATGTTCCAGTGCGCCAAGCTCAGAACTCAGCGCGTGTCCTTCGACAAGCTCAGGATGAGCGGGAGTTGGTAAGGATGAGTTCCCCCCTTTTCGTCATCCCCGCGCAGGCGGGGATCCAGTTCAACGGTTGCTGCTGGATCCCCGCCTGCGCGGGGATGACGAAGTGTGGGTGCAAGAATCCATCCGGCGGCGACCCGGACCTTTACGCCAGTGTTGGAGCATCAAACCAATCGCGCGGCCGGCACGGCGTCAGGATTGGCGCGTGCAGGAGGCGAGGGGAGAATAGCGAAAGGCCGGGCGCCTCCACCGTGCGCCTGGCTCTGCCCAATCGGAAACCGGCCGGGAAAGGCGCCCGCGGGCTCGCAGCCGGGCATCCTTTCCTTGCGGGTGATAATCCCGCGCCATTCGTGGTTCATCGCGAACATCCCGGGAAAGCCTGCCCACGTAGGGCCGGGATCGTGAGGGAGCCGGTGAAGCCGCGCATCCGGTAACCGCATCTGGCGCAAGAGGCTTTGCCAAGGGGTAACGCCCCCAAGGCACGCACCCGCACCGGCCGCGTTGTTCGAAGCGAACAAGGGAGGATGAGCAGTCGACATGCCGCCCTCCGGATTGAACCTTGCGACTTGCTATCGCTGCAAGGTGCGGGGCATATAACCGAAACGGTTCGCGAAGTCAAGTATAATCGCCAGATGCACCACTTAACCTCAACTGTCACCCCGGATTCATTCCGGGGTCGAGCTTCTTACCCCGCAGAAAGCGGGATCCCGGAACAAGTCCGGGATGACGAAGGGGGAGTGGAGCCGTAGGCTCGCGCGCAAAGGCCAGCGATCCCGGCTCGACCGCAAGGAGGTTCACCCTGAGCCTGACGAAGGGCGGCAGTTACGGCGCGATAAGCACCTTGCACTGGTTGGTGCGCTTCTTCAGGCTTTCGAACACGTCTGGCGTATCGCCCAGCGTGATCGTGTCCGTTACCAGCAGGCGCGGTTCCATGGCGCCCTGGTGCAGGGCGTCCAGCGCGGCTTCGTATTCCTGCCGGGTGAAGAAGGCGCTGGTGATGAGCCGTACCTGCTTGGACAGCATGGCGAAGGTGTTGAGCGTATCGGGCCGGGTGCACAGGCCCAGCAGCACGATAGTGCCATCGTTGCGCACCTGGCTGACGCCCTGCTGGATCAGGCCGGGAATGCCCACGCATTCGAACACCACATCCGCCTTGCCGCCCAGCGCGCGTTCGGCCCCGCCGATGGGGTCCTCCGGATCGACCACGAAGATATCCGCGCCCATGTCCAGCGCGCGATCCTGCTGGTGAGTGGCGATGTCCTGCACCGCCACTTTCGCCGCGCCATAGCGCTTGGCCCAGAAGGCCACTGCCAGCCCGATGGGGCCCGCGCCCAGCACCAGCACCCTGTCGCCCGTCTGCATGCCGGACAGGTTCACCCCGTGCAGCGCCACGGCCAGAGGTTCCACGATGGCGCCATCCGCCAGCGACAGATCGCCCGGCAGTTTCACGCATTGGTTGGGCCGGGTCACGGCATATTCGGCATAACCGCCGCCCTGCAGGCCGAACTTCTCGCACCATTGCACGGTGCCCTTGCGGCAATGTTCGCACTGGCCGCAGCTCTTGAGCGGGATGACCGAGACGAGATCGCCCGTCTTCAGCCCCTGCGTTCCGGAACCCAGCGCCACCACTTCGCCTGCGAATTCATGGCCCAGCACGTCGCCATGCTGGCAGCCATAGGCGGCATCTTCCGTCATGTGCAGATCGCTGCCGCAAATGCCGCAGCGGCCAACTTTCACGACGACATCGCCCGCGCCCGGCGTGGGATCGGCAATGGTTTCGTAAGCGAGGGGGGTGTGAAGCCCCTGAAAAGTTACGGCGCGCATCATTCCTCCCAGCGCGGTTGTTCGCCCTTGGCGACTTCGGTTGAATTGACGAGCAGGAACCCGTCGAGAATATCTATCGCCTCGGGAAAGGCAGCGCGCACGCGGGCCTGCATATCCTTCGCGTCTTTCGATGCGGCCACCAGCCCCGGCCATGCCTGCAGGAAGGCGCGGCTGAAGGCGATCCCGCTGGCATCGTTGGGCAGGCCCGGCTTGGCATGGCCCGCCACCACCATTTCAGGCTTCAGCTTCTCAAGCTCTGCCAGCGAGCGGTCCCACGCGGCGACATCGGCGGGCGTATGTTCGCCCAGCCAGAGATACATCTGGTTGAACACCAGATCGCCCGCGAACAGCGCCTTGATGTCCGGTGCCCACAGGGCCGTGGCGTGGACATGATCGCCCCACATCGGCCCAAGCACTTTCAGTTCGTGCCCTTCCAGCATGATCGTATCGCCCTCCATCGGGGAAGGGGCGGAAGGATGGGCCGGGCCATTGGCGCCCAGAGCCGGGCTCCACCGCTTCACCTTATAGGGCAGCGAGCGCCAGATGTCGGCCACTACGGTGGGGTGGGCCACGATCTTCGCATCGGGGAAGGCCTGCGCCAGCACGTCCATCGAGAAATAGTGATCGGGATGATCGTGGGTGACGAAGATGGTGGTCAGCGTCTTGCCGCTGTCCAGCACCATGGCCACCACGCGGTGCGCATCGGCCTTGGTGAAGGGCGGATCGACCAGCACCGCCTCGCGCTCGCCCATGATGAGCGAGGCGTTGGAATGGAGCGATCCCGCGCTGGTGCGCAGCACTTCCACTTTCAGCGGCGGCTGGCTTTGCGCGAAAGCGGAGAGGGGCAGCAAGGCAACAAGGCTCGCGGCCGCAAGGGCGGCCAACCGGCTGGGTACTTGCATGCTCCCTCTCCCTCCTGTTCAGCGCGGCGGCTTATCCTTCCGGACTGATCCGCAGCACCGGCTTCACCACCTTGCCGCTTTCGCTGGCGTGGATGGCTTCGTTGATTTCGCTGAAGTCGAAATAGCCGATCAGTCTGTCGAACGGGAAACGCCCGGCCAGATGATGCTCGATCAGTTCGGGCAGGAAAGTGACCAGATCGCTGTCACCGCCCAGAATGCCCATCACCCGGCGCCCGCCGCCCATGAAGGCGGATTCGTTGAAGGTCAAATTGTCGGCGGGATCGCTGGCGCCCACGATGCCGCAGATGCCCATCGGGGCCAGCAGGTTCCAGGCCTGTTCGATCAGGCTGTTGATCCCGGTGGTGTCGAAGACATAGCCCAGGCCCTGCGGCACCAGTTCGCGGATCTTGCCGAAGGCATCGTCCCGCCCGTTGAAGGCATGGGTTGCGCCCAGTTCCTTGGCCAGGGCCAGACGTTCGTCATTCACGTCCACCGCGATGATCGGATTCGCGCCCGCGATCTTGGCGGCCATGATCGCGGCCATGCCCACGGTGCCCGCGCCGAACACGGCAATGGGCATGCCTTCGCGCACTTTCATGGCGCGCAGCACCGCGCCCGCGCCGGTCATCAAGCCGCAGCCGATGGGGGCCAGACGGTCCAGCGGAAGGGCGGCGGCGCTGTCAGGCACTTTCACTACATTGCGCTGATGCGCGATGGCATGGGTGGCAAAGCTCGACTGGCCGAAGAAGTTCGCATTCATCGGCTTGCCATCCATGAACATGGTGGGCGTGCCGTCAGGGCGCACGCCCGACCAGTTTTCCGGGAAGAAATTGTAGCAATAGGTGGGGGCATGCACATCGCAGCTGGGGCAATGGCCGCAGCTGTTGAAGCTCATCACCACCCGGTCGCCGGGCTTCGCCACGGTAACGCCGCTGCCCACTTCTTCCACGATGCCCGCGCCTTCATGGCCCAGCACCACCGGCAGGGGGACCGGCAGCTGTTCGTCGCGCACCGCCATGTCGGTGTGGCACACACCGCAGGCGACGATGCGGATGCGCAGCTCGTCAGGGCGAAGATCGTCAAGCGTGACGTCCTCGATCGAGAAGGGAACGGAATTGCCGCGGCAGATGGCCGCCTGTGCCTGGGTAGTCATGTCTATCCTCTCATTCGCGCCGGGACCGCTCCACCCCTTCCCACCGCTCAATCGTTGAGCGGCTTGATCGGGCCCAGCTGCATGCCGCCATCGATCATTACATGGCTGCCCGTCATGTAGCTCCCGGCATCGGAGGCAAGCAACAGGGCAAGCGGCTTGATCTGGTAAGTTTCCGCCATTCGGCCCAGCGGGCACAATTCGTCCCACGCCTTCTTGGCTGCCGGGTTCTTCTTCACCCAGCCATCGCCGATATTGGTGACGAAGGGGCCGGGCGCGATGGCGTTCACGCGGATGCCATAGGCGGCCAGTTCGAAGGCGGCATGGCGCATGAAGTGCTTCACGCCCGCCTTGGCCGCCATATAGGGCACGCCCACGATGGCCTCGTTCACTTCGGCCGCATTGGAACTGGTGATGACGATGGAGCCGCCACGGCGGCCCGAAAGCGCCTCGTTCTGCTTCATCACCCGCGCAGCTTCGCGCACGGTGTGGAACACGCCGTTGAGATTGATGCCGATGGATTTGTACCACCGCTCCGGCTCGTAGACGTCGATCTGGCCATCGGGGTTGCGCTTGCCTTCGGGCGTCCAGAAACCGTTGCCCACATCCAGCCCGGCATTGGCGAAGGCGATGTCGCACCCATTATAGGCGGCGGCGTGATCGTCAAACGCGGCGGCGACTTCTTCCAGCTTCGAGACGTCGCATTTGGCCGCGCGCGCTTCATAGCCTGCTTCGCGCAAGCGGGCGGCCTCGCGTTCGGCTGCTTCGCCGTCAATATCGGTCAGCGTCACGCGGGCACCGGCTTCGGCCATGCATTCCGCATAGGCCAGGCCAATGCCGCTGGCAGCGCCGGTGACGAGGGCCGAGCGGCCGCGAATGTCGAACTGGTCGAGTGTCTTCATGGAATTTGTCCTCTCCCCCCTAGTCGTGATCCCGATCGCGTCGTCCCGGATCAAGTCCGGGACGACGAATTTGGCTACAGATACAGCTTCGGATTGATCGCGATGCCCTGCTCTTTGCAGTAGCTTTCGTAGTGGTTCATCATCCACCACACATCGACCGTTTCGATGAAGTTGGCCTGTTCGTCATAGAACTCGATCGGGCCTTCCATCCAGCCGAACAGCTTGCAGCCCTGGGGGTGTTCGGTAACCAGCGTGTGGCTTTCGCCCGGCACTTCCAGGATCAGGCCGCCGGGCGTGGCCACCCAGTCATATTCCAGATAGCGGACCGAACCTTCCAGGCAGACCATGGTGATCGTGCCGCGATGGAAATGCGTGCCGACCACGCCGGGGCCCTTCACCCACAGGATGTTGGAGAACAGGTTGCGGCGCACGTCGAAGGCCAGATGCTTGATCGCGGCCGTCTCGCCGAAGGGCACCCATGGGCTGTCCACATCGGTCTGCGCATCCACATAACGGCCGCCGGGGCTGTAGCGCTCGACATAGGAGCGGTAGTTGAAGGGGACGTCGACGATTTCCTTCTTCGTGGAAGGCGGCGCTTTCATCTGGGTTGCCATGTCAGTTTTCCTCTCGATCTTATGGGGGCTCAGCGGATCAGGCTGTCGAGGTAATCGGCCGGAATGCCGACCTTCTCGTAATGGGCGCGGGCATCGCGCATGTAATCGAACACGTCGTAATGGCCGATGGTGTTGCCATCCTCGTCCAGCCACATCAGCGGGCCGGACACGACGAAGAACACGCGCATCGGATCGGGATGGTCATAGGCGACCAGCGTGTGGCTCTCGCCCGGCGTTTCGTAGATGAAATCGCCCGCCGTGGCGGTCCAGCTATGTTCCAGATAGCCCCACTTGCCGCTGATCGTGTAGGCCCAGATCGGCTGGGGGTGATAGTGGCGGTTCACCAGGCCCGGCCCGCTGGAATAGAGCACATCGGCCCACATGTTGCGGGTGGGGCTGATCCATACGGGCTTGGAACTGACCGTCTCGCTCATCGGCACCCAGTAACGCGGGTCGCCCTCGGCGATTTTCGGCATATAGGATTCGGGTGCCGCGCCCGGACGGAACGCCTCGGGGATCGGCTTGATATCTTTCCAGAATTCTGAGGTCGCGGCTTCTGCCATCTGTCCATCTCCCAAAATAGAAGGGGGCCACCATAGCGGCCCCCTCCAAATTCGTCGCGCGGCTTAGAAATCGAAGCCGACGCGGACGTACCATTCGCGGGGCCGGCTGTAGGTGCCGTAGATCACACCGCCGGCGATCTGGGCCTGACCGGTGACGAGATAGCGCTCGTCGGTCAGGTTGGTGGCGCCCACGGTGAGGTCCCAATTGGCATCGTCCGGACGATAGGTCGCGCTGGCATTCACGATATCGGTTGCCGGGCGCATCAGCAGGATGGTCCCTTCCGTATCGTTGCGCATGCTGGTGGTGTGGGTCCAGTCGCCCAGCAGGACGAGCGAACCGTTGCCCACCGGCAGTTCGAGGCGCGGCGAGATGTTGATCTTCCAGTCCGGAGCCTTGGGCAGGTCCGCACCCGCGAACACGCCCAGCTGGAACGGGTTGGCGGCAACCTGTGCCGGGCCGGCGACGTCGGTGTAATAGGCATCGAGATAGCCGATCGACGCGGTGATCTGGAAATTGTCGGTCGGGGCGGCAACCGCCTCGACTTCGAAGCCCTTGATCCGCGCATCGCCCGCATTCTGCACGGTCGGCGAGACGCCTTCCTGGAAGTTGAGCTGGATGCCGTTATATTCCGTGCTGAAGGCCGCGGCATTCAACTGCAGGCGACGGTCGATCAGGGTCGACTTCACGCCCACTTCCCAGGTTTCCGCCTTTTCCTCGCCGAAGGTCGGCGCGGTGGGCAGCGGGTTGGAAAGGCGAGTGGTCCAGCCGCCCGTCTTGTAGCCCTGGCTGAACGAACCATAGAGCATCACGTCGTCGGTCGGATAGACCTGCACGCCCGCCTTGAACGAGAAGTTCTCGAACTCCTGATCCTTCGGCGAGAGCGGATAGTAACGGAACGGCTCGCTCGGGATCGGGAAGCCGACCTCGGTGGCGCATTCCTGCGTCGGGATGCCCGCGGGCGTCAGGTCCATGCAGTTGAACAGCTTGTAGTTGAAGCCGTTCACGTCCGACTGGGCACCGACATAGGTCTTGTCCTCGCGCGTCCAGCGGCCGCCCAGGGTGAAGCCGATAAGGTCGCTGACGCGCCAGTCGAGCTGGCCGAAGCCGGCATAGGCAGTGGTGTCGACATCGCCCGGACCGTCGACCTGCAGCAGGCCGCCGGCGAAGGTCACATAGTCGTGAAGCTTGCCCTTTTCGTTGAAGACGTAGCCGCCCAGAACGAAGTTGAGGTTGCCGTCCATCGCCGAGCCGGTCAGCTGGAGTTCCTGGCTCCACTGTTCCTGATTGACCGAGAAGCTGGTCTGCAGGATCGGCAGCGGCGAGTTGTCGAGGTCGACGCCCGCGGCGAAGTCGAGCTTGCGCCACGACGAGATCGACTTGAGCATGACGTTGTCGGTCAGGTCGAGTTCGAGGTCGAGGCCGACGCCGCCCTGGTTCAGCTTGGAGAAGTTGTTGCCGGTGGCCCAGCTCTCGTCGATGTCCTGGCTCACCCAGCGGCTGTCGTAAGGTGCGACATCGTTGAGCGGATCGGCATCGACATTGCGGCTGCCGAGGCCCGCAAGCGAGAGATAGCCTCCAGTGCTGGAACGCGGTCCGCACAGGTTCTGGGCGTTGCGCGCGGCGATTTCGTCAGGCGTGGCGCCGATACAGAAATTGTAGAGACCGGCGAACAGGAAGCCCGAATTGCCGGTGACCACGTCAAGCCCGGTGCCGGGGATGTTGTTTTCCGCAAGGCCGGCGAAGGGCCCGGAAATCGGGGTGACTGCCAGCACCGTATTGGAGGTGGAATCCTGATCGACCTTGGTGAAGTCGCCCGACAGGGTGGCGCGGAAGGTGCTGCCATTATCCCAGTGCAGCTTGCCGCGCAGGCTCCAGGTATCGTCGCCGCCCTGACGCGAGCCGCTCTGATATCCGGAGGCCGGGAACAGTTCCCAGGAATCGTAATCGCCCGCATCGCCATCATAGGCGACGCGCTTCTGGTAGCCCTGGCGGTTGAGCATGCTGAAGGCCAGCGAGGAGCTGAGGCCTTCGGTGATCGGCAGTTCGACCATGCCGCGCACCTGCATGCGCTCGAAGCTGCCCACGGTGACGTCGCCTGTGACGCGGAACTTGTCGCCGGGGTTCTTGGTCACGATCGAGATCGCGCCGCCCACGGAGTTACGGCCGAACAGCGTGCCCTGCGGGCCCTTGAGCACTTCGATGCGCTCTACGTCCAGCAGGTCCTGGTTCGCGCCGATCGAGCGGCCCAGATAGACGCCGTCGAGATAGACGCCCACGGCCGGGTCGATGTTGAAGGCGAAATCGCTGGAACCGATGCCGCGGATCGTGGCGCCCAGCACTGCGCTGGAACCCGAGAACGGGGTCGATGCGTCAAGCGTGACGTTGGGGGTGATGCCGGAAAGCGCGGCCACGCTGCCCACGGCGCGTTCCTGCAGCGAGGTAGCGTCGAAGGCGCTGATCGCGATCGGCACGTCCTGAACGTCTTCGGCGCGCTTCTGCGCGGTGACGACGATTTCGCGGATGCCGCCCTGATCTTCGGCGCCCGCATCCTGTGCAAAGGCCGGGGTGGCCAAGGCCGTCGCAAGTACGGCTAAGGAAACCGGTGCAAATCTCATGCTGAACTCCCAATAGATGTTGTTGTTACTGAGGCAGATTGCCCACCCCCCAGACTTGAGAATTTACCACGCGCCAAATTGTGCCGCCTGCACTGGGGCGCAGATCACTGGGAGAGAGACGCAAGCGCTCCAGCGTTGCCAATTTGCAACGGATGGATATTGGGGGCGGACTATCGGGGGCGGGCTTGAGAGCTGACAGCCTCTCAACTTCCGTTCGTCCTGAGCCTGTCGAAGGACGCGCGCAGGTCTTGGCTCGAGAGGTCACCAAATGTCAGTGCAACGCCCATTGGTCAGGGCTGATGCACTTGTGAATAACGTCTCGCGTGTCCTTCGACAGGCTCAGGACGAACGGGTGTAGCGAGTGGGATCGGAGGTCTCGCAACCGCCGATCTGTTGCCCCGTGAGCGTGCTTCCCAGGATCACTGCCCCAGTCGCCAGTTGCGCGGCGAGGCGCCGAACTTCTGGCGGAAGCAGCGGGTGAAATAGCCTGCATCGGTGAAACCGTGGTCGAAGGCGATTTCGGTCACGCTGGCGGCGGGATCAGCCATCAGCCGTTCGGCCGCGCGGGCGAGGCGCCGGTCCAGCACATAGCCCATCGGTGTGGTGCCGATACCGGCGAAGAGGTTCTGGACCGAGCGGACCGACAGGTCGAGCTCGTCCGCGATGCTGGTGGTGCGCAATTCGGGATTGGGCAGTTCGGTTTCGATATAGGCCTTGGCCCGAGCCAGCAGGGCCTGCCCGTGCGGCGCGCGGGAGCTATCGCCCAGGTTGCGATCCGACCCTCTGATGGCGGCGGCGGCCAGATCGTAGAACACCGTGTTCATGCCCGGCTCCCACGAATCCTCCTGCAGCAGGCGCCCGCCCTGCCGCCACAGCGAGAGCAGGAAATCATGGAAGATGCGCCCGGCAGCCGATGCGCCGCAGATGCGCCCGGCGACGATATCGTCCAGCGCCGCCACCCGCTCGGCCAGCGGGGCCTTGGGGAATTCGATCACCAGCATTTCATGCGCGGAAAGATCGAAGGAATAGGGCTTGTGCGAGGAACCGATCGAGAAGTCCCCCGGTTCGAGCCGGGCATCGTAGCCTTGCTGCCGGAATCGGCTGGTGCCCCGGCATTGCACGTGGACAATGAGATGTTCCTCGGTCCGGTCGATCCCGCGCCGGCCGACGGCGGCCTGCTGCGAGGTCGTGCGGATCATGTTCAGTTCGCCCATGCCCCAATGCCACATCTCGCCCGCGAATTGCTGGCCGTCGGCATTGACATAGGTGCCGCTGAACACCTCGTCCGCGATCACGTTCCAATAGCGTAGCCGGTCACCCGGCGCGACGCCGGATGTGGTGAACTTCTGCAATAAGCCCATGACCGGTCTCTCTTTCTCCTCCCGTCCCGTTAGGCGCCCGTCCCGTTAGGCGCGCGTCAGGCGTGAGCCGGCTTGTTCCCGCGCCGTGCTAGCACGGCTGGAGCCGTCTCCTTCAGGCCCATGGCGATGAACCCGCTGATCACTGCCAGCCCCATCATCAGCCACAGGAAACTGTCCTTGCCCGCAATATCGTTCAGCGCGCCGGCCACTACCGGGCCGAACACGCCGCCCAGCACTTCGCAGCTGCCCATGGCGAGGCCGAGCACGGTGGCATGGTGGCGCTGGTCGAAAGTTTCCGAAGGGATGGTCGCCATGAAGATCGGGAAGATCCCGTTCACGGCCCAGCCCACGAAGAAGATCGCCGCCAGCATGGTAGCGCTGCCGGTGAAATACATCGCCGCCAGCGGGCCGACCACTGACAGGAAGGGCAGGATCACCATCACCGGCTTGCGCCCGATCATGTCGGACAGGCCGGAAATGACGATGGAATAGATCGCCGCGGCAATGCCCAGCGCGCCCATCACCCAGCTCATCGTGGTCGGGTCCATGCCTTTCACCTGCACCAGGTAATTCGGCATGAAGGCCCAGGTGATGACGAAGTGCGCCACCAGCAATACGCCCACGACGACGCAGATCCACATGTTGCGGACCTTCATCGCATCCATCAGGCCCATCTTGTCGCCCGCTTCTTCCGCAGCAGGGGCAGGGGCCATCTCGGGTTCGCGCAGGGTCAGCCAGATGAGGCCGGCGGAAAGCAGGCCCGGCACGGCGGCGAGATAGAACGCCTCGCGCCAGCTGAACACGGTGGCGAAGGCCACCAGCACCACCGGGGCGAGGAAGCTGCCCAGCAGGTTGGAGCCCAGGTTCTGCGCCACGCCCTGCGCCAGCCCGCGCCGCTTGGGGTCCACTTCCGATGCCACCATCGCATGGCTGATCGGCATGACACCGCCTTCGGCCGCGCCCATCAGCAGGCGGGCACCGAACAGGAATACGAAGCTGGTCGCGATGCCCGACAGGAACGAGCAGAGCGAGAAGGCCACGGTAGAGGCGATCAGCAGCAGCTTGCGCTTGCCCAGGCTGTCCGACAGCTTGCCCACGAAGAAGGCGGCAATCGCCCAGCTGAAGCTGAGCCCGCCCGCCAGCAGACCGATCTGCGTATCGGACAATTGCAGGTCCGGCTGCACGAACGGCATCAGCGCGTTCAGCGCCTGCCGGTCGAAGAACACGATCCCGAAATTGAGGCTCAGCAGGAATACCAGCATGAACTGGTACACCGGCGAATTCTTCATCCAGTTCCCCTGCGCGGGGGCAACGCCAGGCTGCATTCGACTTCTCCCACCCGCGATCTTTTCGCCGCGGATTTTTGTTATGCGAACTTGCGTATCAGAGGAACGAGCGCACCGGATCGGTGCCGTCCCATCCCTGCGAGGCCTTGAAGAAGCGGGTGAAGGTCTCGTCCATGCCCGGCGTCACCGGCAGCAGTTCGAGGAAGCCCCACTGCGCGCCCGTGCCATTGTCCAGATAGACCACTTCGCCGCCCGTCGGCACCGAAGCGCGGAAAGCTTCGTGATATCCGCGCGACTGGTAGTCGAGGCTGGCCGCGTCCACATCCGCGCAGGCAATGCCGAAATGGTGGAAGCCGTAGCCGCGCTTCTCGATCGTTTCCTTGTAGACCGAGGGGTTGTTGTCGAGCGGCTGGATCAGTTCGATCAGCATATGCCCGGCAAAGCCCATGGCGATAGTGATGTCGGCCGTCGATTCCGCGCCGCGATAATTCTGGCCGGGGACCAGGAAATTATCGAGAATGAAAAACGGCCCCGCCTTCATGTCGGCAATGAAGCGGTCCACCGAGGCACGCAGGTCTTCAACTACGAAGGCGGTTTGCGCGATTCCGCCCATCGGCTGGCCGTAGCCCAGCGACTTACTCATGGCATTCCTCCCCAGGAAGCGGGTAGCGGTCTTGAACAGCCGCATGATTCCCGCGATTGGCCGGTCATGGCTTGCCATCCGCCGCGACAAAGTCAACATGCTGTGCACCTTGAGGCACCACTGCCCGCCATGCGATAGAGAGCGGGACGCCATCCATGGAGAGGATCATGGCCACACAATTGAAGCAAAAGCCGGAATGCAGCGAGGCGGAATGGAAGGCCCGGCAGGACCTTGCCGCCTGCTATCGCATCTTCGATCACATGGGCTGGTGTGAATCGATCTACAATCACATCACCCTGCGCGTGCCGGGCGAAGAGGCGTTCCTCATCAACCCCTTCGGGCTGCTGTGGTCGGAAGTCACTGCCTCCAACCTCGTGAAGATCGACAGCGAAGGCAACAAGCTCGACGGCAGCCCGCATTGGGTGAACCTGGCCGGCTTCACTCAGCATTCGGTGTTCCACAAGGAACTGCCCTGGGCCCATGCCATCGTCCACACCCACACGCCCGATACGATGGCGGTGTGTTCGTGCGAGGACGGGCTGGTGCCGACCAATTTCTATTCCTGCTTCTTCGAAGGGGCGATCGGCTATCACGATTTCGAAGGCATCACCGTGCGCGCCGAAGAAGGCGAACGGCTGCTGCGCAATCTCGGCAATCACCGCATCCTGATGCTGCGCAACCACGGCCCGGTGGTAATGGGCGAAAGCCTGCCCGAGATGTTCCTCAAATATTACATGCTGCAGCGCGCCTGCGAGATCCAGGTGAAGACCGCGTCGCTCGGCAAGCCGATCCGCGTGCCGCCCGAAGTGATCGAAGTGCACCAGCAGGATCGCGACAAGATGCTCACTGCCGGCTTCGGCGTGCTCGATTTCGAGGCGTGGAAGCGCAAGATCGACCAGATCGATTCCAGCTGGCGCGAATAGGGGCTGGCGGAGGGCGGCCGGGGCAGGGTAAGGCGCGGCTATGTCGCGCATGACCGTCAATGGCCGCCCGGTCCAGTTCGATATCGATCCGGAAACGCCGCTGCTGTGGGCGCTGCGCGATGCGGCGAACCTTACCGGTACCAAATTTGGCTGCGGCGCGGGCGATTGCGGCGCCTGCATGGTGATCGTCGACGGGGAAGCGCTGCGCAGCTGCCTTATCACCATCGCCGAGGCAGAAGGCCGCTATATCACCACGATCGAGGGTTTGAGCCGGGATCGGTCGCACCCCGTGCAGCAGGCACTGGTGGCCGAACAGGCGATCCAGTGCGGCTTCTGCACGCCGGGCATCGTGATGGCGGCGGCGGCCCTGCTCGAACGCAATGCCGCGCCGACGAAAGAGGATATCGAACGGGCCGTGCCCAATCTCTGCCGCTGCGGGGTCTATCCCCGGCTGGTCCGCGTCATCCAGCGCGCCGGGCGAGTGGCCATGCGGCAGGAAGTGATCAGCGCTGCCCCCGCTCCGGGGATCAGCACCGAAGATGCCGCCCGCGCCGTCCCGGCAATGCGGGCCGAACCCAGCAAATAGGACTGACGACCCATGAAGGCCACCATCTGGCACAATCCCAATTGCAGCAAATCGCGCCTGGCGCTGGAAACGCTCCAGAATACCCCCGGCGTCGAGGTGGAAGTGATCCAGTATCTCAAGACCCCGCCCAGCGCGGAAAAGCTCGCCCAGCTCTATCGCGATGCCGGCATGGCCGCGCGCGAGGGGCTGCGCCTGCAAGGCACTGATGCGAAGGAGCGCGGGCTCACGGAAGCCGATGACGCAACGGTAATCGCGGCCATGGCGGCGGACCCGAAGCTGATCGAACGGCCGATCGTGGAAACCGAAAAAGGCGTCCGTCTGTGCCGCCCGCCGGAACGGATTCAGGAAATCCTCTGATCCTGCCGCAGGAACAGACCGTTTCACGGGCGCTATGCACAACGGCTTGACGACAAGCGGCGGCATAACCTTGCAAATCGAAGAAGGATTTGCGAACGCCGTGTTACAGCAATTGGTCCCCCATCCGGGGGCGAGTTAGAGGTTCTGGGCCTAAATGGCAGGATACGAGCTTACCCGGGAACGCAAGTCCACCAAGCTGAAGCGCAAGATTCGCGAATTCCTGGGCCCGTGGGGCGTCTTTTTTCAGGGCTTCATCGAACATCCGGTGATGGTCGGCTCGATCATCCCGTCCTCGCGCTTCACGATCCGCAAGATGCTTGCGCCGGTGAACTGGGACGAGTGCAAGCTGTTCGTCGAATATGGCCCCGGCGTCGGCACGTTCTGCCGCCCGGTGCTCGACCGGCTGCGCCGCGATGCCACCCTGCTGGTGATCGACACCAACCCGCTGTTCATCGACTATCTGCGCCGCACGATCGGGGACTCCCGCTTCGTCGCGGTCCACGGTTCGGCCGAGGACGTGGAGGAAATCGTCCGCGCCCACGGGCATGAACATGCGGATTATGTCCTGTCCGGCCTGCCGTTCTCTACGCTGCCGGAAGGCGTGGGGCCCCGCATCGCGGCGGCTACGGCGCGGGTCATCCGCCCGGGCGGCGCGTTCCTGACCTATCAGTTCAGCAATGCGGCCCGTAACCTCACCGCCCAATATTTCAGCCGGATCGACGAAGGCTTCGAACCGCTGAACATCCTGCCCTGCAAGCTGTGCTGGGGCTGGAAGACCGAAGCCGAATAAGCGAGGCAAACGCGGCTCTGCGCGGGGCGATTGTCGCCCCGGCGCTACCGTCATTCCAATGCCGCCAAAGGCTCAGCCGAAGGTTTCGGTGTAATCCGTCGTGCTCGGCCCGGCGAGCTGCCGATAGACCGAGGCGATGATCCCGGTGAACACCATGTTCGCCACCGCGCTCAGCGCGCCGGAAACCAGCCCGCCCAGGAACATGGTGACGGTGTTCTGGCCCATGATCCCGATCAGCAGTGCCAGCAACATGCCGGTGACCAGCAGGCTGATCACGAAATAGACCACCATCAGCAGCAGGTAGAACAGGAACAGCATCATCGTGCTGCCCTTGGTCAGCCGCCACGAGCGGACCAGCGCCGTGATGGGGTTGAGCTGGCGTTCGAACACCACCACCGGCAGCAGCAGCGAGAGGCGCACCATCGCGTAGATCATCACGCCGAGAAGCAGCAGCACCAGTATGAAGGTAACCGCTGCCACCCCTGCACTGATGCCCATCAGCATCCCGAAGACAAAGGCCGCCAGGATATAGCCGAGCATGACCAGCAGGCTGGCGCCGATCAGGGTCGGCAGGCTCTTGATGCCGATGCCGATTGCTTGCCCCACAGTGGGCCTGTCGCGGTCGTCCAGCAGCGAGAGCAGGGCGATAAAACCTACCAATTGCGCCAGGCTGAGCGCGAAGGCGGTGAAGAAGAAGGATGCGCCGACGCCCTGCATCGCGGCTTCGGCGGGCGCTTTGCCCTGAGCCATTTGCTGCAGATCGGCCATGGCCTGGGTCTGCACATCTGAGAAGAGCACGTAGAACAGCAGGCTGGGCAGCAGGAAGAACACCCCTGCCACGATCATCATAACTTCGCGATTGGCGCTGATCCGGCTGACGGCATCGTTCCAGGCGCGGCTCATGTCGAAGCGCATCGCAATTCCCCTCTATGCTCCAAGCCTCTTGATAAACCGCCCATCTATCCCCACGCAATCGCGCATGGCGGATAAATTGCCCCAAACCGACGGCCGGGCCATCGAATGGCGGATTGAAAAGGGACAGGTTCCCTATCGCGAGGCGCTGGCCGAGCAGGAAGCGCGCAATGCGGCAATCGCTGCCGGAGAGGCTTCCGAGCTGATCTGGCTGCTGGAGCACCCTCCGGTCTATACGGCCGGGACCAGCGCGGCGGCGGGCGACCTGATCGATCCGCGCTTCGACGTGGTCGAGACCGGGCGGGGCGGGCGCTATACCTATCACGGGCCGGGGCAGCGCGTGGGCTATGTCCTGCTGGACCTTGCCCGCCGCGGCCGCGACGTGCGCCGTTTCGTCCATGGGCTGGAAAGCTGGGTGATCGCCACGCTGGGCGATTTCGGTGTAGAGGCATGGGCCGTGCCGGACCGGGTAGGCATCTGGACCCGCGACATTGACGGCAGCGAGGCAAAGGTCGGCGCTATCGGCGTGCGCGTGCGCCGCTGGGTGACGATGCATGGCTTTGCGGTGAATCTCGACCCGGACCTTTCGCATTTCGGCGGCATCGTCCCCTGCGGAATATCCGAATATGGGGTCACTTCATTGGCCCGGCTCGGCGTTCCGGTTGCGCAGGAGGCATGGGATGAGGCATTGCAGCGCCGCGCCGGCGAATTCCTCGCCGTGCTGAGTGAGAGCCACGCCGCATGAGTGCCGTTAAGCCATTCCGCCTGTTTCTGCTGACGGCGCCTGCGCTGCTGCTCGCCGCGTGCGGGGATGGCGACAAGGCCGACGATGCGCGCACCGCGTCGGGTCAGGTGCTGCAAGGCACGATCAGCGACGAGATGCTGCCGCTCGACAAGGTCACGTCGGAGCCCCCGCTGATGAAGGAAAGCGCCAAGGCCGGCCCGAGCGATACGGCCAGCGATGCGGCGGGCGCAGATGCTGCCGGGCTGGACGCGGAGCAGCCGGTGGTTCCGGCGGCTGAAGGCGCCGCTGCGGGCGAATAGTGATCGTCATCGCGAGCGGCAAAGCCGCGCGGCAATCCAGGGCGCCGCGCGTTGGGCTCAGGATCGCTTCGTGACCCCCGGTCCCTCGCAATGACGGACCGGTTTACCCCGCCAGCCCGAGCAGCCGCTTCGCCTGGG
Source organism: Fulverythrobacter fulvus (assembly GCF_037154085.1). NCBI lineage: Bacteria > Pseudomonadati > Pseudomonadota > Alphaproteobacteria > Sphingomonadales > Erythrobacteraceae > Fulverythrobacter > Fulverythrobacter fulvus. The sequence continues at coordinate 309,035 of NZ_JBANRM010000005.1, read as the reverse complement.
CAAGGTGCGGCGTTTCGATCATCTTGCCGCCCAGTTGCAGTGCCGCCGCGCCGGGATTGGCGGCGAAGGCGGCCACGATGGCGCGGGCATGGGCCAGTTCCGCCTCGCCTGGGCTGAAGGCTGCGTTGATGATCGGTACCTGGTCGGGATGGATCGCCAGCATGCCGCAGAACCCGTCCGCACGGGATGCGGCGGCGATGGAAGCGAGCCCGGCAAGATCGCGGAAATCGGCATGGAGCGTGTCCACTGCCAGCACGCCTGAGGCATGGGCGGTCAGCAGCACGCTGGCGCGCACCATCCGCAGGGCATCGGTCCATTCGCCCGCGCCATGATGGGCATCGCCTGCGCGTTTGCGCGTGGCGTCCAACGCGGTCGAGAGGTCTTCCGCGCCCCAGGTCAGCCCTGCCAGGCGCGGCAATTCCGACTTGGCGCAGGCCGCCGCATAGGTGGGAATGGACAAGGCGGCGATGGGCGTTTCGCCCACCAGCGGCATGATCCGAGTACTGCCGATGGCGAGCCCGTGACGCTGTTCGCATTCGTAGAGTTCTGCGCTCAGCTGGCGCAGCTGTTCCGGCCCGGTGCATTTGGGCAGCACGATGCCCGCAGGCGCGCCTGCCATGACAACGTCCAGATCGCCGCGCCACCAATCCGTGCCCAGCGCATTGATGCGCACCCAGTGGGTCTGCGCGGGCCCTTCGGTCACTTGCCTGCGATGGGCGTGCAGCCATTCCGCCGCCAGCCTGCGCGCCGCAGGTTTCGCTTCGGGAGCAACCGCGTCCTCCAGGTCCACGATCACCGCATCGGCCCCGCTGAGCGGTGCCTTGGCCAGCTTGCGCTCGCTATCGCCCGGTACGAACAGCCATGATCGCGTGGGCATGATGCGGCTCCCGGTCAGGCTCAGTCCCGTGCGCCCAGATCGCCCTTGCCCACGGTGCCGCTCGCCATTTCCAGCATCCGGTCGAGGCTGGCCTTGGCCTTCAGGCGCAGGCCTTCCTCGATTTCGATGCGCGGCTCAAGGTCGCGCAGGGCGATGTAGAGCTTCTCCAGCGTGTTGAGCGCCATGTAGGGGCAGATGTTGCAGTTGCAGTTGCCGTCAGCGCCGGGGGCGCCGATGAAAGTCTTCTCGGGCAGCGCCTTCTGCATCTGGTGGATGATGTGCGGCTCGGTCGCCACGATCAGCGTGTCGCCGGAAAATTCCTGCGCGAATTTGAGGATGCCGCTGGTCGAGCCGACATAATCGGCATGGTCGATGATCGAGGGCGGGCATTCCGGATGTGCGGCAATCGGCGCGTCGGGATGCTGGGCCTTGAGCTTGAGCAGTTCGGTTTCGCTGAAGGCTTCGTGCACGATGCATACGCCCGGCCACAGCAGCATCTCGCGGTTGAACTTGCGGCTGAGATAGCCGCCAAGGTGCCGGTCAGGCCCGAAGATGATCTTCTGTTCCGGCGGAATCTGCGCCAGGATTGTCTCGGCGCTGGACGAGGTGACGATGATGTCGCTGAGCGCCTTCACCTCGGTCGAGCAGTTGATGTAGGTCAGCGCGATGTGATCGGGATGCGCCTCGCGGAAGGCCTTGAACTTTTCGGGCGGACAGGAATCCTCAAGGCTGCAACCGGCATCCATGTCGGGCAGGACCACGATCTTTTCGGGGCTGAGAATCTTGGCCGTATCGGCCATGAACTTCACGCCGCAAAAGGCGATCACTTCCGCATCGGTAGCGGCGGCCTTGCGGCTCAGTTCCAGGCTGTCGCCCACGAAATCGGCGAGGTCCTGAATCTCAGGGCGCTGATAATAGTGAGCCAGGATCACGGCCTTGCGTTCCTTGCGCAGGCGGTTGATCTCTTCGAGCAGGTCGGCTCCGGCGGGCAGTTTCGTTTCGGCGGTCATGGCGTCTCCTGCGGTCGATATAGCGAGGCGTCAGCGGATTTCACGCGCTGATTGCCCAGATTCCGTCATTGCGGGCCACGCGGCCCTGCCGTTCCAGTTCCAGCAGATGGGCCAGCACCGATTGGCCGGCGGCAGTCCACAGCCTTTCGTCCACGCCCTTGTACATGCGCGGCACCAGTTCGGTGACGCGGTGGGGCGCTTCGTCCAGCAGTTTCAGGATCTGCCGCTCGCGCTGGCGGCGATGGCCGATCATGCCGCGCACCAGCTGGCGAGGCTTCTCCACGGCGGGGCCATGGGCGGGGTAATAGATACGATCCTGCCGCTGATAGAGCTTTTCGAGGCTGGCCATGTAATCGGCCATGTCGCCATCGGGCGGCACTACCACGCTGGTGGACCAGCCCATCACATGATCGCCGGTGAACAGCGCGCCGCTTTCTTTCAGCGCGTAGCACAGATGGTTGGAGGTATGGCCCGGCGTGGCAATGGCCGTCAGCGTCCAGCCGGACCCGCTCACCCGGTCCCCGTCCACCAGCACGCGATGGGGGGCATAGGCGCGGTCGAACGGAGCATCGACGCGCGGCTCCCCGCTTTCGATCACCAGCGGCGCACAGCCGACGATTTCCGCTCCGGTGCGGGCAGCTAGCGGGGCGGCACCGGGCGAATGGTCGCGATGGGTGTGCGTGCACAGGATTGCCGAGACCTTCGCGCCGCCGATGGCGCGTTCCAGCGCGGCGAGATGGTCCGGATCATCCGGGCCGGGATCGATCACCGCCAGAGTGTCACTCGCGCCGACCAGATAGGTCTGCGTGCCGGTATAGGTATAGGGCGAGCCATTAGGCGCGAGCACGCGGCGCACCAGAGGCTCGATCTGTTCGACATCGCCGGTCGGCCAGGGTTGCGGGGGCATGGGCATGGGCCGCATATGGGACAGGCGAGAGAGGATTGCCATGACCGAACGCTTCATCCTGGTGCTGGACGAGGGGACGACTTCAACGCGTGCGATGCTGTTCGCACCCGATGGCAGGCCGCATGGCACTGCCCAGCGCGAGTTGACGCAATATTACCCCGCCCCCGGCCGGGTGGAGCACGATCCTGCCGAAATCTGGGAGCGCACTTTGGCCTGCGCGCGCGAGATGGTCACATTGGCGGGCGGGGCGGACCGGATCGCCGCCATCGGCATCACCAATCAGCGCGAGACAGTCGTGGCGTGGGACCGCACGACCGGCGAGCCGCTCTCCCGCGCGCTCGTCTGGCAGGACCGTCGCACGGCCGAAACCTGCGCTGCCCTGCGCGGGGCCGGGCACGAACCCTTCGTACAGGAAGCGACCGGCCTGCTACTTGACCCCTATTTCTCCGCCACCAAGATGCGCTGGCTGATCGAGCATGAGCCTGCCGTCGCCGCGGCGGCGCGGGACGGACGGCTCGCGCTGGGCACGGTGGAAAGCTGGCTGGTGTTCAAGCTGACAGGCGGCGCACACATTACCGATGCCAGCAATGCCAGCCGCACGCTGCTGCTGCCGCTGGCCGGGGCGAGCTGGGATGCCGGGCTGTGCGATCTGTTCGGCGTGCCGCTGAACGCGCTGGGTGAAGTGGTGGCCAATGCGGGCGAGTTCGGCCAAACCCTGCCCGAATGGTTCGGCGCCCCGATCCCGATTTCCGGCATGGCAGGCGATCAGCAGGCCGCCACAATCGGCCAGGGCTGCCTCACTCCCGGCGATACCAAGGCGACCTATGGCACGGGCGCCTTCGTCCTTTCCAATACGGGCCATGCTTTGCCGCATTCGGACAACCGGCTGCTCGGCACGGTGCTGTACCAGCTCGGGGATCGGCGGACCTATGCGGTGGAAGGCTCGGTGTTTGTGGCGGGCAGCCTGATCAAATGGCTGCGCGATTCACTCGGCCTGATCGGCAGTGCAGGCGAGACGGAGACACTTGCCCGGCGGGTGGAACATAGCGGCGGCGTGGTGATCGTGCCTGCCCATACCGGCCTTGGCGCGCCATGGTGGGAACCGGGCGCGCGCGGAATCATCACCGGGCTCAGCTTCGCCAGCGGCAAGGCGGAAATCGCCCGCGCCGCGCTGGAGGCAATGGCGCACCAGACCCACGATCTGGCAAACGCTTTCGCCGCCGATGGCGCGGCGTGGTCCAAGCTCAGGATCGATGGCGGGATGAGCGTGAATGACTGGATGGCGCAGGACATTGCGGGCCTGCTGGGCATAGAAGTCGAGCGGCCGGACATGGTCGAAACGACGGCACTGGGCGCGGCAATGCTGGCAGGTGTCGGTGCCGGGCTGTTCCGCTCGCTGGAAGAAGCGGCACGGGCCATGCGCGGCGGTGCGACGCGCTTTACGCCGGACATGGACGAGGTGGAACGGGACGAACGGCTGGCCCGCTGGCACCGCGCACTGGCGGCGGTGCGGGCGAGTTCGGTTTGAATTTGCAGTTCGGGTCGGCTGGCGGAGCGGACAAAAACCTTTCCGCAATCTCTACACCCGTTCGTCCTGAGCCTGTCGAAGGACACGCGCCTCCGCCCGATCCGGGGATTTCAACCGTCCACTCAACGTGAGGCGGCCAGTCAGAGGTGCCTGACAGAACCTGCCGTCTCGCGTGTCCTTCGACAGGCTCGGGATGAACGGGTGTAAGGGATGGGGAGGGCAAGCGGGATAATCAGCCCGCCCGGCCCATCAGACCACCGACAGGCGATGGCCGATCCGCTCGCGCAGGCGGTGGATTGCGCTGGGTTCCATACGGAAATTGTCCTGCCATGCGGCGTCGAGCCGTTCGATCCGGGCATAGAGCCGTTCGGTGGTGGAAATCAGATCGCGCAGGTCCGGGCCGAGCAGTGCCATCTGGCCGCGATCGGAACGCGATGCCTTGGCTGGCAGGCGTCCGTGGCGGCGCAGTTGCAGCTGGGTGATCTCGCCCGCGAAATAGGCACGCTGGTTCAGCAGCCAGGCAATGATGTGCATCATGCGCGTGGTGGTGCGCAAAGCTTCGCACGAAAGGGCGATGCGGGAGAGGTCTTCATCCTGGCTTGCATCGTCGAGCCGGCCGGACAGATCGAAGCTGCAGCGCACCTCGTCAGCGAGAAGCAAAGCCTCGTTATAGAGGGCTTCCACGATGTGCGGATTGATGTCGGTCGGGCCAGTCATAGACGAAAGATTCACTATTATTGCGGGTTTGGCACGGCCAGAGTCTCCACACTTTTATCCCGAGCCAAATTGGGACTGTGCCGGAGTGGCACGGTTTTTTCGTGGAAACCGGAGTTTGGTGCCTGAAAATCAGGCAATGATGTCGGGCGTGAGGTAATCCTCGAAGATCGCGATCTGGTCCTTCAGCATCAGCTTGCGCTTTTTCAGCCGGGCAATCTGCAACTGATCGGGCGATCCGGACGCGGTCAGCGCATCGATCGCCGCGTCAAGGTCCCGGTGTTCGATGCGAAGCGCGGTCAGCCTTTTGCGCATCTCCTCTTCGGTCACTTGTCCAACGCTCCCCTGGCCATCGGCCGTTCGCACAAACGCCATTGGCCCTTCGCGCAAACGCCTTCGGCCCACCGCATCAAACGGGCCGCGCACCTTATGGTTATCGCGGCCGTTTGCCGATCTAGTTCTATTATGGTTTGATGACAATCGCGCGGCTCGGCCCGCATGGCGAGTCGCCGTTCCACGGGACCCTTCGGGGTACCCGAGAGAGAAAGGAGGACGCCCAATGGAATCATCCCACTTCGTAGCCCTTCAGACCAAGCATGATGGGCTGGAGCGCCGTATCCGCGAAGAGATGAACCGGCCTTCGCCGGATGTCGCGACACTCCAGGTACTCAAGCGGCAGAAGCTGCGGGTGAAGGAAGAGATGTCGCATATCTAGCGGCTGACTGCGGGTAAGCGGGCGTGCGGTTGGAATCGCACGTAATCGAAGCGAAATATTTCCTTTGAGGGCCAATGTGCGTTAGGCGTTGGACATGAGTGCCGCCGCCGCCGCCCGTTCGATCCTTACCCGGCTCCATGAGGTGATGGCTTCGCGCCTGCACCCGCAGGGCAAGCTGAACCAGGTCGTCGATATTATCGGCGAGGCGCTGCATAGCGAGGTGTGTTCGATCTACCTCCTGCGTGAAGGCGTGCTCGAGCTTTTCGCGACCCGAGGCCTGAACCAGAGCGCGGTCCACGTCACTCGCATGGCCGTGGGCGAGGGCCTTACCGGCACGATCGCCGCCAATGTGGAGACGCTGAACCTCGCCCAGGCGACGGCCCATCCCGAATTCCAGTATCGCCCCGAAACGGGCGAGGAAAAGTTCCACTCCTTTGCCGGTGTGCCGATCGTCCGGCGCGAGCGGGCGGTGGGCGTGCTCACTGTCCAGCATGGCGAGCCGCGCCGCTATGAGGAAGTGGAGATCGAGGCGTTGCAGACGGTCGCCATGGTGCTGGCCGAGATGATCGACAATGCCGGGCTGGTCGACGCGGAAGATGCGGCAGGCAGCGGTGCGGCGTTCTCCGAACCCGATACGCTGGAAGGCCTCACGCTGGTGAAGGGCCTTGGCGCGGGCGTGGCGGTGTTCCACCAGCCGCGCATCAATATCGAACACACCGTGGCCGAGGATACCGAGGCCGAGCGTCAGCGCGTCTATCTCGCTTTCGACAAGATGCGCGAGCAGATCGACCAGATGGCGAACCAGGCCGAATTCGGCGTGGGCGGCGAGCATGAGGCGGTGCTCGAGACCTACAAGATGTTCGCCTATGACGAAGGCTGGAGCCGCCGGATCAACGAGGCGATCGACAGCGGTCTGACGGCGGAAGCCGCGATCGAGCGCGTGCAGCAGCGTACCCGCATGCGCATGCGCGAGATCGACGACGCGCTGCTGGCCGACCGGATGCACGATCTGGAAGATCTGGCGAACCGGCTGCTGCGCATCGTTTCCGGCCAGATCGGCACGGCGGCGAGCATGGGCCTGCGCGAGGATGCGATCCTGATCGCGCGCAATCTCGGCCCGGCCGAACTGCTGGAATATGACAAGCGCCGCCTCAAGGGTGTGATCCTGGAGGAAGGCTCGCTCACTGCCCATGTGGTGATCGTGGCCCGTGCCATGGGCGTGCCGGTGCTGGGCCGGGTGCGCAATGCCCGCACTCTGATCCGCGAAGGCAACCAACTGCTGCTGGATGCGGATCGGGGGATCGTGACCGTGCGGCCTTCGCCCAGCCTGATCGAAGCCTTCGAGATGCGCTCGGCCAAGAACCGCGAGCGGCAGGCCGCCTATGCGAAGCTGCGCGAGGTGGAGCCGTTCAGCCGCTGCGGCACGCGCATCACGGTGATGATGAATGCGGGCCTGCGCGACGACATGCCTAATCTCAACCTCACCGGGGCTGACGGGATCGGGCTGTTCCGCACGGAATTCCAGTTCCTCGTCTCGGCGGCCATGCCCCAGCGCGAACGGCAGACGCGGCTCTATCGCGATGTGCTGGAGGCCGCGGGCGACCGGCCAGTGGTGTTCCGCACCGTGGATATCGGCGGCGACAAGTCGCTGCCCTATCTGCGCAGCGAGAATTCCGAGAATGACGAGAACCCGGCCATGGGCTGGCGCGCCCTGCGCCTGGCGCTGGAGCGCGAGGGCTTGCTGAAGTCGCAGGCCCGCGCGCTGCTGGAAGCCTCGGCCGGGCATACGCTGAACGTCATGTTCCCGATGGTGTCCGAACCGTGGGAGTTCGAGGAAGCCCGCGCAGTCTTCGAAGGTCAGCTCGCCTTCCTCAAGCGGCAGAAGCGCAAGCTGCCGAACGAAATCCGCTATGGTGTGATGCTGGAAGTGCCCGCACTGGCCGAGCAGCTCGACATCCTCATGCCGCGCATCTCGTTCCTTTCGATCGGCACGAATGACCTGACCCAGTTCCTCTTCGCGGCTGATCGGGCGAACCCGAAGCTGGCCGAACGCTATGACTGGGTGAGCCCCGCGATCCTGCGCTTCATCCGCCGGGTGGTTGTGGCGACGGCGGGCCATCCGGTGGACGTCACTGTCTGCGGCGAGATGGGTGGGCGCAGGCTGGAGGCGCTGGCGCTGCTGGGCGTGGGCATACGCCGCCTGTCGATCACTCCGGCGGGCGTCGGCCCGATCAAGGAACTGGTGCGCAAGGTGGATCTGGAAGAAATCGGCGAGGCCATGAACGGCTGGCTCACCTCTCCGCCGCTCAGCCTGCGCAAGGCGCTGGAAGATTGGGCGACCGAACGGGGCATCGAACTCGACTGACGGCAAGCGTGGGCTGAATCCGTCGCATCAGGGGTTCGCCCCGTCGCGCCTTTTCCCGCGTGCCGTTCGCGGCGCTTGACTTGCTGCGGCTGCGCCCGTTTCTGTCCCGAAACGGGTCGTCGCGAACTTCCACTCAGCCTTACCCCCTGCGGCACCCCAACCGGAGCACGGATGGTCGAAGAAGAATTGAGTGAGCAGCAGCCTGCGCTGCTCCCCATGAGCATTGGCGAACGGCTGCGCGCGGCGCGCGAGGCCCGGGGTATGAGCATCCAGCAGCTTTCGGCTGAATCGCGCATCACAGTGCGGCATCTCTCGCAGATCGAAGCCAACGAGTTCGACGAACTGCCCGGCCGCACATACGCGGTGGGCTTTTCGCGCACCTATGCCCGGCTGATGGGGCTGGACGACGATGCCATCGCGCGCGAAGTGCGTGCGGAGCTTTCCGCCATGGCCCCGCGCGAAACGCGCCCCCACACGTTCGAGCCGGGCGATCCGGCGCGTGTGCCTTCCCGCGCGCTCGCCTGGGTCTCCGCCATCGCGGCCATCGCCGTGTTCGCTGCCCTGATCTATTTCGTGTGGACCAGCTTTGTCTCGCCCAGTGGATCGCTGCCCTGGCTGACAGACGAGAAACCAGTGGCGGAGGCGCCCGCGCAGCCTGCCGTTCAGGCAGCGCCTGCTCCGCTATCCGCCGGCCCCGTGGTCTTCACGGCGCAGGAGAATGGCGTCTGGGTGAAATTCTACGACGCGCAGGGGCGCCAGCTGCTGCAAAAGGAAATGGCGCAGGGCGAAACCTATGTGGTGCCCAGTGACGTGCAGAGCCCGCTCCTGTGGACCGCGCGGCCCGATGCACTGGCGATCACCGTGGGCGGACGCCCCATTCCATCCCTGTCCGACAAGCAGGAGATTTTGAAGGACGTGCCGGTTTCGGCTGCTGCCCTGCTCGCCCGCGCAGCGCCTGCCACGCCGGCCGGCACAGGCTCTCCACAGGCCACTTCGGCGACTGTTCCGGCTTTAGTCCCCACTGCATCTCCCACAGCTTAGCATCGTGGTTAACTCGACAAGCGAATCGCGGCTTGGCACAATCCGCGTCGCATGATTTTGAGGATCGTTCAGGCCCGGTTTGGCGTATGGACGCGAGACTGGCAGCAAGCGATGCGACAGGAGAAACAGGAAATGGTGACCGGCTGGGCGCGCACGCGCACGATGGTCCTGGCAATTGCCCTTGCAGGCACGGGTCTGGCCGCGCTGCCGCAAGTTGCCTCGGCACAGGACGCCGAGGCGCGGCTGCGCAAGATCGAGTCCGAAATCAAGGCGCTGCAGCGGCAGGTCTTCCCCGGGGGTGACGGCCGCTTCTTCACGCCCGAAGTGATCACGCCCACGCCGGGCAGCAGCACCGGTGCCACTGGTGCTGCGTCGACCAGCGCGGTGACCGATATTCTGGGCAGGCTCGATTCGCTCGAATCCCAGCTTGCCCGGCTGACCGCGCAGACCGAGGAAAACACCAACGCCGTCTCGCAGCTGGCCTTGCGGGTGGAAGATATCGAGAAGGCCCGCGCCGCCGAACAGGCGCCTGCGCTGCCTGCCGATCCCCTGCTTGGCGGCGGGACCGTTCCCGCGCCTGCGGGCGGTGCCCAGTTCGCGACCGTACCGTCGACCGCCGGGATCACGCCCGCGCCGCAGCCTGCGACGCGCCCGGCCACTCCTACACCGGCTCCGAAGCCCACTCCGGCTGCGACGCCTGCTCCGGCCGCCAGCGGCCCCAGCGCCGCGCGGATCGCCGCCGTGCAAGCCATCGCGAAGCCGACCACCGGCGATGCGGCGGATGATGAATATTCCTATGGCTTCCGCCTGTGGGATGCGAAATTCTATCCCGAGGCCCAGCAGCAGCTGGGGCTGTTCGTGGAGAAATATCCCAAGCACTGGCGCATGACCTATGCCCGCAACCTGCTGGGCCGGGCCTATATGGACGACGGCAAGCCGCGCGATGCGGCCCAGTGGTTCCTGCAGAACTACCAGCAGGACAAGGCGGGCGAACGGGCGCCTGACAGCCTGCTTTACCTTGCCGAGGCGATGATCGCGATCAAGGACACCAACCGCGCCTGTCTGGCGCTGGCCGAGTTCAGCGAAGCCTATCCCGCCATCGCTACCGGACGTCTGCAGATGCAATATCAGGCAAACGTCGCCAAGGTGAAATGCACCAAGGGGTGATGAGCCATTGAGGCGCTGTCCCACTCCCTGATCGCGCGCTTCGCGGGCGATCTCGCGGCGATCTGGCCTGATGGCGAGAAGCTGGGTCTGGCCGTTTCGGGCGGGCCGGACAGCCTTGCCCTGTTGCTGCTCGCCCGCGCGGCAATGCCCGAGCGGATCGAAGCGGCGACGGTCGATCATGGGCTGCGCCCTGAAAGTGCGCGCGAGGCGGCAATGGTGGCGGAGCTTTGTGCCGCCTATGGCATTCCGCATCGCATCCTTACCGTGAAGGTCCCGCGCGGAAATGTGCAGGATCGGGCCCGTGCAGCGCGCTATGCCGCGCTGGCGCAATGGATGACGGATCGCGGGCTCGGAGCCCTGGCCACTGCGCATCATGCGGACGATCAGGCAGAGACCTTTCTCATGCGGCTCAACCGGGGCAGCGGCGTTGCGGGCCTTGCCGGTGTGCGCGTGCGCGGTACCGTGCCGGGGGCGGACCTCGTCCTGCTGCGCCCGCTGCTCGGCTGGCGGCGGGAGGAACTTGCCGGGATCATCGCGCGCTCAGGGCTGGAAGCCGCGCAGGACCCGTCGAACGAGAACCCGAAATTCGACCGCGTGCGTATCCGGGAGGCCCTGAAGGGTGCCGATTGGCTGGATGTCGCAGCCATTGCCGCCAGTGCCTCTCACCTCGCGGAAGTGGAGGGCGTGATGCAATGGGCTGCCCAGCGCGAATGGGAAGAGGCAGTGAAAGTGAGCGAAGGGGAGATCCGCTATATCCCCAAGGCGCCCGGCGCGATCCGCATCCGCGTGCTGGCCCGTGCCATCGGCATGCTGGGCGTGGAGCCGCGCGGCAGTTCCGTGGCGCAGCTCATGCGCCGGTTGCTCAACGGCAAGGATGCGACGCTTGGCGGCGTGGTGGCGCGGGTGGACGGCAATTGCTGGACCCTGCGCAAGGAACCGCCCCGGCGTATCGCGGGGATGGACTGAGGGGGCTGCCCGCCGGTTGTGACCAGCCTCACCTGCGGTTCGCCAAGTGACGCTCCCCTCCCGCAAGCGGGAGGGGTTGGGGGTGGGCATCCGAACGGGAGTTGGCGGGCCTAACCCACCAGCGACTGACCGACCCCGGTTTTCTTGCCCTTGGTGATGATCACCACGTCACCCTTCTTCGCGATGGCGAACAGGCGCGAGACGAATTCGTCCGGCGTGCCGATGCAGCCATGGCTGGCATAGCCGTTCTCCACCTGCGATCCGCCATGGATTGCCACCCCGTCCCAGGTCAGCCGCAGGGTCCACGGCATGGGGGCGTTGTCATATTTCTCGGAGACGTTGTGGCGCTCTTTCGACAGGATCGGGAACCGGCCGAGCGGGGTAGGGTGATCGTCCGTGCCCAGCAGTACGGCCGTGGCGCCGATCTCATATCCGCCGCGGAAGACGGAGAGCACGCGCGCGTCGAGGTCTACCGTCATCACCAGCGGGCCATCGGGCACGCCGTCCTCGTCCCAGAACCACTGGCCGTATTTGATCGGCTCGCGAATATCGAGCACGCGCTTGATCACGAAGGGTTCGTTCTCCGCGATGGAGGGCTTGGGCGCCTCCTCGCCCGGCGGGGGCGTAGCGGGATCGAGGCCTTCATCCGCGGCTGATGCGGGCGCGGCGGATTTCCCGCCCATGTCCAGCACGTCCTCTGCCGTCAGCTTGGGCGCGGGCTCCTCATCGGCGAAGGCATGGGTGCCCACGGCCACGCCCGCAAAGGCGAGCACCACCGCTGCGGTCGCGCCGCCGATCCATTTCAATGCCGGGTCCATGCTGGCCATATGGCCCGAAAGGCCCGTCAAAGGCCAGAGCGCAGGCACCCGGCGTCTCGCAAAGGGACGCGGGCGCAGTGCAGGTTAACGCTCAGCGTTCGGCCAAGATGTCGTAATGGCGGCGGATGCCGAATTTGCGGAACTTGGAAAAGCCGCCGTCCACCAGCATCCGCCGGATCTTCGGCGCTTCCGCCCAGCGTTCGTCCATTTCGTGGAACACGGCCTTCACCCGGTCGAAATGCGCGGATTTGGCCAGCTGCGCGATCACGACGCCTTCATGGCCTTCCACGTCGATCTTGATGATGATCGGCAGATCGCCGGGGATGTGCGCATCGAGGCCAGCAACGTCCATCAGCGTGATCGTCTCGGTCGGGCGGCCTTCCATGCCGGAATGCCCCGCCAGCGAGGCGACGCCGCTGTGATTGGCCTTCACCGCGATTTCGGCCGTGCCCGCATGGTCCGACAGGGCGGCATTGAGCAGCACCGAGCGGTCGGCAGCGCCGTTCAGTTCGATATTGGCGGCGAGGAAATCGAAAGTGCCCTTCACCGGTTCGAAGGCGATGATCTTGCGGCAATGCGGATTGCGCGCCGCGACCAGCGAATAGAGCCCCTGATTGGCGCCGATATCGATGAAGGTGAAATCGTAATCGATGGAATCCAGATAGCTGGAGAAGTACTTCCCGTAAGTGCCGTAGAGGCAATAGCGGAAGGTCTTGTCGCTGAAATTGGGCACCATCGGCACGCCGTAGACGGACTGGGCGGGGCGGCTGTGGAACTTCGCCCCGAACAGGCCCCACACCTTGTCCAGCGCGGAATGGGCAGTGCCCTTGATCCGGGCCTTCACGACCCGCGCGTTGCGCGCCACGCCGAATTCGTAAATCGCACCCATGGATGACCCGTCCCTTGATCCGGTTTCGCGCGGCTTAGAGGGATTGTGCGGCCCCGCAAGCGGAATCTGGCGCTGTCACGGCTGGCTCAGCCGTGAGCGCCGAAATGATTGGCGATGGCAGTGGTGATGCGCAGCGAAAGCTGGTGTGCCCGCTCGATCGGGTCGACGAAGTCGCGGCGGATGAATTCATAGCCTTCGTCCACCCCTTCCGGGTACTCGGTCGGCTCGTCCAGCGTGAAATCGCCGATCTTCGGAAAGTGGGTGGGGAAGGCGCGGCGCAGCTGTGTCAGCGCCTCGTCCACCCGCAGGGTGAAGACCATTTCCAGCACGTCGTCGCGGCTGATGTCGTTTGCCCGGCTGAAAGCGGGGACGGAGACGGCGCGGATGAACATGTGCTGGAACAGGGCCAGCCTGATCGCCTGCAACACGCCGATTGCGCGCCGCACCGGCTCGCGATCTTCCATCGGGCTGTCATCCGGCACCAGTTCCAGCAGGCGGTGGAGCTTGAGCGCATCGACCCGCAGGCGCGAGGCAAGGCGGCGGAACACGCCTGCCCGGTCATCCTTGATGAGATATTCGGCCAGTGCCTCGCAGGCATCGGACAGATGCGCCTCGGTGCCCCGATAGGGCCTGCTGGCCCAATAGGCCGAATTGAACAACTCGCCATAGGCGGCCACGGTCTTCACGCTGGCCAGCGCATTGGCGGCGCGAACAAGACGGATCAGCTGGCGGCCCCGGTCACTTTCGCGCAGCAGGGCGGCAAGGTCTTCGTAAACCCCGTCCGCCGCAGTGCCCACTCCGCAGATCACGTTCACCGGATAGCCGAGCTGCTGGAGGATCGCATTATGGGGGATGGCGCGGATCTGGCGCAGGCTCATCTCGCGATCCGCCGAAAGGTCCGACTGGCGGCGGGAAACGCGGCTGCCCGTGGGGTTGAGCATGCCCAGCCCGAAAGCGGTGATCGCGCGCGAATAGGTGCGGCTTTCCAGATGGGCGCGCTGATGATCGCGGATTGCGCGGTAGAAATCGAGGCTGAGGTCGGTGCGGCGATAGAAGGGGTCTGTCGGCGCATCGGGATCGGTCTCGGCCGGGCGCAGCTCGGCGATACGGGTAAGAGTGGCGAGCGCCAGTTCGGGGGTCGAGAAGAACAGATAACCGTCACCGCCCTGGAAGCTGACTTCCGGTTCCAGCACGATTCCCGCCCGCACGAAGCGCCGCCGCGCCCAGGGGGAGAGCGGCCAGGCGAGCCGGTCCGCCAGGCTGGAAGGATGCGCGCCGCGCCCCATGCTCTCGCCATGCGTATCGAAGATCAGCGCGGCCACATCGGTCAGCCGGTTGGCGACCATCGCTTGTGCCAGGCGGCCCTGCAGACGCTCTATGGCGAGGCTGGCGGGCACCTGTCCCACGAAGCGGCCCGCATCGGAAAAGCCGGTCTGCACTGCCACTCGGCCGCGTTGGCGGGCGTAATCCTGATAGGCTTCTTCGGCCAGCAGCGCATCGAGGAAGCGGCCGCCATGTTCCAGCGCGCTCTCTGTCTCGAACAAAGGTGAGACGTCCACCTTGTGCGCGATGCCGAACAGCTTGGCGAAATAGAGCGAGGCGAGGATCGTGGCGGGCTGCTCGCATTCCGCGATCAGCATGCGGATCGGCGCGTCGGCGTCGATATGGTGCAGGATTTGCGCCATGGCGAGGAACTGGCGGATGGCCGTGCTGCTCTCGATAGCCAGCGCCGCGAAGTTGGAACGGTGGGGCTTTGCCGCCTTTACCAGCTCGCGCAGGCGCACCATCGCGCCTCTGCTGCCGAGATCGAGCGTGCCGTCCCCGTCGATCACACGGCGGATGGCATTGTGCAGCTGGCTGGAATTGACGCGGAAGTGAATCCAGCCCGCGCCCAGCCCGTCGGCCCGCATGGCGGCGGCCAGCGTTTTGAGCGCGATGGCCCGCTGCAGGCTGGCACCCTTCGCCTCGTCTTCCAGCGTGGCAATCAGCGGGGCGAGGGTGAGCAGCTTGGCTGGGTTTTCTTCCGTCAGCCGGTTGGCCGCGTCTGACAGGGTTTCCGGATCGCTCAGATCGCCAGCAAAATCCTGCGCCCGTTCGTTGGTATGCGCGGCGGCGGCACGCAAGGTGGGGAGCAGGGGATGGGCTGCGTCGATTGCCTCCAGCGAAACGGCGTAGCGCTCCAGCCTCCCTGCCTTTTCGACCAGCCGGAAGTGGATGGAATCGTACCATTTGATGTCGGTCCGCCCGTCCATGTCGTAGCCGACCCAACTGGCGAAGCGGAACGGCAGCGGCTCGAAATCGTGCCACTTGTCCGGCCAGCGGCGGGCCGCGTCCGCCAGCAAGGCACTCACCAGCCGGTCGCGCGCGGCAGCGCCATGGGCAATGGCGGCCAGAGCCTGCTCATGCTCGAAAGCCAGAGTGATATGCGAGCGCTGGCCGGGCAACACGCAGACATCCGCGCTGACCGGCTCGTCATGCGATGCGGCGCGGGCGACTGCCTCGGTTTGGGCGGGGGAAAGCAGGAAAGTGGGATGCGCGGTGAACACGCAATGGAGCTGGGGGTGTTCCCACCTTTTGCGGAATTCCCAGTAGTCGCCCGGTTCTTCGTCCAGCCGGGCAGTGAAGCCCGCCAGATTGGCCTCCGGCGCCACCGGGGCGACCAGGCGCTGCAGCCGGCGGGCGCGGCTTTGCAGCGCGTTGCATTCCAGTTCGGCGATCATGGCTTCCATGTCGCCGAGGCTCAGCGCTCCGCCCTCAAGGGCGCGGGAGAGTTCCAGGCTAAGCTGAAACGCAGGGTTGAAGAGCGGGGTCTCGCTTGTCCGATCGCGTAGCTCTTCGAGCCGGGCGAGGAGATCGGAGACTGTCTTCATACCGCGTTTCTCCTTATGCGAGTTGAGCTGCCTTTCGAGCTGCTTCGGTGATGGCCGCGTAATCGGGGGCACCCTTGGGCACGAGCCAGCTTCCGCCGACGCAAAGCACCGGATCGAGTGCCAGCCAGTCCGGCGCGCTATCCTGCGTGATGCCGCCGGTGGGGCAGAAACGGACCTGCCCGAACGGCCCCGCCAGTGCCTTCAGCGCCGGGATGCCGCCGGAGGTGGCCGCCGGGAAGAATTTGAAATGCGACAGGCCAAGGTCCAGCCCGCGCATGATGTCGCCCGCCGTGGCGATGCCGGGCAGGAAGGGAATGCCGCTGGCGACGGCTGCCTTGCCGAGAGTTTCGGTAAGGCCGGGGGAGACGATGAACTCGCTTCCCGCCTCCAGCGCCGCGTCCAGTTCCGCCGCATTGGTGACAGTGCCCGCACCCACGATGGCGCCCGGTACCTGCTTCATCTCGCGGATCACGTCGAGCGCGGCGGCAGTGCGCAGGGTGACTTCCAGTACCTTGAGCCCGCCCGCGACCAGCGCCTCGGCCAGCGGGCGGGCAATCGCGGCGTCTTCTACCACCAGCACCGGGATCACCGGCGCGGTCAGCATGATCTGTTCGATGGCGCGGCTCATGCCGATAGTCATTTGTCCTGGCCCTTCATCTGGCTCTGGAATGCGGCCACGGCCCCGAACAGGCCCGGCTGCGGATGGGTGATGAGCTTGACCGGAATGCCGGCCATCATCTGTTCGTAACGGCCCTTGAAGCGGAAGCGTTCGGCAAAGCCGGAGGCGGCCAGCCTGTCGCGGATGCGCAGGCCCAGCCCGCCCGCGATCACCACCGCGCCCGATCCATGGGCCAGCGCATAATCGCCCGCAGCCGTGCCCAGCGACATGCAGAAGCGTTCCACGGCGGCAGCGGCCAGACTGTCCTTCCCCGAGAGGCCCAGTTCCCAGATGGTCTTGTCATCCCCTTCGGGAAGCTGGCGCCCTTCAAGCGCGGCGAGTGCCTGATATATGTCCACGATGCCGGGGCCGGAGACCACGCGTTCCACCGAAACGCGCCGGTGGCGCTTGCGCAGCCGCAGCAGGATCGCATCGTCGATCGGGTCGATCGGCGCGAAGTCGATATGGCTGCCTTCGGTGGCCTGCACATGGTAGCGATGCGGCCCGTCGCGCCGCAGATAGGCCACGCCAAGGCCGGTGCCGGGGCCGAGCACACTGATCGTGCCGGTGCAGGGCAAAGGCACGTCCGGGCCGCTCAGATGCAGGAACTCGTCCTCATGCGCGCGGGCCACGGCATGGGCGACGGCGGCGAAATCGTTCAGCACGATGGCCTCGTCCAGCCCGAGTTGTTCGTCGATCGCGCCGGTATGGATGACCCAGCTATTGTTGGTCATCTGCACTTTCTCGCCCGTTACCGGCCCAGCAATGGCGATGGAGGCGGCGCGGGGCAGAGTGCAGCCGCAGCGGCGCTCGAACTCTTCCCATGCGGTTTGCAGGCTGGCGAAGTCGCTGGTCTTGAGCGTTTCCGGCTCGCCCAGCTCGATCGTGCCATCCGCGCCGATGGAGGCGAGGGCGAAGCGGGCATGCGTGCCGCCAATGTCGAGCGCGACGAGGTCCGTCATCACAGCCCCGCCATGGCGAGCATGGACGAGCCGCCCTGTTCCGCGCCATCGGCATTGAGGCGGAACATGGCGAACAATTCGCGGCCCACGCCTATCTGCGCAGGCGGGGGCGGAGCGGGAGCACGGCTGGAAAGATCGGCGCTGGTGGAAAGCGTGCCGGTGGTGGCGCACAGCTTCACTACGTCGCCATCGCGCAGCAAGGCGAGCGGGCCGGGCGTGCCGTTGCGGTCGGCCAGCGCCTCGGGCGTAACGTGGATCGCCGCCGGGACCTTGCCCGACGCGCCCGACATGCGCCCATCGGTGACGAGCGCCACGCGGTATCCGCGATCCTGCAGCACCCCCAGCGGCGGGGTCAGCTTGTGCAGTTCCGGCATGCCGTTCGCTCGCGGACCCTGGAAGCGCATCACCACCACGACGTCGCGGTCAAGCTCGCCCGCCTTGAAGGCGGCGATCACGTCCTCCTGCCGTTCGAACACGCGGCACGGCGCCTCGATGGTCCAGCGCTCGGCTTCCACGGCGCTGGTCTTGAAGCAGGCGCGGCCGAGATTGCCTTCGACCAGCCGCATCCCGCCATCGGCCTGAAACGGCGTGGCGGCGGGGCGCAGCATGGCATCGTCGCCCGAAGGACCAGTAGGGCGCCAGGCGAGCGTGCCACCATTCAGGAAAGGCTCGTCGGCATAGGCGGCAAGGCCTTCCGGGCCTTCGCTTCCCGCCACGGTCAGGATGTCGCCATGAGCAAGACCGGCGGACAGAAGCTCGCCGATGACATAGCCCATGCCGCCTGCCGCATGGAACTGGTTCACGTCGCCCGATCCGTTGGGATAGACGCGCGCCACCAGCGGCACGACGCTGGACAGTTCCGAAAGGTCTTCCCAGTCGAACTGCACGCCTGCCGCGCGCGCGATGGCGGGCAGGTGGATGGCGTGATTGGTCGAGCCGCCCGTGGCCAGCAGCCCGATGGCGGCATTGACGATGGCTTTCTCGTCCACACAGCGGGACAGGGGGCGATAATCGCCGCCATCCTGCGCCATGCCCGCCAGCCGCTGGGTCGCGGCGCGGGTCAGCGCCTGGCGCAGCGGCGTGTTCGGCGGCACGAAGGCGGCGCCGGGCATGTGCAGGCCCATCATCTCCATCATCATCTGGTTGGAGTTGGCCGTGCCGTAGAAAGTGCAGGTGCCGGGCGAGTGATAGGACTTGCTCTCGCTCTCCAGCAGTTCCGCGCGGCTCGCCTTGCCCTCGGCATAGAGCTGGCGGACCTTCTGCTTTTCCTTATTGGCGATGCCGCTGGGCATGGGGCCGCTGGGCACGAACACCGCAGGAAGATGGCCGAAGCGCAGCGCGCCGATCAGCAGGCCGGGCACGATCTTGTCGCAAATGCCCAGCAGCGCCACGCCGTCATACATTTCGTGGCTGAGCGCGACGGCGGTGGAAAGCGCGATGACGTCGCGGCTGAACAGCGACAGTTCCATCCCGTCCTGCCCCTGCGTCACGCCGTCGCACATGGCCGGAGTGCCGCCCGCCACCTGCGCGGTGGCGCCCACTTCGCGGGCAAACAGCTTCATCTGCGCCGGATAGGCGCCATAGGGCTGATGGGCGGAGAGCATGTCGTTATAGGCCGTGACGATAGCCAGGTTCGGCCCGCGATGCGCCTTCAGCGCCTGCTGGTCTTCCAGCGCCCCGGCATAGGCGTGGGCGAGGTTGGAGCAGGCCATCTGGTTGCGATCCGGCCGCCGCCCGGCCTCGCGCTCCATCAGTTCCAGATAGGCGGCGCGGCTGGCCCTGGACTTGGCGACGACGCGTTCGGTCACGCGGGCGATGGTGGGGTGGAGCACCATCAGATCCTCCCCCCACGGGGGAGGGGGACCGGCCGCAGGCTGGTGGTGGGGGCTTGCCTCAGGCGCTGTGCGGCCCATGAGCCCCCTCCGTCAGCCGCCTTGGGCGTCTGCCACCTCCCCCGATGGGGGAGGATCTTAAGGTTCACCCTATTCATGCCCAGTCACTCATGCCCAGTCACTCATGCCCAGTCACTCATGCCACGTCACCCCGTCCCGCTCCGCCAGTGCGATTGCCGCGCTCGGGCCCCAGCTTCCGGCGGTATAGGGCTTGGGCGTCAGGGCGTCTTCGTGCCAGTTGGCGCGGATCTGGTCGATCCACTGCCACTGCGCCTCCACTTCGTCACGCCGGACGAACAGGGTCTGGTCGCCCTCGATCAGGTCCAGCAGCAGGCGTTCATAGGCAATCCGCCGCTGGGTGCCGCTGAAGGCATCGGGCATGGCGATGTTGAGCGGAACCTGCCGCAGGCGGATACCGTCGCGGTCCAGCCCCGGCACCTTGGCCATCAGGCTGAGCGTCACGTTCTCTTCCGGCTGGATGCCGATCAGCAGGCTGTTGGGCACGCTGCGAGTGCTCTTGCCGAAGATCGAATGGGGCACCGGGCGGAACTGGATCAGGATCTCGGTCGTGCGCTTGAACATGCGCTTGCCGGTGCGCAGGTAGAAGGGCACGCCCTTCCAGCGCCAATTGTCGACATGGGCCTTGATGGCGACGAAGGTTTCCGTGTCGCTGTCGCGGCCCAGTTCCTCGTCATAGCCGGGCACGGCCTTGCCGGCGATCGCGCCCGCGCGATACTGGCCCGTCACTGTCTCGCCCGAAGATACGGGCCGCAGCGAGCGCAGCACTTTCACCTTTTCATCCCGCACGGCCGTGGCATCGAAGCTGACCGGAGGTTCCATCGCCACCAGCGCCAGCAGTTGCAGCATGTGGTTCTGCACCATGTCGCGCAAAGCGCCGGCCTCGTCATAGAAATCGACGCGGCTTTCAAGGCCCACGGTTTCGGCCACAGTGATCTGCACATGCTCGATATGGGCGGCGTTCCACAGCGGCTCGAACAGGATATTGCCGAAGCGCATAGCCAGCAGGTTCTGGACGGTTTCCTTGCCCAGATAATGGTCGATGCGGAAAATCCGATCCTCGGGGAAGGCTGCGGCCACGGCATCGTTGATCTCGCGGCTGCTGCCAAGATCGATTCCCAGCGGCTTTTCGAGGCCAATGCGGACATTGCCCCGCGTCAGCCCCGCTCCCTGCAGCCCGGCAATGGTCGGCTCGAACAGGCTGGGCGCCGTGGAGAGGAAGATGGCGAGGCCGTTTTCCGGCGTGCCGACCATCTTGGCCAGTTTTTCGTATCCCGCCTGATCGGTTGCATCCAGCGTCTGGTAATGCAGGCGGTTGAGGAAGGTCGCCACGCCGCCGCGCCGTTCGGCCGGCAGGAACTTCTCCAGCGCCGCGCGGGCGAAATTGCGGAATTCCGGCGTGTCATGGTCCGATCGGGCAGTGCAGACGATCCGCAGATCGGGATCGACCAGCCCATCGGCATCGAGCGCGCAGAGCGAGGGGAGAAGCATGCGCTGGGCAAGGTCGCCCGTGGCGCCGAACAGAAGCAACCGGTCTGCGGTGAAGCTCATCGTGGGGTGCCCCCCTTCCCGTCCGGCCGAAGCGATGACTCTTGTTGCATTGCAGCATGGCTAACAGGTTTGGCAGGGCTTGGCCAGCGCCCGGACCGCGCAAAAAATTGCCTCCGCGCGACCTGCCGTAAGGGCGACGATTTGAAGTGCGACCCTGCTCCCGTCATGCTGAACTTGTTTCAGCATCCATCCTTCACCACGAACGGCGGTTTGAGCCGGAGAGATAGACCCTGAAACAGGCTCAGGGTGACGATGCGCCCTATTCCCCGAGCAAATGCAGTGCCACTTCGCGCCGATGGGGCGAGCGGCGATGCTCGGCCAGGAAGATGCCCTGCCAGGTGCCCAGCGCCATGCGGCCGCCGATCACCGGGATCGACATATTCACGCCCGTCAGCACGGCTTTGAGATGGGCAGGCATATCGTCCGGCCCCTCATCGTCATGCGCATAATACCCACCCTCCGGCGCCACCCGGTCCAGCCACGCCACCATATCCCGCCACACCGCGCTCGAGGCATTCTCGGTGATGAGCAGCGAGGCGGATGTGTGCAGGCAATGGAGAGTGAGCAGGCCGGTTTGGATATTGGTGCCGTCGATCCACGCGGATACCTCGCGCGTGATCTCGGCGAGGCCGCGGCCGGGGGTGCGGAAGTGGAGGCGGGTTACGGACTGGCGCATGGGTGGGAGCTCGGCAAGCAGCAACCAGTTTTCGTATCACACCAGTCTATACCTTGAGTATTTCAAGCAGTGGATCAAATGCATAAAGGGCCGCGCGACGCCCAGCTGCGGGTTCAATGGTGCGAAGTAATCCTGCCTCAACAAGCCTCCGTGACAATGAGCGAGCGGATGAGGCCGGTATTCCGGAACGATCAACAAAGCGATCATTGCGGAAGATAGGGCTTGCAAACACGAAATCTAGCGCTTGGTCGTGGAACTGCGAGTTCAGAGTTTCGCGAAATCGCTCTCTCATATCGCTGTGCAGCGCGAAAATCCTGTCGGCCGTTTGGATGTTGACCGAGGCTTGGGAATGCATGGCCTGGAGGAAAAAAGTGCTCCAGCCTGACCAGTCGCCTACAGCGGATACAGCGCGCATTCGCTCGATATATTCGTCCTTGTGCTTTTCGAAGTATCCCGAAACGAAAAAATTCGGCTGATTGATAATTCCGAGCTTCCAGAGCATCAGGGTGATGAGCATGCGTCCAATCCGGCCATTGCCATCTTCGAACGGATGGAGAGCTTCGAACTCTACATGCGTCAGGGCGGTTCGAAGAAGCGGACGCATCGCGCTTCCATTCATGAATTGTACGAGACCAGCCATGGCGGGAGCCAGTTGCTCTGGTGCTATGGGGACGTAGTATATTTTTCCACGCCGATCATCACCAATATAATTCTGCTCAACCTTATACGCGCCTGGGCGTTTTCGAGCACCTCTCCCGAAGTACAGTAATTGCTGATGTGCGGTTCTAATAAGGTGCTCGCTTAATGGTGCGCCATCTATGAGCGCTTGTTGTGCGTTGCGTAGCGCGCGTGAGTAGAGAAAAGTTTCAATATCGTCATTACGGGCCTCTCGGTACGGGTCGCTTGAGCCCGCATCTTCTTCTGCTTCAAGGCGATATAGTTCCTCGATGGTTGAGATCGTTCCTTCCATCCTCGACGAACTTACGGCATCCTGGCGTCGCAACGGCGCGACGAATAGCTCGCTATTTACCATGCTCGACATTTTTGCATCGTAGCGCGCCAAGGACGCCGCGGCCTCTTCCAAGGGGCCAAGCAGAGCCTCATAATCGAGTCTCTCGGGAGGGAACTTCCCCACATGATAGTAAACGGCTTCCGAGAGGTCGTAAGGTTTGATGCTCATTTTCAAAGCTGCTCTATCATCAACGAAGGTAGGTGCGAGGCTAGTAGCGTCAATGAATGTTGGCAACAGAATGTGGCATCATTCTAACAGCAAATGCTGTTGCTGGTAGCGAACTCTCATCAAGCAAGGTTGCTGATAGGATTTGGCATTATCCTGTTATCAAGAAGGTAGTGGCCGATTGCGGGTATCGCACTACTTCCCAATTCGCCAATGGCCTTTCAAAATGCCCCAAATTGCTCATTTCCGTTTTGCCACTAAATATGAAAGCGTTAGCTTTGGCATTGGCAAATTCTGAAACGAAAAGCCGAGTCTGAGAGCTCCATTCGCTCACACCCCACAAACCATTTTCCTACACGTCCATCGCCTGCCAAACTCCACGCGGCTCTTTCAAACCGTGGAACCTCGTATCCGGCGCCCGCAGGGGGCGCTTAACTTTGTTGCATACGCGACATGCGGGAAGTTTGTGAAAATATCCGGATTCTGTTCACCCAGCCGCCATTCCGGCTGAACGAATTTGCGAATCAGGCAATCGCGCCGAACAGATCGTGCGCGTCGGCATCTTCCACTTCCACCTGCACGAAATCGCCCGGTTTCAGGCTGGCCGGGACATTGCGGAGGTAGACGCTGCCGTCGATCTCCGGCGCGTCGGCCTGGCTGCGGCCGGTGGCGCCGATGTCGCCATCCTCGTCGGGCTCGCCCACTTCGTCGATGATGACGGACAGGGTCCGGCCGATCTTGGCCTGCAGCTTGGCCGCACTGATCGCCTCGGTCTTTTCCATGATCCGGGCGTAGCGTGCTTCCTTGACTTCTTCCGGCACGGCGCCGGGCAGGTCATTGGCCGCCGCGCCTTCGACCGGTTCGAACCGGAAGGCGCCGACGCGGTCAAGCTGGGCTTCGTCCAGCCAGTCGAGCAGATATTGGAAGTCCGCCTCGGTCTCGCCGGGGAAGCCTACTACGAAGCTGGAACGGATCGCGATGTCCGGGCAGATGGTGCGCCAGCTCTTCAGCCGTTCGAGCACCTTGGCCTCGTTCGCCGGGCGCTTCATGGCCTTGAGCACGTTCGGGCTGGCGTGCTGGAACGGAATGTCGAGATAGGGCGTCAGCAGCCCTTCCGCCATCAGCGGGATTACCGCATCGACATGGGGATAGGGATAGACATAGTGCAGCCGCACCCAGGGCGTATCGCCTTCCGGCGTGCGCAACTGGCCCAGTTCGCGGGCAAGGTCGGTCATATGGGTGCGGACGGAATGGCCCTTCCACTCGCGTTCCTCGTGCCGCACGTCCACGCCATAGGCGGAGGTGTCCTGGCTGATGACCAGCAGTTCCTTGGTGCCGGCGGCCACCAGTTTTTCCGCCTCGCGCAGCACCGCGTCCACCCGGCGGCTGACGAGCTTGCCGCGCAATTGCGGGATGATGCAGAAGGCGCAGGAGTGATTGCAGCCCTCGGAAATCTTGAGGTAGCTGTAATGGCGCGGGGTCAGCTTCACGTCCGCGAGATCGGCGCGCGCGGGGATCAGGTCCACGAAGGGGCCCTGGCTGGGCGGCGCGGCATCGTGGACCGCTTCCACCACCTGTTCATATTGGTGGGCGCCGGTCACGGCCAGCACGTCGGGGAAGCGGGCGCGGATCAGCTCCGCCTCATTGCCCATGCAGCCGGTCACGATCACGCGGCCGTTTTCGGCAATCGCCTCGCCAATGGCGGCAAGGCTCTCTTCCTTGGCGGAATCGAGGAAGCCGCAGGTATTCACCAGCACGACGTCGGCCCCGGAATAATCCGGGCTCATCGTGTAGCCGTCAGCCCGCAGGCGCGTGAGGATGCGTTCGGAATCCACCAGTGCCTTGGGGCAGCCGAGGCTGACCATCCCGACCTTGGGGGCTTCCTTGATAGTTGTGGCCATGGCGCGCGCCCCTATCTATCCTGACCGGCGGAGTCACGCGCAATCATGCGCGCGCGACGGGAGGCTATAGCATGGGTCCGATCAACTATCCGGCGGTTTTTCTGGGCGCGCTCGCCTTCTTCGCGGTTGGGGCGGTGTGGTATACAATGTTGTTCGGCAAGGCGTGGCAACGTCTGGTGGGCTTGAGCGAAGAGCAGATCAAGGGCGCGAACATGCCGATGATCTTCGGCCTGTGCTTCCTGGCGGAACTGGTGATCTCGTGGATGCTGGGCCACCAGATCGCGCGCACCAGCCCGCCGTCTCATGTGATCATGATGTTCGCGCTGGGCTTTGCCGGGGCGCTCATGATCCCTGCCACCGCGATCAATTACCTGTTCCAGCGCAAGCCGTTGAAGCTGTTCCTGATCGATGCCGGCCATTTCCTGGTGGGCATGGCGGCGATGGGGGCGGTGCACCTGGCGCTTTACTGACGGGGCGTCAGACCGGGCTTTCCTCCGCGCAGGTGGGGAGGATTTCCACCACGATATCGCCCGTTTGCAGCGCCTTTGCGCCCTGTTCCCAGAAGCCGATCACTTCTTCCCCGCGATAGATGCGCAGGCCCATGCCGCCCGTGGCAAGGCTGCCCAGCGGTTTGCCGATCTCCTCCGGCCGGACTGGCCGTTCGACCAGCTGCACGTTTCCGGAGACGGAGGCGAGGTCCGCCAGATAATCGGCCACATGGCTGCCCTGCGCCGATCCGGCCAGCAGCAGGCCGGTAAAGCGCACCGGGTTGATGACATTGTCGGCCCCGGCTTGCCGGGCGAGGATTTCGTTATCCTCCGCCCGCACCACCACGCTGATCGGAACCTTGGGCGCAAGGTGGCGCACGGTCAGCACGATCAGGATCGAGGCATCGTCGCGCCCGGCGGAAACCAGCACGGTCTGCGCCTGCGCGATACGCACCGCGATCAGGTTCTCGTCCCGCGCGGCGTCGGCGCAGATCACGTTGCAGCCCATGTCTTCGGCGGTCTGCAGCCGTTCCTCGCTAGTATCCATCACTACGATGGAACTGGGATCGGTGCCGCGTTCGATCAGTTCGGCCACGGCTTCCGATCCGCTGATCCCGAAGCCGAGGACCACGACATGGCCGGAAAGCTGTTTCTGGATGCGGGCCATGCGGAATCTCTCCCAGCTGCGCTTGATGATGAAATTATAGGCGGTGCCCACGAAGATGAAGATCACCGCAAAACGAATGGGCGTGACGATCACGGCCTCGATCAGGCGCGAACGGTCGCTGATCGGGGCAATGTCGCCAAAGCCCGTGGTAGTGATGGAGATCATGGTGAAATAGACCACGTCTAGGAAGCTCACCTGGCCGTCATGATTGTCCACCAAGCCTTCGCGATCGGCATAATGGACCAGCACCACGAAGAAGATCAGCGCCAGCGCCGCGGACAGGCGCAGCACCAGATCGGCCCATACCGGCACGCGCACTGCCCGGCGCAAGGGGCGGAAACGGCGCGCGACGGAAAAGGGCCTGACCATCAGCCGCCCTCTTTCAGCCCCAGAAGCGGTCCGGGGTCGACCGGCTGGCCATCGCGGCGGATTTCGAAGTGAAGCTCCGGCCCGGTCGCCTCTCCGCTATGGCCGCCAAGGCCCACGCGTTCGCCCGCACGGATCGTCTCGCCCTTCTTCACGGTCGCCTTCTGCAGATGGCCGTAAGCAGTGTGCCAGCCATTGCCGTGGTCGATTACTACCAGATTGCCGAAGCGTTCCGGCGCCTTGCCGGCAAAGATCACCGTGCCGGACGCGGCGGCGCGGACCATGTCGCCATCCTTCAGGCGGAAATCGACGCCTTCGTGGCCGCTGCCATCCGCCCGGCGGCGCCAGCCCAGCAGCACGGCGCCGTCATGTGGGCGGCGGAAGGAGGGCTGAGTGATCTCGATCGGCCTGGGGTTGGAAATCACCGCCGGGATGATCAGCCTTTTTCCTACTTTCAGCGTAGCGTCGGGCTTGATCCCGTTGGCCTGCGCAATCAGGTCGAACGGCACGCCGTACTGGAAGCCAATGGCAAAGCCGGTGTCGCCTGCCTTCACCACATGCACCCGCTGGCGCGGGATGATGAGCTTCTGGCCCAGCTTGACCACATAGGGTTCGGAAAGTCCGTTCGCCTCGGCAATCGCCACCAGCGGCACCTTGGCGCGATTGGCAATGCCGCTCAGCGTTTCGCCTGCGGTCACGACGTGTTCGGTTTCCGTCGCCGGATCGGATGCGGCATTGCCGGGCACGGCGATCAGCAGCGCTGCCGCAAGGGGCAGCGCATGAAGGCCGGCGCGGGACAAGCGCATCAGGCGAACCGTTCTGCCAGCGCGCCGATGGCGGCGTGATGCGTGAGGTCCATCTGGAGCGGGGTGACGGAGATATAACCGTCATTCACGGCCTCAAGGTCCGTCCCGTGATCCAGCGTGTGTTCCACATCTTCCAGCCCGAACCAGTAATAGGGCCGCCCGCGCGGATCGACGCCTTCGACCACGGAGCCGCGCGAATAATCGTGGAAGCCCTGCCGGGTCACGCGGATGCCGCGCACTTCTTCTGCCGGAAGGGCGGGGAAGTTGACATTGATGACAGTGCGCTTTGCCATCTGCATGTCCAGCAGCGGTCGCAGCACCTTTTCGGCCCAGGCTTCGGCGGCGGCAAAGCCATGGCCGCGATCGCGCGTCGCCTGGCTCAGCGCGATGGCCGGAATGCCCGCCAGCGCGCCTTCCATCGCGGCAGAGATCGTGCCCGAATAGGTCACGTCATCCGCCAGGTTCTCGCCATTGTTGATGCCGGAAATGATGAGGTCGGGCTTGCCATCGGCGAACAGCTTGCTGAGGCCGAGATTGACTGAATCGGTCGGCGTGCCTGTGACCGAATAACGCCGGCCGCCATGTTCGCGCAGGCGCACCGGCATGTGCAGGGTGAGCGAATGGCCCGCGCCGGAATTCTCTTCCGCCGGGGCGCAGACGGTCACATCGTCGCTCAGCTGCGCCGCGATGGCTTCCAGCACTTCCATGCCGGGGGCGTTGATGCCGTCATCATTGGTGAGGAGGATGCGCATTGCCTTGCCTTCCCTCAGGCTTCCAGCGCCGTCACGCCGCCCATATAGGGCTGCAACACGGCGGGCACTTCCACCGATCCATCGGCCTGCTGGTAATTCTCCAGGATCGCCACCAGCGTACGGCCCACGGCAAGGCCCGAGCCATTCAGCGTGTGGACGAATTCCGTGCGCTTCGAACCTTCCGGCTTGAAGCGGGCATTCATCCGGCGCGCCTGATATTCGCCGCACCAGCTGATCGAGCTGATCTCGCGATAGGCGCCCTGTCCGGGCAGCCACACTTCCAGATCGTAGGTCTTCTTCGCGGTGGCGCCCATGTCGCCGCTGCACAGCAGCACCTTGCGATAGGGCAGGCCCAGCGCCTCGAGGATGCTCTCGGCCGAGCGGACCATGTGATCGTGCTCCACCTGCCACTGGTCGGGGCGGCAGACGCTGACCAGCTCGACCTTCTCGAACTGGTGCTGGCGGATATAGCCGCGCGTATCGCGCCCGGCCGCGCCCGCTTCGCTGCGGAAGCAGGGGGTGAGGGCAGTCATGCGGATGGGGAAGGCGTCTTCCTCGAGGATCTGCTCGCGCACGGCATTGGTCAGGCTGACTTCGGCAGTGGGGATCAGCCAGCGGCGTGTTGTTGCGCTTCCTGATAAGGATTCTTTGATCTGCTCGAGTACCTTGGCTCTAACCTCAGTGGATATATCTGACGGGTCACCTTTGAAATCTAGTTCAACAAGCGCCTGATCGATTGCTCGACCGATATGTTCATCAGTCACATGGATTCTGGTTTGGAACAGATCTTCGGCGAATTTTGGCAGCTGTCCGGTGCCGAACACGGCTTCGTCCCGCACCAACAGCGGCACGGCGCATTCGCTATAGCCGTTCGTGCCGCTCTGCGTATCGAGCATGAACTGGCCGATGGCGCGCTGCAGCCGGGCCATCTGGCCGCGCAAGAAAGTGAAGCGCGCGCCTGACATGGCGGCGCCGGTTTCGAAATCCAGCCCCAGCGCTGGGCCAAGATCAGCATGTTCCTTCGGCGTGAAGTTGAATTCGCGCGGCGTGCCCCAGCGAGCAACCTCGACATTGTCCGTCTCGTCCGCGCCCAGCGGCACGTCATGCGCCGGGATGTTGGGCAGGGCGGCCAGCAGCGCGTCCAGCTCCGCAGCAAGGACGCGTTCGTCCTCTTCCAATGCGGGCAGGGTGTGCTTCAGTTCCGCCACCTCGGCCTTCAATGCCTCGGCGGTTTCCTTGTCACCCTTGCCCATGGCCGCGCCGATCGCCTTGGAGGCTTCGTTGCGGCGGCTCTGCGCCTCCTGCACACGCGTGGTGACTTCCCGCTTCCTCGCATCGAGGTCGAGGATCACGGTCGAGGCCGGTTCGGCCCCGCGCTTGGCCAGTCCCGCGTCGAACTCGGCGGGATTCTCACGGATATATCGCAGGTCGTGCATGGGCGCGGGCTATGCCGTCTCGGCCCGCCCCATGCAAGAAGTGTCAGCCCTGCTTCGTGCCGCAGGTATTGATCCCGATCAGCGAATAGAGCGGGCAGGTGCTCAAAAAGCCCGTCGCCAGCGGGATGATGCCCAGCCACCCCCACTGGGTCTTGGGCCCGACGAATACCAGCGCGATCAGCGCCAGCCCCACTACGATGCGCAGAATGCGGTCAATCCCGCCGACATTGGTCTTGAACATGGCAAGCATCCTCTCGTGCCAGTTGCGACGGAGGGATCATGCCACGCAGGCTGGAAGCGTCAATCAATATGCCGCTGCTTGCCGTTCTCTCAGCACGCCGGTGAGATAGGCGACCATTCGCACTTCGGCTTCGGGCAGCAGGCGCACATAGATGCGGCGCCCGTCCTGCGGGTCGCGATGACGTTCGACCAGCCCTTCCTGCTCCAGTTGAGCAAGCGAGCGCAGGGCAGTGGTGGAAGGCACCAGCGACGCCAGGCAGGCATCGCTCACCGTCACCTGCCGGTTGCGCTTGCTGGAGATGTAGAGGTCCACCAGGATGTCCCAGCCCGGCTCGCCGAACAGGCCATGCGGGAACAGTTCGCGGCGTGCCTGCCGGTGCCGGTACATCGCCTCGGCGACATAGACCAGCAGGCTCTCATCCGGGGTCTCGCCAAGCGAGCCCCAGGGGTTCGGTGGAATTTCTTCTTCTTCAGGCACAGTCTTGACCGCTCCTGCCATCGAGAGAAGTTGCTGGCTCAACGCCAGAAGCCGGCTGGCAAAATCGCCCGGATCATTGGACTTGCTCATGGCCTGCTCTCTTTTGTGAGAAGGCCGCACTGTTTCGCCGCCAGTTGCGATAAGGCCCGAACCGCGCGAGACGGGCCCGATGCCGGAGAGTACCAACCAACAGGCAGGCGAGTTCCAGGAACAGCGGAAGCTGCGTCATTGCCCAATAGGCGCGCTGTTGCCCCACGATCCCGACGATTATCACGAAATGGCCGAGCAGGGTGATCAAGGCCGCCGCGCTCATCCAGATCGGCCAGAACCGATTTGCCCGCAGCGCCAGCCAGACCATTGCGAGGAACAGGACAAAATCCATCGCGGCGTGGCCTGGCTCCAGGGTTTCGAAAATCGGTGCGTCCAGGAATATGTGATAGAGCGGGTCGACCACCAGATGTCGCACGCCCACAAGCATAGCGCCCCAGCGCTCGGGCGCTCCGCCCTTCCAGGCTGTGAATGCCAGGATGAGCGCAGTGGCTGAGAGAACCAGGGTTACCAGAAGAGACATTCGACAAGGCGTTCATCCGCCACTCCGCCTGATTGCGCTCAGGCCGTTACATCGCAATTCTTGCCGCTGCGGCGGTGCCTGCATGCTGCAGCATCGGTTGACAGGCCGCCCGGTCGGTAAAAGTGGCTGGCATTCATCGCGTCGCGTCCTCGTTCCTTGGGGCAGTGCAGCCCAGGCATTTCAGGCTTCGAGATCACGCGGGGTCACCGACCTAACAACCGCGACGCTTCGGTGAAGACCGCCATGCTGCCCAGTGCGAGGATCAGAATGATCAGCGCGAGCAGCAGGATCGAACCGATCCGCATCAGGTTGCCATATGGCCCCTCGAAAATCTCGGGGACGACAGAGTGATCGTTCGTGCCGCCTGTTTCGGTCTCTGGCGCACACTCCGCCTGGGCCGAAATGGGTGGAACGGGACCCCCGCCGTCCGTTGTGCCAATTTCGGCGGGTTCTTCCGTTTCGGCTATACGTGAATTTTCATATGTCATTGCGTCGCATATGGCGCAAAGCCGCCGGTATTCCTGGGCCAGTTCCCCGCGTGTGGCGGCGTTCAGCTTGGTTTTGGCAAACTGGATGCGCTGGTCGACCGTGTGCGGAGAAATGCCGAGTTCGCGCGCGATTTCCTTCGACGTCTTGTGCTGGACCAGCAGGTCGAGCACTTCCTTCTGCTTGGAGGTTAATGCCTCCAGCAGGGAAATTTCGTCTCGGGAGGAATCCCTGTCCATAGCGACCCTGGCGCGCCTGTTCCGTGGCTGCGCTTCACAATGAAACGCTTCAACTTCAATTGGCTGGCGGTGTTTCTGGCTCAATTCAATATGGACGGTTGGCGGTCAAGGCAACCCGAACAGCTACATCCGGCACAGTGGATGTATCCGTTTTCGAACGGAAATTGTGAAGTTTCGCCAGTCCCTTACGTGATGTCCCTTATGAATTGGGCAAAACGACTAATTGGCGCGGTCTCGATGCGCGTCAGCGCCTGGCCGAAAGCGGCCGGGACGCAGCAATGGTGCGGGGGATTGCGAGATCGGCGCGAATTACGTCGCGCGCAAAGGCCATCTCCGGTTGGAAATGGTGGGCGCGGCAAGGATTGAACTTGCGACCCCACCCGTGTGAAGGGTGTGCTCTACCACTGAGCTACGCGCCCGCCGATCAGTGAAGGAGACAAGCTCCTTACGGCAGGGGCGCGCCCTTGCCATGCCTTTTATTCAAACTCAAGCGTAAAGACGGTCAATCTTCTCCGGGAAGGTGCGATTGGCTTCCTTGCGCAAGGCTTATCGGCCGAACCAGGCCGCCAGCGCTGCCAGTCTGCCGTTGGGGGAGGTGGCGGAGGGATGGGCTGGGGTTTCCGGCGCGCATTCGAGGCAATAGGCCTGTGCGCCCCTGCTTTCGAGCAGTCGCCCGAGGCCCTGCAGGGCCCCGGCCAGCCGTTCCTCCTCGCGTCCGGCGACAGTGGCGAACAGGTCGGGGGTAGACGCTCCCGTTGTATGTGCCGCCTCGGTCTCCCCGCCCAGCATGCGCTCGATCAACGAGAGGTAGGGGTCAGTGCCGCCACCGAGATAGCGCACTTGCCAGCCGTCCTTCTTCAGCCCGGCCTTTTGCGCCGCCCATTCGATAGCTGTGCTAAGATCGCCAAATTGGTCCACCAGCCCGAGTTGGCGGGCAGTGCCGCCATCCCACACCCGGCCTTGCGCGATGCGGTCTACCTGTTGGGTCGTCATTCCACGCGATTTGGCCACCAGCGAGAGGAACACGCCATATTCGTGCTCGACTGTCTGTTGCAGCACCGAATCGATCTCGGGCGTGAAGCCGGAAAAAATATCGGGCTGGCCGGAAAGCGGAGTTGTCGCCACGCCGTCCGATCCCACGCCCCAATGGCTCAGGGCGTTCTCGAAAGTCGGGACCACGCCATAGACGCCGATGGAGCCGGTGATCGTCTCGGGCTCGGCGAAGATGCGGTCGGCCGGCGTGGAGACCCAATAGCCGCCGCTGGCCGCATAATTGCCCATGGAGACCACAATGGGGATGCCCTTGCGCTTGTGGCGCAGGATCGCGCGGCGGATCGCTTCGGAGCCCGTAATGGTGCCGCCGGGCGAATCGACCCGCACCACCAGTGCGGCCAGATTATCGCTCAGCGCCTCGTCCAGCAGGCGGGAGATGCGCGCGCCGCCTGCCTCGCCGGGACCTGCCTCGCCGTCGCTGATCTCGCCTGCGATCGTTATGACGCCGATCGTCTTGCCGCCGCCGGTCAAGCCCCGCGTCGGCGCCTCCGGCTCGATTGCGGCGAGCCACGGCTTCAGTTCCGTCTTGGCAAATGCGCCCGGCGATGTGTCGAAGGGGTCTGCGCCCACGATGCTGGCCACATGCTTGCCGAAGGCTTCCCAATCGCCCACCTTGTCGACCAGTTTTGCGTCAAGCGCCGCTTTGGACGGGTTCCCGCCGCTGGCCTGCAGCCAGGCGACCGTGTCTGTCGTCACTCGCTCGATATCGGCCTGCGGACGGGCCTTGCGGATCTTCGCCTTGTATTCCTCCCAGATCGAGGAATAGAGCGCCTGCGCATTCTCCCGCGCTTCGGGAGACATGTCGTTGCGCATGTAGGGTTCGACCGCGCTCTTGTAGGTGCCCACGCGATAGACGCGGACATTGACCTTCAGATAATCGAGCAGGCCCTTGAGATAGAGCCGCTCGCCGCCCGGCCCGGCGATGATCGCGCCGCCCATGGGATCGACCCACACTTCGCTGGCATGGGCGGCCAGCATCATGGAATCGTCCGTATAGGCAAGGGCATAGGTCAGCACCGGCTTCTTCGCCTTGCGCACGCGGTCCAGCGCGTCGCCCACTTCCTGCATGTGGATGTGCCCGCCGCCAGTGAAGGAAGACAGGTCCAGCACCACCGCCTTGATCCGCTTGTCCGTTGCCGCAGCGTCGATGGCGGCCACGAGATCGCGCGCCTGATACTGGCTGGCGGGCAATTCCTGATTGATCAGCGCGGTGAGGGGATCGATTGCGGATGCTTCTTCCACCACCGAGCCATCGAGCTGGAGGAACAGCGCCCCGTCGCGCACCACACCAGGGCTTGGGCGCGAGCTGAGGATCGCGAACAGTGCGATGAAGAACATCAGCAGGAAGAGGAGCGAAAGCCCATCCTTGATCCCGACAAGCAAGCGCCAGACTTTGCCTGCAAAACTCATTGGGCTGTCTTCCCGATCCTGAATGGTTCCGTTTGAAAGCGACGTCTAGGCGCAGGGCGCCGGAGGTTCCACAGGAAAGCGCTCCAACTGTCGATGCGGATCGACGCCGGGCGTTGCCATGCGGGCAAACTGTGCCTATTGCCCCGGCTTTAATGACAGCGACGCCAACTCCCCCCGCGCCTGGCCGTTTTCCGGCCGGATGGCACGCCTTTCCGCACCGCGACCTGCTCGGAATCGGCCAGCTCCAGACTTACGAGATCATGTTCCTGCTGGCAGAGGCGGAACAATGGGTGGCGCTCAACCGCCAGCCTTCCAAGCACAGCAATCTGTTGTCTGGCCTTACGATCATCAACGCCTTCTTCGAGAATTCCACCCGCACGCTGCTGAGCTTCGAGATCGCGGGCAAGCGGCTGGGCGCAGACGTGGTGAACATGCACGCGGCCCAGTCCAGCGTGAAGAAGGGTGAAACGCTGATCGATACGGCAGTGACGCTCAATGCCATGCGCGCCGATGCCATCGTGATCCGCCATGCCAGCAGCGGCGCTGTGCGGCTGATTGCGGAGCAGGTCGATTGCCCCGTGCTCAATGCGGGCGACGGGCAGCATGAACATCCGACGCAGGCCCTGCTCGATGCACTGACCCTGCGCCACGCCTTGCGCGAGCGGGGGCGGAGCGAGTTTGCCGAAGGGCTGTGGGGCCTGCGGGTGACGATCTGCGGGGACATCCTGCACAGCCGCGTCGCGCGGTCCAACATATTGTGCCTCACCGCTCTGGGTGCCGAGGTGCGCGTCTGCGCGCCGCCCGCGTTGATGCCAGCCGGGATCGAGGAAATGGGCGTGAAGCCATTCCATGATTTCGACGCCGCGCTGGACGGTGCCGAGGTGGTGATGATGCTGCGCCTGCAGAACGAGCGGATGAACGGGCAGTTCGTGCCTTCCACTCGCGAATATCGCCATCTTTACGGACTTAGCGCCAAGCGACTGATGAAAGCGGAGCCCGATGCGCTCATCATGCATCCCGGCCCGATGAACCGGGGCGTGGAGATCGACAGCGACGTGGCCGATCTCGAAGGCCGCTCGATCATTACCCGCCAGGTGGAAATGGGCGTGGCGATCCGCATGGCCTGCCTGGAAGTGCTCACTCGCCGCAGGCGCGGGGCGCCGGGGTGGAGCGCGGCGGA
Source organism: Fulverythrobacter fulvus (assembly GCF_037154085.1). NCBI lineage: Bacteria > Pseudomonadati > Pseudomonadota > Alphaproteobacteria > Sphingomonadales > Erythrobacteraceae > Fulverythrobacter > Fulverythrobacter fulvus. The sequence continues at coordinate 274,161 of NZ_JBANRM010000005.1, read as the reverse complement.
TATGGCAGGGGAGATCGCCTGATGAAGCAGCCCGTGCCGCTCACGATCACCAATGGCACGCTGGTGACGCCCGATGGCCTGCGCCCGGGCACTCTGCGCTGCGAAGGGGCGCGGATCGTCGCGCTGGGGGATATTACCCCGCATGTCGGCGATGAGATCATCGATGCCCAGGGCAAGCTCGTCGCGCCCGGTCTCGTCGATCTTGGCGTCTTCGCGGTGGACAAACCGGCCTTCCATTTCGGCGGGATCACGCGCGCGGCGCTGATGCCGGACCAGAGCCCGCCGCTGGACCATCCCGCGCGCATCCAGTTCCTGGCCTATAGCGGCAAGCCCGATCTGTGGGTCCACCCGCTGGCGGCGGCCACTGTCGGGCTGGAAGGCGGCAATCTGGCCGAACTGGCGCTGATGCGAGACGCAGGCGCGCGGGCGGTTGCCACCGGGCGCCAGTGGATCGCGGATTCGGGCGTGATGCTGCGCCTGCTGCGCTATGCAGCGATGCTGGACCTGGTGGTCGTCACACACGCGGAAGATGGCGGGCTGGTGGGCGAGGCTGTCGCCACTGCGGGCATGATGGCCACGCGGATGGGCCTGCCCAGTGCCCCGGCGGAAGCCGAAGCGCTGGCGGTGGCCCGCGATATCGCCCTTGCCGAACTGGCGGGCGCGCGGCTGCATCTGCGGCAGGTGACGACGCGCGCGGCGCTCGATCTGGTGCGCGCGGCCAAGCGGCGCGGCGTGGCGGTCACTGCGGGCGTCACTCCGGCCCATTTCATGCTGTCCGATCTGGCGACCGCGGAATTCCGCACTTACGCCCGCATGTCCCCGCCCTTGAGGGAAGAGGCGGACCGGCAGGCGGTGATCGAGGCAATCGGCGACGGGACAATCGATGTCGTCTCCAGCGGCCACGATCCGCGCGGGCCGGAAGACAAGCGCCTGCCGTTCGCCGATGCGGAGCCGGGCATGGCCGGGGCCGAAACCCTGCTCGCCATGGTGCTGACGCTGGTGCGCGACGGAGTGATCGACACGGCGCGCGCCTTCGATCTGCTGGCGACCAGGCCCGCCGCGCTGCTGGGCGTAGACGCCGGGGTGCTGGCGGAAGGCATGCAGGCCGATATCGCGCTGATCGACCCGGAAAAGCCGTGGATCGTCCAGTCGGCGAAGATGGAAGCAAGCGCGGGCAATACGCCGTTCGACGGTCAGCCCGCGCAGGGCCGGGTCATCGCGCTCTACAAGGGCGGAGTGCGCATCGGCGGCTGAACTTTACCGGAAGGAGCGTGGACATGACATCCGTCCAAGTAAGATTGCTTGCTGCCGCCATGCTCGTTGCGGGAATAGCCGTTCCGGCGGCCTCGGCCGATGAAGTACCCTGGCTAGCCCGTTGCAGCCGCGAACTTGCCGATCAGCGCGATGCGGAAAATGCCCGCTATGGTTTCAAAACCCGGGGGAAGGAAGAAGGCGCGCCGGCTCGGGCGGAGATGAGCTTCAATGCCACCGGTTATCCCACCCAGACGGTTTACCTGACCGATTTCAAGGATTTCATGAGCAGGTACTCCGGCGCCAGTCTGGGCGTTGCCTGGTACGGCGATGTCGCCAATACGCCGCCCCATGGCATGAAAGCGGCGATCGGGCGGGTGAGCGTCAACACCACTTCGCGGGACTTCAAGCCGATCCCGGGCAAGGTCGCAATCAAGCTACTGATCGATGGCAAGGTGTTTGGCCCCTATGAACCCAAAGCATCCTCCGTCAGCGGGGGTATGTACACAGTGTGGCTCGATACGGCCGATACGGATGGTGACAGCAGCCCTCCCGCGCTCAAGCCAAAACAATTTGCCGAGCTCGCCAAGGCGGTGGACCGGATGAAGACCGCCGAAGTGGTGATTGTGCAGGATGGCAAGGATATTGCCCGCCAGCCTGTGCCGCTCACCAAATATGCGGCATGGCGCGATGGCTTGCCCCAATGGGCTGCGGAAACAAGGGCGCGCTTCAAGGGGACGATGACCGTTTGCCGGTATGACGAGAATACGGTCAACTGACGGCGCGCGCTTGCCCGGATGAAGGAAAGCCCCCTGCGGGGATCCGCAGAGGGCCTTCCGGAGAGTTGTGAACTGGGTCGGTTAACGGCTCGCGAGGCGGCGTCCGTTGTCGAGCGTGCCGGGCAGCGGACGGCCCTGGGCATAGGCGATGCAGCCTTCGCCGCCTGCCTTGCTGACCTTGCCGCACATGGAACGCGAACTGCCTGCGGAATAGCCGCCTGCCGCCACGCGCCAGTAATTCTTGCCGTTCACGCGCGCCTGAGTGAGCACCATCTCGTGGTTACCCAGCTCGGGATAGCGCTTCACATAGATGCCCCATGCCCGGCGCGCGCCCTGCTCGCTCGAGAAAGAGCCCAGCTGCACCAGATGCGTACCGTCCGCAGGGGTCAGGCGGCTGGCGCCCTTGGCCCCTGTGCTTTTCGCAGGAGCGCTCTTTGCAGGAGCGCTCTTCGCCGCCATCCTGGGGGCGGGCTTCGGAGCAGCCGATTTCGGGGCAGCCTCGGCGAAGCTGCGCGAATCGAGCGCCACCTTGCCGGTCGACGCGGTATCGCCAGTGGCGAAGGCCGCCTGGAAATCGCTCACGCGCTGCGGGTTCGGCGCCTTGTAGGCAGGAGCGGTGAAGGCGGGTTCGGGCGCATCGCCGATCGGCGGAAGCTCGTAGCCACCCTTGGCTTCATTGCCCAGCGCCACGGCGGAGGGCGCGGGTTCGGCCAGTGGAGCCGGAACGCTGACCGCTTCGCTGGCGAGCTGTTCGGTGGTCGGGAAATTGCTCAGGGCAAGCTGCACCGGCTGGCCGGGGTCCTTCAGGTCGGGCACGACCTGCAGCAGCATGGCCACGCGGGCGCGGTAATTGTCGGGGTGCACGCTGGCGGCCCATTCGGCCATCCGGTCGCCCACCTTCTCGCTGCCGAGATCCTGCTGCGCCATCAGCCGGGCTTCGCGCCAGCGGCCTGCCATCGCATAGGAATAGGCCAGGTTCTGGCGCACCTTGGCGGTATTCTCGCCATTGCGCAGCGCGTTGGACAGGACATGGATGCCGCGTTCGGGTTGACCGGCCAGAGAATAGGCAAGGCCCAGATCGCCCGCGGCGATATCGCCTTCATAGGATTTGAGGATCGCTGCGGCCTGTGCACCCTTGCCGTCACCGGCAAGCGCGAGCGCGAGGCTGAGGGCGGTGCGCGGCGAAGTGTCGCCCAGCTTCATCGCATCGTCGAGAGTGGTGGCGGCCGAAGCGAAGCGGCCGGTCTCGAGATAGGCGGCGCCCAGGGTCGACCGGAACTGCGCATTGCGGGGATCGGCCTGCACGGCGGCTTCCGCGTGCTGGACTGCGCTTTCATACTTGCCCTTGGCCAGCGCCGCTTCGGCCTTGCTGGCCGAAAGGTTGGCGGCCGGGGCGGAAGCAGCACAGCCCGTCAGCGTAACGCCGGCGAGGGCGGTGGTCAGGGCAAGGCCGAGCAGCCTTGCTTCCCTGCTTCCGATCGTCTTGGCGGTGCGGTTCATGGTCACATCCCCTTGGGTAGTCATTTCCGCTTCAACTGGGCGGTAAGCGAATCGAGTTCCGGAATGCCCGAGAGCAACCGGTCGAGCGCCTCGGTCACGATCTGCTGGGCGCTGAGATTGCGGATGGTGCAGGCCAGGCGCAGCTTGAGGTGGCGTTCCGCATCCACGCGCAGGGTAAAGGCGGCGCGGCGGCCGTCATCCAGCGCTTTGCGGCGGTCGGCAGCGCTGCGGGCAGCGGGTTGTGCCTCTGCCACAGGCTGAGCCTGCATGACCGGGCGGGTCACTTTGCGGGCGATTTCTTCCTGCTGGCGCAGAACCTCGGGCAGTTCCTGCACCGTGTTGTCCTGAAGCCCGGCAGAGAATTCTTCATCGCCGGCCAGCGCTTCATGCGTTTCCGGAGATGCCGGGGCAGGCGTCAGGGCAAGCACTTCGGCGGGGCGATGCGAATCGTCCCCGTCATCATGGCCCATGTCGTTCCAGCCGAGATCCTCGATCGCGACGACGCCCTGGCGTTCATAGATACCGAAAGGCTGGACCTGCGGGCGCATCGCGGGGCGTGCTGCCCCCTTGCGCGCCAGAAGCGTCGGGCCGAGCGACGCGAACGGCTTGGGTTCGCTCATACCGGCGGGCCTCAATTCTGGGCCACCCGGCGGCCGAACCCGCCAGCGGGACGATACATTCCGGGCACCTGCGCCACGCCGGGAGCGGCGAAGACGGTGCGGCGGAAGTTCTTTTCCAGGCGGTCGGAGATGTAGTTCCACAAGGCAGCGATCTCGTGGGCGGACTTGCCCGAGGGATCGACTTCCATGACGGTGCGCCCGTCGATCATCGACGCGGCGAAATCGGTGCGGTGATGGAGCGTGATCGGCGCCACCGTGCCGTGCTGCGACAGGGCGACGGCGGCTTCCGAGGTGATCTTGGCCTTGGGCGTTGCGGCATTGACCACGAAGATCAGCGGCTTGCCCGCACGCTCGCACAGATCGACCGTTGCGCCCACGGCGCGCAGATCGTGCGGGCTGGGGCGAGTGGGGACCACGATCAGTTCGGCGACCGAGATCACCGACTGGATCGCCATGGTGATGGCGGGCGGGGTGTCGATCACGGCCAGCTTGAAGCCCTGCTGGCGCAGAGTCGCCAGATCGTTCGCCAGGCGGGCGACGGTGGTCTGGGCAAAGGCGGGATATTCGGCCTCGCGCTCGTTCCACCAATCGGCGAGCGAACCCTGCGGGTCGATGTCGATAAGCACAACGGGGCCGGCGCCGGCACGCTGGGCCTGTACGGCGAGGTGTCCAGACAGGGTGGTCTTGCCTGAACCACCTTTCTGCGATGCCAATGCCAATACGCGCAAGGTCGATCCCCCTGGGTTCACTGGTTTACAAGCCGGAGAAGTCCTCTGTTTCCGGCAATTCCATTCGGGGGATCGCAGATCACCCCTAATTTTCAGTTAATGGGGGGATGAAACGGTTGAGCGAGCCCGCCCGGATCGGTGCAGGCGTCACGCACCGGTAAGCGGGATTTGCTAACCGGCTGTTCACCATGTCATCCTATTGGGCGCAGAAATGCCCGATGGGCGAAGCGGCCGGCACAGCCGAAAGGGGCCAGAAGGTGAGCGCAGCGACAATGGCGACAATTCGCCCGACAGGATTGGCGGCAGCATTGGCCGCGCTGGCATTCGCGGCGCCTGCGCTGGCGGACGTCAAGGCAGGCGTCGATGCCTGGAGCAGCGGCAATTACACGGCCGCCGTGGCCGAATGGAAAGGCCCGGCCGAAGCGGGCGATGCCGATGCGCTGTTCAATATGGCGCAGGCCTATCGCCTTGGCCGGGGGGTGGAGGAAGATTCCTCCATGGCGGAATATTACTATGCCCGCGCCGCCGAGAAGGGGCATATCCGCGCCGCCGATATTTACGGCCTGCTCCTGTTCCAATCCGGGCGTCAGCAACAGGCACTGCCCTATGTAAAGGATGCCGCGCGCCGGGGCGATCCGCGCTCGCAATATCTGCTGGGCGTCGCCCATTTCAATGGCGACCTCGTGCCCAAGGACTGGGTGCGCGCCTATGCGCTGCTCACTCTCGCCAATGCGCAGGGCCTGCCTCAGGCGGGGCCCGCCCTGGCGGAGATGGACCAGTATGTGCCCTTTGCCCAGCGTCAGCAGGCGGCCTCGCTCGCGATAGAGATGCAGCAGCAGGCAGACACCGCGCGTTCCAGCGAACTGGCAGCGTTCGATCTTTCCGCGATCGATGGAGATCCACTTCTGGCCGGTGGGTCCGTCGTGAAGCCTGCGGCGAAAGCGGGGCCGAAGAATGCCGCGCCTACCGCGCCGCTGGCCAGCGCATCGCCGCGCGTGCCGCAGCCGGTCCAGTCGACCTTCGTGCCGCCCTCGACCGTGGCCGCGGACGAAGCGGTGCGGCAGGCGATGACGGCGGACGGAACGGAAAGCCCCGCCACTGCCGGGGCCGATTTCGCCCGGCCGAACGCATCCAGGCCTGCTCCAGTGACCGCGGCCCCGCCCGCGCCTGCGCCGAAGCCTGTAGTGGCCAAGGCGGAGCCCCGGCCCGCCGCGCCCCCGCCGCCCCCCAAACCTGCTACGCCCAAACCTGCTGCTCCCAAGCCTGCCGTCTCCAAGCCGGCACAGGCCGCCACGCCGTCCAGCGGGCCGTGGAAGCTGCAGCTCGGCGCCTTCGGAGTGCGGGGCAACGCGGAGAAGCTGTGGGCGCAGCTCTCTGCCCGCCCGGAACTTTCGGGCAAGCAGCGGATTCTCGTTCCATCGGGCAAAGTGACCAAATTGCTCGCAGGCGGCTTTGCCTCGCGCGCGGATGCGGATAGGGCCTGCGCGAAATTGAAGGCGGCCGGGCAGGAGTGCCTCGTCACCCAGTAATCGTCACCCAGTAATCTGAGCAAGGACGGAACATGCAGGCGATCGGGCGGGTTGAGCAGGCTTCCGGCCCGGCCGCGCCCGTCGCGCCGGATGAGCGGCTCGCCTCGCTGGATTTCATCCGCGGCATTGCGGTGCTGGGGATTCTCTTCGCCAATATCGTCGCCTTTGCGCAGCCCCATCTCGCCTATGGCTGGCCGCATGGCTTCGGCCGCGAGCCGGGCGCGGTGGAGCGCGGGCTGTGGCTGGCGCAGTTCCTGCTGATCGACGGCAAGATGCGCGGGTTGTTCACGCTGCTGTTCGGGGCGGGGATGGCCCTGTTCGCCACGCGTGCCGCCTTGCATGGGGCGGGCATCGGGCTGCAATTGCGGCGGCTGGGCTGGCTGATGCTGTTCGGCGTCGCCCATTTCTTCCTGCTGTTCTGGGGCGATATCCTGTTCCTCTACGGCATCGCCGGGCTGATCGCCCTGCCGTTCCTGGCCATGCCCGCGCACCTGCTGCTGCGGGTGGGGCTGCTGTGGTACGGCGCGGCGGCGATCTATCTGCTGGCCTCGCTCACCGGCACTCTGGTGCTGGAACAGAGCCCGGCAGCGCAACTGGCGAACCCGGCCCATAATGCGGCGCTGGTAGAAGCGCAGACCGTGCGGCTGGCGGAGGCGGAGGCCGAGCGGGCGGCTTTCACTTCGGGCAGCTATGCGCAGGAAGTGGCCTTCGTCGTGAAGGAACGCTCCTACCTGCTCGGCGAATATCCCACATTCGCGCTGCTGGAGACTGTGCCGCTGATGCTGATCGGCATGGCGCTCTACCGGATGGGCTTCTTCGCCGGGGGCTGCGATCCGGCGCGGATGCGGCGCTGGGGCTGGGCCGGGGTGATCGGCGGAGCGGCGGTTTCCCTGCTGCTTGGCCTGTGGGCCATCCTCAGCGGCTTTCCCTATTGGCTCACTCGCTTCGTTTCCGACTTCGCGGGCGAATTGCCGCATCTCGCCATGGTGCTGGGGCTCGCTGCACTGCTCACCCAATGGGCGCCGCGTGCGGTGCAGGGCTGGCTGGGGCAGCGGCTGACGGCGGCCGGGCGGATGGCCTTTTCCAACTATATCGCCACGTCCTTCGTGATGATGCTGGTGTTCCGCCATTGGGCAGGCGGGCTGTGGGGAGAGTTGGGCCGCGCCGGCCTGCTGCCCATCGCGCTGGCGGGATGCGTCCTGATGCTTGCCTGGTCGAAGCCCTGGCTCGAGCATTTCCGCTATGGCCCGCTCGAATGGTTGTGGCGTTGCCTGTCCTATTGGCGGCTGTTTCCGATCAGGTGGTGATGCAGATTCTTCTTGCTACTGCGACCAATTCGCATTAACAGAAGCTCATGTATATCTGCATCTGCAACGCCATCCGTGAGTGCGACCTGCGCGCCGCCGCGCGCTGCCATGCAGGCGATCCCGACACGGTTTACGAAAAGCTGGGCAAGCGCCCGCAATGCGGCCAGTGCCTGGACGAGGCGGCCGAGATCCTGATCGAGGAACGCGGCGGCACGCCTGAAACCGCCCCCGATTTCACGCTCGTGCGCGCCTGAGCGCGGACGCTTCCACTATCGCAAATCACTCGCAACACCGCAGAAATGCGGGGTTTTTGCTTCGCTGCCCTTGCCATCCGGAGGCGCGAGGCGCATTCTGACATCATCCTGACTATAACAGCATAAGGGGCCGGCCATGAAGGGCGACGCCAAGGTCATCGAGTTCCTCAACAAGGCACTCACCAACGAACTCACCGCGATCAACCAGTACTGGCTGCATTACCGCACGCTGAAGCACTGGGGCGTTTCCAAGCTCGCCGAGAAGGAACGCGAAGAATCGATCGACGAAATGAAGCATGCCGACGTTCTGGCCGAACGCGTGCTGTTCCTCGACGGATTGCCCAACTTCCAGGCGATCAACCGCCTCAAGGTCGGCGAGACGGTGGAGGAAATCCTCAAGGCCGATCTCGCGCTGGAGATGGAAGCCATCCCCATGCTGCGCGACGCGATCGAATATTGCGAGACCGTGCGTGACTATGTCAGCCGCGAAATCTTCGAGCGCATCCTCGAAAGCGAGGAAGAGCATGTCGATTTCCTCGAAACCCAGTTCGACATGATCGAGCGCATGGGCCTGCAGAACTACGTCCAGCTGAACAGCGAAGCGGCGGAGTAAGCGCCCGCGCCGTCACGCGGCCGCTTCCCTTGCGAAGCGGCCCGGCGGCGTGCCCGTGTGCCGCAGAAAGGCCGTGCTGAAGGCGCTGGCCGAGCCATAGCCCGTCCGCTCCGCCACTTGCGCCAGCGACACCTGCCGCCCGCGCAGCAGGTCCCTGGCGAGCGCCATGCGCCAGGCGAGCAGATATTCCATTGGCGGCACGCCGACGACGCGCGTGAACCGGTCGAAAAAGGCGGAGCGGGACAGGGCCGCCTCCCCGGCGAGATCGGCCACGGTCCAGCCGCGTGCCGGATCGCCATGCATCAAGCGCAGCGCATCGGCGAGGCGCGGATCGGCAAGGCCGCGCAGCAGCCCCGCCGGAGTATCCTCCCGAACGGTGCGCAGCGCCTCCACCAGCAGCACCTCCACCAGCCGGGCGAGAACGAGGTCGCGCCCCGCGCGGCTCTCCAGCGCTTCTTCCCGCACCAGCTGCACCACGCGCCCCGGCCGGTCCGCATCGCGCAGGAGCACCATGGGCGGGAGGAGCGAGACGAGCAGGTTCGCATCCGGCGAATCGAACAGGAAATAGCCGCCCAGCAGGCGCACATCCGGCGGGCCTTCCTGCCTGCCATGGCGGACTTCTTCCGTCGCGGCAGCGGCGACATGCGGATCGATCAGAGTGGGGCGGACATGTTCGAAGCCCGACATGGCAAAGCCGGGCGTGGCCGGCAGCAGCACGAAATCGCCGGGTTCCAGCGTTACCGGATCGAGCCCGTCCACCGCCAGCCTGCAGCTTCCCTCCAGCACCGTGCAGAAGCTCGGCTGGCCGAAATCGGAATAGCGCACTGCCCAGCGCCCCGCGCCGCTGATCCCCTTGGTGAAGACCGTGCGCGGGCGCAGCAGCGCCATGACCTGAGAGAGGGGATCGGACATGTCAGGACTATAGCGAATAAAATGTGGATTATGAAATATAGATAGTCCTGATTGTGCCTCCTATCGTCCGGATCGACACTTGAAGGAGGCATTCATGAAAACGGTACTGATCACCGGCTGTTCGTCGGGCTACGGGTTGGAAACCGCCCGGCATTTCCACGCCCGGGGCTGGAACGTGGTCGCGACGATGCGCAACCCGCGCGCGGACATCCTGCCCTTGTCGGAGCGGATGCGGGTTCTTCCCCTCGACGTCACGCAGGCGGAGAGCATTGCCGAGGCAATCGCGGCGGCGGGACCGATCGACGTGCTGGTCAACAATGCAGGCATCGGGCTTGCCGGTGCGCTGGAAGCGACTCCGCTGGGCAAGATCCGCGAGATTTTCGCGACGAATACGCTCGGCACGATTGCGATGTGCCAGGCCGCGATCCCGCAAATGCGCACGCGCGGGGCGGGCAGGATTATCAACGTGACGTCCACGGTCACTCTCGCCCCCATGCCGCTGGTCGCCGCCTATACCGCCAGCAAGACGGCGGTGGCGGGCTTTACGGCCTCGCTCGCGCTGGAACTGGCCCATTTCGGCATAAGCGCGAAGCTGGTCGAGCCGGGCTACGGCCCGACGACGCGCTTTGCGCAGAACACCGACCTGCGGCTGGAAGACACGATTCCCGAACCCTACGCCGAATTCGCGCGGCCCTTCCTCGAAGCCTTCGCACAGCCCGCTCTCGTCACCACTCCGCAGGATGTGGCCGAAACGGTCTGGCACGCCGCCACCGACGAGAGCGACCGGCTGCATTATCCGGCCGGACCGGACGCACTGGCGCTGGCGGGGCTGGGGTGAGGGAAGCGCAGGCCTGAGCCCCCGGCTCCATCCTTGGCGTTCTCAATCCTTGGCGTAGGGGCTCTTGGAACTGCGCAGGGTGAGGCGTACCGGCACCGATCCGAAGTCCAGTTCGCGGCGGATGCCGTTCACCAGATAGCGGCGATAGCTTTCGGGCAGATTGTCCAGTCGCGATCCGAAGATCACGAAGCTGGGCGGGCGCGTCTTGATCTGGGTGATGTAGCGCATCTTGATCCGCTTGCCGCCCGGTGCCGGGGGCGGGTTGGCTTCCAGCGCATCGTCGAACCAGCGGTTGAGCGCGGCAGTGGGCACGCGCTTGGACCAGGTTTCGCGCAGATCGAAGGCGGCGCCGATCAGCGTATCCAGCCCCTTGCCCGTGCGGGCAGAGACGGAGAACAGGGGCACGCCGCGCACCTGCGCCAGCCCTTCGTTCAGCGCCTCGCGAATGCCGTTATAGAGGGCAGAGGCATCCTCGGCCACGTCCCACTTGTTGATCGCGATCATCAGGGCGCGGCCTTCCTGCAGCACCATGTCGGCGATCTTGAGGTCCTGATGCTCCAGCCCCTTGGTGGCATCGAGCAGCAGCACCACCACTTCGGCAAAATCGATCGCGCGGCGGGCATCGGCCACGGAAAGCCGCTCCAGCTTTTCGACCACGCGGGCCTTCTTGCGCATCCCTGCCGTGTCGATCAGCCGCACGTCGCGCGTTTCGCCCGTCTTGGGATCGGTCCATTGCCAGTCCACCGCGATCGAATCGCGGGTGATCCCGGCTTCCGGCCCGGTCAGCAGCCGGTCTTCGCCCAGCATGCGGTTGATCAGCGTGGACTTGCCCGCATTGGGGCGGCCGACAATGGCGAGCTTGAGCGGCCCGGTGGGTAGTTCGTCGCCATTTTCGTCAAGCTCTGGCCCTTCCGGCTCTTCCGCTTCGGCCCCTTCGAGCAGGGGCAGCAGGGCCTCGAACAGATCGCCCAGGCCTTCGCCATGTTCGGCAGAGAAGGGAATCGGATCGCCCAGCCCCAGCGCATAGCCTTCCATGATGCCCGGTTCGCTCGCGCGGCCTTCGGCCTTGTTGGCGACTACGATCACCGGCACATCCTGTTCGCGCAGCCAGCGGGCCACTTCCTCGTCCAGTGGGGTCACGCCCGCGCGGGCATCGAACACGAACAGCGCGACCGTGGCGCCCTGCACGGAAACCTCGGTCTGCGCGCGCATGCGGCCGGGCAGGCTGTCAGGGTCTTCATCTTCCCACCCGGCGGTATCGACGATAGTGAAGTCCAGCCCCAGCAGATGGGCCTCGCCAAAGCGCCGGTCGCGCGTGACGCCGGGCTGATCGTCCACGAGGGCGAGCTTCTTGCCCACCAGACGGTTGAACAGGGTCGATTTGCCCACATTGGGGCGGCCAATGATGATGACCTGGGGGAGTGGAGTTGATGCCATTGGCCTCGCAGGTGGCCTCTGGCGCGAAGAAACGCAAGGATTTCGGCGTTCGGGAGGCCGGGGAGCGGCACGCGGGAAGGGGAGGTTTGCCGCACAGGCCTGGCACCAAGGGGCACAGAGGTGAGACCCGTGCGGCAAATCCCGGTCGCCAACCGGCGAATCCTTACCGCGCTATTAACTATACATCGCAGGATCAAAATAACCCATACCAAACATTAACTGTGTTCATGTGGGGACAGATATCAAAGCTCATCGCCGGTGCGACGCTGGCCCTTGTGGCCGCGCCGGCACTGGCGGAACCGGCGATCAACCCGGTGGATACGTCCGGCGTGCAGGGTGCTCCTTCGCTGCCGTACCTGCAATGCGTGCCTTATGCGCGGCGGGTTTCCGGCATCCAGATCTATGGCGATGCCTGGACATGGTGGGGCCAGGCCGAAGGTCTCTACAAGCGAGGCAGCCGGCCCAAGGTGGGTGCGGTGATGGCTTTCCCGCCCCATGGCAACATGACACTGGGCCATGTAGCGGCGGTCAGTCGGATCGTGGACAGCCGCACCGTGCTGCTGCGCCATGCCAACTGGTCGCCCATCGATGGGCGGCGCGGCCAGATCGAGGACGATGTCCGCGCAGTGGATGTTTCGGAGAATAATGACTGGAGCGCGGTGCGTGTCTGGTTCGACCCCATCCAGTCGCTGGGCAGTACCGCATGGCCGGTTTCGGGCTTCATCTATAACGAAAAGCCGGGCGCGAAGGCCAAGGATTCAGTTCTGGCGGCAAAGCCCCCTGCTGCTCCTCGCCGCGACGTGATCGGAGAAATCATCGCCGCGAGCGAGAGCAAGGGATCGAAGAAGAAGGGCTGATCGGCCCTTCGCGATCAATCCTTCTTCGCGACGGGCGCGTCTTCGCCCAGATCTTCGAACCAGGCTTCAACCGGGCCGTTGAGCTTCACTAGCAGCGGGTTGCCCTTGCGGTCGACCGTGCGGCCGGCCTGAACCTTCACCCAGCCTTCGGAAATGCAATATTCGTCCACATTCGTGCGGACGGTGCCCTTGAAGCGGATGCCGATGCCGCGCTGCAGCTTTTCAGCATCGAAATGCGGGCTCATCGGGTTGATCGACAGGTGATCGGGTGGGACGTCGGGGCCCGCGGTGGGGGTGGTTTCTTCGCTCATGCCCGGCCTCCTAATCTGCCTCCACGACGGGTGCAATGTCCGATTGGGAGACGTTCAGACGCGATTGCGGGCGACTATGGCTCGCTTCCGCTTGCCCTTTGCATCGCTCCCTTATAAGGGCGCATGCCTGTTTCGCAGGTCCGCAGGCAATGCCGGGCTTGCAGGCTTCGTCGGGCCGCGGGCGTGGCGGAATTGGTAGACGCGCTGGATTTAGGTTCCAGTATCGCAAGATGTGGGGGTTCGAGTCCCTTCGCCCGCACCAGTTTCGCCCGAGCGAATCCCGGTTTGAGAGAGATTTTTTGGAAGGCTACAGTCTGAAATGCAGATCGTCGAAACCAGCAATGAAGGCCTGAAGCGCGCCTATACCCTCACCATCGCGGCGAAGGATATCGAAGCCCGGATCGAGCGCGAGGTGAAGAAGATCGCCCCGCAGGTGCGCATGCCCGGCTTCCGTCCCGGCAAGGTTCCCGCCAACCTCGTGAAGAAGATGCATGGCGAGGCGCTGCACGCCGACGTGCTCAACAACACGATTCGCGAATCGGTCGATGGGCTGATCGCCGACAAGAAGCTGCGCCCCGCGCTGCAGCCGCGCGTCGAGCTGAGCGAAGCCTATGCCCAGGGCAAGGATGCCGAACTGGCCATCGAGCTGGAAGTGCTCCCGGAAATCCAGGCGCCTTCGATCGAAGGCCTGAAGCTCGAAAAGCTGGTCGTGCCCGTCACCGACGAGCAGGTTGACGAAGCAGTCGCCAAGATCGCCGAGAACCAGAAGAGCTACAAGGACGCCCCGAAGACGAAGAAGGCCGCCGATGGCGACCAGATCGTGATCGATTTCGTCGGCAAGCTCGACGGCGTCGAATTCGATGGCGGCAAGGCCGAAGGCGCCCCGCTGGTGCTCGGTTCCGGCCAGTTCATCCCCGGCTTCGAAGACCAGCTGGTCGGTGTGAAGACCGGCGATGAAAAGACCATCACCGTCACTTTCCCGGAAGATTATCCGGCCGAGAACCTGAAGGGCCAGGAAGCGACCTTCGACATCACCGTTCAGCAGGTGAAGGTCGCCGCCGACACTGTGGTGGACGAAGATTTCGCCAAGTCGCTCGGTCTTGAAAGCCTTGAGCAGCTCAAGGGCCTGCTGCGCGGCCAGCTGGAGCAGGAAACTGCCGGCCTGACCCGCACCGCCATGAAGCGCGCCCTGCTGGACGTGCTGGCCAAGGACCACGATTTCGCCGTTCCGCCGACCATGGTGGAAGCCGAGTTCCAGCAGATCTGGAACCAGCTGCAGCAGGAAGCCGCTCGCGAAGCGGACCCGGAAGCTGCTCGCGCCGAGATCGAGGCCGAGAAGGAAGATTACCGCCGCATCGCCGAACGCCGCGTGCGTCTGGGCCTGCTGCTGTCGGAAATCGGCCAGGCCAATGGCGTGGAAGTCAGCCAGCAGGAAATGCGCATGCTGATGCAGCAGGCTGCCCAGCAGTATCGCCCTGAAGATCGCCAGCGCTTTGTCGACTATGTCGCGAGCGATGCGATGGCCCAGGCCCAGCTGCGCGCTCCGCTCTATGAAGACAAGGTCGTCGACTTCCTGTTCGACAAGGCCGAAGTCACCGAACGCGAAGTGACCCGCGAACAGCTGGAAGCCGCCATCGAGGCCGAGGAAGGCGAAGAAGCCGCTCCCGCGCCGAAGAAGGCTGCCGCCAAGAAGCCCGCTGCGAAGAAGGAAGCCGCCAAGGCCGACGACGCAGCCGAGGAAGCTCCGGCCAAGAAGGCCCCGGCGAAGAAGGCTGCCGCCAAGAAGGAAGCTGCCGAGGAAAAGCCGGTCGCCGAGAAGAAGCCCGCGGCCAAGAAGTCTGCCGCGAAGAAGGCTCCGGCCAAGAAGTAATCGCCGTTACGGCGTGATGAAAAGGCCGCGGGGCGCGATCCCCGCGGCCTTTTTCATTGCCCATATCCTCTTGGCTCACTCAGGGGGCTGAGTCGGTCAGCGTGTCGCCTTCAGGTGCCGCCGTCGATGCGAGCATCCGCTTCATCTTGCCCTGCACCGTGCCGAACTTGGAAACCGCCGCGATATTGGCGGGGCGGCTGTAAAGCGCTTCAAGATAGGCAAGGTCGAAATTGGTCAGCTCGGGCGGATGGCTGGCATCCGGATCGAACAGGTTCAGGATCGTGCCATAGGCCGCCTCGCCGCTGACCGGCCGGGTCTTCGCCATGCCGCGCATGGTCGCATAATCGGCCAGCTGGTTCACGGTCATCCCGTCGATCGTCAGCACGTCGATCAGCACCACCGACATTTCGATATCCACCCGCGTCGGCAGCAGGAACAGCGAGTTGGCGGACTGCGTGTTGATCGTGGGAGTGAGGCCGTATTTCTGGTCGCCCAGGATCGGCATGCCATCGCGCGTGCGCTGCATCGTCACGGCAATCGCCCGGACCGGCCCGGTTTCCTTGAGCAATTCGCGCCGTTCCGCTAGCGTGATCTGCGAGAGGAGCGATCCGGTCTGCTTGTCCATCTTCTCGATATCGGCCTTGCCGCTGCCGACGAAGCCGAGAATGAAATTCGGGCGGCACTCGCCGCCCTCGGCCATGGTCAGGCCCAGCCTCTCGGCATTGTAGCGCAGCCGGTCCACAATGAGTTCCGCTACGTCGAGCGGCAGGCCCATCACGCCCGGGCACATGCGGGCCTGAAAGCGGGCGAGGGGTTCATTATAGACGCTGCCGGTGGACGTCCCGGTAATGGACCGTACCTGCTGGCGCACGTCTTCCTGTTCCGGGTCCGGGTCCAGCTTGTGGGCAACGACAATCTCGTTCTCCGGGGTTTCTTCCAGCCCGATCAGATCGTCGATCGTAAAATCCTGTGCGCTGGCGGAGGAGGCAATCGCCACCGCCGCTGCAGCCCCCATGCAAAGCAGCCTTCCCCGCCTCGTCCGCACGCCCAATTCTCCCCTTATGCGGCCCTCGGTTCCTGTTGGCGGGGCCAGCCTTGTCGGCGCGGAAACTTGCCGGGATTTTCCGCCCGCGCAAGTCCGGCTTTGTCGCGCAGCGTCGCGGCAGGATTGTTCCGTAACCGGGATTACTGCACTGGACAGGTACGATTGTGGGTTTAGGGGCTATGGCACTTGAACATCACGCCGCCAGTCGCGACATAGGCGTTCAGTCACAGCTTGCGAGGCAATTCATGATCGACCTGTTCGGCAATATCGGCGAAACCTACGGCACCCAGGGCCAGTTCACTCGCGACCCGTTTACTGGCGCGCTGGTTCCCGTCGTCGTCGAACAGACGAGCCGGGGCGAACGCAGCTTCGACATTTTCAGCCGCCTGCTGCGCGAACGCATCGTGTTCGTGACCGGCCAGGTGGAAGACAACATGGCCTCGCTGATCGTGGCCCAGCTGCTGTTCCTGGAGAGCGAAAACCCCTCCAAGCCCATCAGCATGTATATCAACTCGCCCGGCGGCGTGGTGACGGCCGGCATGGCGATCCACGACACGATGCAGTACATCAAGCCGCGCGTCAGCACGGTCTGCATCGGTCAGGCCGCCTCGATGGGCAGCTTCCTGCTCTGCGCGGGTGAGCCCGGCATGCGTATCGCGCTGCCCAATGCGCGGATCATGATCCACCAGCCTTCGGGCGGCGCGCGCGGCATGGCTTCGGATATCGAGATCCAGGCCAAGGAAATCCTGCGCATCCGTTCGCGCATGAACGATCTCTATGTGAAATATACCGGCCAGCCCCTCGACGCGATCGAGAAGGCGCTGGATCGCGACACTTTCCTCGAAGCCGACGAGGCGCTGAAGTTCGGTCTGGTGGACAAGGTTTTCGAAACCCGTCCCGATACCGAGACGACCGGCGATGAAAGCGGTTCGGGCGGGGCGCCGGAATAAGGCGCGCGCGTTAAGGCCTGCGGTCGGAGCTGTAGCATTTTGGCAACCCTCTCACTTCAGCAGCCCGCAAGGCGGCGCGGGGTAGAGGGTTCCATTGATTATCAAGACTTCCGGGTTACACTCGGAAGCGAATCTCCCTTGGCTTTGCCCGCGTTTCAGGGCTAGCTGAACCGGGGGATCGGGAAAGAAAGAATGACCAAGTTGAGCGGTTCTGATTCCAAAAGCACCCTTTACTGCAGCTTCTGCGGTAAGTCGCAGCATGAGGTGCGCAAGCTCATTGCCGGGCCCACCGTGTTCATCTGCGATGAGTGCGTTGAACTGTGCAACGACATCATTCGCGAAGAAACCAAGGCAGGCATTGCCGGCAAGAAGGACGGCGGCGTTCCCACGCCGAAGGAAATCTTCGCCACGCTCAACGACTATGTCATCGGCCAGGACCGGGCAAAGCGCGTCCTCTCCGTGGCGGTGCACAACCACTACAAGCGCCTGAAGCACAGCGGCAAGTCCGGCGATGTGGAACTGGCGAAGTCGAACATCCTGCTCGTGGGCCCCACCGGCTCGGGCAAGACCCTGCTGGCCCAGACGCTGGCCCGCACTTTCGACGTGCCCTTCACCATGGCCGATGCCACCACGCTGACCGAAGCCGGTTACGTGGGCGAGGACGTGGAGAACATCATCCTCAAGCTGCTGCAGGCCAGCGACTACAATGTCGAAAAGGCGCAGCAGGGCATCGTCTATATCGACGAGATCGACAAGATCACCCGCAAGGCGGAAAATCCCTCCATCACGCGCGACGTCTCGGGCGAAGGCGTGCAGCAGGCGCTGCTCAAGCTGATGGAAGGCACCACTGCCAGCGTGCCGCCGCAGGGCGGGCGCAAGCATCCGCAGCAGGAATTCCTGCAGGTGGACACGACCAATATCCTGTTCATCTGCGGCGGCGCCTTTGCCGGGCTCGACAAGATCATTGCCGACCGCCTGCAGAAGCGCTCGATCGGCTTTGGTGCGCATGTCGCCGATCCGGAAAAACGCAAGGTGGGTGAACTGCTCCAGATGAGCGAGCCGGAAGATCTGCTGAAGTTCGGCCTCATCCCCGAATTCGTCGGCCGCCTGCCGGTAATCGCCACGCTCAACGATCTCGATGTCGAGGCGCTGGTGCAGATTCTGCGCGAGCCGAAGAACGCGCTGGTGAAGCAGTACCAGAAGCTGTTCGAACTCGAGGACGTGAAGTTGACCTTCACGGACGAGGCGCTGGTGGCGGTTGCCGAGAAGGCGATCAAGCGCAAGACCGGCGCACGCGGCCTGCGGTCCATCGTGGAAGGCATTCTGCTGGATACCATGTTCGATCTTCCGGGCATGGAAGGCGGGGTGACCGAAGTGGTGGTCGACAAGGACGTGGTCGAAGGCCGAAAGGAACCGATCCGCGTGATCGGGCCCGAAAAGAAGGAAGAAGAGGCGGCGTAAATGCCGCCCTTCAAACTCACCAGCGTTCTCCGGGTAGAATTCTACAAGCGCCACGAACGTCGGCGCGATGTGCTGTGCTGCGACATCACCACGCGCGACGGAGTGATCTCCGCCCATGAGAGGCTGTCCCACTGGGACGAGCTGATCCGCAAGCTGGAGTTCCTCGGCGGGTTCGACGTGGAGTGGTTCCTGCAGCTATCCAGCCCCGAGACCGAACGCTACGTGGCGTTTGAGAAGCGGGGATAGGGTAGCCTACTGCTCCTCCCCGTTGCTTCGCAATGGGGAGGGGGACCGCCGCCGCAGGCGGGGGTGGAGGGGGTTATCCCTCGCCAGCTTTCCGACGTTCCACCATCGCCATCAGCCGCTCCAGCCGTTCCGGGGGAAGCAGCTCCGCCGGGGCGTAGGTCTGTTCGAAGGCGGGGATGCCTGCGGGGAGGGTCACCCAGGGCATGGCGCTGGCGGTGAAGATCGCCGCGTCGGGCCGCAGCGCGCCGGGTTCGTCCAGCGTGCCTACGCGCAGGCCCGCACCCAGGCGGCCAAGGCGCGGGTAATAGCTCAGGATCGCGGTTCCGCATTGGGCGCAGCGGCAGATCGTGTGCGGGCCGCCGCTGCCGGACTGCACGAGATGCTCCGAAAGCTCGCCCTGCGTTACGGAAATCCGCTCGCTCTCATAGAAGGCGTTGACCACCGAGGTGGAGCCGGTTTGCCGCTGGCACAGGGTGCAGTGGCAATTGTTGACGAAGATCGGATCGCCTTCCACGCGGTAGCGCACGGCCCCGCAGGCGCAGCCTCCTTCGCGCTCGATCATATCGATCCTGCGTGAAGCGTGCAGTTCTCGCCAGTCTCCACCTGCACCGTCGCGTGGTGGATGTGCCAGCGCTCGTCCAGTTCATGGGCGATATGGTGCAGGAAGGCATCGCCGGGATGGCCGCCGGGCATCACCAGATGGGCCGTGAAGGCGGTTTCGGTAGTGCTCATCGGCCAGATGTGGAGATCGTGCACTGCGCTCACCCCGGGCAGGGCGGCGAGCCAGTTCTGGACCTCGGCCTCGTCGATCCGGTCGGGCACTGCCAGCAGGCCCATCTTCACGCTGTCCTTCAACAGGCCCCAGGTGCCCCAGGCAATCACGGCCACGATCACCAGGCTGGTGACGGGATCGATCCAACTCTTGCCGGTCAGCAGGATCAATATGCCCGCGATCACCACGCCCACCGAGACGAGCGCGTCGGCCGCCATGTGCAGAAAGGCGCCGCGAATGTTGATGTCATGCTTGCGCCCGCTCATGAACAGCAGCGCGGTTGCGGTATTGATGACCACGCCGATCCCCGCGACTACGATCATGGTCGTGCCTTCGACCTCGGCGGGGACGACGAAGCGGCGCAGCGTCTCGATCATGATCGCGCCCACGGCCACCAGCAGCAGCCCGGCATTGGCCAGCGCGGCAAGGATCGAACTGGACTTGAAGCCCCAGGTGTAGCGCGCCGAGGCGGGGCGGGCGGCCATGATGCTGGCGGCCCAGGCGATCAGAAGGCTCAGCACGTCGGACAGATTGTGCCCGGCATCGGCCACCAGCGCCATGGAGCCGGAGAAGAAGCCGTAGATCGCCTCTACCGCCACGAAGATGCTGTTCAGCACCACCCCGATGGCGAAGGCCCGGCCGAAGCTGGCCGGCGCATGGCTATGCCCGTGCCCGGATACCTGTTCATGGCCATGGTCCGCCCCATGGCTATGCGAATGATTATGCGAGTGATTTGCGCCCATGGCGCTCACTCGTACACGCAGGCATCGAAGCCGTCACGCTTCACTGTGCCGATCCGCGCGGCAATGGTGTTGCCATAGCGCCGGGTGAAGCCTGTGGGGTTCACTACCGGGCGTTCCTTCGGCAGGGGCAGGGCTGCCGCCATGCGCGCCGCCTCGGTGCGGGTCAGATGCGCGGCGGAGTGGTTGAAGTAACGCTGGCTGCCAGCCTCGACGCCATAGGTGCCAATCCCCGTCTCGGCGACGTTGAGATAGACCTCCATGATCCGGCGCTTGCCCCACACGCCTTCGATCAGCACCGTGAACCAGGCTTCCAGCCCCTTGCGGAAATAGCCGCCGCCCTGCCACAGGAACACGTTCTTGGCGGTCTGCTGGCTGATCGTGGAGCCACCCCTTATGCGCCCGCCCTTCGCGTTGCGCTGGATCGCCTTTTCGATCGCTTCCGTGTCGAAACCGTTATGCTGGCAGAACTTGCCATCTTCCGCCGCGATCACGGCGGCAACCATGTTGCGGTCTATGCGGGAGAGCGGTTCCCAGTCCTTGGTGATGCCGTTGCCGTCCAGGATCATGGTCGCGGTCACCGGCGGCGGGACCACGCGATAGACCACTACCAGCCCCACGCTGATCACGAGGAACCAGATGAAAGCCATGACGAGAAAGCGCATGATCCGAACGGCCATGCGCTTCGTTTAGCGAGGTTGGAGCCGGGTGGGAATAATGGATGCAGTTGCCGTTGCGATGATCCTCCGTGTGAGTGAAACTCATGGGGAGGTGGCGGCCCGAAGGGCTGACGGAGGGGCATGAAGTGGCGCGTCAGACAAGCAAGCGGATGGTCGTGCAAGCCAGACAACTCAGGAAGGAGATGTCGCTGCCAGAAGTGCTGTTGTGGCGCGAATTGCGGTGCTCCGGTTTGCGTTTCAGACGCCAGCATCCTGCCGGGCCTTTTGTTCTCGACTTCTATTGCCCATCCGCAAAGCTTGCCATCGAGGTGGACGGCATCGCCCACGATATGGGAAACCGTTCTGTGCGTGATGAAGAACGGACTGCATTCCTCAAGGAGCGAGGCATCGATGTGATGCGTATCGCGGCGGTCGAAGTACTCAATGCGTCAGCCGCCGTGGCGGAGGCTCTTGTCGTGGCCTGCCGCGAGCGCTGCGGCCAGGCCCCTCCACCATCCCTGCTTTCGCAGGGACGGTCCCCCTCCCCATGAGCTTTGCTCACGGGGAGGATCGGGAACTTACGCAGCCGCCAGCAGCCGTTCGCCGGCGATGCGCTGCATGGCCTTCTGGAGCTTTTCGAAGGCGCGCACCTCGATCTGGCGGATGCGTTCGCGGCTCACGTCATATTCCTGGCTGAGTTCCTCCAGCGTGCGGGGATTTTCCACCAGCCGTCGCTCGGTCAGGATGTGCTTCTCGCGCTCGTTCAGGCTGTCCATGGCTTCGGCCAGCATTTCGTGACGCAGCTTGGCCTCTTCGGCCTCGGCCACCTGCTCGTCCTGCAGCGGAGTGTCGTCCGCGAGGAAATCCTGCCACTGGCCGGAACCTTCCTCGTCATTGCGCATGGAGACGTTGAGCGAGGCATCGCCGCCCATCATCATGCGCCGGTTCATGTTGATCACTTCCTGCTCGGGCACGCCGAGATCGTGGGCGATCTTGGCGACGTCTTCCGGACGCAGATCCGCATCCTCGTAAGCATCGAGGTTGCGCTTCATGCGGCGCAGGTTGAAGAACAGCTTCTTCTGGGCGGCAGTGGTGCCGATCTTCACCAGGCTCCAGCTGCGCAGGATGAATTCCTGCATGCTGGCCTTGATCCACCACATGGCATAGGTCGCCAGGCGGAAGCCGCGATCGGCTTCGAATTTCTTCACGCCCTGCATCAGGCCGACATTGCCTTCGCTGATGAGGTCGGACAGCGGCAGGCCATATCCGCGATAGCCCATGGCGATCTTCGCCACGAGACGCAGATGGCTCGTCACCAGCTGTGCGGCTGCTTCGGGATCCTCATGTTCCTGATAGCGCTTCGCGAGCATATATTCTTGCTCGGGCGTCAGCACCGGGAACTTCTTGATCTCGGCAAGATAGCGGTTGAGGCTCTGTTCCCCGCTCAGGGCGGGAACGGCAAGTGCCCTCGTTTTGCCGGTCTTCTGATTGCTCACTTTTCCCATACCTTTCACAGTGTCGACCGATATTTTGCGGACCCCTGATGGGCGTCCAGAAGGGAGCACGGCCACTTGCCCCCGGTTTCCCCTATATAGGGGATGAAAGCAGGAAACCCCTGCATTTCGTCGATCTCAACGAGTGGTTTCGTCGATCAGTTCCCTCATATCTGCAGGCAAATCGCTTTCGAACCGCAAAGTTTTTCTGGTTACCGGATGCTGAAAGCCGAGCACGGCGGCGTGCAGGGCCTGTCGCTCGAAACCGAGCCGCTTGAGCAGGGGGCGAAGAGGCGCAGGGGTACGGCCATAGACAGGGTCCCCCAATAGGGCATGGCCGATTGACGCCATGTGAACACGCACCTGATGAGTGCGTCCCGTCTCCAGGCGGCATTCCACCAATGCAGAATTATCGAGTTCTTTCAGAACCTTGTAGTGAGTGATCGCATGCTTGCCCCGGCTGGTTTCGTCGGCCAGCACGGCCATCTTCTTGCGGTTCGAATCGGACCGTCCGACCCGCGCGTTCACGGTGCCGGACAGCGGGCGGGGATGGCCCGCCACCACCGCCAGATAGGCGCGTTCGATGGAGTGATCCGCGAATTGCTCGGCAAGACCGATATGGGCCGCGTCGCTCTTGGCCACGACCAGCAGTCCGGACGTATCCTTGTCGATCCGGTGGACGATGCCCGGCCGGGCGACTCCGCCAATGCCGGAAAGCTGGCCGCCCCCCTTATTGGCGCAGTGATGGAGCAGGGCATTGACCAGCGTGCCGTCGGGATTCCCGGCTGCGGGATGGACGACCAGCCCGGCGGGCTTGTCGATCACGATCAGATGCTCGTCTTCATAGACGACGGTCAGCGGAATATCCTGCGGTCGGGCCTCAGCCTCGGCAGCAGGGGGCACGTCGATGGACCAGTGGGTTCCGGCGGCGGGTTTGGCAGAGGCGCTACTGGCGGGCTTGCCGCCCACGCTCACGCGCCCTTCGGCGATCAGCGCCTTCACGCGCTCGCGCGAAAGCCCGCTGGCCGCGCTCAGCGCCTTGTCCAGCCGCTCGCCGCCCGTTTCCAGTACGCCGGTAATGATGTTCTCGGCCCCCATGAAGGCGCAATGTGGGGATTGGTGCGGTAAACTCAAGGTCTCCCCCACCCGTTTGCCCTGAGCTTGTCGAAGGGCGGCTTTTCACTTAGCCCGAACGAATGCCATTCTGGGCCTATATGCTCCACTGCCGCGGAGGTGTGTTCTATACCGGACATACGGACGATCTCGAACGGCGGATCGGCGAGCATAAGAGCGGCCTTGTTCGGGGATTCACCAGTGGCCTCGTTCCAGTGGAGCTTGTGTGGTCACAGGAATTTGTCACGCGGGATGAGGCAAAGGCATCGGAGAAGCGGATCAAGGGCTGGTCGCGCCGGAAGAAGCTGGCCTTGATCCGTGGAGATTGGGAGGAGATTTCACGCTTGGCAAAGGGGAAATACGGTCCTTCGACAAGCTCAGGACGGGCGGGCGAGGGTGCAGTAGGCTCCAGTTTGGAAATTGCCCATCACGCCCTCGAAGCCATCCTCGCCGAAGCCGCCCGCGCCGCGCCGGAGGAAGCCTGCGGCCTGTTGCTGGGCGCCGATGGCCGCGTTCTCGAAGCGCGCCCCGCCGCCAATGTCGCACAGGACAAGGCCCGCCATTTCGAGATCGATCCTGTCGCGCTGATCGATGCTCACCGGGCCGAGCGTGGCGGCGGCCCGCGCCTGATCGGCTATTATCACTCCCACCCCGTCGGCCCGCCCGAGCCTTCCGCCACGGATCGCGAGCAGGCAGCGGGCGATGGCAAGGTCTGGGCGATTGCCGCGCAGGGCGTGGTGCGTTTCTGGATCGATCGGCCGGACGGCTTCGAACCGCTTTCCTACACGCTGTCAGAAGCGTAATCCCGGGCAATGCACTGCCTGCCCGCCTTTCTTTCCGCCGGGGATTCCTCCCGCCGCCCGCGCCTGCTAGGGCATGGTTAAGCGGTGGCGGGATTTTCTCCCTGTACCCTGTCAACATTGTCAACTTCGTCAGCAAACCGGGCCATAACCTGAACATGACCACTTCTCCCGTCGATCTTGCCAGCCTACTCTGCTCGCGCCTGTGCCATGACATGCTGAGCCCGGTGGGGGCGCTGTCGAACGGGCTGGAACTGCTGGCCGAGGAGAAGGACCCGGAAATGCGGGCCCGCTGCTTCGAATTGCTGGAGCAGAGCGCGAAGATCAGTGCCGACAAGCTCAGGTTCTTCCGCCTCGCCTTCGGTGCGGCGGGCGGTTTCGGCGAACAGGTGGATGTGGGCGAGGCCCGTCAGGTGATCGCCGCTCTGGCGGGCGATAGCGGGCGCATCACGCTCAACTGGGCCGTGCGCGAGCCGACCCTGCCCAAGCCGGCGGTCAAGCTGCTGCTGAACCTGGCTTCCATCGGCATGGATGCGCTGGTGCGCGGCGGCACGCTGGATATCGGTGCGGAAATGAATGGCGGCGCGGCGGAGATCGCCGTGCGTGCCGCAGGCCCGCGCATCGCGTTTGACGAGACGATCGGCCGCGCGCTCAACGGCACGCTGCCACCGCACGACCTATCCAGCCGCACGGCGCCTGCCCATATGATGCACCTGCTCGCCGTCCAGGCTGGCGGGGGAGTGCAATATGCGCTGGGCGAGGACGCGCTGGTACTGGGCGCGGTGCTGCCCCACGGGTGAGCGGAGGGTTCGAGGGGTGACCGAAAACGAATTCGTCGATCGCGAAACTCCCTCTCCCAACTGGAACGAGCGCAAGCTGCCCATCTCCATGGTGGTGCTGCATTACACCGGCATGCGCACCGGGGCGGAGGCGCTGGAACGAATGTGCGATCCGGCGGCCGAAGTTTCCGCCCATTACATGATCGAGGAAGACGGCACCGTCTTCCGCCTGGTGGATGAGGAAAAGCGCGCCTGGCATGCCGGGCGCAGCCTGTGGCGCGGGATCACCGACGTCAATTCCGCGAGTATTGGCATCGAACTGGTCAATCCCGGCCATGAATGGGGGTATCGCCCTTTCACCGAAGAACAGATGAGCGCGCTGATCCCGCTGCTGGCGGATATCAAGGTGCGCCACGATATTCCCCGCGCCAATATCGTCGGCCATTCGGATATCGCACCGGCGCGCAAGGACGATCCGGGCGAATTGTTCGACTGGGAAACGCTCGCCTCGCTGCATCTGGTGCTCAAGACGCCCAAGGTGACGCTTGGCTCACCTTTCGAGAATGACGGGGCCTTCATGCTGGGGCTGGAACGCTTCGGCTATGACATCTCCGATGGCCGCGCGGCGGTGCGGGCGTTCCAGCGGCGTTGGCGCCCACGCAGGATCGATGGCGAGATAGATGGGGAACTGGGCGCGATCCTGTTCGCTTTGCTCTTGGATCGTGACCGCGGCTTGACTAGATAGGGGCCGCCAGGGGGCCGGGCAGCCGCGTCCTTCGACAAGCTCAGGATGAGCGGGTCGGATGCCGAGGAAAGTCCGGGCTCCACGAAACAAGGGTGGCGGGTAACGCCCGCCGAGCGAAGGGTTTCGGCCCCCAAGCTCAGGGAAAGTGCCACAGAGAGTATACCGCCGATGGAGGGAAACCTCACAGGCAAGGGTGAAAGGGTGCGGTAAAAGCGCACCGGGGCGCTGGTAACAGGGTCCGCATGGCAAACCCCACCCGGAGCAAGACCGAATAGGGGCAACGCGCCCCGGATTCGTCCGGGGCAGGCCGGTTTCGAGCCGAGTTGCCCGGGTTGGTTGCTTGAGCCGCGGAGCGATCCGTGGCCCAGATGAATGGCTGCCATCGCGGATACGGTCCGATAATCGGATACCGTCCGCGATACAGAACCCGGCTTACAGGCCCCCTGGCATTTTACTTCAGCGCATTCATCCCAAACCCAGCCAGTCCCGCGCCGCCCAGAGCGGCAGGTAGGGCCGCGCAAGCGCGCTGTTGAGGGCATAGGGCCACCAGCCCGGGCCGAAGGGGACGTAGAGGCGCACGGGCACTCCCAGCCGCTTCGCAATTGCCGTGGTGCGGCGGCGGGGCAGGCCGCGCAATTGCTCCAGCTCGCAGGGGGTTCCGGCGTCGCGCAGGGCAGTCAGTGCGGCCTCTGCCAGCGCGGGGTCATGCGTCGCTATGGCGACCGGTGCGGCGCGGCCCGCGAGGCTGCGGGCGAGGGCGAGGTAGTTTGCGGCAATGTCCGGCACGTCGGCCAGCGGGTCCGGCCATTCGCCTTTCACGATGCGGATGCGGAGCGGGGCATCCCGCAGGCGCGCCGCATCGCCTGCGCTGCGTTGCCAGCGCGCGGGCAGGGCAATGCCGGTGCCGGGGAAGGCAGCGGCGAGGTCCAACGTGGCGTCCGCGTCCTTCGGCGCATGGGCGTCCAGCAGCAGGTCGATCCCGGCAGCTTGCGCGGCACCGGCGATCTTGCCGATCAGGTCGGGATCGAACCGCAGCGGCGGCGCCTTGACTGACAGATAGGTGTTGCCGTCCTCTGCCGCGATCAGCGCGGCCATTGCCGTGTTCGCGGCAAGGATCGCCTCCGGCCCAGCATCGTCGGCCTGGAAATAGCCCGCCGTCACGGCAATGCCCTTGCGGTTCAGTCTGCGGCAGAGACGTGCAGTGCCCTGCGCATCGGGTGCGGGCAGGAGGCGGCCGAGATGGCGGGGCAGGGCATAGCGGAGGCTGCGCGCCACCCCCCAGGGGGAAAGGTTCATCCGAGACCCCGCAACAGCCGCCTGCGCAGCGCCCCCGCCACTTCGGCAATCAACGCGCCAAGCCCCGCGATGCTGAACGGATAGGCGCGCACCTGCACCGTATCGCGATGGTCGCGAGTCCAGAATTCGGCGATCCAGGGTTCGACGCCGCCCATCAGCTCATAGGCTTCCAGCCCTTCCCGCGCGGCCCAGCCGAGCGTGTGGAGCATCAGCAAGGTGCCGGGCGAGCATTTGCAATAGGCCTCGTCAAAGCCGATCTTGAACAGCCAGTAGCGGCCCCCGCGCACCACGGCCATCTGCATTGCCGCCGCCTGCCCGCCGATGCGCATGAAGGCGATGCGGAATTCTCCGCTGGCGCAGGCCGCGCGGAAATAGGTGCGGAAGAAGTCCTCCTTGATCTGCTCGGAGGCAATGGCAGTGCCGGTCTCGCGTTTCCAGCTGCGCAATTCGACCGCGATGGCCTCGTCGAACAGGGCATCGAACTGCTCCGGCGAAGGGGCGAGCACTTCATAGGCCACCGCGCCCAGTTCGTGGGCCTTGCGTGCGGCGCGGCGGAAATCGGAGCGGCGGCCGGAATTGAAGCGGCTTTCCGGCGTCTGCCAACTCGCATCCAGCGCGATAGTGGGGCAGGGCACGGTCGGGCGGACCGAGATCACGCCCCGGCCCTTCATGGCCTGTTTCAGTGCCGGAACGAGCAGGGAGCCTGCCGGAACCCGTTCGAACCATAGCGGCCGGGGCTGACGGGCAAGCACCTCGGCAAGGCCGCTGGCGGCCGCCGGGCTTTCATACAGCGCGTCGATCGGCTCGAACACTTCGCGCGCGCCGGCCATGCGCCACGGCGCGAAGCGGCCCGGTGCCCGGCAGAGCGGCAGCAGGGCGCCGATGCCGTCGATCCCGGTGGCCGTGAATATTTCGATGGAGGTGCCCGCCAGCATGGTGACCGCCAGAGCGGCGACGAAGGCCTGCGCCTGTGTGGGCAGCGGGGAAGCCTCGTCCAGCCTTTGCCAGGCGCGCAGCAGGGCGGGATCGTCCTGAAAGCGCGCAAGGGAAAACGGCCAGGATTCCTGACCGGGCGAAAGCTGCAGTGGCTGAGCCGAGCCGGCGGCTTGCGCTTGCATCACGGGTGTTTCCTCATCCGAGGAGGCGATGCTTAATCCGGCGCTAGTAAACTTTCTCCCTACGTCGTCAGCGTAGACTTACCCACCGAAGCCGATGGCCTGCATCAGCCCGCTATCTGCGGGGAGTGGCTCGCCCGGCTTGTAGCCGTTTGCTTCGAGGATATAGGCCATCGCCGCGCGATAGTCCGCATCGGACAGCGATCCGGCCGCGCCGGGCGGCATGGTCTTCACCTTGGCGTAGAACTCGCCCAGCGTGCGGGTCTTCCAGTTGGTGAGGAAGGCGGCGCCCTTCACCGGCGGCGCGCCGGGGGCGGGATTGAAGTCCGCCCCGTGGCAGGCCGCGCAATGTTCGGCATAGAGCGTCTTGCCGCGCGCGGCTTCGGCCGCGGAGAAAATCCCGTCCGCCACCGTGCGTTCTGCGGGCGGGCGGCCATTGTTCTGCGCCGGATCGTTGGCAGTATAGATCCCGCCCGCCACATTCACCGGCGCGCGATAGGGGCCCTTCGCACCGATCCCGGCATCGGGCAGTGCGAAGACGAACAGGGTGTTCTGCGCCCCGTGCTTCAGTTCGGGCGTGAAATTGTCATTCAGCCAGCGCCCGGTGGAAACGGCGACATATTGGTGCCCGCCGACCTCGAAGGTCACGGGATAGCCGGTGACCGAGGAGCCGAGATTGATTTGCCACAGCACCGAGCCATTCTTCTGGTCGAGCGCGCTGAACCGCCCGCCGGCATCGCCCGCGAACAGCAGCCCACCGCCCGTGGTGAGCAGCGACTGCATGCCCGCCCGGATCGACCAGCTCCATTCGCTTTTGCCGGTCACTGCGTTCACAGCGTGGATCACTCCGACATTGTCGCCCGCACCGGGTGCGATGAACTGGCGCGAGGCGATGGAATAGCCGGGATTGCTCCAGTCAGGCTCCACCGCTGTCACATTGGCGCAGGTGTTCTGCATCGGCAGATAAAGCGTGGACGTGAGCGGGCTGTAGGCGCCGGTCATGTAATTCGCCCCGCCCGAGGCCGCCGGGCAGGCGAGCACTGTCTTGCCCAGCGCATCAGGGATCGCATCGGGGTTCAGCGAAACCTTGCCTGTCTTCCCGTCAATCGACTGGACCACGTTCTGGTAGATCGTCGGCCGTGCCCACAGGAATTCGCCTGTCTGCCGGTCCAGCGTGTAGACGATGCCCGTCTTGCCCGGCACGCCGGTAAGCACCTTGTAGGTCTTCTTCCGGTCGATCTTCGGATTGATCCAGGCGACTTCCTTGGGATCGGGCGCGACCTGTTCGTCCAGCAGCATGCGGGCGAATGTGTGGTCCAGATCCCAGTGATCGACCAGATGCTGGTAATGCCACACGATCTTGCCGGTGCGCACATCCAGCGCCAGCGTGGAATTGTGATAGAGGTAATCGTGGTCATTACCCGAAAGCAGAAACTTGGGCGCAGGCGTGCTGACCGAAGTGCCCATGTAGAGCAGGCCCAGCTGCGGATCGAAGCTGGGGATCATCCAGGCGCCGACCTGCATCCGCTTTTCCAGCGGCAATCCGCCCCAAGAGGCGTCGTTCGGATCGCTGCCTCGTGCGATTGTGCTGGTGCGCCACACTTCCTTGCCGGTTTTCGCATCATGCGCGGTGATGACGCAGGCATCCGGCCCGCCTTCCGGTTCGCAGGAGCGGCCGGTAATGGCGAGGCCATTGGCGATGATCGGGCCGGAAGATTGCTTGGCGCCGCGCTGGTAGTCGAGAATCTTCGTTTCCCACACCTGTTCCCCGGTGCGGGCATCAAGGGCGTAGATGTAATCGTCCGCCCCATTGGCGATGATGAGATCGCCATAGATCGCAAGGTTACGGTTCGTGTCCCACACGGGCAGGTACTTGCCGATATCCTCGGGCATCTTGCGGCGGTGCTGCCACAGCACTTCGCCCGATGCCGCGTCGATCGCCTCGATCACATCGCCGGGGGCGGGGAAATAAAGCACGCCATTATGAACCAGCGGCGTGCCTTCCTGCGATCCGTCATTGAGCGGGCGGGCCCAGACGAGGCGGAGCTGGCCGACATTGGAACGGTCGATCTGGGCAAGCGGGCTGTAGCCCAGGCTGTCCAGCGTGCGGCGCCAGCTCAGCCAGTCCTTCGGATCGGGATTCTGGATCATCGCATCGGTCACCGGCTCGAAAGCCGGTGCCGTGTCATTCCCCGCCTGCGCGCCAACCGTGATCGCGAAAGCGGCCCCGATGGCCGCGAGACCGGCCATGCCCTTGCTTGTCATTTGCGCCCCTCTCCCCAAGGCTGCTGGATTGCCCGGCGGCTTTGCGCCGTCCGGGCCAGTGCGGCTTATGTCCTGCCGACGCTCACATAAGTAAAGCCCGCCGCGCGGATTTCCGACGGCTCGTAGACATTGCGCAGGTCGACCAGCACCGGGGCCTTGGCGATCTGCTTCACGCGGGCCAGATCGAGCGCGCGGAAGGCGTCCCATTCGGTGACGATCACGATCGCGTCGGCCCCTTCGATGGCTTCATAGGGGCTGGCGGTCATTTCGACTTCGGGCATCAGCGGAGCGGCCAGTTCCATGCCTTCCGGATCGTAGGCGGCCACATGCACGCCGGCATCGGTAAGCGCCTGGGCGATGGCGATGGAGGGGCTGTCGCGCATGTCGTCGGTATTGGGCTTGAAGGTCAGGCCCAGCATGGCCACCCGCTTGCCGCGCACTTCCTTGCCCAGGGCTTCCAGCACCTTGCGGCCCATGGCGCGTTTGCGGCTGTCGTTCACCTTGACCACGGCCTCCACGATGCGGGTGGGGCTGTCATAATCCTCGGCGGTCTTGAGCAGGGCCAGCGTGTCCTTGGGGAAGCACGATCCGCCATAGCCCGGCCCGGCATGAAGGAACTTGGACCCGATGCGGTTATCAAGGCCGATACCGCGCGACACGTCCTGCACATCCGCGCCCACCTTTTCGCACAGATCGGCCATCTCGTTGATGAAAGTGATCTTGGTCGCGAGGAAGGCATTGGCGGCATATTTGATCAGTTCGGCCGAGCGGCGGCTGGTGAACAGGATCGGCGCCTTGTTGAGGAAGAGCGGGCGATAGACCTCGCTCATCACCTGACGGCCGAAATCGTCCTCCGCGCCGATCACGATGCGGTCGGGCCGCTTGAAATCGCCAATGGCAGCGCCTTCGCGCAGGAATTCGGGGTTGGAAACCACCGCGAACT
Source organism: Fulverythrobacter fulvus (assembly GCF_037154085.1). Lineage (NCBI taxonomy): Bacteria > Pseudomonadati > Pseudomonadota > Alphaproteobacteria > Sphingomonadales > Erythrobacteraceae > Fulverythrobacter > Fulverythrobacter fulvus. The sequence goes on along the minus strand of NZ_JBANRM010000005.1, from coordinate 242,933 downwards.
GCACACCCGTGCCGGATTCTCCGATGATGCGTTCCACCTCGTCGCCCGTGCCGACAGGAACAGTGGACTTGGTGACGATCGTTGCGGGCGTCTTCAGATTGGCGCCCACTTCGCGCGCCACTTCATAGACGAAGGTCAGGTCCGCATGGCCGTCGCCCCGGCGCGAGGGCGTGCCCACGGCGATGAAGATCGCGCTGGCGCCCTCCATGGCCTCGGCAAGATCGGTGGTGAAGGACAGGCGGCCAGCCTTCACATTGGTGCCGACCAGTTCGGCAAGGCCGGGCTCGTAGATCGGCATCACGCCGTTCAGCAGCGCGTCGATCTTGCCCTGATCCTTGTCGACGCAGACCACGTCGTGGCCGAAATCGGCAAGGCAGGCGCCCGAGACGAGGCCGACATAGCCTGCCCCAACCATTGCAATCTTCATTCTGCTTCAGCCTTCCTGTCGAGCGTTACAACGCCCTTCTTCTTCTTGACCTTCGTCTCGATGAACCGTCGCCCGGTGCCTTCCAGCACGAGCGCGGTCAAGCGTCCCGTGTTGAAGGCACCGGTATCGATGCCGATGCGGTTGGGGCGGATAACGGCCCGCTCGGTAATGGTGTGGCCGTGGACCACGATGTGCGAATGCGGGTCCATGTGGGAAAGAAACGGCTCGCGGATCCAGCGCATGTCCTGGCCCTGCTGCTGCTTCAGCGCCACGCCCGGCGCGATGCCCGCATGGACGAAGGCGTAGTCGCCGATCACCACCAGCTCTTCGAGGGAACGCAGGAACTCCACATCCTCGGCCGGGATATGTTCAGCCATCAGATGCTGCAGTGCAGCCATTTCGGCCTTGGTGCGCGCGCGCGGCTGGATGCCGTAGCTCAGCAGCGTCTCGCGCCCGCCGAAGCGCAGGAAGTGGCGCAGCACTTCCATGCGCCTCAAGCTTTCAAGGAACATTTCCTCGTGATTGCCGGCCAGGATGCGCAGGTCGCGCGTCTTCTGCCATTCGCGCGCGCGGGCGATAACCCCGGCGCTGTCCGGCCCGCGATCGACCAGATCGCCGAGCAGGATCACGGTGCTGCGCAGCGGGCGGCCATGGGAGGAATCCCGCTCGATTGCTTCGATCATCGCCTCGAACAGGTCCAGCCGGCCATGGATGTCGCCCACGGCATAGACCCGGCGCCCGACGGGGACCGAGGGCTCCCTGTTCCCCGCGGGGAAGGTGAAGAACTTGCGGAGTGACTCGATCATGGCGTGTTCGACGATCTAGAACTCCCGGCAGGGGCTGCAAGGTGCGCTGCGCCCGAACGTCCGAATCGGGCGTCCGTGTGGAGCATGTGATGCTGAAAATCCACAGTAGTGCGAATTGTATGTGACACTCGGCAATTAGTCTTGTGCGTTGCAGCACGTCTGGGCAAGTTCATTGCGCAAATGGCAAGGCCGTACACCAAACGATGCGGCCGCTATTTACGCAGGTGGGACGAGGCTGACCAACCAAGTTATAAGGAACTTGCCATGCTTACGTCCGTCCGCAGCCTTCTGGCTGCTACCGTTCTTGCCGGCGCCGCCCTCGCTGCCACTCCCGCCATGGCACAGGACGAAGAAGAAACCCCCATCGTCACCGTGACCGGCAATGTCGCGCTGGTGTCCGACTATCGTTTCCGCGGCGTCGGCCTCTCGGGCGGCGATCCGGCGATCCAGGGCGGCATCACGCTGAACACCGCTCCGGGCTTCTATGTCGGTACCTGGGCTTCCTCGCTGGAAGACACCGCCTCCTACGGCGAAATGGAACTCGACGTGTTCGCCGGCTGGGCCGGTGAAGTCACCGACGGCGTCGGTATCGATGTGGGCGCGACCTACTATCTGTACCCGACCAACGACGTCGATCCGGCCGACGTGTTCGAACTCTACGCCAAGGTGAAGCCGACCGTCGGTCCGCTCGCCCTGACGCTGGGCGTTGCCTACGCTCCGAGCCAGGACTCGCTGGACTTCGGCGCTGGCCTGCCCGACGACAACCTGTACCTGTCGGCTGACGCTTCGATCGGTATCCCGTCGACCCCGGTCACCGTGACCGGCCATATCGGCTACACCGATGGCGCAATGACCTACACCGACAACAGCAAGGCATGGGACTACTCGATCGGCGCTTCGCTGACCGTGCTGGGCAATGTCTCGCTGGGCGTGAGCTACATCGGCGTCGAAGCCGATGGCCTTGCCAAGGACGTCTCGGGCTTCACCGACGACACCGTGGTCGGCTCGCTGAGCGTCAGCTTCTAAGCTACGTTTCTTCCGAGACGGAAAAGAAGGGGCCCGTGCCGGGATCGGCGCGGGCCCTTTTCTTTTTGAGCGCGGACTGTGCCGAGTGCCTTTCAGGCGCCCTTCAGCACCTTCTCAGCGCAGGTAGAAGTCCACTGTTGTCACGACCCGGACCTTCTTGAACGGAGTGTCCGAAACGCCCCAGCCGCCCTGATCGCCATCGCGCGCCTCGATCGAGAAATAGCCCTGAGTGGCGCTCTTGATCCCGCCCACGCTGGTGCCGCTATCCTTGGCGAACTGCTCTGCGGCTGACCGCGCATCCTTGGTCGCCTCGGCCACCATTTCCGGCTTGATCGCGTTGAGCTTGGTGAAGGTGTAGGCCATGCCCGATCCTTCCTCCAGCACCACGCCGCGCCGCACCAGGTCGAACTGGCGCCGCACGGCGTCCTGCGCTCGCGTGATGTCGTGGCTGCGCAGGCTCATGCGCTGGCGCACGGTGAACTGCGGAATGCCGTTGTTGCTGTAGCTGGAGACGTTCACGGCCGTGGGTTCCAGCGCATCCTCCGGAAAGCCCAGTTCCTTGAAGAAGGCCTTGATCTGCGACGTATCGCGATCGACTTCCGCCTGTGCCTCGCCGAGATTTTCCGCCGTGGAGGAATAGGAGATCGTCCAGGTGGCGAGGTCTGCCTTCACGTCACGCTCGGCAAGGCCGCGCACGGTGACAGAGCGGTCCGCCGCCTTGGCGCGAGTCAGTCCGTCACCCAGCAGATAGCCGCCGACAATGAGGCCGACGGCAAGGATTGTGGCGCTGCCCAACAAGAGCCGCGTGTCTTGCCTGTGCCAGAAAGCGGTGGCGGGGGCAGGGGTTTCTTCGTTAGGGTCGTCACTCATGGCAGGCATCATCCTCGAGTCCGGGGAGTGGACGATGAACCGATGCCAATCTGGCGATGAACCGTGTTTGAATAGCGACAAATGGAGTAAAGCGTGGTCAAATATCTCCACACCATGATCCGGGTGACCGATCCCGATGCCACCGTGGCTTTCTTCAAGCTGCTGGGGCTGGAAGAAACGCGGCGCATGGAAAACGACAAGGGCCGCTTCACCCTGATCTTCCTCGCCCCGCCGGGGCAGGATGCCGAGGTGGAGCTGACCTATAACTGGCCGGCCGAGGGCGAAGAGGGCGAGAAATATACCGGCGGCCGCAATTTCGGCCACCTCGCCTATCAGGTCGACGATATCTACGCGACCTGCCAGCGCCTGATGGATGCCGGTATCACGATCAACCGTCCGCCGCGGGATGGGCACATGGCCTTCATCAGGACGCCGGACGGCATCTCAGTGGAACTGCTGCAGGACGGCCATCTGGAGCCGCAGGAGCCCTGGGCCAGCATGGAGAATACGGGCAGCTGGTAAGCGGCGCCCGCCGCCGGGTTACGCGCCTTCCGCGGGGGCCTTCGTGGTCACCCGCAGGATCGCGTAACCCAGCACGGCCGAGACGAGCGATCCGGCCAGAATACCGATCTTCGCTTCCTCGATCAGCAGCCGGTTGGTGGGGAACGCCAGTTCGGCGATGAACAGACTCATCGTAAAGCCGATCCCGCACAGCACCGTCGTGCCCCAGATTTGCGGCCAGGTGGAATTCTCCGGCCGCTTCGCGATCCCCAGCCGGTCCGCCACGACAATGCACAGGAAAATGCCTGCCTGCTTGCCCAGTACCAGGCCGGCGCCCACGGCCAGCGGCAATGGTGCCAGTGCCTCGTCGACGCCGATCCCCGCCAGCGCCACCCCGGCATTGGCAAAACCGAACAGCGGCACCACCAGATAGGCATTCCAGCCGACCAGCCCGTGTTCCATGCGCTCCAGCATGGTCGAGCCCATATGATCGCGCATTGGAATGGTCAGCGCTGCGACCACACCCGCGATAGTGGCGTGGATGCCCGAATTGAGGACGCAGAACCACAGCACGATCGCGCCCAGAATATATGGCGCCATATGGTTCACGCGCATGCGGTTGAGGCCGAGCAGCGCGGCGAAGATCACCAGCGAGGCAATCAGCCACGCGAATTTCAGATTGGCGGTGTAGAACACCGCGATCACCAGTACCGCGCCGATATCGTCGACGATGGCCACGGTGAGCAGGAACAGGCGCAGGGAGGCAGGCACGCGGCTGCCCAGCAGGCCGATCACCCCCATGGCAAAGGCGATGTCGGTCGCCGCCGGAATCGCCCAGCCGTTCTGCAAGCGCACGTCGCCGCCCGCGATCAGCATGTAGACTGCTGCCGGTGCGGCCATTCCCGCGATTGCCGCCAGCACCGGCAGGCGCCGCTGGCGTGCATCGGCGAGGTTTCCGGCCACGATTTCCCGCTTCACTTCCAGCCCGACGACGAAGAAGAACACTGCCATCAGCGCGTCGTTGATCCACAGATGCACCGAATTGAGCTTGGCAATCGGGGTCCAGCCCAGCGGCTCATGGAAGAAGTCGTGATAGAGATGCGATAGCGGCGAATTGGCGGCCAGGATCGCCAGCGCTGCAATCGCGATCAGCAGCACGCCTTCAAAGGCATCGCTGACGAAGAGGGCGCGCAGTGGCCGGACGGCCGAACGGAGAAGGGATCGCTGTTGCTGCATCCCGCCACTTTTTCCGACCGGGCGCCAGGATGCAAGAAAATGCCGACTTTTTGGATGCATCTCGCATTGCGGCACGTGCTTTGCCTCTCTAGCGTCCCGCCGCAACGCTAGTCGGGCGGCCGCGTTCTGTGATTCTGGGGGGTAGTTCGCTGCTGCAGTTGCTCGCGCTTGCCGAGCATGAACTGCTGCTTTTCGCCGGGTGTTTCTTCCTTCTTGGCACGTTGGATGAACTCGCCATCGACGCGATCTGGGTCTGGCTCAGGCTGACGGGCCGCGCGCAGACGGAGCGGGTCTTTCGCGCCAGGGAGGCGGGGAAGCCGCTCAAGGGGCGCGTTGCCGTGCTGATCCCCGCCTGGCGTGAGGCCGAAGTGATCGGCGCTACCATCGCCCATGCCCTTGCCGTCTGGCCGCAGGAGGAGCTTACTCTTTACGTCGGCTGTTACCGGAATGATCGGGCGACGGCGGATGCAGTGTTCAAGGCCGCGCAGGGCGATCCCCGGTTGCGGCTGGTGCTGCACGATCGCGACGGGCCGACGACCAAGGCCGACTGTCTCAACCGCCTCTATCGCGCCCTGTCCGACGATGAACGCCGGCGTGGTGGCGTGCCCTTTCGCATGGTGCTGTTGCACGATGCCGAAGACATGGTCGATCCGGCGGCGCTTGCCTTGCTCGACCGGGCGATCGACCGGGCGGACTTCGTCCAGCTGCCGGTGCGGCCGGAGCCGCAGCATGGTTCCCGCTGGGTGGCGGGCCATTATTGCGAGGAATTTGCCGAAACGAATGCTGCGTTATCGCAATTGCGTGTGAGGGGCCGTTGTCAGGCTGTTCGGCGGGTGAGGGAGAGGACTTCGTCGATGTGGCGGATCACTTCGATGTCCACGCCGCGCTTCTCTTCGCTTGGGGTGACGACGATGCGGGCGATCAGTTTGCGCAGGCGAGGGCCTGCGAGGGCGCGGGTGGTTTCGTCGGCCAGTTCCGTTTCCAGTTGCTCGATCGCCTGTTGATACTGGCGCGCGAGACCGGGGTGGAGCGCGATTTGAGGGATCGCGTCGAATGATGCGAGCACGCGATCGATGTCTGCCTTTTCAGCCTTCGCGTTAGTGAGGGCTTCTCGAATTTCGGTGAATTGGCTGGCGCCATCCGCGATGGCCGCAACCAGGCGCTCGACCTTGCGCGCCAGCTCGCCCTGCCGGCGCTCCAGCTTGCTGCGCTCACTGGCGGTTTCGCGGGTGCGGCGGGAATATTCCTGCCGGTATTCGGCGAGGTAGGCGGCAACGACATCCGGCGCGAGCATCTTCTCCCGCAAATCCTCAAGCACGCGGCGCTCGTACTGGTCTTTGCGGATCAGGCGGCGATTGGTGCAGGCATTGGCGTCTATCACGCTGCTGCAGCCGAAATAGTCGCCTCGGGTAATGATCCAGCCCCGGCCGCAGACGCCGCATTTGCCAAGGCCCGACAGCAGATGCCTGGGACGGCGCTGTCTTTCCGGCCGACCGGTGGAGCGCTGTTCCAGTTGCGCTTGCACTGATTGCCACAGATCGTCTGGAACGATGCGCAGGTGAGGCGCATCGCCGCTGGCGATCTGCCCGTCACCGGGGCGCATGACGCGCTTGCGAGTGCGTGGATCGACCACGCTTTGCGAGCGGCCGTAGAGCAACCGCCCGATGTAGATCGGATTGGCCAGAACGCCGAAACCATTGCTGCGATGGCCTGCTATCGCAGCGGCGCGCCAGATTCCGCCACGAGGCCCTGGAATGCCTTCGGCATTGAGACGGCCGCAGATCGTGCGCGGGCTATCCCCTGCAGCATATTCGGCGAAGATGCGTAGAACGATTGCCGCCGTGGTGGGCTCGATCTCGCGCAGTCCGCGAATGGGTTCGCCCTTGTCGTCAAAGCGTGTGACTCTGCGATAGCCATAGGCGACTCCGGAAGCGGCCTTCCCTTCTGCAATGTTGCCGCGATGGCCGCGCCTGACGCGCTGTGCGAGATCCTTGCGAGTGCGGGCGTCGAACAGGCCTTTGATCGTGCCGGTGATGTCGTCAATCACACCGTCCATCAGGGTGAAGAGCCGCGCGCCATGATATTCGATCTGCTCACGGACCGCGAAAGCATCGCCCTGGTGGCGGGCTATGCGATCGGTGGATTCGGTGAGCACCTGGTCGATGCCGCCAAGTTCAAGCCGCTGCAGCATCGCGGCCAGGCCGGGGCGCTGCTGATCTTCAATGCCAGCGGCGCCACTGATCGCACGATCGTGAAAGCACTCGACGATTTGCCAGCCTTCAGCCTCAGCGCGCTGCCGGCAGGCGGTGATCTGATCCTCGATCGAGCGAGGGTTCTGCAGCTGGCTTGAATAACGGGCGTAGATCAGTGTTCGCATGTGGCTGCCCAAAGCATCCTGCATTTCAGCGCGGCGAATCTCCCCGTGCGCGGGCAATGTCCCGCGCCACATGGGCGCGCGCAAGTGCCCGCGCGAATTCCAGCACATCGGGATGCGATGGCGGTGGCGGTTTCACCTCAGTTGGAAGGGGCCGAGTGGCCATTAGGGCAGCAGTACCTTGATCATGCTGCCCGCCTCATTTCTGCTTCGGGTGAAGCGGCCAGCCTTTCGCCGCGTGTGGGGTGGCCTTGGGCGCGGCAGTTTTCGTGGATGCGGCGGGCGCGTTCGCGGGCGTGATCGTAATGGCTGAAGAAGGTGCGTTCGCGTTCTGCCCACCAGCGCATGGCGCAGATGGCTTCGCCCTGCCGCTGATCGGCCGGGAAGAGCGGGCCGCTTTCATTGGCCGCAAATTCGATCCAGCGCTCCACCGCGACATCCAGCGCCTGCATGCGCTGTTCCATGGTGTTACAGTCGGCCGGTTCACCGTCGCCATAGGCGATCCAGTGCCAGTCCCTGGCGATGGCGCGCCATGCCAGAAGATCGGCGCGGGCTTCCTCGGCCGGGATGCGGCCAGACTTCACCAGACCGGGATAGGAGGCATAGCGGCGCTGGTAGGCGGCCTGCGCCTCGGCCGCCAGATCGTCCCAATCGTCCTTTGCCGCATCCACATTCTGCAGCCGGGGATGGCTCCAGTCCTTCATCGTGCAGCGCCTCTGGCGATTGAAGGCACCGAACCGGGGCGTTCGGCCAGGGCGGCGAGGTTGTGCAACTCGTGGGCCATCTGGCGGGCCTGCTCGGGAGTGAGGAAGAAGCCGAGGGGAAGCCAGCGCATCAGCGCATCTTCCGGGTTCATGGCGATGTGGAAAGCGCCGCAGGGCTGCTTTTCGAGATAGAGGGCGAAGGGCTGGGGCTGGGCCTTTTGCTGCGGGGCATCCGGGCCGGGCTGGCAATCGGGGCAGAGCAGCTTTGCCGCTTCACCCTGCCGGCCGCCGGGCAGGAATTGCCAGCCTTCCGGGCGCAGGCAACGCAGCGAATGGTGCTGGGCACCGCAGCTGCCGCAAATGAAAGTGAAGGCGAAGGCGGATTGGGAAGGGCCGGCGGCCGGATCGTATCCGGGCACGGAAGCGGGATTGGAAGCGTCCATCGGGCGTTCTTTCGGTCTGGCGGGTTGCTGAGGGTGAGCGGGGGCGGGCCGGTGCATCAGTCGATGCCCAGCGCGGCTTTGTAGGTTTCGAGGATATCTTCGGCCTCGCGGCGCAGATCGGGCCGCATCTTGCGCAGGGCGACGATTGCGCGGACGGTCTTTACGTCGAAGCCGATCGCCTTGGCCTCTGCCAGCACATCGCGCCGGTCATTCTTGATGCCGAGTTCTTCTTCATCGAGCCGTTCGACGCGCTCCACGATCTGCTTGAGCTGCTGAGCCGAAGCATCCGGATTGGCGTGGATCGGATCGGGCGTGCGCGGCTTCTTGCGGGGCTTCGGCTTTTCTGCCGGCACGGGGCGGAATTCGTGGCGAAAGCCGCCTTGACCGTCCGGCACGCGGACAAGGGCCATGGGCTGCACGTCTGCTGGGCAAGTGGCCGTCATACCGGCAGAGCCTCCTGGTGCTTGGTGTCGAGGAAGACCCAGCAATGGCGGTTCTTGGCGTCGCGGCAGTTCACCTGCTTATCGCCCAGGAACTTGCGCGCCTTGCTGGTCTTGAGGAGCTTTTTCAGTTCCAGCATGGTCCCGCCGGGGATCGAGAAGCGGTATTGCGAGAATACCTGCTCGATCTCGGGCATGCTGACCGCGATCAGGCCCTTATCGGCCTTGCGATAGTGATTGAGGCCGTAGCATTCGGATTCCAGCTTCCCTTCGGTGATCTTGCGATCGAGGAAGTCGAAGCTTTCCCAGAACTGGACCACGCCGGGCAGATCGGCACCCAGCGCGCCATGCTGCAGCAGGCACATCTGCTCGATCAGCTGGTGCCCTTCGGCCAGCTGGGCAGGGGCGATAACGGGCTTGCCGTCCACCACCATCGCCTGGGCGAGGCAATCCAGCGCGGCGGCCAGCTGGGCGTGGTTGAAGGCAAGCCGGTCGTTCTGGACTTCGGGATGTTCCAGCAGGCGCTGTTCGTGCAGCGGGAAGCGCTGGTGATAGTGGGCGAGGATCTGCTTTTCCTGCCGGATCATCGCCACCATCCAGTGGGAGACGGCCTCGGTATCGATCCGCTTGAGGCGGTTGCCCGCGTCCTTGCCTTCCGGGGTGAAGCGGCTCTTGTCCACGAACAGCGGCATGATGCGTTCCAGCACCGCGTCTTCCGCATCGCGCACGGGATCGTTCTGGGCGATCACCATGGCGCCGCGAAAGGGCGGGCTGAACGTGTCCGTCCCGCCATTGGCGATGCCGCGCGTGCGGGGCGAATGGCCGTTGTAGATCTTCTTGAGTTCGGACCAGTCGAACTTGCGGGCGGCGGGCTGGTCCTTCTTGCGGTCCCCTTCAAGGAACACCACCGGCAGATTGCCGTATTTCACCAGCTCGCGCGCGATGCCGGCGGCGGTGGCGCTGGCCGGATCGAAGCCTTCGTAATTGTGGCGGCGGCCCACCAGCTTCCACAGGAAGATCAGCAGGGTGGACTTACCCGAACCGGGAGGCCCGGCGATTTCCAGAAAGGCGAGGCTTTGCTGATCGCGGCGGATCTGTTCGGCAAACAGGGTGAGCAGCCAGAAGGCGAGCGAGACGAGGCCGAGCGGGCCGAAGGCGGTGTAGAGATCGCCCCACCAGCTGAAATTCAGGGCGTGGGGATCGTAATCGATCGCGAATTCGCCGGTGGCTTCCTTAGGCTTGAGCCCCACCTTGCCGATCTCGAAGAAATCTTCCTCGTTCAGCGCGATCACGCGGCCATCGGTGACGGCGATGTCATCGAACATCCATGCGCCGTGTTCGATGGAATAGCCGGAGAAATAGAGCGTATCGACCGTGCGGATGTTGTCGAGCTGGCGTTCCATCAGCTTATCCAGCTGATAGTTGCTGCCGGTAAACATGGCGCCGGGGGCCACGCTGATCAGCCGCTTCTTGAATTCGCCCGCGCCTGCCACGGCGGGGCCGGGGAAGGGTGCCTTCACCGTGTCCTGCTTGCCGGGGAAATCGACGCGGACGTAATAGCTGGCATCGTTCAGCGCCTTGTCGCGCTGGAAATAGAGTGTGCGGAAGGTGCAGTTGGCGATTTCCTGCACTTCCACGGCTTCGCGCGCGGCCATGTCCCATTTCTGTTCGTTGGAAAGGGCGGCGAGCGTCTTGTCCTCGCCATAGGACTGGATCAGCTCATTGATCCGCTCGACCGAGAATTTCGCCCAGAGCTGGCGCGTCTTGAAGGTGAGCGGGAATTCGCTGCGGCGCGAGCGGCGATAGAGCAGGAATGCCTTTTCGGCGGCATTCTCCGCAATCGTGATGTCGCCATTTTCGAGATAGGTTTCCAGATCGGCGGCGGCCAGCTTCCCGCGCTTGAGCAGATCGTTCCAGTCAAGCTTGGTGCCTTCGCCATCGGGGCGGACCTGCGCGGCGCGGGCGGTCCAACCGGCTTCGCGCGCCTGTTCCACAAATTGGCGGGTGAAGCGCACGCCGGCAGGGCCGACATCGTAGGCGAACACCAGTGTGGGCCGCCGGGCCATGGGGCCAAGCTCCGCCACGGCCTTTGCCAGATCGTCCAGCCAAAGGGCCGGGTAATTGTTGGTGGACATGGTGGAGGCGGCCAGCGCCCCCGGCCGTTCACGTTCGAAAGCTTCGCCCAGGGCAACCGCGTCAAAGATGCCTTCGGCAAACCAGATTTCTTCGGCCTGCGCGAAATCGGCAAAGCTCAGTTCGGGGTGGTGCCAGGCGTGGCTGCGATAGGAATAGCCATATTTGATGTTCGCCTTCTTCTTGCCGAAGCGGTGAACCCGGTCGATCAGGCGTTCCCACCATCCACCGCCGGGCAGGGCGAAGCGCACCGTGGCCGATCCGGCATTCAAGCGGCGATCGAAATAGGATTCCTGCGTGTAGGCGCCCGCCAGCTTGACGATGTTCAGGCCGCGTTCGTCGCGCAGATAGGCCTTGGCCGCCGAGTGCGGATCTTCGGGTGTCTGGGGGTGCCGGTCAGACCAATTGTCGAACAGATCGCCGTAGAGATCGCGGGTGGACCATTCATGGCCGCATTTGTTCTCCCGCCCGCATTTCAGCAGCCAGGGGTGCTTGGCGTGGATGTAAAGTTCCTTGCCCTTGCAATCGGGGCAGCGGCCGCCGCGCAGCCAGTCACCCCCGCCGGCGCCGAATTTGTAATCCGCGCGCAGCCGGGAAAGGATATTCTGGCGAAGGCTTTCTTCCATCGGGGAGGGGCGATCTCAAAAGGGTGCAGGGGATCGCGCGCCGGTTGCCCGGCACGGCGCGAAACTGGATGGGAGCGGAAAGGAAGGGCGCTGGCGCCGATCAGCCGGAAGGCTTGGGGATCACGTCAAAGATCGTCATTTGATCTCTGTCTTTTTTGCGCACAGGCTGGGCCTTTTGCTGTCCAAACGCCTCGCCGGGCGGCTTCTGAGGCACAACCCGAGGCGACCGAAATTCAACGCCCATCCCGCTGGGGGAAAGGACGCGCTCAAAGCTGAGGCTGGCCACCCAGGTCATGCCGCAGGCGATGTTGCTGCAGCGGTAATAGAGTTCGCGATAGGTGGGCGTGATTTCGGTGCTGCTGCGGGTGTGGGCCTTTTCGCCGCAGACCGGGCAACTGACCGCCGGGGCCTTGCCCATGTGGATGCGGCGGACATTGCTGCCTTCATTCTGCGGGGTCTGGGCGCGGGCGGGCATCATGCGCGGCTCTCCTCGTTCTGGGCGGCGATGCGGGTCAGCAGGCGGGTCAGTTCCGTGATCGCCTCCTCGATCTCGCGGCAGGCATTCAGGCGCGCGCGGGGATCGCGGGAATTGTGGGCCAGCTCGATGGCGGCGGCCACGGCCTCGCCGCTTTCCTTGGCGGCACGCCCGGCGCCCACGATCATGCAGGCAGGCGCGGCAGGCTCCACCGGGATCTTGAGGTCCAGCTTGATGGCATAGCATTCCAGCAGCGGGGCCCCTTCGCCGCCGGCGGCGCGAAAGGCGGCATCCAGTCGCAAGGCATCGCGCAGGCTGATTTCGCGCTCCACACCGGGCGTGCCCAGCTTGCGCACATGGCTTTCCGATTTGCCGAGAACGGCGGCGCAGCCATCCCAGCCCAACAGGGCGGAAATCTTGCCAAGCGCGTTTTCGAAAGTGACAGGCAGGCGGGGGATCGTCACGCAGGGGCATCCTGATCGAAGCGAATGAAATAGAGCGGGCGCCCTTCCGGGCAGGCAGGCACGGCGATGGGGATCAGCACTTCTAGGCCGCGTTCCTCGCCCGGCGCGCTGCGCAGCAACCCGCGGCTTTCCAGCCCGCGTAGAATGCGGTGGGCACCGCTGCGGGCACGCAGGCCCAGCCCGGCGGCCATTTCCTCCAGCTTGGGGGAGCGCCCGCCATTGGCCAGCTGATAGCCACGAATGAAACGCAGCATGTCTGCCTGCCGGTGCGTGGGGGGATAGGGTTGCGGACCGTTCACGGGCGGGCACTCCCGGCCATGGCCAGCAGGCACAGGATGCTGAGCGCGCCGCCGGAAAAACAGGCGCAACACATCAGCAGGATGTCCTCGCGGCGGCGGGGTGAGATGTTCACGGGCGCGCCTCCTGCGGGGTGGCAAGGCCCAGCCAGATATTCTTGCCCATGATCGGCAGGCCCACGGCCAGCCCAAGGGCCAGCGCGGCGAAGATCGCCAGCTGCACCTTGGCGGCAATGGCCTGCACCCGGCGGTTGCGCACGGCCAGGCGCGCTTCCAGCGCAACTTCGTCATAGCGCCATTCGGGTTCGGAAATGGGCAGTAGAGTGTGTTTGATGGGCTGGACGGGGGACAGGGGGGAACCCCCGCCCAGCGTAACCGGAGCCTGCCCCGGAGAGGTGTGAGGCAGGTTCGGTTTGATGGCGGTCTGGATGGGGGCGCGGCTCATGCTGCCAGCTCCCCCTTGTCCAGAATGGATGCGCGATTGCCGTGTTTCGCCAGCGCATGGGCGGATAGGATCGGGCCACAGAGCGGGGTTTCCTCGCCAATGACGGAGGCGGGAATTGGGGTTTCGATCGGGTAGATGTCCGGGCGCAGGTGGTGGCGGGATATGCCGGTGGCGGATTCAACCGGAATGACGTGTTCTGCGGGAAGGCGCTTGGCCGATTGCAGCCACTTCCAGACTGCGGGCTGGGTGACCTTACAAATGCGGGCAAGGCCTGTCTGTCCGCCTGCGCGGTCAACCGCTGATTGGAGTGCCTCGAAGGGGGTGGGACTGTGTTCCATGCCCTCGAATTATAACCACACTTATAATCGGTCAAGTGAGATTATAATTAAACTTTGGTGTGCCCGCGTAGCTCGCCAAACTAGGGTATTCCGGTGGTTATAGGTGAACGCATCGAGCGGCTAATCCGCGAACGGGGAATGACGCAAACGGCGTTGGCCCGGGCAGTTGGCGTTTCGCAGGCGGCCATTGCGCAGCTGATAAATGGCAAGGCCGCAGGCACGAAGCATTTGCATGCCATTGCGCGCGCGCTTGGCACCACTGCCGAGTATCTCACCGGCGAAACTGACGATCCAACGGCCGGGGCACTTCCGGTTCCTTCGCCGGAAACACTGGCCGAGCAGCTCGATCTGGTCGAAGTGCAGGAAATCGACCTTCGTTTCGGTATGGGCGCAACCGCTTTGGAAGTCCCTGTCACCAAGCAGGTGCGCCACTTCAGCCGCGATTGGCTGCGCCAATACACCAGCGCGAACCCCGAAGCCGTCTACTTCGCCCAGGGCGCCGGCGACAGCATGATGCCCACCATCCATGACAGCGACCTGCTTCTGATCGATACCTCGCAGCAGTCGATGACGCTGGCCGACAAGATATGGGCTGTTGCGTATTGCGGCAGCGGCATGGTCAAGCGACTGAGACCGACACCGGACGGCGTGAAAATCCTGTCCGATAACCCGGCGGTCCCGCCGGAAGTGGCTCACGATGGCGAACTGCACATCCTCGGCCGCGTAGTGGGGATTGTCCGGAAGATGTGACAGTGGCCGCAACGGGGCACAGGAAGCTTCACTGTTTGGGTAAAGCTTCGACTTTGTTGCGAATGAAGGAAGAGAGTTTCTTCATCCCCAATCCGGAGGGATGGATACCGTCGCGATAGTCTTCCGGCATCATCTGGCCGTCCCCTCCGAAACAAGCGAAGGCTCCTGCCGATTTTGCCCAGTCAGGAACCCAACTGCAGCCAGATGCCAGTTCGGCCTTTGCCGGGTAGGCAACCACCAGTACGGGCTTTCTGCTCGCGGCGACGAATTGATTCCATGCTTCGGGGAGGTCTGCCCAAGGCTTCACTACTAGGTCGGAGGGCGGCTGAGCCGGAGCGCCACGGAACTTGCCTGCCAGATAGAGGAGATAGCTGGTCGGTCTTGAACGGGGATGAGTGTATTCCGACGCCCAGGACGACGGATCTCCAAAGTCACCCGAATTGAAAACGAACACTATTACATCGGAAGTGCGCACGGCTTGGGGAATTCTGCCCAGATATGCGAGTTCGTTCTGCATCCCCCAGCTGCCAGCGCTTATTGGCCAGACCTGCCATCCTGTTTCGGCTTCAAGCATTGGGCCGATCTTATCCTGTTGGCGGAGTGGATTTCCGCCATAGACGATACTGTCACCCACCAGCAGCACGTCCAGCTTGCTGCTTGGGGCAAATTCTTCCGCGACGCCCATGCCCATCCGATTGAATGCCCAGTCATTGCGGGCAAGGTACGCACCATGTTGGTTGGGTCTGATGAAATAGCCAACCTGACTATCCGTACCATACAGCGGAAAATCGATCAGATATCTAAGGGCAAGCTCCAGCAGAAGTATGCCAGCGATGGAAAATATTGTTATAGAACGCCAAGTGAGAATCCGTCTCCAGTTCATTTGATTTCTATTTGCCCCGTCCGCGCATTGCCTGCGAACTGCTCACTCCTCGGCCCAGTGGGATGAGTCAATACGGCGTATTGCGGACAACCAAATGACCGTGGCTTCCCCCGAAGAGTCGATCCGCCAGCACTTACCTGAGCAATTCCCTGAACTCAGGTGATCGCCTGCAGAGCCAGTTTCGAACCAAGCCCCCCGCTGCCATCCATTGTGTGGCTCGCCTCCGCAACCACCCACTTCCGCGCGTTGATCTCCGCCTTGAACCCCGTCACCGTCACCGGCGTTTCCGGATAGATGTCCGGGCGGCCCAGCGGGAGAGTGAAGGCCAGTTTGGCCTGGGCTCGGGTCAGGCGGCTGTCTTCGGCTTCAGCGGCGTGGCGGGCGTCGGCTTCGTTGGCGAAGGTCTTGCGGATGCGCTTGGGCTTGGCATCGGCTTTCCCGCTGCCGCCAATCTGCACTTCCTGCCGGTGCCCGGTGGCCTTGTCATGCCACACGGCCACGACGCCGCCGTAATTCTCCCGCTCCACCCGCTCATATTCCGCGCCATTGGTGTCGGCCCGGTCGATGGTGACGGCCGGGATCGTGCCGCCGCCGGGGGCCTTGCCCTTGCCGATCGGGGCGAAGATCAGCTTGCCCTGTTTCACCGTGGCGACGGCATCGAACCTTTTGCCCAGCAGCATCAGCAGGGCGGCATCGCTTTTCGCGCCCGGCCCCAGCGCGGGGATGGTCTTGCCGCCCAGCGCGGCATCGATGGCAGTGCCGAGGCCGTTCTCGCCCGCGATTGCCGCAAGCACATCCTGCACGCTTTTGCCCACGAAGCTGCGTTCCCGCCGCACGCGGAAGGCATCGGTGAAATCGGCACTGCGGGCGCGGATGGTGACGGTGTCGAGCGCGCCGCTCCACTTCGCCTCGTCCACGCGGAAGCGGCCCTTGGACATCAGACCCAGCGGCAGGCCTGCGCCGCGCTGCCAGCCCATCGCCACTTCCAGTTCCACGCCCGATCTGGGCAGGTCCAGCAGCCCGTCCGCATCGTGCAGCACGATGTCCAGTTGATCGGCTTCCTCGGCGCGCTTCTCCGTAATGCTGGCGGAAAGCAGACGGGGGTTGAGCTTGTCGGTCATGTCCTTTCCGTCCAGCGTCACGCGCCAGGTGGCAAAGGGAAGGTCAGCCATCGGCGCGCGCCAGCGAGAGGGAGAAATCCGATTTGCGCGGGGCGCCATCCACAAAGAACAGGCTTTGCGTCAGTTCCAGCGTGCGGATGGTGAATTCGCCCAGCACTTCGCCCGCGCCGCTGGTGAGCGTGTAGGAATCGCCGCGCGCGGCCAGCTCGCGGATCGTCTCGATCGAGGAATAGGCGCCGATCCCGTCACCGGGGTAAAGCGCGCCTGCCAGATCGATTGTTTCCGCGCCGGGGCCGAGAAATTGCGTGGCTGGGCGCACGCCGAAGCGATCCCCTTCGGCAAAGCGCCATTCGAAGCGGTGGCGCAGCTCGGTATAGGGCAGGGTGCCGATTTCGAAGACGAACTGGTCAAGGGCCATCAGCATGGCGCGGGTTCCTATTGATCGGAAAAGGAAGAGCGTTTGGCGGCGGCCTTGCCGTCTGCCAGGCGGCGGAATTCGGCCACTACCTCGTCTGCGATATTGGCGGCGCTCTGGCCCGGTGCGGCCTTGATGGTGATCGCGCCGGGGCCAAAGGTGAAATTGTTGTTGGCCGCTGCCGGAGTGCCGCCGCGCATGGGGGCGAGGGCCAAGGGGCGTGGGCGCATGGCGGCCATGGCGACATCGCCCGCCATGGTGCGGCTTGCCTGCACGGGCCGGTCCCCTCCGCGCTCGATCCCGCTGGCGAGGCCCTGGGTGATGAAATGGCCCTGCAGCATCATCAGGCGCGAGGGAGACTTGATACCGAAGAAGTTCTTGAAGGCGGTCAGCCCGCTTTTGGCGATGTCCAGCAGGCGGTGGCGCAGGCCCAGCGGATCGAGGCCGTTCAGCAGCCCGGCCATGATCTGCTTGCCCAATCCGAGCATCTTGCCCGGCAGGCCGGAAAGGAAGTCCAGCCCGGCGCCGAAGACGGATTTGATCCCGTCCCAATGGCGGATCACGAAAGCCACCGCCAGGCCGATGGGGCCGAACAGGAAGGGGAAGCGCTGGAAAGTGCCCTTCAGCCAGTTCCACGCGCCGGACAGCATGGCGATGCCGGAATTGAAGGCGCCCTTGATCCTGTCCCAATTGCGCCAGATCAGATAGCCGGCCACGGCGATGGCGATCACGATGGCGCCGATGATCAGCACCATCGGGTTTGTCGCCATGAGGGCACCGGCGCGGGCAAAGCCCTGGCCGAGCATCATGGCGGCACCGCGGATCTTGCCGAAGGCGGAAACGAAGGCACCTGCTTTCTTCAGCACCTGAAACTGCTTCCACACCTTCCACAGGGTAACCAAGGGGCTGATGGCAAAACCGACGCCCATTTTCAGCGCGCCCAGCGCCATCGTGACACCCGCAATGCCAGTGAGAGTCATCATCAGGCCCTTGGCCAGTTCGGGGTGTTCCTTTGTCCAGGCGCGAAAGCCATTGGCGATTGCCAGCACTTTCTGCGCGCCTTCGGTGATGGTGGGCAGCAAGGCCTGCCCCAGCGTGATGTTGACTGCAGAAAGCCCGTTCTTCGCCAGCCCCAAAGCCCCTTCGGTGGTGGCGATACGGGCCAGATATTCCTTCTGCATGCTGCCCGCGTAGGCAGTGCTATCCCCCACCAGGGCGAAGTTCTTCTTCAGCTGGTCGAGATTGGTCAGCATCGGGGCGATGGCGGCCACGCTTTCCGATCCGAACAGCTGGGTAAGGGTGGCGGCCTGCTGCGCTTCGGGCAGCTGGCGCAGGCGGCCCAGCAGATCGAGGATCGCGCCGCCGGCATCCTTCTGCATTGCACCGGCCATGTCGCGCGCATCCAGCCCCAGCGCCTTCAGCGCCTGCTGCTGGCTCTTGGTGGCGGCTTCGCCCTTGGTCATGGCCAGCATCATGTTCTTGATGCCGGTGGCGGCAATCTCCTCTTCCACGCCCACCGAATTCATCAGCTGGCCCATGGCCGCGATCTGCGGGGCGGCAAGGCCCGCCACCTTGCCCAGCGCGCCAATGCGGGTGGTGATGCCTGCCACGGCGCCGACATTGCCGCCGTAAGTGTTGGTGAGCGCGTTGATCTGATCGGCCAGCGTGCGCACGTCCTTCTGGCCCATGCCGAAGGCGGTGCGCCATTTGGCCATCATGCCGCCGGCATCTTCCGCCGTGGTATCGAAGGCGATGCCCATCTGGGCGGCATCTTCGGTGAAGGTCAGCAATTCCTTGTGGGCCACGCCCGCGCGCCCGGCGGCGGCCACGATCTGGGCCATGCCCTCTGCCGTCATGGGAATGCGGGTGGAAAGGTCCAGCAGATCGTCGCCCATCTGCTGGAACTGGCGGGTCGTTTCGAAATCCACCACCTTGCGCACATCGGCCATGGCGCTTTCGAACGTCATGGCCTGATTGGCGGCCAGCACGGCGGGGGCGGCCATGGCCACGCCGGTGACGATGTTTTCCGTGCCGGAAGATCGCAGATCGGCGCCGCGTTCGCGCATGGCATCGGCGCGGGCATTGATGGCCAGCAGTTTGGTCTGCCGCTCCATCTCGGTATTGGTGCGGGCGATGCGGGCGGCCAGATCGCGTTCGCGGTTCATCAGGGCGGAAACATTGCCGGTGGAACGCTTCAGCTCGCCCTGAACGTCGCGCATTTCCCGGCCCAGATCGCGCGCCTCGCGCTTCATGGCGGCAAGGCTTTCGCTGCCCGACTGGCCCAGCCCCACGATGTTCTTCAGGGGGCCGGACAGCCGGTCGGAACTGGCGAAGCTGACGAGAAGGCGCAGGTTCTTGTTCATTCGGCCACCCGGTTGATTTCATTCCAGCGGCTGACCGCCAGTTCCCGCCACATGCGCAATTCGGCCAGTTCCATTTCCAGCAGCACGGCCGGCGGCCAGTGGAAGATCAGGGCGATGTCCGCGATCAGCTCTTCAACACTGCCTCCACCTTCTGGCGGTCGGCCGGGGTCAGAAAAAAATCGATAATCGCGCCGGCGCAGGCGGCGGCGTCTGCCGGATCGAGAGCATCGGCCTCCGCCTGCGTGATTGGAGGGGTGGCAATACGGGGAAGCACGTCCAGCACGGCGCTGACGCGGGCATTCATAAGATCCTGCATGGAAAGGCCGCGCAGCTCGCCCGTGCGGGGCTTTCGCAGGACGATGGCCGCGATCTTCTCATCGCCACGCTGGATGGGTTCGGAAAGCGTGATGGGATCGGAGAATTTGCGCGCAGGAGGAGCGGACTGGTCGGCCATGGGGCACCTTTCAGGGATGGGTGAGGGAGCGGATCATTCCCCGCCCCGGCGCGTCCGCTCGATGCACGCCGGGGCGAAGCTGGTGCGGGCTAGATGCCCAGATTGCGGCGATGTTCGGCCAGGCGGTCCACGCCATTGACGATGAAGACCATGTTGATCTCATCCTTCTCGATCAGCGTGCGGCCATCGACCATCAGCTTGTAATAGGCGCAGCGGGTTTTCACCGTCTGTTCGGTGTCGCTGCCGGCCTTGGCACTGCCGGGATCGATCTCGGAATGGCGGCCGCGCACGGTGATGTCTGCCGTCTTGGTCTGCCCGGTATTGTCGTCCTGATACGATCCGACGAAGCGCAGCTGCAGGGCATTGAGGGATGTCGCGCCGAACTGGGAATAAACCTGCTCCAGCAGGCCGCCGATCTTCCATTCGAATTCGATAGCTTCGCCGCCCAGATCGACGCCAACCGGCGCATCGAAGCCGCCGCCGCGCCAGTCTTCCAGCGTGCGGACAAGCTTGGGAACGGTGACTTCGCTGGTTTCGCCCAGATAGGCTACGCCATCGTTATAGACGGTCAGGGCCTTGAGTTTGGAGGGCATGCCCATGGCTGGTTACTCCGGAAAAGGGGGAAGGGGCGCGGGCGGTCAGGCCGCCAGCAGCTGGGAATAGAAGCGGTCGGAAATCTGCGGGCGCAGGCCGATGGCCTCGGCCGGGGCGCAGTCAGTGAATTCGTAATCGATCACCAGCTTGCCCGCCTTCAGCGCCTCGGCCGGGTTGTCGGCCGAATTATAGCTGGCCTCGGCGCCGATGATCCGGCCCTGCGCCTTCAGCTCGCGGAACTTGGCGTTGATGCTTTCAAGGATGTCGCGGATCAGGCCGGGCACGATCGGCTTGTCGATTGCCCAGACCAGCCCTTCGGCAATGGCATCCTGCAGCGCGTAATTGGTTCGCACCGTGCTTTCGAAGCCGTAGATCGGATCGTCCGAACAGGTGCGGTTGCCCCAGAAGCGATAGCCGTCGATCCGGGCCAGCGTGGTGATATCCGCATCGTTCAGCTGGCTGGCCAATGTCACATCGTTGGCCAGGATGGAAAAGGGGACCGGGCGGGAAAGGCCGGTCACGCCGTTCACCGCCACGTTGGACAGGGTCTTGTGCCACCCGGTCTGCTGGTCGATCTTGCTGCGCAGGCCCAGCGCGCGGGCAATGGCGCTGCCTTCGAAGTCGGAGAATTCCGGCCAGATCAGCATCATTTCCCGCTGGCCGAAATTCTGGCGATAGGCGGAAAGCTCGCCCAGAGTGTCGCCCTGCGCCGCGCAATAGGCAAAGCCGCGCAGCTTCTGCGCCACACTGCCGAAGGCTGCGGCCACCTCTTCCACATCCAGCCCCGGCGCGCCCAGAATGCGCGGGCGCACGCCCAGCTGCGATTCTGCGCCCAGCAGGGCCTGCATGCCGGTCAGCTCGCCGCCCGCCGTGGTGGTGCCCACTACATTGGCGGCGGTTTCGGCCGCGTCGGCACCTTCGGCCACTCGCACCACCACCACCGGGGCACTGGCCTGATCGGCAATGGCATCCAGCGAATTGGCCAGCGTGCCTTCCTCGCCCGCCTTGCCGATCAGGGCGGCGATGTCATCCACCAGCACGGCTTCGTTCAGCGGGAAAGTGGTCGCATCGGCATCGGATGCGGTGCAGACCATGCCGATGGTGGACGTGGAAACATCGGCAATGGCGCGGGTGCCGGTGCTGTTCTCGGTAACGCGGATGCCGTGGTAATAGGGCATGGGGCGGCCTTTCAGTGGCTAGAGGGCTAAGGTGAGGGAGTAAGGCGGCTGGCCCGGCAGATCGGTGCGATAGCCCTTGATGGTCAGTTCCGGGCGGCCTGCGCGGCCAAGCCCGGCGATGGAGACGCGGGTGGGGCGCACGCGATGTTCCCAGCGGCGGATGGCAGTGGCCGTTGCCGCGAACAGCAGCAGCGGCAGCGCGGGGCCCAGCGGGGCATCCACCAGCTTGAACAGATCGCTGCCGAATTCGTGGCGCATTACGCAGCTGCCCCTGGGGGTGGTGAGGATTTCGGCCACGCTCTGGTCGATCTCGGCATCGCCGCTCAGCGCGCGGCCACTATTGCGGTCCATCGCGCTCATTGCGGGCCTGCGGTGCTGGCGCCGCCGGACTGGACGCCGGGGTGCGTGTGGGCCTTGCCGCTGATCCCGGCGGCGAAAACATCGGTCTGGCCTGTGACGGTGCCTGCCACATCGGCATCGCCGGTAATGCTGGCATCGCCATCGACCGAGAGATTGCCGGTTATGCTGACATCGCCGGTGATGATTACGGCACCGGGCGCCTCGATCACGATCCCGTCAGGGGTGAGCTTGATCGTCAGCCCATCGGCGCCGTGCAGATGGTGGTTGGCATCGGCGGCAGGGGCGGGGAAGCCGCTGGAAAGCAGCCCGCGCAGTATGAAGGCCCCGGCAATATCCGCTTCGGGGCAGATCAGCAGAACCTGTTCGCCCTCGCTGGGCGGGGTCCATGTACGGAAGGCGCCCGCCAGTTCGGTCCAGGGCACGGGCGGGGAAAGCACTTCGCCGCAGCTGACTTCGGCCAGCCCGGCGGCCAGATCGACCGACGCAATCCGGCCAAGGCGCAGCAGGTCGCCAATCTTGCCGGGAATGTCGTCCTCGTCTTCCATGAAGGCGAGGGTTGGGGGAGTTACGTATTACGCGCGAGTTGCGGGGTTTGTGGTGGGGGGCATCACAAAGCGAATTTGCATGTGAGGAGTTCTAAAGGTTCTGGCTGGGATATCGCAGCATGGGTCTTGGTCACGCGAAGCCAAAATGGCGATTAGCCGATTGTAATTGTCGGTGGTGGCTCTGGATTGGGATCAATTATTGCAGAGAATGCACTCCAATATGCGTCGACGATCTCGTCAAGCCAGTAGCCGCTCTGCTCTGTGACTTCACATTGGATGATCTGGCCGTCCCACATAGACGAGAAGGTCGTTCCATAGATGCTGTCGTCCAGCAAGAGTGTGTCCGCCTTTGACCGGCCCTCGATTTTAGCCGTTGGACTAAGGTCGACACCTTCGGACATGCTTTTCGCATGGCGGGTTAAGTGTTTTGCAGTCTTGGACCGCTCCGCAGAATGCGCAAGTGCATGTCGCAACGCGATCGAAGAGGGGAACTGGCGTTCAAATTGCCTTCGAGCCGCACGTTTCGCTTCGTTGTCGATTTTGAGACGCAAAGTGGGGCAGCTGCCAAGGGATTCGTCAATGCCGCTAATGATGCAGCCGAAATGGTATATGCTCATGGCGCAATCCCTTGCCGCGCACAGCTGCCATTGGTGATAAACTGTCTGATGAGTTGGATCGAAGAGCTGCCTTTCTGCGCAATTGTGAAAAAGCGAGCGCCCAGCCCAGAATGACGTCGCTTGGACGTGCATTTTGCCGATGTTGAAGCGGATAGAATCCGCCTCTCTTCGTTCTTCTTCTGGAAGTTCGCGAAGTTTGAAGTTCGGGAATTTCCGAACCCTTTCGATACGTTCTGTGAGCATTTCGATTTCCGATGCCAATCGGGCGTTAAAGGCAGAAACAAATTAGATGCTAACAGAAAAGCCTGATCGGGTGCCACCTACCCAATAATCCCCCGCTCGATCTTGTATTCCACCCCGCGTGCCTGGGCGTCGATCAGCTCGCGGGTGGCCTTACGGTCGTAATTGCCGTCCGCGTCCAGGGCGGCATTGATCAGGCGGCGGTGGCGCACCTTTTCATGCGTGAAGGTGACTGCCACAGTGCGGGTTTCCGGGTCGAATTTGCCGACTGAAATCTTCATCCAATTTTCCTTTCCGTCACACACCGCGCGCAGACCATTCCACGGTCTGGGCGATGCCTTCGATGTTGCGCAGGGTGAAGCCGCCGACATTCTTGGTGGTCCACCCCACATTGTCCTGGCTGCCGCTGGTGGCGCGCACGGAAACGCCCAGGCTGAGGTTCACCCAGCTGGAAAAGCCGCCATTGGGGAAGGCAATGTCCGAGGTGCCGCCCGCCGGGACATAGGCACTGCCCCACATTTCTTTGAAGCCGTCCGCATGCACGCGATAGCCGGTGGCAGCGAGGCTCTTGCCCGTGACCCGGTCAAAATCGGCCGCGTGGTAACCGTCCAGCATATCGGCATCGAGGCCCGATCCCGCCCCGTCTACCGTTACGATCTTGGCGAACAGCGCGGCGGCGGCCACCAGATCGTCGGCATATTTCTTGGTCGCGGCATGCAGGTTCGCGGATGGCGGGCCGGACAGGGTGAGCAGGCCCAGCATCGTGTCGCCTGCCCGGTTGACCGGGGTGAAGCCAAGCGCACCCGCCGCCACCTTGTCGTCCACGTATTTCTTCGTGGCAGCATGCAGGTTGGCGCTGGGCGCGCCCGAAAGGGTGAGCTGCCCACTCATGCTATCGCCCGCGCGGTTCACCGGGGTGAAGCCGAGGCGGGCCAGAACCAGCGCGGCAGTGATGTAGCTGTCCAGGAACTGGGTCGGGGTCTGCCCCCGCCACAGATCGGCATCGAGGCCGGAACCGGCCCCGTCCACCGTGGCAAGCCGGGCGAGCAGAGCGGTGGGTGAAACCAGATCGTCGACATAGGCTTTGTTTACGGCATGCATCGGGTTGAGCGGCGCATCGGACAGGGCAAGGCGGCCGGTCATGGTATCGCCCGCGCGGTTCACCGGGGTGAAACCGATGCCGGCAGCGGCGACCAGATCGTCTACGTATTTCTTCGTAGCTGCATGCAGATTGGCGGTGGGGGCACCGGAAAGGGTGAGCAGCCCGGCCATCGTATCCCCGGCCCGGTTGACCGGGGTAAAGCCGAGCCGCGCCAGCACCAGCCCTGCCGTGACGTAGACGTCCAGGAACTGCGACGGCGTGAAGCCGCGCCACAGATCGGCATCGAGCCCCGATCCGGCGCCGTCATTGCCGGGATGCCAGATTAGGCTGTTGCCCGTGCCGAAACGGGAATTGAGCCAGGCAGTAACGGCGGCGAGCAGAGCGGCGGGCGGCACGGCCCGTTCCACGTCCAGCCCGGCCTGCGCCTCGGCCGGCGTTGCCAGCTCCACTACGCCGCGCATGGCGGTGGTGGCGGGTGGATTGAGGAAATTGGCATCGCCAAAGGTCAGTGCGGCCGCTTCGATATCGGCAAAACGCACATCCAGCGCCAGCATGGCGATGCTGGGCGGGGCCTTGGCAATGATCGGTTCGGCCTGGCCGTAAAGCGCGAACGCCGTGCCATCGTCCAGATAGAGCGCGAAGCTGCGCATGGTGTAGCTGTCGGCGCTTTCATCGCGCATGATCATGTGGATCGTGTCATCGTCCACCGTGTCGCCGGACAGGGCGGCCACGCGCTTCACTTCGCCGGGCAGGGCAGATATGGCGGGCACGGGATCGAGTGCCGCCTCGGAAATGCCGATCTGCGCAATGGCGACGGGGGCCGTCCCGGTGTTCTGCGCATTCACCAGTGCGGCATATCCGGCGGCGGTGACGGTCATCGTCAGGGGCATCGGGGCATCCTTTGGGGGTGAGTTGGCATGTCAGCCTGCCGGATCGGTGAGGTAGGCGCCGGTCAGGGGATCGGTCAGGAACAGGCCGCTGGCGGGATCGGAAAGCAGTGGGGGCAGGTCGATTGCCGGGGCGACAACTTCGGAAAAGGACAGGCGGGCATAAGTGACCGGCCGCGCGGCCGCGATCACGCCCACCCGGCTTTCCGCCTTGAGCGCCTGAGTGAAGGTGAAGTGGCGGGAAAGCGGCTTGGTCCGCTCGATCTCGCGGATAACCGAGGCGACATAATCCGCGCTGGGCGGGGCACCGTTGATCGCCGCGATGGACAGCGTGACTTCGAAAGTGCCGCGCTCGCCCGGCGGGTCCATTTCCCACCATTCGCGGATGGCGATCGCCGCGCCGAAAGCGGAAAGGGCGGTCTGCACGGCGGCCAGCGTGCCCTTGCGGCGGTGGACCTCTATCGAACTGGCGATCACCGCGCGGCGCACTGCCACTGGCCAGCTCGCGTCCCAATTATCGACCGAATAGGCCCAGGCGAGCCAGGGCAGCAGATGTTCGGGGCAGGCTTGCGGATCCCAGGCATCGCGAATGGTGCGGTCCGGCAAGGCAGGCAGGGCTACGGCCTGTTCCAGCGCGAGCATCTGCCTGCTGGCATTGGGCGGCAGGATGCTCATTCCGCGATACCCGCATGGGTCAGCACGATGCCGGTGCAGATCGCTGCCTGCGTATCGTCCAGCACGATATCGGCTACGGGTTGTGTAATGGCGACATTCTGCGAACCGCCCACGAACAGGGCGGCATTGATGGCCGCCAGTGTCACGTCGCGGCCGATCTTGCGATTGTCGGTCACGTATTTCTCGATCCGGGCCTGGGCATTGGCCATCACGATCGCGGCATCCGGCCCGGCATAGGTCGTGATCGCGGCTTCGATCGCATATTCCACGATCATGGCGGAATGGACTGTCACCCGGTCCCCGATCGGGCGGCGCGTGCGGTCGGACAGCGCAGCGGAAACGGTGTCGAGCAATTCGGGCGAGGCGGTGCCTTCAGCCGCGCGGGACAGCACATAGACTTCCACCTCCGCCGGCTCCGGGCTGCGCGCGCTGACCGAGGCGACTTCGCTGTCTGCGGTCAGGGCGTAATAGAGATAGGCCCCTTCCGGCCCGGCCACGGAATAGCCTTCCGGGGCAAGCGTGATGCGGAAGCGGAAATCCTCGTCCCCTTCCATCACGGCCGGGGTGCCTTCCTCGGGATCGGCCGGGGTGATTTCGAGCCGCTGCACGCCAAAGCGCGCGCCGATCTGATCGAGATCCGCGCCACTGGCGTAGGCCAGCATCGCGCCCACTGCATCGTCATTGGCCTTCTGGCGGTCCAGCAGGCGAAACCACGCGGCCACCTGCATCACGCGCATGGCCGGATCGCTTTCCACCAGCACGAAGTCGGGGAACAGCTCCCGATACTTCGCCAGCATTTCCGCCAGGATCGCCTCGTAATCCAGCGGATCGATGGCGACCGGCGCAGGCAGCTGCGAAAGATCGATGGCAGTGAAGGACATGGCGGCAAGCTGGACCGCCCGCCCGTGCGCCCGCCAGCGCGCGCCTTTGTGATGGGCGGCACTACAAATGCGCCCGGTGGCGCAATTGCGTGCTTGGGCGAAGGTTGCCGGGGATCACAACGGACCTCGACACATGACCACCACCAAGCCGCTGGATGCGGAAATCATCGAAGGCGCTGGAGGCATGCGGGCCGATAAGGCAGCCCGCCGCCGCCTTGCGGACAGCCTGCGCGCCACGATGGGCCGCTATGAAGTGCCGCGCTTCGTGCCCTGCGTCGTTGCCGGCATTGCCCAGCGGGCGAGTGCCACGGCCTATGCCTACGGCGCGCTCGTGGCGCAGGATGCCTGGGTGCTGCGCTGCATCAAGGCGGGTGCCTCCGGCGCTTCGGCCATGCTCTCGCTCGCCGATCCCGATTACATCGCGGATGGCGCGGCGGTCTGGGCCGTGCAGGGCAGGCTCGCCCCGGTTCCGTTCGCCAACAATCTGGCGATGGCGAAGGGCCAGCAATTCGCCACTGGCGGCATGATGTTCGAAGTGACAGTGGCGGGCACTACCCATGCCGCCGACGCCGCGCCTTCGGCCCCGTCAGGCGGCACGCATGGCAGCGTCACTTATGTCTATGTCGGCAGGCAGGAATTGCCGCTGGTCTATCTCGTGGAAGGGGCCGCGCCCGCCGGGACCAGCCAGCAGGCCGCCTATTCCGACAATGCGAAGATCGCCGCCAAAGGCGGGGTGAAGTTCGACAATTATCCCTACAATGGCACGGTCGGCACGATCATGAGCCAGAGCTGGGACGGCGTGACGCTTGCGCGTGGGCAGGGATCGTGGCTGTGGCAGACCGATGCCCCTGTGGCGGCCATTCGCGGCTACATGCAGCTCTATGGCGATTACATCTGGGTGGATGGCAGGATAGTCGCCAGCGTCACCCAAACGGCTGCGGCCACCTATCGCCAGATCGTGATCGACAGCAGCGGCCTTGCGCGTCGGATGCGCAATATCCGCCACCGCTCGGGCAGCGCGACCAATATTCTCGGCATCTGGGCCAGTGGCTTCGACACGGTGCGGGCGTGGAGCGGCTATTCCCCGCTGCGCATCGTTTCGCTGGGGGACAGCTTCACGGAGGGATATGGCTTCACCTCCTACCTTTCCGACATGCTGGGGGTGGAGGACTGGTGGATTCAGGGGATTGGCGACACGGGCATTCTCGATGTCGGTCCCGGTCGCACTAACTGGACCGAGCGGCTGTCTCTCGATGTCATCTCGCGCGATCCGGACATTGTCCTCATCCCCCTGTCGCAGAATGACGGGCCGGGCGAGGCCACCAACATTGCCTTTGCCGCAATGCTCGACCGCATCCGCAACGAGACTCATGCCGAAGTGGTGGTGGTGGGCGTGTGGAACAATCGCGGGCCGATCACGGCGGGCAGTGCTTACACTCTCGATACGGATTTGCAGGCCATCTGCGCCGCCAAGGGCGTGCCCTATATCAAGTGGCGCGATCTGCTGACCGATGGCGGCTATGTCGGTGCCGCAGCCGGCACCGGCAATTCCAAGTTCTACACCACGTATGACGGCACGCATCCCACGGCGCCTGCCGGCATGCACTTCCGCGCTTCCTATCTGGCGCCGCGCTTCCTTGAGGCGGTGGAGGGGCTGGCGGCATGATCGGCCTTCATCTGAACGATACGGCCCGCCACGTGGGCGACGCATTGAGCGTGGGATGGCTGGTGGCCGTGTTCCTTGCGAACCTGCCCTCGATCACGGCGGTGCTGGTGCTGATCTGGACCGTGATGCGGCTGTACGAGACCTGGCTGTCGATCCGCCAGAAGCTGCGCGAACTCAACGAAGAGGAAATCCGGAAATGAGCAGATGGCTGATTGCCGAATGGCGCGGCGCGTGGCGCTGGTGGAGCGTGCGAATCGCCGGGATCGCGGCAATCGTGGCGGGCGTGCTGACGGCCAATCCCAGCCTGCTGCTGGGCCTGATCGCGATGCTGCCGGGCGGCGTCTGGCGCAATGTCATGGCGGCGGGTGTCGGGCTGGTGGTGTTTGTCATCCCCACGCTTGCCCGGCTGTGGAAGCAGGGTGAAAATCAGGGGGGCGGGGCCAATGGCTGATCCGCAACCCAGATCCGGCCGTGCCACGCTCGCGATGGTGGTGGGCGCAGGCGTTGCTGCTGCGCTGGGCGCCTTCGTTCCGATGGAGGAAAGCGGCCGCAGGGTTGAGGCCAGCGTGGCCGAAAGCGGCGAACTGCAGATCCGCCACATTTCCGGCAGTCAGTATCTCGCGGTCTATCTCGACATGGTGGGCGTGCCGACCGTGTGCGACGGCATCACCAGCTGGCGCGGCAAGCCGCTGCCCAAGGGCAGGATTTTCACCGAGGCGGAATGCGCCGCCATGCTGGAAGAGGAACTGGTGAAACACGCCAGCGCGGTGATGGCTTGCACGCCGGGCCTCGCCCTTTCGGCCGATCCGGCGATGGAGCGTCGCCGCGAGGGCCCGCGCTTTGCCGCTGTTTCGCTGGCCTATAATGCCGGCGCGGGCCGCTATTGCAGCTCCACCGCCCGCGCGCGCTTCAACGCGGGCGATTATCCGGGCGGGTGCACTGCCATCACATGGTGGAACAAGGCGGGCGGGTTCGTGGTGAAAGGCCTCGTTTCCCGCCGCGCGCGGGAGGCGAAAGTCTGCCGCGAAGGGCTGGGGGCGGCGGTATGAGCCTGCTTCGCAAACCGGCAACCTTGCTGATCGCCGCGCTGCTGCTCGGCTTTGGCCTCTGGTGGCTTGTCGCCACACTGACCTGGGGAAAGGCCGCCAAAGTGGAGGCCCGCCTCAATAGCAATCTTGCCGGTGCGGCTCTCGAAAGCGGAAGCGATGCCGTGGCCGCCATTGGCGGGCAGATCGGCAGTGAGGCCGCTGCCGACAAACTTTCATCGGAGAACGCATATGAAATCCGTTCCGCACCGGGCGCAGATGCGCCTGTGGACCCTGCCGCCCATGCTGCTGGCCTGCGCAGCCTGTGTAAGCGCGCCGCCTATCATGGCCGCGCCGAGTGCGTGCAGTCGCCTGCTGCCCGATGAATGGCGCGAGGGAGTGCCCGGCGCCGATCTCCCGGCGGGCCAATCGCTGGCGGACTGGATGATCTTTGGCGATGCCCAGACTGGCCAGCTCGACAAATCGAATGATCGCTATCGCGCGGCAGTGGGCATAGTGGAACGCTGCGAGGAGCGGGACAGGCAAGCCGTCAAGTCCAGTCGCAGCCGGCTATTTGGCCTCTTTTAGGTGCTCGGGATGAACCTGAGTAGGGAAGCTGGACTAGGCCTTCTGAGCCGTTATGCTAACACATCGCCCCTACTGCTGTGCGGCGGGGTTGCAGCTGGACCGTGATTTCTGAACCGCTATGCTCGGCATGTTCCTGGGGTTGGGCGCCTGTTAGTTGCAGCTGGACCGCGATTTCTGAATCGTTATACTACTGCTGCCCGCAAAGCACTCGACACGGAGTTGCTGCTAGACCGCGATTTCTGAATCGCTATGGTTTCCGTTTGTTCAGCCAGCCTGCTCATTTGGTTGCAGCTGGACTGCGATTTCTGAACCGCTATGCTTGAAGTCCGCCGCAGCCATCCGCCAGCACAGTTGGAGCTGGACCGCGACTTCTGAACCGCTATGCTAGAGTAACCAGCCCGCAGACGCCGAGGTGCGTTGCAGTAGGATCGCGATTTCTGAACCTTTTTCCCGTATCACTATAACTGTTCCATCAGGGGCGTGGGGCAATCCATGGTACGCATCTTCGCGGGTTGAGCGTGATGGCCCTCAATTGACGAGCTGAATGCGGCCGAGCATAGTTGGCGGCACACAACGCTATAATCGCGCCGGGCCAGTTCCACTGCTAGGCTGGTCGTCTAGGTAGCGTTGTGCGCATGGACGATGGCCGAGTAAACGTCATCTAAGGCTATACGCCTTATACTGCGCCGTTGAGCTCAAAGGTCAAAATTCGCGATAGGTGGACAGGTGCAAGTTATAGGTATTGATATCGACAATTTGATCCAAGTAGTAGAATTTCTTTTCATAAGTCATTCGCATTATTGATAATATAAATTTAACGCGGGCCGGGGTCGAAGATGCGGCCAAGTTCATCGATACGAACTTGACGCGCTTTCAAATTTTTAAGACTTCCAGCTGTGCGTGACAAATACTTGAATGGGTCAAGATCGTTGGGCTTTGCGTCACGCTCCTTGAGCGGACCGGCCTCCTGATGTGCGGCAATGGTGATCTGTCCCTTCGCGCCAAATTTTACGACACGCATGATTTCACGGGAAGCGCCGTCCTTTTCCACCGCAATCAGATCATTCTGTCTGAGGCTCATGATCTTTTTGGCCGCTGGATGTGGACGCTCGGGTACAAAATCACGCCGATGCGCGTCAAACATTGAGACGACTGTGGCCGTCCATTTGCCATCAGGCAGGCGCCAAACGTCGAACCGAGCGTTGGCGTCACCCTTATAGCCCTTATAGGCAACGCCGGATTTGTCGCGCACCGGAATGACCTTCAAACCTTCCCTAACGCGCACACGACGGATGCCCTTGAACACCGGATCGCTGCGTGAAAAGTCTAGCAAGGCCTTTTCAAAATCCTTGCCCGAATGGCCGCGCGTCACGCGCTCAAGGGCGCCTCGCAGCGCAGGATCGGGAATACGTTCCGGATTCTCGATATCGGCGGGCTTGAGGCTGGTCAGCGGCACGCGATGCACGACAATGGGCAAGCCAGTACCGCTCGTCAAACCCGTGAGGCCGTAGGCCGTGTCGTTGTGCAATCGGGCTGCTGTCTCATCATGGCCCTTAGGTGGTTTCCCTTTTCGGCCGTGGTCCTGCTTGTGGCTCACCACGATACGCGCGAGTGCATCACGCAAGTCTTCGCGGAAACCATCCCAAGGGGTTGGCAGGCCATCAAACAACCTGTCGAGATTCTGCTTTTCTGCGCGACTTGCTGCTCTGGATATCTTGTTCAGAAGGCCGCGCGTGGTAGCGCCAACGACCGCAGCGTCGATCGCATGATGACGATGGTCAAGACGGTTCTTTGGTGCGCTACTGTGTGGGTTCTCGACATAATTGTGATCAGGCAGCAGCTCGTTCAGTCCCCAGAGCCGCCGCAGCATGGCCGTCATGCGGCCGGGGATGACGTAAACTCCCGCGCTGTCATGGTAGAGGCTCGAGAGATAGGTCCGTGCCATGCGGGCCAGATATTGTGTGTCAGTCAACTGCCGGGCGATGAAGCCTCCGTCCTTCTCGAGCCGATCCATCGCGTCCGGTGCAAACCGCCAGCGCTTCGATGAATGCAACAGTAACGCTTGGTCGGCAATGATCGCCCAGCGATCAGTATGCCCCCATGCTTCCCACGGCGTGCGGTTGCCTTTCTCGCGATTGCAGCGGCGGTGTGAGATGACCTTGTTGGCCACACTGTCATCGAACGATCGGGAATAGGGAATGATGTGCTCGATCTCTGTCTCTTCAGAGAACAAAGCAACCATTCCGATCGGACCGCTGCAAAACGGGCAGCGACGATCCAGCGGGTTGTCAGGGTTCAGCTCTTCCCACAGGCGCAGCAGTGCACGGTTGGCGCCGGTGTCAAGCTGGCCGTTTTCTAACAACTTTTGCGACCTTGCTTGAGCCCTCTTCGTATTCTCGCCCAGTTCCTTGTTGTATCTGGCCTTGTCCTTTTCGCTCAGCTTAAGCTCCCGGGCCAGTTCCACGACAATCTGGTCGGGACGGCCATGCACGCGAATGATTGCGTTCAACAGGCGGCGAAGCTGATTTAGTCCGATGTGAACGGTCGGGTTGGTGATCTTGCCCCAGCGGGTTTCGTCGTCGTCCTTCCCATCAAGCGTGCCAGGTGGAATTTCGCGACTAAGCAGTTCGCCATAATAGGGAAGGAAATCGAGTACTTCCCCATCACGGAAATCACTGTGTGATTTGCCAAGCGCCACTTCTACCGCCTCGTTGTATGTCACAACGTCCTTTTTCAGTTCGGTCAGGATTAACCGGCTTGCCGTTTCCCCCAGTCGGCCATGGCCTTCAGGTAGCCTGATGCGGCCGATTGCGTCCGCTTGTTCCGTTGTTACGCCATGTGCCGTCATGAGCCATTCGTGCAGTCGGGTAGGGTCTTCCTCCTCAGCGACCGCCTCAATGATCGACCATTGTACGTTCGCATCGAAATGCGCCCAGCGTGTGCCGAAACAGCTCTTATGACTGAATGCGGCAAACACTTCGTCCCCGGCCAGGCCCGTGCGGTTCTCGCTCGCCTTGTTGAAGCTCTCACCATCGGCCAGTTTCAACAAGCGCGCCAAGTTAGAGAAGCTTGCCGTCTTCGCGGATTTGAGCTTGAGGATGATCGCATCGCGCTGGTCGAGCGTCAGCTTGCGTGATGACGTCCCAGCCTGCGTGACTTCCAACTGGTTGACCTCCTCATAAAGCCGCCGCTCTTGAAACAGCGGATGGGCCTTGGGTAGGCGCGGTTCGGCGGTGAAAAAGGTGCAACCGCCGACTTTCGGTTCCTTCAAAGGGCGCTGGAAGAAGATAATGCGACGCAAGCGATTGCGCGCAGCCTCGGTGAACAAGGATGGATGATGCGGTGCCTGCTGCTCCCAGATCGTGTCGAACTCATGTTCGAGATGCCGACGTTCGGGGTAGAAGTCGTAGCCGTCAACCCCGATCGGCATCCGCACGCGCTTGGTTTCCCTAGCCGCCAGGAATTCGCCATATGTGCGCGCACCGGCTTCTTCCATGGCAACGTCCAGCGCTTTTGCGCCGGTTGAGATCTTCCCGCTTTCCTTGTCGTCGCCCGATTTGCGTTCGGCCTTGCGGTTGGATTTGAAGCCTCGCCGCTGATTAAGATGGAAAAGGGCGCGCCCGATTACATGGGGCTCTAGTCGCTCGTCGAGCGCACGTTTGCGCAACAGGTAGGGATCATAGCCAACGAGGGCCCTAGCTTCCTTGGCATCGGCGGGCATCAACCCAGTATCGACCAGTGCCTGCAGCAGGGCTGACCGGCGACGCAAATATCGGTCTCGGCGACGACGCATAGCACGCGCATTACGTCGATCGACTGCTAGCGACGCGCCTGATTTGGGATCGCGCCCATCTGAGAAGATGCGTACACCAATGTCAAGGATGCGGTCGCCTTCAAAGAGGCACCAGCCGATGCTGTTTGTGCCGATGTCGAGACCAAGGCGCGTCATCATATTAGAACCCCCTAGGGGCAAGAATAGGGCTGCGCATTGTCTTGACAATAGCCGTTGGATGCCCTTGAATCGAAAACTCAGAAATCGTGGTCTGGTTGTTAACAAGCAACTTGATTGCACCAAATAAGGTGGGGGCTACGGCCCCCACTTTTTTGAATGTTCTTCTGATTTCGTTGGTCTGTGGGTGAATGAATATACCCGCATAGCCAGCACTCACCAAATAGAGGAATTTCAAGGCACAATTGCCGGGCAATGGCTGTTCGTCGCCGTAATCAGTCATTCGTTCGCCGGGCGAAAAGTAGCTGATCTCCGGTACCGTTCGAAAATACGGTCACGCCCCAACGTCCGCAATGTCGTCGTATCCGGAATGACAGCTATTGGCGCTTAAGCCTCGGGAACAGTCATTCCGAAATCAGGAACATATGAGGAACAAATCGCTTGACTCGAATCGCGCTTCAGGCGGATTTGGGTGGGATGGTCCGCCGTTCGACTCCCAGAGATATCCTTGACGATCGCGCCTTCCCGGTGCGGGTGCTGATTGCCGACAATTACCGGGTTGGCGGGCCGGGGTTGCGCATCACGGAGGCGCAGGCATGGGCGGGGGAGCATATCGGGCACGGGAATTTTGCCTGCCATGGGCAGTCCAGAATTGGCGTGATCGGGTACGGCTTCTATTTCCGCACGGTGGAGGATGCGGTGCGTTTTCTGGATGCGCATCCGCATCTGGAACTGGCCGACACTACGCACAGGGTTCAGCACCTCATGCAGCAAAGGAATCCGCCCAGGCGCCCGGTGGGTTGGCAGACATTTTCGCCGCCTGGGCCATTGAGCAAAGATTTCAAACCGTGATCACGCGGCACGGGCATGCTTCAACAGCTCGCCCACTTCCGCGCGCAGGGCGACCATGTTGGCCCAGCCTTCCAAGCTCGGCTCACTATCGGTTGCCACTCGCTCAAAGGCGAGGCGCAGGCCCTCGATGCGCTCGGCCGGGATATGGCCGGGCGGGTATCCGTAATGGAAACCCTCCTCGTCCTGATAGCCCATCGGCGCGCGGAACACGAACCAGGCCATGATGGCGGCCGATAAGAGCCAGCCACCGGCAGTGATAATCCAGAATGTCATTAACCATGCCCCATTTGGCCGCGCATCTACGAAGGCCGGCTCACATGACTCAATCCGGTCGATTACGGAAAGCGCCTTGCGCGGGCTGTCTCGCGCAGGGGCAAGCCGGGGCCGAAAGTCTTAATATCGTTGCTCCGGCCCTCACTCGCCACCCGCCAGATGGCCGATCACCGCATCCAGCAGCGCTTCCCGATCGGCAGAGGTCATGCCCAGCAGTTCGCGGCGGGCGTAGCGGGTTTCGCGGGCGTGACGGGCGGGCCGGTCCATCAGGCCGAACTGGTGGACGCCGGCCACCGCTGCCACCCTTCCGCCAAAGCCGATCCATGCTTCGTGATCGCTTTGCCCGGCCTGCAGCGTGCGGCCGATCTTGCGGAACATGGCTTGCTGGCGGATCGTGGGGTGGTTGCGGATAGTACCGGCGCCCTTGTTGTCATCAGCCGGATCGACGCGCAGCCATTTCACCACTTTCGCGAATTCGAAGCTGCGAATGGCGCCGGCGGCAATGTCATAGCCGGTGAAGATCGGCCCCTGTCTTACCCAGCTTTTCAGGAAGGCCATGCGCGGTGCCCCGCTGCCGCCCGCCGGGTAGAGGAACTTCACGGCATAATTGCCCGGCCGGGGCTGGCTGGCGGGCTTGCGCTTTTCGAAGGCCGATCCATCCGGGTTGCGCTGCGCCCTGATCCGATCACGCTGTTGGCGGCGCAGAGTAGTGGCCACATGCCGGAACAGTTTCCGCCGGGCGGAAGGCTCCAGCGATTTGAGCATGCCGCCCACGAAGCCTTCCAGCTCCGCAAGGTCGCCCCCGTCAATCGCCGCCATCGTCCGGATCCGGGTGGCCGACGAGGAATTTGCTGGCAGGCGGCCCCGGCGCCCAGATCTGGCGCAGCAGGGCCACTGGATCGCTGAGCGGCTGCAGATAATCGGGCAGCACTTCGTCCCGCACGGACATGTCAAAGCCGCCGTCGGGGCGGGGCAGCACATCCACAGCCTCGGACAGCGGGAAGGTCACTTCCACATCGGCCGCGCCGTTATCGACCGGATCGACGCGGAACTGCACAGCCTGCACGCCGCTTTCATGGTTCAGCAGCAGATCGGGTTGCTGGGTGCGCAGCCACAGGCTGAGCGGCAGGAAGAGCTGTTCGGGCGCGCTTCGGAAATCGAGCAGCACCAGCTGCAGGGTGTAGCGGATCTCGAAACCCAGATTTGCCCCGTGACGCGCGGCGATGGTGCCATTGTTGACGAAAATCGAGAGCGCATCGGGCTCGCGCGCCAGTTCGGGCAGGGCGGCAGTGAGGAAGGCGCGCAGGTGGTCGGGCTTCTTCACCGGATCAATCCCACAGCTGGATCATTTCGCGCGTGGCCACGCGCGGGGCAGTGAGATTGGGCAGGGTAACCAATTGCCCTTCGGCCAGAACCTGCCCCGATGCGGCAAGGCCGCGGTTCATTGTCAGCGCCTGTTCCACCACGCCTTCGGTCTGGCCCAGCACGCGCCAGCACAGGGCAGACAGGGTTTCGTCCTGCAGGGCGGCGGCGGTGATGGTGGCGGGCATCAGATCAGTTCCACTGCCGTGCGGGTGCGGCCCAGAATGTCGCGGATGGCATGGGTGGCGTTGCGGCGGTGATCCTCGGCCCGCAAATCCAGCTCGCCCGCTGCGGCCTGCCCGGTGCCGGTTGCGGTCACGTCGCGATGGGTTTCCACCAGATCGGCCGTGGCCATGGCATAGACCGCGCGGCGCCACAGCAGCACGGCGCGCCTTTCGGCCCCGATCTGCGCGGATGGCACAGCGGCAAGGCTGGCAAAGCCGCCCGCTTCCTGCGCGGCGCGCCATTCGGCCAGATCGCTTTCCACTGCCATCACCGCGCCCAGCAGGGCATCGCGCAGGCGGGGCGTGGGAATGGAGGTGCCGCCGATCCGCTGGGCATCGCGGAAATGGTTGATGTCGATATCCGGCCAGAACGGTCCGCAGGCCAGCAGCTCGCCGGGCGGCGTGGCGGCGGGCGCGGGGGAGGAAACGAAGCCGGACAATCAAACCTCCATGGAAAGCGGGGGGGCGGAAAAGTGGGGGGTGGGGACCGGGATCATGGGGGAAAGGCAAAGGCCCGGCCCCGATCCCGTTCCGCCCCCCGGCGCCGGGGCGCGAGCCCTTATTCGGTGGGGGCATCCTCGCCCGCAGTCGCGGCGGGCGGATGTTTGTTTAGCCAGGCGGTGAGGCGCTCCACGTCCTTCACCAGCCCGATCTTCGGTTCCAGCTGCAGCGCACGCTGGAACTGGGCGAGGGCGGCCTTGCGCGATGCGTGGGGCGCACCGGCGGGCGCGTCGTCTGGATCGGCATCGGCCGCCTGGGCAATGCGCACCAGCTGCTGGCCCTGCGCCTTGGACAGCTTGGCGCGCACCACGTCCGGCATGTCGAAACCGGCGGTCAGCTGATCGGCGCGCTGCAGCACGGGCAGGGGAAAGGGCTGATCGATCCGGTCCGCATCCAGCGCGGCTTCCGCGATCATCTCTGCCACCAGCGTGGGCGGGGTGCGCTGGAAGCGGGCAGGCTGGCGCAGGCCGAAACGCAGGACGTGTTCGGCGATATCCAGCCCGCGATCGTAATCCGCGATGTCGAACCGCCAGATCATCATGTTGAACAGCAGTTCGTCCTGCACCGCGCGGCCGGCTTCGGCGGCGGCGGCCAGCGTGGCATCAACATGGGCATCGTAGGCGCCGATCATTTCGCGCTTGGCGGCGATCTTGCCTTCGGTGGACTGGATGTCCTTCAGGCGGCGCATGTCTTCGCCCAGCGCGGCGAGCAGCAATTCATATTCGCTGGCGGCGGGGCCGCTTTCCTTGCGGTCCGGCGCGGCACCGGCGCTGCTTGCCTGTTCGATGGCTTCACGGGCGAGAACGGATTGCCTGAAGCGGGCGGCGGGGCTGAGGCGCATGGCGGCTTTCCTGAATGAGCAGAGGGGTTTGGGGGAGAAGGTTGCCCCTCTCCCCCACTCGCGGCGGTGGTTATTCGGCGTATTCGATGTTCTCGATCAGGCAGGCGAAGTCGTAATCCTCGATCGGATAGGCATCGTTGCTGGACTGGTAATCTTCCCAACGGTTCTTCTTCGGATTGTCGACCAGCGTGCGGCGGCGCTTGCCTTCCTGTTCGTAGATCGAAAGGTTTTCGTGGCTGGTGATGAACACCTTGCCCGCCGGGAAGGCATAGGGCCGCTCGGCCGGCAGTCCGCCCAGGCGCTTGGTGGCCATGATCGTATCGCGCGCCAGCTGCTCGGTCGGATCGCGATCCTCATTGATCAGCGGGAAATATTTGTCCTTCAGCAGATCGCGCGAAACGAAGGCGCAGAGCTGGGTATCGTCCTGCGCCCAGGGCGGCAGCAGCGAATTGACTGCATCCCAGACCAGCGCGTCCAGCGTGGCGTAATCGCCGCCCGGGCCATAGGTCACCTTGCCGCTGCCGGCAGTGCTTTCGGTCATCACCTGCGATGCGCGATCTTCACGCAGATTCTGCAGCCAGCCCTTGTTGACGTCCTGCAGCTTGGGATTGGCCACCTTGTTGGTGGTGGCCGCCACGCTTGTGCCGTTGAAGCCGATCATCACATGGGCGCGGCGCTGGGACTGGACGATCAGGTTCTGGATGCGCTTTTCGAAGTCGGGGAACTTCGCCCACATATCCAGCTTCGCATAGGTCAGATGCGTATCGTAATTGGTCTGGAACAGTTCGAAATCATGGGCCGACAGGCTGCTGGGATCGGCAGTCTCACGTTCGCCCGCGCCGCTGGTGTCGGTGCGCGAGGCGATGGGCAGGCCGACATCGAGGCCGAGCGTCTCGCCCTTGAGTTCGGGCACCTGCCGCAGATTGATCCGGCCGAGGAAGCTCTTGGGATCTTCCTGTTTCAGATCGACCAGCACCTGCTGGACGGAAGGGTCCACGGTGAACTGTTCGGTGGCCGAGCGCGCGCCATTCAGTTCGGCAATGTTTTCAAGATACTCGTGGAAGAGTTCGCGGGTTTCGTTACGCATTTCAGGCTCCGGGAGGAATTGGCGAGCGGCGGGATTGAGTGGGGGCGGATCAGCAGACCGCGCGTTCGCGGTCACCGCCGCCGCTGGCTACGGGCCGGGCGCGGTAGGTCTGGGGCTTGGCCTTCTCGATCTCGCCCTGCAGCGTGGCGAAATCCTCTGCCAGCTTGGCCATGCGTGTTTCCGTTTTTGCCTGCGATGCAGTGAAGGCAGTGGCCAGCTTGTCCATGCCTTCGGTCATGGCCGCCGCGAAGGCGGCCAGATCGGAGGGCGAGCCGCCGCCCTGACCGATCGGGGCCGGTGGGAGCTGCTGGGCCGGCTTTTCGACCTGAGGCGCGGTGAAGCCTTCGAAGAATTTGCGCATGGCGGCAAAGGCGCCGCGCACTTCGGTGTCGGCTTCCGCCTCGTCTTCGAATTCCACGCTGAAGGCGTCGGAAATGGCGATAAGGTTGTCTTTGCGCGCATCTTCACGGGTTGAGAATTTCAGCACTTCGGTGCCGAGGCTGGCGGGCGTGTCGGTCAGCGCGAGGCCGTAAAGATAGGCTTTGCCGCTATTGGCGAAATTGGGCGCGATCTCGATGCTGGAAAACACCTTCTGATCGGCTTCGGTCAGGGCGCGGGCCTGATCGTTCACGTCGAAACTGGCCAGCAGGGCAAGGCGGGTCTGGTCTTTCCCGCCCAGCTTCAGCGTGACTTCTTCCGTCTTCAGCGCATCGACCGAGCCGTAGGCGTTGAAGGGCGGTTGGGGCGAATAGCCGCGCAGATGCTCGCAATTGATCCGGGCAGTGTAGGTGGCGCGGTCATAGGTGGCGGCCATCTGCTCGATATGCGCGCGGTCGATCTTGCGGCCATCGACAGTGTCGCCCTCGACGGCGACGCGGAAGAACTTGGTCTTTGCCATGGGGTGGCGGCTCCGGGGTGTGAGTGAGCGTGTGAGGCCCATTCGCGCCTGATCGGCCGCTTCCGGCAACGTGCCCGCCTTGTGGTGCGGGCCATCACAAATGCGCGTGCGGGAAGTGGATCGCGCCCGCGCGCAGGGTGGCACCCCCATGGCCGCCGTCAACCCAGAGTGCCCCGCTCCGCCGCCGCCGATCCCGTATGACGCACGGCGGATTGCGCGCGCCTATTACTGGCGGGGCTGGGGCGTGACGGAAATCGCGCAGGAACTGCAGCTTTCGGAAAACACCGTTGCCAGCTGGAAACGGCGCGATCGCTGGGATGCGGACCCGGTGATCCGCCGCATCGAGGACAGCTGCGAAATGCGGCTGAACCAGCTGATCTTCAAGGAAAAGAAGACCGGCACGGACATGAAGGAAATCGATCTGCTGGGGCGGCAGATCGAACGCATGGCCCGCGTGCGCCGCTATGGCGAGCCGGGCGGCCACGAAGGCGACCTGAACGAGAAGGTGGCCAACCGCAACGCCGGGGAGCGCAAGAAGAAGCCGAAAAACCTCATCACGCATGAGGAATATCTGAAGCTGAAAGAGGCCTTCCTGGACTGCCTCTATGGCTATCAGGAATTGTGGTGGGACAATTGCGGGCGGCGCACCCGCATGCTGCTCAAGTCCCGCCAGATCGGGGCCACTTTCTATTTCGCGCGCGAGGCTTTCATCCGCGCGCTGGAGACTGGCAACAACCAGATCTTCATTTCCGCGAGCCGGGCGCAGGCGAACATCTTCCGCCAGTATATCGTGGAATTCGTCTTCAGCGTGCTCGGCCGCCAGCTGACCGGCGACCCCATGGTGGTGAGCCGCGAAGGCGAGGACGGGGAGGCGCTGGACCCCGTAACCTTCTATTTCCTCGGCACCAATTACCGCACGGCGCAGGGCTATCACGGCGATGTCTACATCGACGAATGCTTCTGGATTTACGGCTTCGAGCAGATCAACAAGGTCGCCAGCGCGATCAGCACGCAGAAGCGCTATCACAAGACCTATTTCTCCACCCCCAGCACCATCGCCCACGAAGCCTATCCCATGTGGACGGGCGAGCGCTTCAACAAGCGCCGGGCGAAGGAACAGCGCCTGCGCATCGACATCAGCCATGCCGCGCTGGCGGGCGGGCAGCTGGTGGCGGACGGCATCTGGCGCCACATCGTCACCATCCGGGATGCGGTGGCGCTGGGCTTCGACCTGGTCGATCTGGACGAGCTGCACCTGGAATATTCCGTCGATGAATTCGACAATCTGTTCCTGTGCCAGTTCGTGGATGACAGCAAATCCAGCTTCCCTCTGGCCCTGCTGCGACCCTGCATGGTCGACAGCTGGGAAGTGTGGGACGATTTCCAGCCCTATGGCCTGCGCCCGATCGGCGATGGCGAAGTGTGGATCGGCTATGACCCCGCCGAAAGCGAGGATGGCGACAATGCCAGCTGCGTGGTGGTGGCCCCGCCGCTGGGCCCGCGTGGCAAGTTCCGCGTGCTGGAAAAGTTCCAGTGGAAGGGCAAGGATTACGAGGCGCAGGCCGCCGAAATCCGCAAGCTGACCCGCAAATATCGCGTCACCGAAATCGCCATCGATGGCACCGGCATGGGCAGCGCGGTGCACCAGCTGGTGCGCAAATGGTTCCCCACCGCAAGGCGGATCGACTATTCGCCGCAGGTGAAGACGCAGATGGTGCTGAAGGCCAAGAACGTCTTCGAACGGCGCCGCATCGAATTCGATGCCGGGTGGAAGGATCTGGCCGCCGCGCTGATGTCCATCCACCCCAAGCTCACCAAGGGCCAGACCCAGCTGACTTATGTGGCGCGCCGCAGCGCGGAAACCGGCCACGGCGATCTTGCCTGGGCGCTGCTGCACGCCCTGTTTTGCGAACCGATGGACGCCACTGACGGCGCCGGCGCCAACACCCCCCGAGTGGAGATCAATCAATGAGCGAAGAAGCGAAGCAGACCGGCGGGCAGGTGGTGGCCTTTGCCCTGGACGACGCGGTTACCGTGATGGGGCGGCGCGAGCTGCTGGGCTATACCGAATGCTGGTGGAACGGGCGCTGGTACGAACCGCCGATCAATCCGAAAGACCTTTCCAAGCTGCGCGGCGCCTCGGCCCATCATGGCAGCGCCATCAGCGTGAAGCGCAATCTGCTGGTGAAGCATTTCCTCCCGCATCCGCTGCTGAGCCGGGCGGAATTCGCCAGATATGCGCTGGATTTCCTCGTGATGGGCAATGCCTATCTGGAAAGCGTGCCCAATATCGCGGGCCGCACGGCCGAGCTGAAGAACAGCCTGGCCATCAACACGCGGCGCGGGAAGGGCGGAGCCTATTGGTTCGTGGAGAAATATCACGATGCTCACCAGTTCGCGCCGGACAGCGTCTTCCACCTGATCGAGCATGACACAGCGCAGGAGCTTTACGGCAAGCCGGATTACATGGCCGCGATGCAGAGCCTGCTGCTGAACGAAAACGCCACCCTGTTCCGCCGCCGATACTACCTCAACGGGGCGCATGCGGGCTTCGTGTTCTACCTTTCCGAAGCGAGCATGCAGGATGCGGATGTGGAGGCGATCCGCAAGGCACTGCGCGATGCGCGCGGCATGGGCAATTTCCGCAACCTCTTCCTGCACGCGCCCAACGGCAAGAAGGACGGGGTGCAGATCATCCCGATCAGCGAAGTGGCCGCGAAGGACGAATTCCTCAACATCAAGAACGTGACCCGCGACGATGTGCTGGCCGCCCACCGCGTGCCGCCGCAGATCCTTGGCGTGATCCCGCAGACCGCTGGCGGCTTTGGCGATGTGCGCACCGCCAATGACGTGTTCTTCGTCAACGAAATCGAGCCGCTGCAAATGCGCCTGGCCGAAGTGAACGACTGGATCGGGCAGGAAGTCGTCCGTTTCAGCGAATGGAGACCCAGCGCCGCAGCCGCCTGAATTCCCGCCCGAGAGGCGGGGGGAAGAGCGCTGCCACGCTCCACCCCGGCAAACTCCCTTGCCGCAAGCCGGGCGCGATCGCCGCCCGACTCGTCCCGCCGCTCGCGAGCGTCGGAACATTTAGCGAACGATTTTAGGGAGTCCAGATTACATGCAGTGTTTTGAAGCCGTCGATCCGGTCCGGCCGGTGGCGCCCTGGCTTGGCGGCAAGCGCAATCTCGCAAAGCGCCTCGTGGCGCGGATCAACGCGGTGCCGCACGATACCTATGCCGAAGCCTTCGTGGGCATGGGCGGCGTGTTTCTGCGCCGGGACCGCCGCCCGAAATGCGAAGTGATCAACGACGCCAGCCAGGACGTGGCGAACCTCTTCCGCGTGCTGGAACATCACTACGTCGCCTTCACCGACATGATCCGTTTCCAGATCAGCAGCCGCGCGAATTTCGAGCGCCTGTCAAAGCAGGACCCGGAAACGCTGACCGACATGCGACGGGCAGCGCGGTTTCTATACCTGCAGCGTCTGGCGTTTGGGGGGAAGATCGGCAGGAATCAGTCCTTCGGAGTTGCGCCTGGTCGTCCAGGATCTTTCGACATTTCGAAACTCACCCCAATGTTGCAGGAGCTTGGCGAGCGGATGGCAGGGGTGACGATCGAATGTCTCGATTGGCAGGCATTCGTCAGGCGCTGGGATCGGCCAAATACGCTCTTCTTCCTTGATCCGCCGTATTTCGGCTTCGAAAACAAATACGGCGCCGGGCTATTCGACCGCAGTCAGTTCGAAGTGATGGCGCAGATCCTCGCCGGTATCCGTGGCCGCTTCATTCTCAGCCTCAACGATCACCCCGAAATCCGCCGCATCTTCGCCGCCTTCGATCTCGAGGAAGTCGGCACGACCTACACCACGGGCCCGAAAGCCAAGGCCGCGCGCGAGCTGATCATCAGCAACTGACAATAGCCCAGCTGGGCCATGCAAGGCCGCTGCGACAGTCGCTCGCAGCGGCCTTTTCCGTGCGCACCGCACCGGACAGGTCACACCCGCAGCCCAGCGCCACCCAAATCGGGAACCCGCCCCCCAAACCCCGCGCG
This sequence comes from Fulverythrobacter fulvus, assembly GCF_037154085.1. Taxonomy (NCBI): domain Bacteria; kingdom Pseudomonadati; phylum Pseudomonadota; class Alphaproteobacteria; order Sphingomonadales; family Erythrobacteraceae; genus Fulverythrobacter; species Fulverythrobacter fulvus. The sequence continues at coordinate 198,948 of NZ_JBANRM010000005.1, read as the reverse complement.
CCGCGCTCAGCTCCCCCCCTCGCCTGCGGGCTTCTTATGTCGCGTTTTGTGCAGACCGGCTTCGGTCGTGCGTCGGGGAAACTGCTGCATATTCTGGCGATCTATTTTGGGCGCTGAAGGGTGCGTAACTGTGCACTGGGACCGGGAAAAACGCGATGAAATGATTTCACGCACGCCGATCACGGCAGGGGGGAGGAGAGTGGTTTGCCCTACATCCTCTACCTGCTGTCCGAAACTCCCTAAAAGTCTCGAAAAACCGCCGATTTTTGAGTGTGTCCGCACCCCTACGTTTGCCCTACGGATTTCACGGACTTACACTATATAATTGAAAATAAACGATATTATATTCAGAAATGTAGGGTAGAGCCGCTCCTATCTAGTAGGGGCGAGGTAGGGCAAAATGTAGGGTGCGAAACCCGCAGAAATCCGCCAATGTAGGGTATATAGGGCAATCTCCGTCCTCCACCCCGTGCGGCGCAGAGAGATAGGCAAAGTTCAAGCCAGCCTAGTCAGTTTCCGACAGTCGTTGGGAAATCTGCTGAATTGCATTGCGATAACGCCGCGTTCGTTGACGCAACAAAGTCGTCATGTCGATGAGAAGCGGAAGGTCTGCTGACGCCACCAAAGCGGACGTTGCCAGGTGCTCTTGGAGCGGTCAGCCCGGACGATAGGGAATTACCCGCGCTTGCGTCATCCAAAGCATGAAATGCCCGCCCCATGGCGTGAGACTAACGGTCGAGGGTGGAACACCGGTAACCTCGATATAGCCTGTGCTGTGGAGCCAGTTAAGCCAGGCATCAAGCTGCAGGCGCTCATACATAGGCGCGAAGTCGGGGTTGGAAACCGCCTCATTGTAGATCGATGTGAAGTCCTCAAGTGGCATCCTAATTAGCAAATTGAGCCGCTGAAGCGCGGTTAGCTGAGAACCCATCATTATTCGGAAGTTGGCTTCATGCCTTCGAGCGGCCTCGCTGATTGAGCGCATTCTAAGAGCCCACGCCAACTGCTTTTGAAGATCGCCGCCGATCTCTCTTTCAAGGATTTCCCGAGCCTCGCGATCGAGCGCGTCATAGACTTGATCAGGCTGGGGGGCCTCAGTCCCGAAGGCCGGGAGTAGAGGTGCTTCAGTCCCAGGAGCAGTCGAGTGCTGGAGAGCTTCGATGGTCAGCTCGGCTTCAATGCCGGCACCACTGAGTTTCTTTATTCGCGCGACCAGCGCTCTGATCTCCGACCTGAATAGGAGGGCCACTGCGAAGATTCCGATGGGCCAAGATGCTGACGCTAAGGGCTCCAAAAAGGTGCTGAACCCTGAAAATGTCAGCGGCCAGTCTATTGATCCTGCCATCGCACACACCTCCTTGCCGAGATGTCATTATCGCAGCGGCGCTACAATCGATAGTGCGCTGACACATACCGATCGTCATGACGATGAAAAGCCGAAGGTCTGCGAACGACCCATTCGCGCCATTGTTTGTTGATAGCAGACGCCTGCTCAAGAGCTCGACAAATCAAACGCGAGCACCGACACATTCACGAGACGATCATCGTCCTGCGGCAGCGAGAATACGTACCGATCACTCGTGTCGTCCAGCCGCTTTGGGCCGGATACAAAGCGGTTATGAGACTGCGCTGCCTCCCGAATGGCTTCGAGGACTGATGTGAACCCCTTATTCCTGCTGAAGATCACGATGGCGGCCTTAGTCTCGCGCCAAGTCAAATAGCTGAGCAGCTGGTCGATTGCCTCACCAAACGCTTTGGCGCCCGACCAAATCTTGAATTCGGCGACAAACAGGTTTCCGCCCTCATATCGGAGCAAGACGTCCGTCTTGCCCTCGTGGTTGAACGCTTCACCTGTCACACCTTCAAAATGCGAGTTTAGCGGGATGAGGAACATGTCGCGTAGCGTCTCCTCATCGAGTTCGCGAACGCGCTCGCCACCCCGCTCTACGCTTCGTCCAGCGTCACGAATAAGCCCGAGGATTGTCGCATATTGAGCCTCATCCAACACGGGCTCCGGGGGTTTGGCTGGTTGCATTGGGGGCATCTGCGGCTTGATCTTCTGTTTCACCGCCGGGGGCACATAGGTTTTTGGGTCACCCGGTTTTTCTTTCAGCTTGATGCCGAGGCCCGCTAGCACGGTTGCATTCTGCTTCTGATTGAGAAGCCTGTTGCGTCGAGCATCGATCTCGCTGCGAACCGTCCTGGCGATCTCATCATCCAGGCCCGTCCACATACTGCGATGCCAGCCGAGATACCGCTCGATTGACGCTAGGAGCTTGTCGAGTTCCGCCTTGACCTTCTCTGCCGGCAATTCTCGACCGCTGATCGTAAACTTCAGCGTCGCCCCAGATACGCTGGCATAAGGCGGGGCCGAGTCGAAGCTATTTGGTCGCATGTTGAAAATCGAAGCATCGCCATCGAACGGCAGCACGAAGTCGTAAGCTTCTCCCGGAACCATTACGGCTCGACGCTCCCATTCGCTGTAGAACTCGATCTCTCGCTCGTGCTGTTCTGCGACCATGTTTTCGCGGTCGAGCACGGGCACATTAACCCGGTACTTTTCGACAAAGTAGCGGGTCAGGTCGTCAGGATCGGTATTGAGAATGCGGTCTTCGGAGAGGTTCGCAACTTCTCTTCCGGCCTGCATCACATATGCACGGCGACTGGCCATGCCGTCCGTTGAGCAAAATAGAGGTGTTCTGTCGCCGTACATCGGAGGCCCTCCCTACCGCGACTATCTGGTGTGCATCACACAAAGTTCAACGCCGCAAAAGTTGTTCATCCCGTAGGGAAGCCAGCCTTGCTATTCTTCTGATCAACGAATTCGCAAGCAGTACACGGCCCAGATTGCCGGCATGGCCAGACCAATTGCGACAACGTCCCATTTGTTGAGGCCCATGCCAAGGCGATGGTGGTGCGCGATGCGCTTTCGGCAGGCCTTCCCGCTGCAGGCGTGGGCTGCGCCTTCGCCCGGCCAGTCCTTGCCCGGCTGACGCAGATGCGGCCCGGAGAGGATGGGCCTTTCTCGGTCGACAGCCTGACGGAGGATTACGAGCTGGGCATCCGGATCAAGGCAGTGGGCGGCAAGGCACGCTTCTTGCGGGCACGCGGCGATGACGGGCAATTGGTCGCCACGCGCGCCTGCTTCCCCGCCAGCCTCCTTCCGGCGGTGCGGCAGAAGACGCGCTGGGTCCACGGAATCGCCTTCCAGGGATGGGACCGCTTGGGCTGGAGCCTGCATCCGGTGGAGCTGTGGATGCGCATGCGCGACCGGCGCGGCCCTTTGACCGCCATCGTACTCGCGGCCGCCTATCTGCTGCTGCTGATCGCTTTGATTTTGTGGGCTTCCGAATGGTTCGGCTATGGCCGCCACTGGATCGACGATCCGGTGCTGGAAATGCTGGTGGCTGTCAACTTCGCCAGCTTCGTCTGGCGGGCGGGAATACGCTTTGCCTTCACCGCGCGCGAATATGGTGTGGCGGAAGGATTGCGGGCGGTGGCGCGCATTCCGGTGGCCAATGTCATTGCGATCATGGCCGGTCGACGTGCCCTTTTTGCCTATGTCGCCAGCCTGGCGGGCGCCGCGCCGCGCTGGGACAAGACCGATCATCACGCTCATCCCGCGCAGATGGCACCTGCAAGAATAGCAGCCCCGGAAATGGCAAGAGAGGTGGCGGCATGAGCGGCCAGGGTTACACTCGCGGCCATCCGGTCATCGTGCTGTTGCTGGTCATTGGCGGCTGGATCGCTGTGCGTGGGGCGTTCTGGGACGTGCCCCGGCTCGCGGCAACGCAGGCCTATGCCGCGCCTGTCGGCACGCTGCCTGTCCAGCAGGCCTATGGCCCGCCCATGGTGGCCCAGCCTGCCGTACCCGCGCCGCAGTTCGTCTATCTCGTTGCAGAGCCGGACCCCGGATTTCTCGAACGGCTCGCGCGGCAACTCGGCTTCGGACGACCGGCACCCATGGTTCGGCAACCGTCAGGCGGAGTTTTTCCGGTCTATGCCGGTGCACCGGGGGCCTATGCGATGGCATCGTCGAGTGACGGGGTGCCGTGGGTCTATACTCTGCCCGCCGGGGCGGCGGTTCAGGGAGGAGGCGCGCAAACAGGCGCTGCGCCGCAAGCTGCGGCCTTCCAACCTGCCGGCCAGGCCGCCCAGGCTGGCCAGCCTCTGCCTTTGCGCCGCTGGTCTGCCGATGGCTGGGCAATGTTGCGGCACGATATCACTCCCTCTCTTGCAGCGGGTAATGGCAGCTATGGCCAGAGCCAGGCGGGCATGGTGCTGCGCTATCGGGTCATCCCTTCGAGCGGTTACCGGCCCGAACTTTACGGCCGCATCAGCCAGGCGCTGTCCGGGGCACAGGAAGTGGAAGGGGCGCTTGGCGCCTCGGCGCGGCCGTTGCCGGGCGTGCCGGTCACTCTGGCTGCCGAAGCGCGCATAACGCAGGTGAACGGGCGCACTTCCGTCCGGCCTGCCGCATTCGCCGTGGCGCAATTGCCCCCGGTGGAACTGCCGCTGGGCTTCAAGGCCGAAGCCTATGCCCAGGGCGGCTATGTCTGGGGCGATTATTCGAGCGCGTTCGTGGATGGCCAGGCCAGGGCGGAGCGCCCGCTCGTGACCATCGGTAAATATGATTTGAATGCCGGCGCCGGCATGTGGGGCGGGGCACAGAAGGGGGCGGCGCGGCTCGATGTAGGGCCGACTGCCTCGGTCTATATGCCCGTGGGCAAGCTGGGCTCGCGCCTGTCGGTCGACTGGCGTTTCCGGGTGGCGGGCGATGCGGAACCGTCCGACGGGCCGGCAGTGACGGTCTCGACCGGGTTCTAGAAACCGGCTTCAGACTCCTCTTCCACCTGATTTCGGCGGAATTTCGGGCGCCACGCCTTTAATCCGCCGCAACGCTGCGTTACGCGGGGACATGGATGTCTATCTCCCTATCGCGAACCTCGCGGTCAACGGTCTGGTGATCGTTGGTCTCGGCGCGCTGACGGGCATTCTTTCCGGCATTTTTGGGGTTGGCGGGGGCTTCCTGACCACTCCCTTGCTGATCTTCTACGGCGTTCCCCCCACGGTCGCTGCGGCCAGCGCCGCCAGCCAGGTGACTGGGGCAAGCGTATCGGGCGTGCTGGCCCATACAAGGCGGAACGGTGTCGATTACCGGATCGGCGCAGTGCTGGTGGCAGGCGGCGCGATCGGCACCGGGATTGGCGCGGTGCTGTTTCGAGTGCTCGAGGCGATCGGCCAGATCGATACGGTCATCAATATCCTCTACGTCGTGCTCCTGGGCACGATCGGCTCGCTGATGATGCGCGAGAGCATCCAGACGATCCGCGCCATGCGTAGCGGCAGCGCGCCGCCAGCCCGCAAGCGCCGCCACCATCCGCTGGTCGCCAGCCTGCCGCTGCGCTGGCGCTTCTATCGCTCCGGCCTCTATATCTCGCCGCTCGCCCCGCTGATCCTGGGGATCGTGACTGGCATCATGACCATGCTGATGGGCGTGGGCGGGGGTTTCATCCTCGTGCCGGCGATGCTCTACATTCTCGGCATGAGCGCCAATGTCGTGGTCGGCACCTCGCTGTTCCAGATCCTGTTCGTCACCATGGTTACCACCATGATGCACGCGCTCACTACCAAGGCGGTGGACATGGTGCTGGCGGGGCTGCTGCTGGTCGGGTCGGTCACCGGCGCGCAATTGGGCGTGAAGTTCGCGCAGAAGGCCAAGCCGGTCTATCTGCGCCTCGCGCTTGCCGCGATCGTGCTCGCCATCGCGCTGCGCATGGCTTTCGGCCTGGGTGTGCGACCGGATGAAATCTATACGGTGGTGCCGTTGTGATCGGCCGCATTCCCTCCATCCTGCTCGCGCTTGCCGCCTTTTTCGCGCTTTCCGGCCAGCGGGACCCGATTCTGGTGCCCGAGGTTTCCCAGCACGAGATTCAGGTGCGGCAGGGCTTCACCGGGACGGAACTGCTGCTTTACGGGGCAATCCTCGATCCCAGCGGCATCCGCGCCGGGCGCGATTACGACATCGTGGTGGTGCTGAAGGGGCCGACCCAATCGATCCGGCTGCGCGAAAAGCAGAAGATCGCGGGCGTCTGGGTCAATGCCGATAGCAGTGATTTTCGCTCTGCCCCGTCCTTCTTCGCCGTGGCGAGTTCCCGCCCGATCAGGGACATCGTGGATGAGCGCACGGCCGCAATCTACGAGCTTGGGCTGGACTGGCTGCAGCTTTCGCCCATCGGCGCTATCGATCCCGAAGAACAGGCCCGTTTCGCCTCAGGTCTGGTCGATCTGCGCACCCGCGAAGGGCTCTACAAGCAGGACGAGAAGGGCGTGAGCGTGAGCGAGCAGGTGCTCTATCAGGCGCGTATCGCCCTGCCGTCCAGCGTGCTGACCGGTACTTACACGGCAGAAACCTTTGCCATCACGCGTGGCCGTGTGGTTGCTTCTGCGGTTTCGCGGGTTGAAGTGCGCAAGCAGGGGTTCGAGCGCTTCATTGCCCAGTTCTCGGAAGAGCAGCCCTTCTTTTACGGCATGATCGCCTGCGTGCTTTCGGTGCTGATGGGCTGGGTGGCAGGCCGCCTTTTCGCTCTGGTCTAGCGGCCTCGTTTCGGCCTGGCGGGACGTGATCTCCGGGGCGTTATTGACGCGATTTTAACGCCAATTTCCTATGCGGTGCGCTCGCAATATCAGTGGAACGCCACCGCGGGGGCCAAATGAACGATCTGGGCAAGCAGTATTTCCGACCCATCCAGCCTGCCGATGGATCGCAGGACCCGGGCCGTGTAGCCGGTCATCAGGCGCCCTCTCCCGCAGGCCAGGCCCAGGCTGTGCCTGCGCCGGCCCAGACCGCGGCCCAGCGCCCTTCCGCACAGTCCAGCGAGAATGCCAGCCAGCCGATCGGCGTGGTGCTGGAAATCGCCGGGTCCAGCTCGCAGATCGCGCTCGATCTGGAGCGGTTGAACGAATGCGCCGCCGATGCCGATCCCTCCATTGCGCTGGCGGGGCAGGTGGGCAGCCAGATCAAGATCCGCGTTCCGGGCGGCTGGCTGCTGGCCAGCGTGCGCAACCAGCGGCAGGACAAGCGCGGAGGCACTGCCAGTATCGTCGCCAATATCGACTTCCTGGGCGAGGGTGAGGAGGAACGGCTGACGGGCCGCATCCATGGTTTCCGCCGTGGTGTGACGCGCTATCCCATTCCCGGCGCGCTGATCTATCCGGCTTCCAATGCGGATTTGCGGCAAATTTACGCGTCTGACGGACGCTCCGCCATTCAGGTCGGCACGGTCTATCCCACCACTGACATTCGCGCGGGCATCTATGTCGATGCGATGCTGGGCAAGCATTTCGCCCTGCTGGGCTCCACCGGTACCGGTAAGTCGACCAGTGCGGCCCTGATCCTGCACCGCATCTGCGAGGCAGCACCGCAGGGCCATATCGTGATGGTCGACCCGCACGGCGAATATTCGGCCGCCTTCCGCAGCACCGGCGTGATCTATGACGTGTCGAACCTGCAGATGCCCTATTGGCTGATGAACTTCGAGGAGCACTGCGAAGTGTTCCTGAAGACGACCGGCAACGCCCTGCAGGAAGATGCCGACATTCTCGCCAAGTGCCTGCTGGAGGCGCGCAGCAAGAACCGGCTGGCCGAGAGCATGGGCAAGATCACGGTTGATTCCCCGATCCCCTATCTCCTCTCGGACCTGACCAACATCCTGCAGAACGAGATGGGCAAGCTCGACAAGGCGACGTCGAGCGCGCCCTATATGCGGATCAAGACCAAGGTCGACGAGCTCAAGGCCGATCCACGCTACCAGTTCATGTTCTCGGGCATGCTGGTGGGCGATACGATGGCGGAATTCATTTCAAAGATCTTCCGTATGCCTCCTTCCGGCCGGCCGATCTCGATCATCGACGTGTCGGGCGTGCCGTCCGACATCACTTCCACAGTGGTGGCCGTGCTCAGCCGTCTGGTGTTCGACTTCGCGATCTGGGGCCGCGAGGAAAAGCAGCGCCCGATCCTGCTCGTCTGCGAAGAAGCGCACCGTTACGTGCCGAACGAGAAGAACGCCGATGGCTCCTCCGTGGGCCGCATCCTTTCGCGTATCGCCAAGGAAGGTCGTAAATACGGCGTTTCGCTGGGCCTCATCACGCAGCGCCCGTCGGACCTTGCCGAAGGCGTGCTTTCCCAGTGCGGTACGATCCTGTCCATGCGTCTCAACAACGAACGCGACCAGAGCTTCGTGAAGGCGGCCATGCCCGAAGGTGCGCGCGGCTTCCTCGATTCCATCCCCGCACTGCGCAACCGCGAATGCATCATCGTGGGCGAAGGCGTCTCGATCCCGATCCGCGTATCGTTCGACAATCTGGAAGAGTCGAAGCGCCCCGCTTCGGAAGATCCGAGCTTCGTCGACCTGTGGCGCCAGTCCGGCGGCGAAGAGGATATGGTGCAGCGCGTCGTCCAGCGCTGGCGCTCGCAAGGCCGCTAAAGCAGGTATCTCCCCTCCTCGCGAGAGGAGGGGGTTTGACTATACCGAAGGTGTGAAGCGCCCGGCGGGTTCGCTTTCGGCCTGTGCCTGTTCCATTGCCTCTTCCTCGGTCTCGGGCCTGGCGATCTCGCGCCACGAGGAATAGTGATAGAACCACCAGCCCAGAACCAGCCCGGCAAAGGCGGCCACGGGGAAGCTGTACCAGATCGCATCCGCGCCCAGCCAGTCATAGGTCAGCCAGTAGAAGCCAAGGCGCACCGGATAGAGGGCGATGGCGATGATGATCAGCGGCACCATCACCGCGCCGCCTGCCCGCATGGTAGCGGAATAGACCATGGTCACACCGAAGAAGATGAAGTTCCAGCTGGACAGCAGCTGGATATGGCGGCCCAGCGGCACGGCGGGGCTGTCTGGCCCGAGGAACAGGCCCAGCGCTGGCCGGTCGAACAGCAGCAGCAGCACGGTGAGCACGCCGGTCATGATGAAGTTCACCAGCACGCCCGCGCGGGTGACATGGTCCAGCCTGTCCCACTTGTGCGCGCCGATGAACTGGGCGGCCATCGCGCTGACCGCGCCGCCGATGGCCATGGCGGGCATCTGGATATAGGTGAACAGCTGCATCGCCGCGCCATAGGCGGCGGTCATCAGCAGGCCTTCGCGGTTGACCAGCCCGACCACGATGATGCCTGCCGCGCTCATCACCAGCATCTGGGCGCCCATCGGCAGGCCCTTGGTGATGATGTAGCTCAGCTCCTCGCGCTGGGGGCGCAGATAGGCAAGCTCGGCCGCGCGCAGGCGCAGTGGCAGGTCCTTGGCATAGACATAGAGGATCATGCCCAGGAAGGAGATGAAGCTGGCCAGCATCGTTGCCAGGGCGGAGCCGGCGATGCCCAGGGCGGGTACCGGACCAAGCCCGGCGATCAGCAGCGGGTTCAGCACCGCGTCGATCGCCACCGTCACCAGCATGAAGATCAGCGGCGTGCGTGCATCGCCGGTGCCGCGCAGCCCCATGGTGAGGATGATGGAGACCATCATGAACGGCATGGAGAGGAAGATGATCCGCAGATAGGTGAGCGCCAGTTCATAGGCGCCTTCCGGCGTCTCCAGCACGGTCAGCAGGCCCGGCGCGATATACCAGCCCAGCACGGCGATGGCGATCATCAGCAGGCTGCAGAAGCCCACCGCCGTGCCGAAGGTGCGCCGCGCGCCATCCACGTCGCGGGCGCCGAAGCGTTGCCCGATTTTCACCGTGCCCGCCATGCCGAAGCCGAAGGCGGCGCTGGAGACGAGGAACATCACGATATTGGCATTGGCTGTGGCAGCCAGTGCCTCTTCGCCCAGCAGCCGGCCGACCCAGATCGAGTTCACTGTGCCCGAAAGCGACTGAAGGATGTTGGCCATCAGCGTGGGAACACTGAACAGGATCAGGGTGCGCAGGATCGGCCCCTGTGTGAGGTCGCCGCGCATCGCCGGGCCGGGGCCACCCTTGGGCGGGCCGGATTGGGCTGCTGTTTCGCCCTGCGGGGCGGCTGATTCAGTAGGGCCGTTCATGTGCCCCTACTGTCTCCAAAAAGCTGGATGTGCAACCTTTTGGACAGAGTCAAAGACTCCCGAATGCAGACATCCGCCAGCCATGCCTCGCGTGCTTCCAGCGTCTGCTGATCGGTCCCTTCGCCCATCACCATGATGCGATCGCGCGGAATTGCGTGGAGTTCCGCCAGTGCGAGCACTTCGGCCACGTCCTCAAGACTGGCGACGACGAATTTGAAGGAGGCTTTCGGCCTTGCTACCCAGTCTGCAAGACGTTCGGGGATAAGCGCCAGTTCCGCCGGGTTGCCGCTATGCGAAAGCTTGGGGCTGACATTGTATTGGGCCACGAATCGGTCGACCGCTTCTGTGGGGCGGACCGTGCCGTTGGTTTCGATCTCCACGATGGTGCCGGGCACCAGTTCGAGCAGGGCGGCCAGCATGCGGGCGAGGGCTGGGGCCTGCAGCAGTGGTTCCCCGCCGGTCACCACCAGCCGCTTCATACCGTGGGCGGCGATGCGCGCGGCGACATCCTCTTCGGACAGAGTCACCTGATTTTCCGCGCGATCGAAGGCGATCCCATCGCGGTGCGGGCGGTTATCGCCAGTGAAGCGCCAGGTGTAGGCGGTGTCGCACCATACGCAGGAAAGGTTGCAGCGAGACAGGCGCACAAAGGCGCAGGGCTTGCCCATGGAGGGGCCTTCGCCCTGGATCGAGGCGAAGATCTCCGGCTCGCCGGGCGTGGTGGTGGCGAGAGTTAGGGGCATCTCAAATCCTCCCCGTTTCGGGGAGGGGGACCGGCCACTGGCCGGTGGAGGGGCACGCGCGAGCGCGCGGAACCACTGAGATTGCGTGGCGGGGCGACTGCCCCTTCACCATGCTTCGCATGGTCCCCCTCCCCGTTTCGGGGAGGATCAGGAGAGCCAGCCTCACCCCAGCCGCGCCAGTGCCGCCGCCAGACGCTCGGCCTCGGCAGCGTGGTGGGCATGGTCGGCGCGGGCCTTCTCCACCGCTTCGGGCTTGGCCTTCTCGACGAAGGCCGGATTGCCGAGCCGCCCTTCGAGTGATTTGGCTTCCTTGCGCGAAGCCTCCAGCGCCTTGGTCAGGCGGGCCTTTTCGGCTTCGATGTCGATGATCCCTTCCAGCGGGATGACGAAGCTGTCGCCGCCCGCAACGATCTGCATCGCTGCGCCCGCCGGGGCCGCTTCGAAGCGGATGGCCGAGAGGCGGGCGAGGCGGTCGATCGCCGCCGCGCTGGCTTCGATCACGCCCTTGCCGAGCGCGCTGGGCACTTCGAGATAGGCTTCCAGCTTGGCACCGGGGGCAATGCCCAGCTCGTTCTTGGCGGTGCGAATGTTGGAAGTGAGCGCGATCAGCCACTCCACTTCCGCCTTGGCCGCCGGATCGACAGTGGCACTCGGCGCGGGCCATTTGGCGAGGATCAGTTCGTAGGGCCGATCCCCCTGCGCGTTCCACAGTTCTTCGGTGATGAAGGGCATGAAGGGGTGCAGCATCACCAGAATCTGATCGAGCACCCAGCCGGCGACTGCCTTGGTTTCCTCGTCGAAGTTCCCTTTGATGAGTTCGATATACCAGTCGCAGAAAGTGTCCCACACGAAGTGGTAGATGGCATTGGCCGCCGCATCGAAGCGGAGTTCGGCCATGGCCTTGTCCAGCTCGGCCACGGTCTCCACGACTTCGCCGATGATCCACTTGTTCACCGCGCTGGTGGCAGCGGGTGCTTCGATGGAGGCGGAGGCGCCGATGCCGTTCGCCTGGCAGAAGCGCGTGGCGTTCCACAGCTTGGTGGCGAAGTTGCGATAACCTTCGACCCGCTTCTCATCCATCTTGATGTCGCGGCCCTGGCTTTCCATCGCCGCCATGAAGAAGCGCAAAGCATCCGCGCCATATTGGTCGATCAGGCCCAGCGGATCGACCACATTGCCCTTCGACTTGGACATCTTCGCCCCATCGGGCGCGCGGACGAGGCCATGGAGGTAGAGCCGCTTCCACGGCACTTCCTGCATGAAATGGATACCCTGCATCGCCATGCGCGCATCCCAGAAGAACAGGATGTCGAAGCCGGAAATCAGCAGATCGTTGGGATAGTGCTTGGCCAGCAGCTCGGTCTGGTCCGGCCAGCCCAGCGTGGCGAAGGGCCACAGGGCGGAGGAGAACCAGGTGTCGAGCACGTCGGAATCGCGGGTAAGCGGCTTGTTGCCTGCCTGTGCCTGCGCCTCTTCCTCCGTCTCTGCAACGAAGACATTGCCATCCTCGTCATACCAAGCCGGAATCCGGTGGCCCCACCACAGCTGGCGGGAAACGCACCAGGGCTGGATGTTTTCCATCCAGTTGAAATAGGTCTTTTCCCAACTCTTGGGCACGATCTCGATGGCGCCGCTCCGCACCGCTTCCATCGCGGGCTGGGCGAGCGTTGCCGCATCGACATACCACTGGTCGGTCAGCCAGGGCTCGATCACCACGCCGCCGCGATCGCCGAAAGGCGTCTGGATGGTGCGGGGTTCGGCATCGTGCAGAACCTCGTTGCCTTCCTTGTCCTTCGTCACATGCGGGATGAGGAAGCCGAGTTCCTTCATCCGCTCGACCACCAGCGCGCGTGCGTCGAAGCGGTCCAGCCCGAGGAATTCCTCCGGCACCAGCCCGTCCGCCGTCTGCACCACGCAGGCATCGGCATCGAGCATGTTGAGCATGTCGGCCGGGGCGATCCCGGCGCGCTTGCCCACTTCGAAGTCGTTGAAGTCATGCCCCGGCGTGATCTTCACCGCGCCGCTGCCCAGTTCGGGGTCGGCATGTTCATCGGCCACTATGCGGAAGCGGCGGCCGGTAATCGGCTGGAGGATTTCCTTGCCGATGACCGATTTGTACCGCTCGTCCTCCGCATTCACCGCCACGGCCATATCGGCCAGCATCGTCTCGGGGCGCGTGGTTGCGACCTCGATATAGTCCTGCCCGTTATCCAGCTTCACGCCATCGGCCAGCGGATATTTGAAGTGCCAGAAGCCGCCCTTCACCTCGCGCGTTTCCACTTCGAGGTCGGAAATGGCGGTCTTCAGCTTGGGGTCCCAGTTCACCAGCCGCTTGTCGCGGTAGATCAGGCCCTGATTATAGAGGTCCACGAACACCTTGAGAACCGCGCGGGTGAAGTGCGGGTCCATGGTGAACTGTTCGCGGCTCCAATCCATGGAGCAGCCCAGGCGGCGCAACTGGCCGGTGATGGCGCCGCCGCTCTCGGCCTTCCATTCCCACACCTTCTCCACGAATTGCTCGCGGGTGTAGTTGGTGCGCTTGTCCTGCCGCGCTTCCATCTGGCGTTCGACCACCATCTGCGTGGCGATGCCCGCATGGTCCATGCCCACCACCCACAGCGCATCCTTGCCGCGCAGCCGCTCGTACCGCACGACCACGTCCTGCAGCGTATTGTCCAGCGCGTGGCCGATATGCAGGCTGCCCGTTACGTTGGGCGGCGGGTTCACAATGGTGAAGGGCTGCGCGTCGGGGCGCTCGGGCCGGAACAGGCCGTTGCTCTCCCAATGGGAATACCACTTCGCCTCGATGGAGGCAGGGTCGAAAGTCTTGTCCAGAGTGTCGCTCATACTGGTCAGGGCCTTTGCCAGCCGCGATTGTGCGGTGCAATGCCCAATGACTTGACGGCGGCGCTACATCCGCTGCCTTGGCCTTGTCGCGGCCCCATTTTGCTCGCATAGCTCAACCGCATGAGGGAATGGGCGGATTTCACGGTCGAGACCGACGAAAAGGGCGGCGCCAGCCTGGTGCTGACCGGGCCCCTGCTGATTTCCTCCATCGGCGTGCTCGATCGCAAACTGCGCGAATGGCCCGGCCCGGTGGATAGGATCGACCTTTCCCACGTGGGCGCGGTGGACACGGTCGGCGCCTGGATCGTGTGGCGCTTCGCGCGCGACAGCGGCGGGCAGATCACCGGCGCCAGCGAGGATGCGCGCCGCCTGATAGAGGCAGTGCAGGGCTCGCAGAGCGAAGCGGAGATCGAGCCGCAGCGCCTGCCCCTGTTCACCCGCGTTCCCGCCGCGATCGGCACTCGCGTGTTCAACTGGGGCGTGGGCGTGATCCGCCTATTGGGCTTCCTCGGTGCTATTCTCACGGCGCTCGGCTCCCTCGCGGCCAATCCGCGGCGGTTGCGGCTTGCTTCCATCACGCGCCAGTTCGAACTGGTAGGTATCTCCGCCCTCGGCATTATCGGGTTGATGAGCATCCTCATCGGTGTCGTGATCGCGCAGCAGGGCGCGGTGCAGCTGCGCCAGTTCGGGGCGGAAATCTATACGGTGAACCTCACCGGCCGCCTTGCCGTGCGCGAGTTGGGCGTGCTGATGACCGCGATCATGGTGGCGGGCCGTTCCGGCTCCGCCTTCGCGGCGCAGATCGGCACGATGAAGCTGACCGAAGAGGTCGACGCGATGCGCACTATCGGCGTCTCCCCGATGGAGGCACTGATCGTGCCGCGCCTGCTGGCGGCGGTGTTCATGATGCCGCTGCTGGGTTTCTATTCGGCCGGGCTGGCTATCGTCGGTGGCGCGTTGGTCTCCGATCTGAGCCTCGGCATACCCTTCTTCACCTTCCTCAACCGCATCCAGGAAGTGGTGCCGCTGCATGACCTCTGGGTATGCATGGTCAAGGCGCCGGTCTTCGGCCTGATCGTGGCGCTGGCCGGCTGTTATCAGGGCATGCAGGTGCAGGGCAATTCGGAGGAAGTGGGCCTGCGCACCACCATGGCCGTGGTGCAGGGCATCTTCATGGTGATCGTGCTCGACGCGTTCTTCGCCGTCTTCTTCACTGAAGTGGGTTGGGGATGAGCGAGGAAAAGCTCGTCGCCAATGTGGAGCGCCACGCAAGGCACTTCGATCCGGAGCCCTTCCGGGGCGAATTTCCCGTGGTGGTGAAAGGGCTGGTCAACCGGTTCGACGGGCATACGGTGCATGAAGGGCTGGACCTCAAGGTGCGGCGCGGGGAAGTGCTGGGCGTGGTCGGCGGATCGGGCACCGGCAAATCGGTGCTGATGCGCTCCATCATCGGGCTGCAGGTCCCGAATGAGGGCCATATCGAAGTGCTGGGCCATACGGTGACCGACCTGTGGGAAGGCAGCCAGATCGACATCCGCTCGCGCTGGGGGGTGCTGTTCCAGGGCGGCGCGCTGTTTTCCACGCTCACTGTGGGGGAGAATGTCGAAGTCCCCCTGCGCGAGTTCTATCCCGAGCTGGAGCCGGAGCTGCGGCACGAGATTGCCCGCTACAAGGTCCGGCTCTCCGGCCTGCCGGGCGAGGCGGCGAGCAAGTTCCCGTCCGAGCTTTCGGGCGGCATGCGCAAGCGCGCCGGCCTGGCGCGCGCCCTGGCGCTCGATCCGGAATTGCTGTTCCTTGACGAGCCGACCGCTGGGCTCGATCCCGTCGGTGCTGCTGCCTTCGACCGGCTGACCCGCGAACTGGCGGACGTGTTGGGCCTGACCGTGTTCCTCATCACGCACGACCTCGATACGCTGTATGAAATCTGCGACCGGGTGGCGGTGCTGGCGGACAGGAAAGTGATCGCCGTGGGCACCATTCCGGAACTGCTGGCGCTCGACCATCCGTGGATTCAGGAATATTTCAACGGTCCGCGCGGGCGGGCGGCCAAGGCCAGCCAGGATCGGGCCGGTCAGAAGCGGACCGGTCAAAAACAAACCGGGGCCATGGACAAGCCTGCGGGCAGAGGGGCATAGACGGCCGATGGAAACGCGCGCGAACCATGTCTGGGTGGGTGCTGTCACCCTGTTCCTGCTGGCGGCGCTGGCGGCCTTCATCATGTGGATCGCGGGGCTCAGCGGTGCGCAGAAGAAGGAATACGATATCTTTTTCAAGCAGTCGGTGGATGGTCTCGCGAAGGGTTCCAACGTCACTTTCTCCGGCGTTCCGGTGGGCGAGATTTCGGAAATCGAACTCTGGCCGAAGAATCCCGAATATGTCCGGGTGCGGATCAATGTGGGCAAGGATGTGCCGATCCTGCTGGGCACGGTCGCCACGGTGCAGTCCAGCTTCACCGGTTCGTCCAAGATCCAGCTCGACGGTGCGCGCGAAGGCGCGCCGGAAATCACCTGCGAGAATACCAGCTGCCTTGAAGGCAAGCCGACTATCGCGGCCAAGCCGGGCGGGCTGGGAGAAATCCTGTCCAACGCGCCGTTGCTGCTCGAAAGGCTGGCGACGCTGACTGACCGCCTCACTCAGATGCTGTCGGATGACAATCAGGCTTCGATCGCCGGCATTCTCAAGAATACCGAGCGGCTGACCGATCATGTGGCCGACGCCTCGCCCCAGATCGAGGCGACGCTCACCGAATTGCAGGCGACCCTGCGGCAGGCGAGCAAGAGCCTTGCCGCCTTCGAGAATACGATGGGCACGGCCGATGGCTTGCTGAAGAAGGATGGCGAGCAATTGGCGAGCCAGCTGCGCGACACGCTGAAATCGGCCAAGCTGGCGGCGGAATCGCTCGATGCGACGCTCAAGAGCACGCAGCCTGCGACGCGTCAGCTTTCCGAGACCACCTTGCCTGCGGCCGAGGCGACCCTGCGCGATCTGCGCGAGGCGAGCCAGGCCCTGCGCAAGATTACCGAGAAGATCGACAATCAGGGCGCAGGGGCACTGATCAAGGGCAACGACCTGCCGGATTACAAGCCGTGAGGGGTTGGGCCATGAAGAGTTGGGCCAGGAAGGGTTTCGCGATGACAGTGAGGCACAAGGCCGGGCTTGCGGCCATCGCTCTGGGATTGTCCCTGTCCGGCTGCGTCAGCCTGGGCAAGGAACCTCCGCCCTCGCTGTTCACCCTCACGCCCACCGCGCTGGCCCCGGCCGGTCTTTCGGCCAGCGGCACCTCCGCTCAGGCCCTTGCCGTGATCGAGCCGGATGCGCCCCAGCGGCTCGACGTTGCGCGCGTGCCGGTGCAGGTCGATGCGGCCACGGTGGCCTATCTGAAGGACGCAGTATGGGTGGAAAAGCCCGCGCGCCTGTTCGGTCGCCTGCTCGCTGAAACCATCCGCGCCAAGCAGACCCGGCTGGTGGTGGAAGGCAGCGACACTGCCTATGCGGCGGCTACGAAGCTGTCCGGCCAGCTTACCGAAATGGGTTACGATGCAGGCACCAGTTCCGTGGTGGTGCGCTTCGATGCAGTGCTGCGCCAGCCTGACGGCCAGATCCTCACTCGCCGCTTCGAAGCGAAAGTGGGCGGAGTGACCCCCGATGCCGCAAGCGTCGCTCCGGCGCTGAACGAGGCTGCAAATAAGGTCGCTGCCGAAGTGGCGGATTGGATCGGGTAAGCCAGACCTCGTCAGAGCATCCAGAAGCGGGGCTGGAAGCGATCAGTCCGGGCGTGCCAGTCGGGCAAACTCCAGTGCGGCGGCAAATTCGCCGAGGCGCTTTGCCCGCTTTTCCTCTGCCGTCCATTCCCAGCCCCATTGCTCGGCCTGCCAGTCTTCCTCGGCATTGGCGATGGCCCAAAGGGCTTCCGCATCCGCATCGTCGTCAAGGGCGGTGAGCGCGACGGCGAGCGAAGCGGAGAGGGACGCCATGGTCTTGAGCGCCGCAAGGGCGAAGGGATCGAGCGCTTCGAGATGGGTCTTCAGCGCGGCGAGCGTTTCGGCCGGTTGAGGGCGGTGCATGATGCCGCTCACCCGCTCGAAGCGCAGGCTGTGGCGCTCCTCAAGCGCTTTCAGCACCGGTTCCCACAGCTGCTGTTGGCGGGAGTAGAGCGGCTCGTCCGGGTCAGCGCGGTAGCAGAGCGTATCGGTTTCGGCATAGCGCAGGATCGAGGGCACTTCGGCTGCGGGATCGGCTGAAACCACGTCAATCGCGTAATCGGCCAGATCGCGATAACGAAAGGCGGCCGCGTCGATCTCCTCGCCCTGGTCGGCCCATTCCAGCGCCATTGCCTCGGCCAGCGCGCGGCTGGGCACGATCTGCGCGGCGCCGCGCTGGGATTTGATCCCGCGCCCGTCCAGCGTCACCCGCCAGCCACCTTCGACCGGTTCGACCGCAACATTCTTGTAGAAGCGCTTCATTTCGGCGTCCGCCATTTGCGGGCGAGAAGCTGTGGCACGAGATAGACATCGACGAGCCCGGCAAGGATCAGCACGTAGCCCGCTTCCTTGGGCCATTCGATGATCTGGCGCACCACCAGCGCACCTGCCAGCACCATGGCGACGCCGGCCAGGCGGACGATGGAAATGATCGCCCAGCGGTCACGGGCCTGATTGTCATTGCTCATCGCAGCAATTCCCGCAGTTCGGCGGCATTGGCGGCCACGGCCTCGGCCCCGGCGTCCATCAGTTCCTGCACTGCGTGATAGCCCCAGGCGACACCGATTGGCCGGGCGCCCGCGGATTTGGCCATTTCGATGTCATAGGCCGTATCGCCGATCATTGCCGTGGTCGACGGCGCGGCGAAAGCTTCGGCCATGGCCTGCTCCAGCATGGCGGGATGCGGCTTGGACGGGTGCTTGTCCGCCGTCTGCAGCGTGACGAACAGGTCCAGCAATCCGTGATTGGCAAGGCAGCCCTTCAACCCGCGCTCCGACTTGCCGGTGGCGACACCCAGCGTCCAGCCGCTGCGGTGGAGATCGCCCAGCAAATCGCGAATGCCGTCATAAAGCGGCTCGGCCACCTGCCCGCTGGTGCGCGCGGCGAAAAAGGCGGCGCGATAGGCTTCCACTAGATGGGTGTGCTGCTCGGCTTCGGCATCGGGGGCGAGATGGCGGATGGCAACCGGCAGGCTCAGCCCCACGATCCGCCGGACCGAGGAATTGGCCGGGGCAGGCAGGCCCACCGTCTCGAAGGCAGTGCGCATCGCGTTGCACACGGCCGCCTGGCCATCGACAAGGGTTCCGTCGCAATCGAACACGGCAAGGCGGATGGTCACTTGCGGCCTCTCGGCCCCGGCTTTCCGGCGGGCTTTGCTCCAGGTTTCGCTCCCGGCCGCCGTGCGGGTTTCGCGCCGGGCTTGCCGTCAGGCTTTCCAGCGGCAGCAGGCTTGCCCCGGCGAGGCGGTGCATCGCCGGAGGGGCCGCGCTTGCGGCGCTCGCCCCGCCGTTCCTTGCGGTATTGCTTGGCATGGGCCTTGGCCGCCTGCTTCTTCTCGGTGCGAGAGGGCGGGGGCGCGCTTTCTTCCGGCAAGGCGTCGCTCATCGAAATGTCGAAGCCCAGCTGTTCCATGCTGGTGGCGAAATGGCTGGGCAGTTCGGCCGTCGCGTCCAGCTTGCCGCCATCGGGATGGTCGATGATCAGGCGCCGGGCATGCAGGTGCATCTTGCGGCTTATGCTGCCGGTCAGGAAGGCTTCCGGGCCGCCATATTTGCCGTCGCCCACGATGGGATGGCCGATCGCGGCCATGTGGACGCGCAGCTGGTGCGTGCGGCCGGTCAGCGGCTGCAATTCCACCCAGGCGGCGCGCTTGGCCGCACGGTCGATCACGCGGTAGCGGGTGCGGGCGGGCTGGCCGTTTTCCTCGTCCACATGCATCTTCTCGCCGCCAGTGCCCGGCTGCTTGGCGATAGGCGCGTCGATCGTGCCTTCCAGCACATCGGGCACGCCCACGATCAGCGCCCAATAGACCTTCTTTGCCGAACGGCCCGAGAAGCGCTTGGAGAAGAAGGCCGCGCTGCCCGGCGTGCGGGCCACCAGCAGCACGCCGCTGGTATCCTTGTCGAGCCGGTGGACCAGACGCGGGCGGGCTTCATCGCCGCGCACGAAGGCGTCGAGCAATCCGTCGACATGGTCCTTCATCTTCGTTCCGCCCTGCGTGGCGAGGCCCGGCGGCTTGTTGAGCACGATGGCGGAGCGATCCTGCGTGATCACCATGGCCTCGGCGCGGGCGACATCTTCCTCGCTCAGTTCGCGGCGGGGGCGCGGCTCCTTGGCGGAACTGTCGCCGCCCGGCGGCACGCGGAGCACCTGGCCCATCTCCAGCCGGTCTTCCGGCTTGGCGCGCTTGCCGTCCACGCGAATCTGCCCGGTGCGGGCCCAGCGCGACACGGTGGCGAAGCCAACCTGCGGCAGATGGCGCTTGAACCAGCGGTCCAGCCGGATTCCGTCATCGTCGGCCCCGACGGTGAACTGGCGCACTTCCTCGGCCGGCTTCATCCTGCCACCCGCATGGCGATGAGGCCGATATAGAGGCCGGTCAGCCCAGCCAGCAGCGAAACCCCGGCATAAGTGAGTGCCAGGGTGGGCTGGCCGCGTTCGATCAGCAGCATCAGTTCCAGGCTGAAGCTGGAAAAAGTGGTGAAGCCGCCCAGCACGCCCACGCCCAGCAGCAGGCGCCAGAAATCGCCGCCGGTGCCGTGGCGGGCGAGGAAGCCGGCCAGCACGCCCATGGCGATGCTGCCAAGAACGTTGCAGGCCAGCGTTGCCCAGGGAAAGGCGGTGACGGTTGCGGGGCCGAGTGCGTGGGTCATCAGCCGTCCGAGCTGATAGCGCAGCACCGCGCCTGCTCCGCCGCCAAGGGCGACATAGGCGGTTGCGGCAAGGGGTGGGGTGGCAGTCATGAGCGGTGCCTTAGACGCGTGGCGCCGAAGTTGGAAGGCAGGCCGCGCCGATTTGATGGCTCAAATGCTTGCCTTTGGGGGCGCTTTTCGCTAGGGGCGCCCGCTATCGAGCCGTTCCTTCAAGGAATCGGCCATATTTTCGTTGATTCGTCAGGGCTGGTCCCCGCCGCTTCGCGGGGCGCCCCGGCAGTTGCTGTGAGGTGTTTGAATTTATGCAGATCATCGTTCGCGATAACAATGTCGACCAGGCCCTTCGCGCGCTCAAGAAGAAGCTGCAGCGTGAAGGCGTGTATCGCGAAATGAAGCTGCGCCGTCACTTCGAGAAGCCGAGCGAAAAGCGTGCCCGTGAAAAGGCCGCTGCCGTCCGCCGCGCCCGCAAGCTGGAGCGCAAGCGGATGGAACGCGACGGATCGAAGTAAGCGTTCAAGATCGCTTGAACCCACAGCATTGTTGAGCCAAGAGGGCGCGGCTTCAAATCCGCGCCCTTTTGCTTTTTGCTTTTCAGGAATCGCCCATGGCCGAAGTTACCCGCGTCCCGCTCCAGCCTTTGAAGAAGGGTTCCCTCGCCAAGCTGTGGCTGGGTGTCGTGGTGGTGATTCTCCTCGGTGCCGGGCTTGCCTGGCTCACCGTGCCGCAGGGCGTGACCATCACCGAACTGACTCCGGGCGTCGGCCCCAATCCGGGCAAGACCGATGTGGTCGTGGTGAATTATGTCGGCAAGCTGGATGACGGCACTGTGTTCGACCAGAGCCAGGGCGTTCCCTTCCCGCTGGGCCAGGGCATCATTCCCGGCTTCGCGGAAGGCCTCACCAAGATGAAGAAGGGTGGCAAGTACACCCTGCATATCCCGTCCGAGAAGGCCTATGGCCCGAAGGAACAGAAGAACCCGATGACGGGTGAGGTCGTGATTCCCGCCAATGCGGACCTGACCTTCGAGATCGAACTGATCGATTTCATGTCCGAGGCGGACTTCCAGCGCCGGATGCAGATCCAGCAGATGATGCAGATGCAGCAGCAGGGCGGCGTCCCCGGTGGTGCGCCGCAGGGCGCCCCTATCCCCGAATAAGGACTGGCGCTTAAGCTGAACCGGGGCGCTTGCCGCTGCCCCGGTGTTGGAGGATGTTCCTGTCCATGGGAGAGGAACGAATCGAGACGCCGGGGCTGCATGCGCGCGACTGGCCGCTACGCCCATGGATATTGGCTGGCCTGCTCGGCCTTGCCGGGCTGCTGATTTACTTAGTTACTGAGGGGCATGAGGATGACGCACCGCGCATGGCGGCGGCGGCCTTCCTGTTCTTCGGCCCCATGGCCGCCGCCTTCTCGCTCGAACGGGAAAGGTGGAAGGACGTAGCCATCTTCGCTCTGGTCGCAGGGTTGGTCATGGCCGGGCTGGCATGGCGCGCAGTGAATGCGGGCGATCACGCATCGGACGAGCACTTTGGCTTCGGCGCCGGGGTGATCGCCACTTTGCTGGCGCTGCCGCTGTTTCAGGCAGGCTTCCATCGTACCCGCTTTGCCACGCCCTATCGCGATACCCATTTCTTCGTCTGGACCGACGCGGTCAGCGCCGCGGGCGCCCTGGCCTTCACCGGGCTTTCCTTTGCGCTGCTGTTCGTCCTCGCCGCGCTTTTCCGGCTGATCCAGATCGATCTGCTGGAGGATTTGCTGGAAAAGGGCTGGTTCGGCTGGAGCGTGGCGGGCATCGCCTTTGGCGCGGCGCTGGGCACCTTGCGCAATTCGCTGAAAGTGCTGGGCGCCTTGCAATCGGTGGTGCTGCTGGTTCTCTCGCTGCTGGCGGTGCCGCTGGCCGTGGCATTGGCGATCTTCCTGATCGCGGTAGCTTTCTCGGGCCTCGACGTGCTGTGGGAGGCGACTCGCAGCGCCACGCCGGTGCTGCTCGCCTGCGCGGCGGGGTGCTTCATCCTCGCCAATGCCATCGTCCGCGAAGACGATACGGACATGACGCGCAATGTGGTGATGCGCGTCACTGCCTTCGTACTCGCCATGGGCATCTTGCCGCTTACCCTGCTGGCAGTGATCTCCATGGGCACGCGGGTGGCGCAATACGGCCTTTCGCCTGAGCGGTTGTGGGGCCTCACGGCCATCGCCGTGGCCTGCGCCTATGGCGTGGCGATCTGGGTTGCCGCGATCAGGGGAAAGGTGTGGCGCTGGCGGCCTTTCCTGCGCCGGGCGAATATGCACCTCGCGGTGGGGGTGAGCCTCTATGCCCTGTTGCTCGCTTTGCCGATCCTCGATTTCGCGGGCATTTCCGTCGCCAATCAGCTGTCGCGGCTGGAACGGGGCAAAGTGAGCGCCCAGGATTTCGACTACGACGCGCTCAAATGGGATTTCGGCGACGCCGGAAAGCGCGCGCTGGCGAAACTGGCCAGGAGCAACGATGCCGAGGTGGCCAAGCTCGCCAGGGAAGCGCAGGCGCGCAAGGAACGGCGCTGGAACTGGCAGGAGCCGCAGGAGAAGCGGGATCAGCGCCTTGCCAATCTGTCGGGCTTGAGTGCCGATCCGCAAATCGGGGCCGCGTTCGAACTCTTGCTGAGGCAGGAAGGTTGGCGTTGCAACAGCCGCTGCGTGGTGCTCGATCTTGGCACCTATCCCGAGGGCGCGCGTCATTTTGCGCTGGTCGAGGGCGGCGGGGTCCAGCATTTGCGATTGCAGGCTGACGGTTCGCTCCTGCCGGAAGCCGCCGGTCTGCGGCCACCCGTGCCGACCTTGAACAAAGTTGCGGCCGAAGCTCACGGCCGCGTGCCGCAGGTCGAAGTCCGCCCGTTCAGCGGCCGCCAGATTTATGTCGATGGCAAGCCGGTGGGGGAACCGTTCGAATAGGCCGTTCGAATAGTCGCCTTTGCGGCATCCCCGCGCTTGAAGGCGGGCCGCAGGCAAGCTAACGCGCGGCCATGTCTGTCGATAAAGCAACCGTGGCGAAGATCGCCTCGCTCGCGCGCCTCCGGATGAGCGACGAACAGCTCGACCGGATGGTGCCGGAGTTCAACAATATCCTCGCTTGGGTGGAGCAACTCGGCGAAGTGGACGTGACGGGCATCGAACCGATGACTGCCGTGATCCCGAACAGCCTGCGCCTGCGCGATGACGTGGTCGATGCCGATCCGCTGACCGGCGGCGGCAAGCGCGACGCGGTTCTGGCCAATGCTCCCGCCGCAGAACACGGCTTCTTCGGCGTGCCTAAGGTGATCGAATGATCGACCGGCGCATGGCTATTCGCGTGGGCTTCGACAAGCTCAGCCTGAGCGGGCTTGGTGGCCTGGCTCTTGAAATAACATCCGCTCAGCCTGAGCCTGTCGAAGGCCACGCGCTGAAGGTGGGACTGGACGACGCATGATTGACCTTACCGAACTCGGCGTCGCCGCCATCCGCGAAGGCGTGACCAAGGGCGATTTCACCGCGCGCGAAGTAGCAGAGGCGTTCAACGCCAATGTCGCCGCCGCGCAGGATGCGCTCAACGCCTTCATCGTCGCCACGCCTGAAAAGGCGCTGGAAGCAGCGGACAAGGTCGATGCGGATCGCGCCGCGGGCAAGGCGCTCGGCAAGATGGCCGGCGTGCCCATCGGCATGAAGGATCTCTTCGCCACGCAGGGCGTGCAGACCACGGCTGCCAGCCACATTCTGGAAGGCTTCAAGCCGGAATATGAAAGCACCGTGTCCCGCAAGCTGTGGGAAGCGGGCGCGGGCATGCTGGGCAAGCTGAACCTCGACCAGTTCGCTATGGGTTCGTCGAACGAGACGAGCTATTTCGGCAATGTGATTTCGCCGTGGCGCAAGCAGGGCAGCAATGCCGCGCTCGCGCCGGGCGGGTCCTCGGGCGGTTCCAGCGCAGCGGTGTCCGCGCGGCTCGCTCCGGCGGCTACCGGCACGGACACGGGCGGCTCGATCCGCCAGCCCGCTGCCTTCACCGGTATTTCGGGCATCAAGCCGACCTATGGCCGTTGCAGCCGCTGGGGTATCGTGGCCTTCGCCAGTTCGCTCGATCAGGCAGGCCCGATGGCGCGCGACGTGCGTGACTGTGCGATCATGCTGGAGGCGATGGCGGGTTTCGATCCCAAGGACGCGACCAGCCTCGACCTGCCGGTGCCGGAGTGGGAGACAGGGCTGGATTCGAACCTGCGTGGCAAGAAGGTGGGCATCCCGCGCGAATATCGCATGGATGGGATGGACGCCGAAGTGGCCAAGAGCTGGGACGATGGCATCGCCTGGCTGAAGGATGCGGGCGCCGAGATCGTCGATATCTCCCTGCCGCACACCAAATATGCCCTGCCGACCTATTACATCATCGCCCCGGCGGAAGCCTCGTCCAACCTCGCCCGTTATGACGGCGTGCGGTATGGCCTGCGCGATCTGCCCGATGGTGCCGGCCTGCAGGACATGTATGCCGCCACTCGCGCTGCCGGTTTCGGCGACGAGGTGAAGCGCCGCATCCTGATCGGCACCTATGTGCTGAGCGCCGGCTTCTATGACGCCTATTACACGCAGGCGCAGAAGGTCCGCACGCTGATCAGCCAGGATTTCAAGAACGCCTTCACGCAATGCGACGTGATCCTGGCGCCGACCACGCCCACCGCCAGCTTCCCGCTGGGCGACAAGCTGGACGATCCGCTGGCCATGTACCTGAATGACGTGTTCTCGGTTCCTGCCTCGCTGGCGGGCCTGCCGGCCATGTCGGTTCCGGTCGGGCTAAACAGCGAAGGCCTGCCGCTGGGCCTTCAGCTGATCGGCAAGGCCTTTGACGAACAGGGCGTGCTGAATGCTGGCCTGGCGATCGAGCAGCGCGCTGGCTTTGCGGCCAAGCCGGAGAAGTGGTGGTAACAGGCAATACGGAATGAACTCGGGCGAGTGATCGCCCGGGTTCATTCGAAAATTCTGCGTCGAAGCCGATTGAGCGGCAGATCGACATAGAGCCCGAGCAGCAATGCCAGCACCACTACCGGCCCGCAGGCCAGCAGCATCACTCCCTTGAGCATGAAGCCGGAATAGGTGGCGGACAGGATCGTGTACGCCCCGTAGACCAGCGGCAGGTGAACCGCATAGAGCGGAAAGGAAAGCGCGCCCAGCCAGCGGACGATCATGCCCTTGCCGCCGCTGTTCAGCGCTAGGGCAATGATAATCGGGTTGAACGCCATGACCGTCACGAGCTGACGCATCGGTTCGAGCCAGGCGAAGGGCCGCTCGATCGAATGGACCGAAGCCGGCAGCAACAATGCCAGCGCGAGCCACCAGAACCCGATCCGGGGCATGATCGAGACAATGCGTTCGCGAAAGCGGAACAGCGCGAGGCCGGTAAAGAAGCTGAACAGCGTCCGGACCACCGCGATATCGATATTGCGCGTATCGAACCCCCAGTTCAGCGATCCGACCATCAATGCCCGGATGGCAAGATGGGCGCCGGAAAGGGCAATCAGGATGAAGAGCAGGCGGTTCGACAGGATCTTGACCAGCAGGGCGTGGATCAGGTTCGCCAACAATTCGTAGAGGATCGACCACTGAACATTGTTCAGCGGGAAGGCCACGCTCTGTCCGAAGAAGGGGATAAAGCCGGCATGGGTGATCGCTGACATCGCGAAAGCGGCCTGGGCGAAACTGGCCAGTTCAGCAGCTTCGGGATTGAGACGCCATAACAGCAGGCCGAACAGCAGCCCGAGGAGGAGCATCGGATAAACCCGCAGCCACCGCCAGACCATGTACCGCCTGACGCCCAGGCCCTGCCGCAACCGGTTCTCGTAAGCCATCCCGATGACGAAGCCGCTGAGGCAAAAGAAGAAATCCACGGCGAGAAAAGAGTGCGAATTGCCCACATTCGCATGGCCCAGCATGACGGCGATTGCGGCAATGCCTCTCAGGCCGTCGAGCGCTTCGACATGGCTGCGACCCGACTTGCGTTCAGGCGGCTTCGCCAGTGAGGGGTGCTCACTGTCAACGTTTCCCTGGAATGCCAACGCCTGTTCCTCCGATTCGTACCGTCGTTGGAAACGGACGGCGAGGCTGCTTGCAGTGTCTCGATGTCGCCTTGGGGGCAGGGACAAGGCCGAGCTGTATTTCCGGATCAAACTCCACACTTTCCATGCCGATGCAAGTTGCCTATCGGCATCTCCATGACGAACTATCGCATTCAGGGCGCAACGGGCGAATGGGAGGTCGTGATCGGCCTCGAAGTCCATGCGCAGGTAACTTCCCATTCCAAGCTGTTCTCGGGCGCGGCCACGGCTTTCGGCGCGGAGCCTAACAGCCAGGTGTCGCTGGTCGATGCGGCCATGCCCGGCATGCTGCCCGTGCCGAACCGCGAATGCATCCGTCAGGCGGTGCGCACCGGGATGGCGATCAACGCCCAGATCAACAAGTGGAGCCGGTTCGACCGCAAGAACTACTTCTACGCCGATCTTCCGCAGGGCTATCAGATCAGCCAGCTCTATCATCCGCTGGTGGGTGAAGGCAGCCTTGAAGTGATCCTCGACGACAAGGATCCGGAAGGCAGCACCAAGACCATCGGGATCGAGCGTATCCATGTGGAACAGGACGCGGGCAAGCTGATGCACGATCAGCATCCAACCATGTCCTATGTCGATTTGAACCGCTCGGGCGTGGCCCTGATGGAAATCGTCAGCCGCCCGGATATGCGCAGCCCGGCCGAAGCGGGGGCATACCTTGCCAAGCTACGCTCGATCCTGCGCTATGTCGGCTCGTGCGACGGCAATATGGATCAGGGCTCGATGCGCGCGGACGTGAACGTTTCGGTGCGCAAGCCCGGCGAGCCCTTCGGCACGCGCACTGAAACCAAGAACGTCAATTCGGTCCGCTTCGTGATGGCCGTGGTCGAAAGCGAGGCGCGTCGTCAGGTCGATCTGATCGAGAGCGGCGGCACGGTGGTGCAGGAAACCCGGCTCTATGATCCGGACAAGAACACCACCCGGTCCATGCGCAGCAAGGAAGACGCGCATGATTACCGCTATTTCCCCGATCCGGATCTGTTGCCGCTGGAACTGGACGATGCATTCCTGGAGGAATGCCGCGCCTCTCTGCCAGAACTGCCCGATGCCAAGCGGCATCGCTATGAAACGGCGCTGGGGTTGTCTGCCTATGCCGCGGGCGTGCTGACCGCCGATGTGGAAACGGCGCGGTGGTTCGAAGCACTCGTCGCCGCAGCCGCAGCCAAGGCGAACAAGCCGGAAGCGGACCTTGCCAAGCAGGCTTCGAACTGGCTGATTTCCGAATTGTTCGGCGCGCTCAACAAGCTGGGCAAGAGCCTTGGCGAGAGCCCGGTTTCGCCTGAGGACGGGGCGGAACTGCTGGCGCTGATCGCAGACGGCACCATCTCCGGCTCGATCGCCAAGCAGGTCCTCGAAAAGATGCTGGAAACGGGCGACGGCGCGGCCGCCATCGTGGAGCGGGAAGGCCTCAAGCAGGAAAGCGATACTGGCGCCATCGAGGCCGCCGTGGACGCTGTGCTGGCCGCCAATGGCGACAAGGTGGAGCAGTACAAGGGCGGCAAGGAAGCCCTGTTCGGCTTCTTCGTGGGCCAGACGATGAAGGCCATGCAGGGCAAGGCCAACCCGCAGGTGGTGAACGAGCTGCTGAAGAAGAAGCTGGGGTGAGCAGCCTCTCTGGGAGCGGGCGATGCCGCTGAGCATCGTCCTCGTCCAGCCGGAGATTCCGGGCAATACCGGCGCGGTGGGGCGCACCTGCGTGGCGCTCGGCGCCGAACTGGTGCTGATCCATCCGCTGGGCTTCGAGATTTCCGATACGCGGGTGAAGCGGTCTGGTCTCGATTACTGGCCCCATGTGCGGCTGGCCGAGTTTCCCAGCTGGGATGCCTTCGTGGCCGAACGACAGCCGCGCGCGGAGCAGATGTTCCTGTTCGAGGAGCATGGCTCAAGCTCGTTCTACGACGCCGACTATCCGGAGGATGCCATCCTTGTCTTCGGGCAGGAGACCAAGGGCATCCCCGAGGCAATCTGGCGTGCCTTCCCCGGTCGCCAGTTCCATTTGCCCATGCGCTCCGACAAGATCCGTTCGCTCAATCTGGCGAATACTGTAGCTGCGGCGGCATATCAGGCGATGCGGGGGCATTTTTGACGCGCCAGGCTTTGTTGAGTGCGGGCGTTTTGGCCTGAATTTTTGACGAACGTGACTGCCTGAACTTATTTCGGAAATCTGATTAAGTATTACTGCGGAGCGGACTTACCTTGTGCATGCCGCTTGAGGAAATTAGCCCCGACTTTTCAGTGGGGGATCTGCGAATGAGATGGGGGTGGACAATTGCGGCGGCGACATTTGTCGCTGCGGCACCGGTTGTGGCGCAGGAGGACGGGGGCGAAGCGGCTTCGGTCGAGCAACGCAGCGATGAGGACTGGCAGGATTGGATGCCGGACCCGGCTGAGATCGAGATGCCCGAGCTTGCCTTCGCGGAGAGCGCGGACACCATCAAGAATTATCAGAAATACTATTATTTCAATCGTCCCGGCACGCCCTTCAAAGAGGCGCTGTCCGATCTGCGCCAGTGCGACGGGTTCTCCCGCGGTCTCTATGGCGGCAACTATTATCCCGATGCGTCGACGACGGCGATGTATGGCCTTGGCGGGGCCATTGGCGGTGCGATTGGCGGCGCCATCGCAAGTGCGATTTACGGTTCGGCGGAAGAACGCCGCAAGCGCCGTGTCAACATGCGCCGCTGCATGTTCTTCAAGGGGTATGAACGCTATGGCCTGTCCAAGGAATTGTGGGTGAACTTCAATTTCGAAGAAGGCAATTCAGACGTTCCGGAAAAGGAACGGCAGGAAAAGCTCGCCCAGCAGGCAAAGGTGGCATCAGGGCCGAAACCGCAGGCCAAGGGGCTTGGGCTGTGAAGCGGGCTGCACTGATAGCGCTGGCGCTTACGTCGGCAGCCCTTGGGGCGGCTCATCCCGCTTATGCCAAGGAAGAGGAGTGGAATACCCGCATCGTCAAGGACAAACCCAATGTGACCTTTGATCCGATGAAGGGTTACATTCTTGTCGAGACTCTGAGCCCGGTGGCCGTCACCTTCTTTCAGGCTCCGACGGAGGAAGAGCGAGAGCAGGATACGAAGGCGCGCGATGAGGCGTTTGCCAAAGAGCATCAGGACTGGGTCAAGAAACATGCACAGTGGGAACGCAGTGTGGCGGCCTACAAACCTGCGCCCAACGCCATAAAGCCACGTTCTGAACCGGAAGAGCCGACCCTGAAATCAATGGACTGGCCATCGTTGGAATTGTCCAGAATGATTTCGCTGGGGCCACTCAACCGCTTCGCCAAGAGCGACGATGTTTCGCTTTACCTTCAGGAAGTGCCACCCGGCGAATATGTCTATTATGGCAGCCTGACCCTTGGCGTTGGCGCCTGCGCCTGCATGGGGACGGTGAAGTTTGATGTTGCACCGGGCAAGATCACGACCTTGCGTTATAAGCCCGGGAACCTTGATGCACAGGGAGTGCTTCTGGAAGACCCGCAACCCGTTGCTGAGGATGTCGATCAGGACGATCTTCTCGTTCGCACAACGATGATCATCGGGCAGGTGGATGAGAATGCACATGATTCTCGCCTGCCAGCAGATATGCTTGTGCCAGCGGAATTTGTGCCCGTGCCGGATTTGCCCAACTGGATGAAGGCCGAGATCAATCGCGTGGAGCCGATTCCGGGCGTCATGACCTATGATCGCGACAGGATGATCGACCTGCGGGCAAAGGCTGGTGAGCCGTCGGCCCCCCTGCAATAATCTGCCGACCAATGAAAAAGGGCGCCGGATCGCTCCGGCGCCCTTTTTGCGTTCAGGTGCTGCCGAACTCAGCCCTTGCGGGAGCCCGTCATCGGCATGGCGCCGAAGGCACCGGCATTGACGGTGCCGGTCAGCGTGTCGCCGTCGATCGTGGCAGTGGCTTCCAGGGTGAGGGGCATGGGCACGGTCATGTCCATCTTCCAGGTCAGCGTGTTGCCGTCGATCTTGCCTTCCTTGACTTCCAGCGAGCCGAGCGGGCCGGCGTTGAGGCCGGTGAAGCTGGCGCCGTCATCGGAAGGGACGACAGTGAAGGTGCTGGTCTGGTCGCCCATCGGGGTCTTGGTCAGGCATTCATAGGTACCGGCAACGGACATGGTGTTCTCCTCTCGAAAGGGGGCAAGCGGCGGGCTTATTCCGCCTCACTTACATTGTTGTCAGTATCGGCATATTCAACGGGCATGTCCAGCCCTGCAAGCTGCTGATCTATCACCTTGCGGTCCCCCACCACAATGATCGCCAGATCGTCGGGCAGGAGATATTGCCGCGCTGCCGCGTCAATCGCTTCCTTGGTCACAGAGCGATAGATTTCGGGCAGCTGCACCTGATAATCGTCCGGGCGGCCGAACTGGGCATTGGTAACCAGTGCGCCCAGCACTTGGCCATTGGTCTGATACCGGTTGGGCATGCCGCGGATATTGCCATCGGTTACCCGCTGGAATTCGGCGTCTTCCACCGGGCGGCTGCCGGGGAAAGCGGCCATGTTGTTTAGGATCAGGCGGATCGAATCCGCTGTCTTGTCGGACTGGACCTGCGTGTAGACCAGCAAAGCCTCAGGCCCCTGGTTGCGCATGATCTGGCTGCCCACGCCATAGCTCCAGCCCTTGTCCTCGCGCAGGTCGAGATTGAGGCGGGAGAGGAAGCCGTCGCCGATCACTTCGTTGGCGAGGTCCAGCGCCTCCTGCCCCTGCTGCTTGCCGGTCAGCGGCAGCAGACGGCCGAAGACCAGCACCGATTGCGGCGAGTTGGGCCGGTCGATCACCACCAGCCTGCGCTTGGGCGCGGGCGTGGCGACGGTCAGATCCTTGCGCGGGGGCATGGAACGGATACCCGGCCAGTGGCCGAAGGTGGCGTTGAGCTGAGGCAGCAGCTTATCCATGGTGATGTCGCCTACCACAGTGATGCTGGCGAGGTCCGGCCGCAGCCAGCGGCGATGCTCGGCCGAAATCGCCTCGGGCGTGAGCGCGGAAATCACGCTTTCCTCGCCCAGGCCGCCGACCGTTCCATAGGGATGGGCCGGACCGTAGAGGATCGGCCGCAAGGCGCGGGTGGCAAGGCCGAAGGGCGATGCCTTCTCCTGCGCGATATCGGCCAGCCGCTGGTCCTTCACGCGGGCGACGTCTTCCGGCTTGAAGGCGGGGTTGCGCACCATATCCGCCATCAGCTCGAGCGAGGGCGTGAGATTGGCGGTGAGTGCGGTGAGCGAGACCGAACTGCTGTCGAGGTCCGACCCGGTGCCGATGGAGGCGCCCAGCCGTTCCTGCTCTTCCGCGATCTGCACGGCACTGCGGGTGGTGGTGCCTTCTTCCAGCAGGTCCATCATCAGCGACTGAGTGCCTGCCGCTTCCGTGCCGTCTGCAGCGAAGCCCGCGTCGAAGGATAGGTGGACCGAAACCTTGGGAATGGCCGTGCGGCGGGCGAGGGTGACGGTGATGCCGTTATCCAGCTTCGCCCGCTCCACTCCGGGGAAGGTCAGTTCGCCGACATCGGCCACGGGGGGATATTCGCGCGGGGCACTGCGCGGCACGTCGGGTACCGGCTGCCTGGCATCGGGCGCAGGCGCGGGGGTCGTACCTTCATCGCCCCAGCCGCCCATCGAGGCGCCGTCGTCGGTCCGCTCGCCAGGCACCACGGCCAGGCGATAGGAGGGGCGAGTGAGCCAGCGCTGCATGGCCTGCTGGACCTCGGCAGGCGTCAGCGCGGCCATGCGTTGAAGCTCGCGCTTGTAGTTGGCCGGATCGCCCGCATAGAGCAGCCCTTCGGCCAGCGTGGCGCCTTTGCCGGAAAAGCCGCCGACCACTTCCAGCGCGCCGATCTGGGCGGATACCGTCTGCGTGGCGGCGCGTTGCAATTCGTCCTGCGTCGGCCCCTTGGCGACAAGCTCTGCGATGATCTCGTCCAGGCGCTTTTCGGCCTGCGCCCGGTCCACGCCGGGCTTCACGTCCATTTCCACCTGCAGGAAGCTCAGCTGCTCGAATTGCTGGGCAGCGGCCGAAACTCGCACGGCCAGTTGTTCATCGCGCACCAGCGCATTGTCGAGACGGGAACTGGCAAGGCCGCCCAGCACATGCATGCCGATGGCCAGCGGCACGGCATCCGCGCTGGTCAGCGCAGGACCCGTCCATGCACGATAGATGCGCGTTACCGGCACCTGATCGGTCATCTCGCGAGTGACCGGCGCGGCGAGGGTAACGGGTTCAGCGGCGATCTTGGCGATGTCCGGCCCGCGCGGGATGTCGCCGAACCACTTTTCCACCTTGGGCCGCGCGGTCGCCACATCGATATCGCCCGACAGGACGAGCACGACATTGTTCGGCCCGTAACTGTCAGTGAACCACTTGCGGACATCGGTGATGCTGGCCGCGTCGAGGTCTGCCATCGAACCGATGGTGGAGTGGCGATAGGGATGGCCAACCGGCAGCAGCCCCTCGTTCAGCGCATAGTCCACCAGGCCATAGGGCTGGTTGTCGCCCTGCCGCTTCTCGTTCTGGACCACGCCGCGCTGCTTATCGAGCTTGTCCTGCGTCACCGCCCCGAGCAGATGGCCCATGCGGTCGCTTTCCATGAACAGGGCGAGGTCCAGCGCGCCAGTGGGGACGGTTTCGATATAGTTCGTGCGGTCGAACCAGGTGGAACCGTTGGTGGAAGTGGAACCGGCTGCCTCCAGTGGGATGTCGAAATTCTCGACATTCTCCGATCCACCGAACATCAGATGCTCGAACAGATGGGCAAAGCCGGTGCGGCCGCGCGGCTCATGCTTCGATCCCACGCGGTAATAGATCGTCACGCCTACAATCGGGGCTTTGCGGTCCGTGTGGACGATAGTGGTCAGCCCGTTGGGCAGAGTGAAGCTCTCATAGGGAATGTCGACCTGCTGGACGAGCCCGGCCAGCGGCGCGGGCTGGGCGGCAGGCGCGCTTTTGAGCGAAGCCTGCGACGACTGCGCGCCTGCGCAGGACGCCAGCGCCAGCGAGGCCGTAAGCGTGAGGAAGAGGGGGGCGAATTTGCGGCGCATGGTCAGTCCCTTGATATGCGGCGGGCTTCCGCTTCCTCGCGATGGGGAAGATGGAAACCTTCGAAACTATCCAGCTGGCCTAACGCCTGCTCAGCCGCCCGTCACTTCATATCGACGAACGGCATGTTTCAACGCATCGGCGCGTTCGAACCAAACCGGCTTGCGCTTTTTGGCCACGAACAGCGCGGATTGATCGGTGTAATGCGGGCTGTCCGGCCGGGTTGTGGCGCTGCCGAAGGGCATGACGGACGTGGAGCGGACCTTGCCGTCCCTGCCCCATTCCACGAACATGATGAAGCTGTCGCCATGCTTCACCGAGGCGTGGCCATCGGGGGCAAGATCGAAATTTGTGGCGGCGCGCAGGGTGTCGCTGCCGCCATCGTAAGGCAGGTCGGTTTTTCCCTGGCGCAGGCGCAGGAACTCGCCGAGCGGTGGGTCCAGCCGACCGAAATGCTCCATCATGTGATGCGCGGCAAAGGCCAGATGGGCGCGTGGTTCGGGCAGGGGCGTGTTGTTGTAATCCGAACGGCTCGCTTCATTGAGGATCAGGCCGGCCAGTGCGTCGGCGCGGCCCCTGCCATCGGACGTATAGTCCCATTCGCCCAGCAGCTTCTGCGCTTTTACCAGCAGTGGATCGTCGGAGACGTCCAACGCGGCAATCCCGTCCAGCATCTGGGCGACATAGCCCGCGCGCTCCCAGCCGGTGTCGTATTTGATCCGCTCCAGCGCGGGGAGGCCGATCGGGCCTTCGATCTGCGCAAACAGCTTCTGCGCGCGGCGGGCGCGGTTGGTCATGGTCAGTTCCACGCCATATTCGGGCGGAACGCTGGCGGGCGAAAGGTCGCTCGGCCCGGCAGCGGCGAAGGGTGTGTTGTTGGCATTCCACAGGAAGCCCGATGCCGGGTTGAGATAGAAGGGGATCTTCTCGAACGGCGCCATGCTGCGCCAGATCAGGTCCGACCGGTCGCCCGGCAGCACACGGCGCCAGTCCGGACCGGAAATCCGTTCCGGGATGGCGGCGTTGTAGTGATAGGCGATATTGCCCGCCGCATCGGCATAAATGAAATTGGTCGACGGCACTGCCTGCATGGCTAGTGCGGCACGCCATTCGGCATAGTCGCGGGCCTTGTTGAGCCGGAAATATTCCTCCAGCTGGCCGATCCCGCCCATACCGCCATAGCGGATGGCGAAGGCGCCCTTGGGGCCTTTGACCACCGGCCCATGCTCGCTGCGCCAAACAGTGCGGCGGATGGGCAGGGTGATCGGGCCGAGCTTGACCGGCAGGAGGATGTCCCGGCGTTCCAGATCGTGCCACTTGCCATCGAGCCGGTATTTCGTGCCGCTGGGATCGAGCACCAATCGATAGGCATCGATGATGTCCGGGCGATTGACCGTGTTGGTCCAGCCCAGCGTTTCATTATGGCCCAGCAGGGGGAAGGGCGCGCCGGGGAAAGTCGCCCCCGCATAGTGCCAGCCCTCGTCGCTCTGGACTACCAGTTCGTACCACGCCACCGGCCCGCGCCAGGGTTGGTGAGTGTTGGAGACCAGCCGGGTGGTGCCGTCTCCCGTGCGCGAAGGGGCGATGGCGAAGGCGTTGGAGCCATTGTCGTCCGATCCTTCGCCCAGCGGCGTGGGTGGCGGCGGATTGCCGGGCTTTGTGGCATCGAACACCGGGCCGAAATCCACTGCCGGGTCTTCGCCTTCGGCCAGCGGGGCGATGACCCGGTCCAGCCCGAAGAAGAAAGGCTGGCGCAGGGCAAAGCCGGTGGCGATATCCAGCCCGTCCACCGGGAAGAGTTTGCCCAGCTTCACTTCGCGCGGATGGGCCTTGGCATAGGTGTTGAGCCCGGTCGCATAGGCATCCAGCAGCGCGCGGATATCGGCGGGCAGCTTGCCATATTCCCGCTCCGCCGTGCCGCGCGCGTCGATCAGGTGATAGGCGAAGTCCACTGCCGCGCCCTCTTGGCCGATTACCGCGCCATAGCGGCCGCGCGTCATCGCGATCACATCCTGCAAGGTGGAGAAATCGTCCTCCGCATGGGCCATGGCGATGCCGAAGGCGACATCCGCGTCGCGCTTGCCATGGATATGTGGCACGCCCCATTCGTCGCGAACGATCTCGGCGCGATAGGTCTTGCCAGTCGGCGCTTTCGAAGGGCTGGCGGCAAAGGGTTCCCAGGTGGCGAGGCCGATGAAGACACAGGCAAGCAGCGCAAGCACGCCCCAGCCGATCCGCGCGAGCCACCGCTTCATACCCGTTCTCCCCTGAGCGGGCGCAGCCTTTCCGGCAGCGCATTATCATTTGAAACTTTCCTACACGGCCTCGCCCGGTCTAGACAATGGCCCATGAGCCTGCCCCGTTTCCGGCCGCTATTCGCCTGATTTGACACGCATCAGTGAGGGCCGCGAATTTTTGCGCGACGGGTCTGTAACATGTGTAACACCTCCCCATATGGGGCAGGCACACGGGCTGACAAAAAACCGGGACGAGGGCTTGTGTTGCCAAAGTGCAACACCATATCCAGGCGGAAAGGTATTGAGGGCACCCCATGAATCTCGAAAAATTCACCGATCGCGCCAAGGGTTTCCTGCAGAGCGCACAGACCGTCGCCATCCGCATGAGCCATCAGCGGATCGCGCCCGAACATCTGCTGAAGGCACTGCTCGAAGATAGCGAAGGCATGGCCGCGCAGCTGATCCAGCGTGCGGGCGGCAACGCGACTATCGCCACTGCCGAAGTGGACAAGGCGCTGGCCAAGATCGCCTCTGTCTCCGGCAGCGGGGCGCAGGCGACGCCGGGCCTCGACAATGACACTGTGCGTATTCTCGACCAGGCCGAGCAGCTTGCCGCCAAGGCGGGCGACAGTTTCGTGCCGGTGCAGCGCATCGTGCAGGCCATCGCGCTGGCGACGACCACGGCGGCGGGGCAGGCCCTCAAGGCGGCCAATGTCGATGCCAAGGCGCTGGAAGCGGCGATCCAGGAAGTGACCGGCGGCCGCGCCGCGCATTCCTCGGGTGCCGAAGAAAGCTATGACGCGATGAAGAAATACGCTCGCGACCTGACCGAGGCCGCGCGGGCCGGCAAGCTCGACCCGGTGATCGGCCGCGACGAGGAAATCCGCCGCACTGTGCAGATCCTTGCCCGGCGTACCAAGAACAACCCCGTGCTGATCGGCGATCCCGGCGTCGGCAAGACGGCGATTGCCGAGGGCCTTGCCCTGCGCATCGCCAATGGCGACGTGCCGGACAGCCTGAAGGACCGCAAGCTGATGGCGCTCGACATGGGCGCGCTGATCGCGGGTGCGAAATATCGCGGCGAGTTCGAGGAACGGTTGAAAGCCGTGCTCGACGAAGTGAAGGGCGCGGAAGGCGACATCATCCTGTTCATCGACGAGATGCACACGCTGATCGGTGCCGGCGCTTCCGAAGGCTCAATGGACGCCGGCAATTTGCTCAAGCCCGCCCTTGCGCGCGGCGAGCTGCATTGCATCGGCGCGACCACGCTCGACGAATATCAGAAATATGTCGAGAAGGACGCCGCCCTGCAGCGCCGCTTCCAGCCAGTCTTCGTGGACGAGCCGACCGTGGAGGATACGATCAGCATCCTGCGCGGGCTGAAGGAAAAGTACGAGCTGCACCACGGCGTGCGCATCACCGATGGTGCGATCGTGGCGTCTGCAACCCTGTCCAACCGCTACATCACCAACCGTTTCCTGCCGGACAAGGCGATCGATTTGATGGACGAGGCTGCCAGCCGCATCCGCATGGAAGTGGAAAGCAAGCCCGAGGAAATCGAGAAGCTGGACCGCAAGATCATCCAGCTCAAGATCGAGGAAATGGCCCTTTCCAAGGAGACGGATGCCGCTTCCAAGGATCGGCTGGATGCCCTGCGGGAGGAACTGGCCAATCTCGAACAGCAGTCGAGCGAGCTGACTACCCGCTGGCAGAACGAGCGCGACAAGATCGCTGCCGAAGGCAAGATCAAGGAAGAGCTGGACGCTGCCCGGCTGGAACTGGAACAGGCTCAGCGCCAGGGCGATCTCGCCCGGGCGGGCGAGCTTTCCTATGGCCGCATCCCCGAGCTGGAGAAGAAGCTGGCCGAGGCCCAGTCCCAGTCAGAGAACGCCCTGCTGCGCGAGGAAGTGACCGAGGACGATATCGCTGCCGTCGTCAGCAAGTGGACCGGCGTGCCGGTCGACAAGATGATGGAAGGCGAACGCGAGAAGCTGCTCCAGATGGAGCAGGTGATCGGCAAGCGCGTGATCGGGCAGGCACAGGCGGTCGAGGCCGTGTCCAAGGCGGTGCGCCGCGCGCGCGCCGGCCTGCAGGACCCGAACCGGCCGCTGGGCAGCTTCCTGTTCCTCGGCCCCACGGGCGTGGGCAAGACCGAGCTGACCAAGGCGCTGGCCGAATTCCTGTTCGACGATGACAGCGCGATGGTGCGCATCGACATGTCGGAGTTCATGGAAAAGCACGCCGTTGCCCGCCTGATCGGTGCCCCTCCGGGTTATGTCGGCTATGAGGAAGGCGGCGTGCTGACCGAAGCCGTGCGGCGTAGGCCCTATCAGGTCGTGCTGTTCGACGAGGTGGAGAAGGCGCATCCCGATGTGTTCAACGTGCTGTTGCAGGTGCTGGACGATGGCCGCCTGACCGACGGGCAGGGCCGCGTGGTGGATTTCTCCAACACACTGATCATCCTCACGAGCAATCTGGGCAGCCAGTATCTGGCGAACATGGACGACGGGCAGGATGTGTCCGCGGTCGAACCGCAGGTGATGGAAGTGGTGCGGGCGCATTTCCGCCCCGAATTCCTCAACCGTCTGGACGAGATCATCCTGTTCCACCGCCTCAGCCAGGCGAATATGGAACCGATCGTCGATATCCAGGTCGGCCGGGTGCAGAAGCTGCTGAAGGACCGCAAGATCGCGCTCAACCTCACCGAGGCGGCGCGGCGCTGGCTGGGCCGGGTGGGTTACGATCCGGTCTATGGCGCAAGGCCGCTCAAGCGAGCGGTGCAGCGTTACCTGCAGGACCCGCTGGCGGAGAAGCTGCTCGCCGGCGAAATCCCCGACGGTTCGACTGTCAACGTGGACGAAGGCGACGGCGCGCTGAGCATCGCCGTAAGCTGATACCAGACGGCCCCCTCTCTACCGAGCAGGGGGCCGTTTTCGTTCAGGCGTAGCCGAGCAACTCGCGCAGGCCGGGGGCGGCATAGTCCACCAGCTTGCGGTGCTTTTCGCCAAGCACCTTGGGAATGGCACTGCTGGCGATCGAGAGGTTCTCGCTGGCAGTGGAGCTTTGCTTGCGGTCGGAGCCGATCCGTACGCGCTCGCGCCAGTCGTCGGGCACGCTGGCAAGGCCGCAGGACTCGAACAGGCCCATGAAGAAGCTTTCCGCCGCAGTTCCTTCAAGGTCCTTCAACGCGGCGATGATATCCTCGTAACGGATCAGGGTGCAACCCGCGCCGATCCAACTGACGGCATTATGAGTATACATCTCACGCAGGCCCATGGTCTTCTGGTGCACGCCGAAGATCATCAGCGTGATCAGTGCATCGACTGACAGTTCCTGGTTCTTCACCAGCATGGAATTGTCGCCGAACTCCTCGGAGAGGAAGAAGCGCGCGCGCGCCAGCACCCAGGTATAGGGATCGCGTACCAGAACGATCTTGCGGACGTTGGAAGTTTCTACCGCCGATGCATCCGAAAACAGCAGGTGGCCCCAGCTCAGCATCTTGCGCTCGGGCTCGAAGGCCGTGAGGTGCTGCTGCATATTGCCCCACTGGATGAACTGTTTCTTGTAGTGGTCCTCCACCGGAACGAACATGCGCATGATGTTGCGCAGCAGGTGCGACCCGGACTTGGGCACACTGTTGAGAAACAGCGGCTCAGGCAGGCGGACCTGCTCGAACTTGAGGTTCTCTTCGTCGAGAGTGTCGGACTTCAGGCGAATACGGACCATGCTTGTTTCCGGCGCTTGCTTTCAGGTGACTTCGTGGAAGCTGGATAGAGGAAGGGCGGCAGGTTTGTCACCTGCCGCCCCTCTTTGTCCTTCCCTGGCGGGGAGGATCAGTACTTCACGTTCACGTTCAGGAAGCCGCGAGTACCGATCAGGTCGTACTGCGAGTAGAGCACGCCCTGGCCGTAGTTCTGGATTCCGTTGCCGCCGATGCTCGAGACACGCGGCGGAGTGGTGTTGAAGATGTTCGACACACCGGCGGTCACGCGAATGTGATCGCCGAATTCCCGGGTGACCGAGAGGTTGTGGTAGAACGTGGCATCGGTCGTCAGGTCGAGACAGACAGTGCCCAGCGTAACGTAGGTCGGGCACAGGGTGCCGTTGTCACGCAGCCAGTCGCCGGTGTCATCGGTGCCGCCGATCACGTCGACGCCGTAGAAGAAGCTCCACGGGCCGGTGTCGAGGGTGAGGTTGAAGTCACCGACCCACTTGGGTTCGCCGGCTTCACCATTGTCGTTCACCGGGAAACCTTCGAACAGGGCGACGCTGTCCTTCGTCTGCCAGGTCATCTGGCTCTGGAAGGTCAGGGTCGTGTCACCGGCGAAGTCGTGCACCGCACGGAACGTGACGTCGACACCGCGATTCTGCTGGCTCGCAACGTTGATGAAGCTGTCACGAACGAACGCGATGTTGCTCTGGTCGCCTTCGATGTAGTCCGGATCGCTGGGATCCAGGTCACCCACGCGGGCAAACAGGTCGCAGAGCGGATCGTTGGGGAAGAATTCCGACGCATAGCACTGCGCCAGAATGTTGCCCGCGCCGAACTGCGCGATTTCGCCCTTCACTTCGATGTCGAAGTAATCGACCGCCAGGCTGAACTGGGTGTTCGGCAGGAAGTCGAACTTCGGCGTCAGGACCATGCTGGCCGTCCACGCAGTCGAGGTTTCGGGATCGAGAAGCCCGAAGCCGCCGCCAGTGTAGATGTTGGCGCTGGAACCCGAACCATTGTGGTCCGGAGCAACGCCGTCCGCGGCGCAGTTGTCGGCAAAGCTCTGGCTGATAACGCCATCGGCCAGGTTGTTGCCCCAGTTGATGCAGGGATCGATATCGCGCTGGCTCAGGCCGCCCTTCTGGTCGGCCAGGAACTGCTCGAACAGGGCCGGGGCACGGTAGGACGTACCGTAGGTGCCACGGAAACGCAGCCAGTCGTTGACTGCCCAGTCCAGACCCAGCTTGTAGGTCCAGTTGCCGTTACGCGAGTCCGTCGCGCCATCGGATTCGCGGATCGCTTCCACGTTGGTGATGCGAGCTGCACCCGAGAAGTCGAGCGACTGGATCAGCGGAACATCGGCCAGGATCGGCACGTTGATTTCCGCGAAGGCTTCCTTGGTCTGGGTCGAACCGGAGGTGATGCCCGAGGACAGCGCCTGGAAGGCGTTGTTGGCAAGGGTGATCGCGCCCGGCGTATCCTTGATGTAGTCTTCGCGGTAGTTCACGCCCGCGGCGATACCGACGGCGCCGGCCGGCAGTTCGAAGAGATCGCCGGTGACGATCGCTTCCACATACCACTGGTCGTAACGGGTGTTGCCCGTTTCCCAATCGATGATGAAGTCACGCTCGGCATCGGTGTAGTCGCCGTACATCACGCGGCCCGTATACCATTCGACGTCGACGCAGGCCTTCTTGCTGATCGGAGTCACGTAGTTGGCAGGGCAGGGGCGGCCGCCGCGAGCCAGCGCGTCCTTGAGGCGCTGCTGGTTGCTGTAGCTGCCGTCCGAACGCGACCACTGGCCGTATACGTCCCACGACCAGTTGCTCGTGATATCGCCGCGCAGGCCGAGGACGGCGCGGTAATAGTCGACTTCAACCTTGCTGTCGTTCTGGTCGGTGTAGCCGGTCGGGCTGTAGAACACCGCACCGGTCCAGCCTTCGGCATTGGCGTTATAGGGGATGTAGAACTGTTCGGACGGGTCGATCACGCCGTCGCCGTCCACATCGTAGATGTAATCCAGCGTTTCGCCCCAGCCGAAGACGTAGGGCTGGGCCGAACCGTTCACATAGTTCTTGCGCTTGCTGAAGATGAACTCGCCATAGGCCTCGATCGAGTCGGTCAGTTCATACGAACCGTCGACATAGAGGGTGTAGCGGTCGGTCTGCGGAATGACCGTGTCGTTGTCCATCAGCGGGTGATAGTTGTTGCGGAAGCGGGCATCTTCCGGCGTTTCGCCGACGATGAACCAGCCTTCCGGAATGCCGGCCTGACCCGCATAGAGCGGGGAGGGGACCGGCTTCAGGAACTTGGCCAGCGTGCCGTCATAGTCGTACTGGAACAGATACACGCCGGTGCGGCCGTCGCTGCCCGGGATGTTGGGCTGGCCGAACTGCGGACCGTTGATCGGGTTACCTTCATCGTCCAGCGGATTGGCGAAGTCGTTGAAGTAGTCATAGGCCCACACGTGGCCCCAGGTGATGTTGCTTTCGTCACCGCCGCAGGCGAACTTGCCGCTGCGCGGATCGACCAGATCGGCGCGTTCGGTGAAGGTCTCGTCAGTGAAGACGTAGTTCTCTTCGCACTGCAGGTACTTGCGATCACCGCGGGCGAGTTCGTTGCGGCGATAATAGTTTGCCGAAACCAGGATGTGGCCGCGGTCGAAGGTCTTGCCCCAGGTAGCCGAGGCATTGAAGGTTTCGCCGCCCGACTGGAAGGGAGCCGAACCGAACAGGTCGAGTTCGATGCCATTGGTGTCGGTCTTGGTGATCAGGTTGACCACGCCGGCAACGGCGTCCGAACCGTAGATCGACGAGGCGCCGTCCTTGAGGATGTCGACGCTCTTAACGATCGACTGGGGCAGTACGTTGAGGTCGAAGGCGGAAACCGCACCGCGCGTACCGGCCGGGCCGGCGCGGCGGCCGTTGAGCAGCACCAGGGTGCGCTCGGCGCCGAGGCCACGCAGCGAGATCGTCTCGGTGCCGGTACCGCCGTTGGTGACGTAATTGTTGGAGATCGCAGCCGTCACCTGGCTCGAGCCGGCCGCGATCGGCGAGCCCTGGACCATGGAGGCCGTATCGATCATGCCCGACTTAACGGCGATGGCAGGGTCTACCACGGTCAGAGGAGCAGCCGAGCTGAACTCGTCGCGGCGGATGCGCGAACCGGTGACGATGATCGGCGTAGCAGACGGTTCGTCGCTAGTGGCTTCTGCCGAATCGTCCGAGGTGTCGGTGTCGTCCTGGGCAAGGACCGGCTGCGCCACCAGCATGATGGACAGCGCGAGAGGTGCTGCAGCACCCTTCAGACGGGATTGGATTTTCACAGATTCAGTCCCCATTACAGGCCCGGCTCCCCGCCGGGCGCTAGAAGTAGACGTTGTCCGGACAGCCCCCATTGCAGCGTGTCCGGACGACGAAATAGCATGTGTGCTGCCTACCACCTGCGGGAAGCCCGGTTTGGTTTCAATTCAAATTACTTTGCATTGCGGCATTCGTTGCCCGAATGTTGCAATCGCACAACAGTTGCAATCGAGACGAAATATTTGCCAGCTTAGCTGCCCGCTTGACCGGGCCGGACGACCTGCTTAGCCGGTCGCTTAATTTTCCGCCGATTCCGGCCCGAGGGAGGCTAGCTTGAAGATCGACAACACCGTTTCCGCCGTGATTACCGGCGGTGCTTCCGGCCTTGGCGAGGCAACGGCCCGCGCCCTTGCCGCGCGCGGGGCCAAGGTCGCCCTGTTCGACCTGCAGCAGGAAAAGGGCGAATCGGTCGCCGCTGAAATCGGCGGCATCTTCTGCCAGGTTGACGTGACGTCGGACGAATCCGTCGACGCCGGCTTTGCCAAGGCCCGCGCGGCCCATGGGCAGGAGCGCGTGCTGGTCAATTGTGCCGGGATCGGCACAATCGGTAAGACGACCCGCCGCGACCGCGAGACGGGGGCAATCTCGCATTTCCCCATCGCGGCCTTCGCCAAGACGCTGGAAGTCAACACAGTCGGCACGTTCCGCTGCATCGCCAAGGCGGCGGCGGGGATGATGACGCTCGATCCGCTGGAGGACAATGAGCGCGGGGCCATCGTCAACACCGCCTCGGTCGCGGCAGTCGATGGCCAGATGGGTCAGGCGGCCTATTCGGCGTCGAAGGGCGGCATTGTCGGCATGACCCTGCCCATCGCGCGCGACCTGATGAGCGAGGGCATTCGCGTCAATACGATCCTGCCGGGCATCTTCCGCACCCCGCTGCTGGCCGGTCTGCCGGAAGCGGCCCAGGAATCGCTGGCTGCGCAGGTACCGTTCCCCAAGCGCTTGGGACATCCGGAAGAATATGCCGCGCTGGTGATGACCATGATCGAGATCGGCTATTTCAACGGCGAGCACGTTCGGCTCGACGGCGCGATCCGGATGCAGCCGAAGTAAGGCAAGGCCGGGGGGCAGGGCATGGCGGCAGCACCGGACACCACGCTGGAGGCGCGCGAGCAATTGCTCGCGACCGCCTCTGCCATCATGCGCGAGACCGATACGGTCGATATCTCGCTGGCGCAGCTCAGCCGCCGCTCGGGGCTCAACTCGGCGCTGGTGAAATATTACTTCGGCAACAAGGCGGGGCT
This sequence comes from Fulverythrobacter fulvus, assembly GCF_037154085.1. Lineage (NCBI taxonomy): Bacteria > Pseudomonadati > Pseudomonadota > Alphaproteobacteria > Sphingomonadales > Erythrobacteraceae > Fulverythrobacter > Fulverythrobacter fulvus. The sequence goes on along the minus strand of NZ_JBANRM010000005.1, from coordinate 154,776 downwards.
GATGAAGTCCCTGCTGGACCGCGACATGACCAGCGTGCTGGCCTCGGTCGATGCGCTGCTGGCTTCGGATCACGATCCCGAGACCAAGCTGCGCCGCCATATCTCGGCCGTGGTGGACCGCTTCTACGATGTGCCTTACATCCAGCGCCTGCTGATGCGGCTGATCCGCGAGAGCGAGGCGGTCGAGGCACAGCGGATCGCCAATACCTATCTCAGTCCGATCTATTCGGCCTATGACCGGCTGATCGGCGAAGGCGTGGAGGCGGGCGTGTTCCGCCAGGTCGATCCGCAGCTCTTCTATTTCAGCGTGACCGGCGCGGTGGACCGGTTCTTCTCGGCGCGGCTGTTCATGCGCTATTGCTTCGGAGAGGATGCCCTGTCCGAGGAATTGCGCGACCGCTATCGCGCGCATCTGATCGATTTCATCATGGCGGGATTGCTGAGGAACGGATGACTGCAAGCTGGCATATCGGCGTTATCGGCGGAACCGGCCTCTATGACGCCGAAGTGGTCGAGGAAGCGCAGCAGATCAGCGTGAGGAGCAGCTTTGGCGAGCCGTCCGGACCGGTGACCACCGGGCGGATCGGCGATGTCCGCTTCACTTTCCTCGCCCGCCACGGGGCCGGGCATCGTATCGCTCCGGGTGCGGTCAACTATCGCGCGAATATCGACGTGCTGAAGCGCTGTGGGGTGACCGATATCCTGTCTATCTCCGCCATCGGTTCGCTGCGCGAGGATTATGCGCCGGGCGGCTTCGTGGTGGTGGACCAGATGATCGACCGAACGCTGGGGCGGGAACGCAGCTTCTTCGGCGAAGGGCTTGTCGCTCATGTCAGCCTGGCCGATCCCACCTGTCCCCGTCTGTCCGCATTCGTCGGCGATGCGGCGGAAAAGGCAGGGGCAATCGTTCATCGGGGCGGTTGTTACGTAGCGATCGAAGGCCCGCAATTTTCCACCCGCGCCGAAAGCCACATGTATCGCGCCTGGGGGGCGGATGTGATCGGCATGACCGCCCTTCCGGAAGCGCGCCTCGCGCGGGAGGCAGAGCTGCCTTACGCCCTGCTTGCCATGGTCACTGACTACGATTGCTGGCGCGAAGGCGGCGAGGCAGTGGACGTGGAAGACGTCCTGCGGGTGATGCATGACAATGCGGGCAAGGCGCGCGCTGCCCTTACCGCCCTGGCCGGATTGCTGCCCAAGGAACGCAGCGCAAGCCCGATCGACACAGCGCTGGAGGGCGCGATCGTGACTGTGGCGGAAAAGCGGGACCCCGCACTTGTCGCACGTCTCGATGCCGTTGCAGGGCGCGTTCTGGGCCGGGCACTGCCAGCACAAAAGCGTTAGACAGAATTCGTCTGACAGCTTGTTTGTGCCATTTCGGGCGGGGTTACCGTTCGATACTTGCATTTCGCAATGCAAAATCGTTACAATAAAAACCATATGGACGTTCAATCGCCCCTCTCCGATTTCCTGCCTTACATGCTTTCGGTTACGTCGAATGCGGTCAGCGGGCGCATTGCACTCGAATATCGGAGCCGTTTCGGGCTGAAAGTTCCCGAATGGCGGGTGATGGCAGTGCTGGGCGATGCCGGGGCGCTGACGCAGCGCGAACTGACGGCAATGACGCTGATGGACAAGGTTGCCGTCAACCGGGCGTGCAAGGATCTGGAGGAACGAGGCCTTGCGTGGCGCCAGCCCAATACCAGGGATGGCCGTTCCCACCTGCTCGAGCTGACCGAGGAAGGGCGGCGCATGTATGGCGAGATCATGCCGCTCGCGCTCGAAATGGAACGCCGGTTACTCGCCAATTTCACGACTGAGGAGATCGCGGGCTTCAAGGCGCTGCTGGTGCGGTTGAAGAAGGAAGTGCGCGATCTGCATGCCGAAGGAATCGACAGCGGCAATTACGACTGACGCGTTTGCCTAATGCCGGAGCACGGCAGTTCCTATTCCATGAAATAGCGAAAGGCCCCCTCCCGCCTGGCGGGAAGGGGCCTTTTTGATGGCGCTTTGCTGTGCTGGCCTGACCGGATCAGCCGCCGCCGGGCCGATTGGCGAAAGTGTCGCCGATGGCACAGGTAGCCGGACCGAGGATCACGATGAACAGCACCGGCAGGATGAACAGGATCAGCGGAACTGTCATGATGGCGGGCAGGCGCGCAGCCTTTTCTTCCGCGCGCATCATGCGCTCGTTGCGGAATTCGGCCGACAAGACACGCAGCGAGGAAGCCAGAGGCGTACCGTAGCGCTCGGTCTGGATCATGGTCGTCACCACGCCGCGCACCGAATCGAGATCGACACGATAAGCGAGGTTCTCGAAAGCCATCCTGCGTTCGGTGAGGAAGGACAGCTCGATCGAAGCGAGCATGAACTCGTCGCCCAGTTCCGGATAGGCGCGGCCAAGCTCCTTTGCCACGCGGGCAAAGGCGGCGTCCACGGTCAGGCCCGCTTCCGCGCAGATGACCAGCAGGTCCAGCGCATCGGGCAGGCCCTTGCGGATGGCATGCGAACGCTTGGAGATCTTGTTGCTCAGGAACAGGTCCGGCGCCTTGTAGCCTGCGATCACCATTACGGCGAAGGCCATGAAGCGCTTGAAGCTGCCCCATTCGGGGAAAGTGTTGCTCCAATAAACGAGCACCACCGCGATAACGCCCAGCACGATCGGAAGGACCATGCGCGCGAAGATCACCGCGACAGCCCATTCCTTGTTGCGGTAACCCGCCTGGGCCAGCTTCTGCTGGATCTGCTTCACCTGGCTGTCCTGAAGGACCTTCATCCCCGTCAGGGCGTCCTTCATGCGGTCGGTCGTCTCGGTCTTGCGGACGAGGCTCTGGCGCTTCTTGGCCGTGGCAGTGACGATGCCTGCCTTCAGTTCTTCGCGCCGGGCATTGAGCGTTTTCACCCTGCGGGCCATCGGATCGCGCACGGTGATAGCGGCATAGACCGCCATCATCGCGGCGAGCGCGGCAACGCCGGCCAGAATGCTGCCGACGGCAATGACGTCAACGCCGAGGAGTGTGGGTCCGGGAGGTGTGCCGATCATGTTCTTTTCCTCCCGATCAGATTTCGAAGCTGACCATCTTGGCCATGATCAACGCGCCGATACCCATCCAGATAAAGCCGCCGATACCCGCGACCATCAGGCGCTCGTCGACGAAGAAGTCGTTCAGATAGTTCGGATTGACCCAGTAGATCATCGCGAAGACCAGAAAGGGCAGGGCGCCCACGATATAGGCGGAAGCCTTGGATTCAGAGCTCATCGCCCTGATCTTCAGCTTCATCTGGGCGCGCTTGCGCAGCACGTCCGACAGGTTGGAGAGCGTTTCGGCCAGATTGCCGCCGGTCTCGCGCTGGATTGCCAGTGTGATGCAGAAAAACTGGAATTCGGGCGTGCCAAGGCGGTCGGCCGTGACCTGGAGCGCTTCCTCCATGGAGCGACCAACCTTGATCCGGTCCACGATCGCGCGGAATTCCTCGCCCACCGGGCCCGGAATTTCGCTCGCGACGACCGTCAGCGTCTCGGTCACCGGAAGGCCCGAGCGAAGGCCGCGCACCAGCAGTTCGAGCGCGTCGGGGAATTTGGAGTTGAAGGAATTGGTGCGCTTCTTGATGAAGTAGTTCACCGCCATGTGCGGCAGGCCGGCGCCGATCAGCAGGCCGATGCCCAGCGACAGCAGCAGGGCTCCGCTCTTCAGATAGACGATCACCGCCAGGGCCAGCGCAATGCCGACCGACGTATAAATATATTGAGTGACGGTCCAGCTCTTGCCGCTGCGATGCAGGCGCAGTGCAAGGGCCTCGATACGCGAACTGGACCCGGCGATGCGGTGCATCTTGGGCTTGCGCGCGGCAATGGCCTTCTTGAGCTGGGATTCGACCTTGTCGACTGTGCTTTCCGAGTGGCGATACCGCACCGACTGGAGACGTCGGGCACTTTCCTTCGCCGCCGAAGGGCCAGCGAAGGCAGCATAGATCAGCCCCAGCACACTGGTGATGGCGAAGACGAACAGCCCGATCTGCAGAATGTTCATTGCCTGGCTCTGCCTTCCTAACCTGCTTCAAGCGACGCGGGGGCGGCGTAGATGTGCCACCCCCGGTCGATGTTCTTATTCGACCGCTTCGGCAGCCCTCTTGCTGCCCTTCTTGGCAATCAGCGACTTGAGGTCGAACTTGCCGAGCAGCGACGATTTGACGCCTGCCTCATGGTGCTGCAGCGCGGCTTCTTCAGCGCCCATGCCGATCACCGCATTGGCCACGTCCCGCACCACGGCTGCCGCCTTGCTGGAGCGGTTGGCGTCGACGAAGGTCTGGCCGAGCTTGGCGGCATTGACCGCGGCGCGCTGGTCGTAGGGGATGGCGAAGTCGATCTTGCGTTCGATCGAGGCTTCGAAATCCGGCTTGCTGATTTCCACCAGGCCCTGCTGCATCTTGTTGGCGACGATCACCGGAGTGGCGTGCGGCGCGTTCGACTTCAGCCAGGAAAGAATGCGGATCGCATCGCGCGCCGAAGCCAGCGTCAGTTCGGTCGCCAGGACGACGACGTTCACATCAGCGAGCAGATGCGGAAAGTTGATCAACATGTTCCGCGGAAGATCGATCACCGTCATCTCGAAAGCGTGACGGAATTCCTCTTCCAGCTGCACGAAGGCAGAGCCGTCGGTGATCAGTGGGGAGTTGATCGGCGCTTCTGCCGAGAGGATCGAGAGATTGTCATTCGCGCGGATCATCGCGCGTTCGATGAACAGTCCGTCGATGCGGCTGGGATTGTCGATCGCATCGGTCAGGCCGCGGCCGGGCTCGAGGTCGAGCGTCAGCGCGCCGGTGCCGAAATGGACATCGAGGTCCAGCAGCGCGGTCGGCATCTTGTGCTCTGTCGCGAACAGCCAGGCCAGCGAGGTTACCAGCGTCGATGCGCCGACCCCGCCGCGCGTCCCCACGACAGCGGTCGAGATGTGGCGCTTGGCCGCATTTGCATCGCTCGCCTTGGGTGACGAAAATACCGCCTGCGCCTGAACCAGCGCATCGCGCACCTGCCCCGACGAAAGCGGCTTGAGCAGGTAGTCGTGAATGCCGCTGGCCAGCAGATCGCGATAGAGGCGCACGTCGTTGACCTGCCCGATGGCGATCACCACCGTGCCCGGTTCGCAGACTTCGGCCAGCGCGTTGATGTCGTTCAGCGGATCGCCGCTTTCCGACAGGTCGACCATCAGGATGTTCGGGCTCGCCGTGACCGAGAGCGACTGGACTGCATTGCGCAGGCCGCCCTTGGCGCACTTCTCGGGTTGCCAGCCCATTTCGATGACGACGGGGCGCAGGACATCCAGCGCGGTCTCGTCGCAAACGAAGGCTGCGAAGGGGTCACGTCCGTTGGGCGTTCCGGCTTTCCAGGGCGCGTTCATGCTCAATTACCTCCGCTGCCGCTGCTGGTGGAGTTGGTCGTGAGGCCGCCCTGACCGGTCGGCTTCTTCTCGCGATAGGTGGCGATCGCCTTGTTCGACGTCATGATCACCGTTTCGCCGGTGCCCTTGGCGCCGTGGATCAGATGTTCCGGATCGGCCACCATCGAGGCAAGGTTGCTGTTTACCGCGCAACCGAAACCGTCATTGGTGCCGTTGTTGAAATTCGTGGTCGACCGGCCACCCCAGTCCGGGCAGCCCGGCACCGAGGCCTTGGAACGAGTGACGACGATGCGGGCCATACCGGGCGTAACCACGCCTTCGGTAACCGGTGCGCCATCGCTCACCAGAATGCCATAACGTGCCGCGATTTCGGCGATCTTCTCGCGCGTGGCGGTGCTGGCAAGCGGATCGTCGATAGAGACGCGATCGCCATAGCCCAGTTCCATGGCCTTGAACCATTCGCTCAGGCGTTGCTGTTCGGAAATGGTCAGACCACCCGAACCGGCGCTGACGTCGAAAGTGTAGTTCGACCGTTCGACCACCGGCTGCTTGATCGAATCGAGCGAGCGGTTGGTGGGCTCGCTGGCGCAAGCAGTAAGGGAAAGCCCCAGAGTGAGAGCCAGTGCCGTGGCGACGGGTTTGGTCATGCGGATGAGCATTGTGTTCACCTTTCTCACTTGAGGCTGAAGCCGGGAACGACGTCGGCTTCGGCGCGGCGTTCGGCCTGGCCGTTGCGCGGGCGATCCTTGTCGTCGTAATCGTCGAGGCCGAGCTTGGGCGCGCTTGCGCCTTCGCCCACCGAGGTCGGCTTGGGACGAACGCCGCCGGTCACACCGTCATTTTCGAGATTACCCAGCAATTGCTGGATCGCAGTCGGCGCACGGAGGCCGTCCGTCGGCAGCTTGATGTCATTCGCATCGACCGGGTTCACCAGATAAGGCGTGACCACGATCACCAGCTCGGTTTGACCCTTGCGGAATTCGGTCGACTTGAACAGATTGCCCAGGATCGGCACGTCGCCAAGGCCGGGGGCCTTGTCGATCGAGTTCTGCGCGTTGTTGCTCAGCAGGCCGGCGATCATGAAGCTCTGGCCGGAGCCGAGTTCCACAGTCGTCTCGGCGCGGCGCACAGTGAGAGCAGGGACGGTGAAGTTGTTCATCGTCACTGCGCCCTGGCTCGAAAGCTCGGATACTTCCGGGCGTACTCGGATCGATATCCGGCCATTCGAAAGCACGGTAGGCGTATAGGCCAGGCTGACGCCGTATTTCTTGTATTCGACCGAAGTCGTGCCCAAGCCCTGGCTCGTCAGGATCGGAAACTCGCCGCCGGCGAGGAAATCCGCCGTTTCGCCCGAGAGTGCCGTCAGGTTTGGCTGCGAAAGAGTGGTAACGAGACCATTCTTTTCGGCAAGGTCAAGCGCACCCAGAATGTCGAGCCCCAGAAGCTTGCCATTCATGGCGAGGCTGGTCCCGCTCTCGGCGTTGTCGAGGACAGTGTAGCCGTCGGAAGGTTCCCACCCACCGGTCACCAGTGGGCCACCGGGCGTCCACTGCGAACCCAGGCCCCGACCTTGCCCGATGCCGAACTTAAACCCGCTCGTCCCGTCGATCGAATTGAGATGGGTGCCGAGCGAACGCACCAGCGAACGGCTGACTTCGGCGAATTTCACCTGCAGGTTCACCTGCAGCGGAGTGGCCGTCTTGAGGCGGCTCACCACATTGGCATTGTCGCCCATGAAGGCCTTCACCAGGCGCTCCGCCTCGGCCGCGTCCTCGGGCGCGGCGACGGTGCCGGTCAGCAGCACGGTGTTGCTGCTCATGGTGGCAACCGAAACCTTGGCATCGGGCATGGCCAGCGCCAGCATCTGATCGATGCTGTCGATGTTCGAACCGACGCGGATATTGGCCGCCCACACCACATCGCCCGAAGCGTTGCTGGCGTAGACTGTCGTTTCGCCGCCGGAGAGCCCGAAGACGTAGAGCTGGCGCTGCGACTTCACCTGGACGTCGGCAATCGCTTCATTGGCGACGAAGATGTCGGCCATGTTGCCCGGCACGCTGACCAGCTGGCCACGGCCCACGGAAAGCACGATGTCGGTGGAAGGCCGCATCACGGACTGGGCGTAGGCCACGCCCGAAGGCGCTGTGGCCATCGGGATGGCGGCTACGGCTGCAGTCAGCATGGTGGCGATAAGGCGGCGGTTCATGATTTTGCCCCTCGATTGAATTCGCTCGCTTGTCGCGGTGGTCATGGCTTTACTTGCCGACCGGAACCGCGACGGTGTTCTTGCCCCGCGTGACGTTGACTACCGGGCCGGTACGGACCGGTGCCGGAGCGCTGCGCGAGCCGGAGTTGCCGGAGTTGAAGCCGGTATTGTTGTAGGCCATGGCGGCGGGCGGCGGCGCGGCTTCGGTGCGCGGCATGGAGCTGCGCTGGAAGCGCGACACATCGCCGCCGGTCACGAAGCTGCTGGCTCCGTCGCGCGGGCGGCTCATCGCCGTGCGCAGGATCTTTTCCTCTTCGGCCTTGGAAGCGCCTTCCGGCACGTTCACTTCGCCCGAGGCAATTGCCCGCTCGAGGTCGGTCTGATTGTCGGCGATGGAGCGCAGCGAGAGGCTGAGCGTGCCGATCGTCTGGGCGACGGCGACCTTTTCGGCGATCTTGGGCGTGACTTCCAGAGTTACGGTGCGGAAATCGCGGACCACGGTCTTGCCATCGGGCGTGTGCGTGGTTTCGGTCGACTGGTCGGTCGCCAGCACGCGGATGTTGCGCAGGATCGTTTCGGCAGCCTTCAGCGGCTGGCCGCCGCCACCGGCATCCTTGGCATTGACGGTCTGGGTCAGCACCAGGTCGACGCGGTCGCCCGGGAAGACGAAGCCGCCCACGCCGGTCTTGGCCGAGACGGGAACCGTCACGGCGCGCATGCCCGGGCCGAGAGCGGCGGCAAGGAAGCCACGATCGCCGGGGGCGACGAGCGAACCCTGCGTCACCGGCTCACCGGCAGTGATCGGGTGGCGCACCACAGTGCCCAGAAGGGTGTTCATGTCGGATTCGCCGTCGATGAAGTAGGCGTCCTGAACCATTTCCTTCGGCCACAGCTGATAGGAAACCGCATCGGCGGTGATGATCGTGCCAATCGGCAGCGCGCGCTGCGCCACCAGCACCTTGGGGCCTTCCGGCTCCTGAGGCGCGGCTGCGGCCTGAGGGGCAGAGGAGCCCGCGAACATGCTACGCGCCGCCATGGCCGTACCGATCGCGATGATCAGTGCCCCCAGCAGCAGTACCAGTTTCTTCCTGTCCATGGTGCGTCAAGCCCCCTCAATGGCCGCCGGGAATTCAGAAACCCGATCTTCGGCCAGAATGGTTAAAATCCCGTTCACCCCAAATTCCCGCCTGCAGCGTGGGCTGCGGGCAGGTAATTCGCGGCAAGGACCCACAGTCCCCCGATTGCGATTGCGACCCCGTAAGGCACGGCCAGCCGGTCGCGCTGGCGGCGGGCGATGTGCCACGCGCCGAACACGATAGTCAGAAGGCCGCCCACCAGTGCCATGACGATCAGCAGGCTCAGGAACTGGGTCGGCGGGATCCACAGCGCGAGTGCGGTAAGCAGCTTCACGTCGCCGCCGCCCATCGCCCGCAGGGCGAACAACACGGCAAGGATGGCAAAGCATGCCGCCGCAACGCCCAGCTGGATCGCCACGCCGGGCCACAGCGAAAGCCCGCTGGCCCACCAGAAGAGCGGAGCGCCCAGAGCGATGGCCGCGTTCAGCCAGTTCGCGATCTGACGCGAACGCAAGTCGGTAAAAGCTGCCACAAGCAGTGCAATTGCCAAGGCGGCAAGCAATCCGTACTGGATCGAAGCGTCGTCCATATAGGCCCCCTGATGGTCTCAGAAGGCACGGGTACTCTTAAGGGCTTACCAAAAAGTAACCACGGGCAGGAGGCTCACATTAGCCACGCAATCGAAGCGCAGAGCTGTTCTTTTGATCGGCGAGCCATTCCCGCGAGCGCGGTGGAGGGTTTCTGGCACGCCGAGGATGGCTGGCCCGTCCGCCGGATCGACTGGCCACTGCCCGATGGCGGTGCGCAGGGTTCCATCCTGTTCCTGCCCGGGCGAGGGGATTGCTACGAGAAGTATCTCGAAACGCTGGATCACTGGTCGAAGCAGGGCTGGCGTGTCACCGCTTCGGACTGGCGCGGGCAGGCAGGCTCGGGCCGGTTGGGCACGGATGCAGTGACCGGCCATGTGCCGGACTTCGATGTGTGGGTTGCGGACCTTGCGTGGTTCTGGCGCCGCTGGGTGGCGGAAACGCCCGGTCCGCACGTGATTGCCGGCCATTCGATGGGCGGGCATCTGGTACTGCGGGCACTGGCGGAAAAAGCGATCGACGCTGACGCCGCAGTGCTTTCCGCGCCCATGTTGGGCTTTCATTCCTGGGGGCTGCCCACCTGGCTGATGCATGGTGTCGCCCGTTTGATGGCCGGCCTTGGCGACCGCCGTCGCCCGGCATGGAAATGGAGCGAGAAGCCAGGCGAGGTTCCCGAAGGGCGGGACATGCTGCTCACGCATGATCCGGATCGCTATGGCGACGAACTGTGGTGGCGCCAGCATCGGCCGGAACTGGTCATGGGGCCGGGCAGCTGGGGCTGGGTGGAACGAGCCTATGCCTCCGTGCGCAAGCTGGAAAAGCCCGGCATGCTCGAGGCCGTGGAAACGCCGGTGTTCTTCGTCGCGACCGATCACGACAAGCTGGTGGCCTATTCTGCAATCGAGAAGGCGGTTCGCCGCCTGCCGCGCGGGGAATTGTTCCTGTTCGGCGAGGAAGCGCATCACGAAGTGCTGCGCGAAGTGGATGCGGTAAGAAATCTTGCGCTTGAGGCGATTGACGGCTTCCTCTCGCTTGTCGCATCGCGGGGGACGAAGAGGTCCTCTTGAACACTACATTCGACATTGCAGTTATCGGCGCGGGAATCGCCGGAGCGAGCCTTGCGGCCGAACTGGCGCCTCATGCGCGCGTCATCATGCTTGAGGCGGAAGATGCACCGGGCCGCCACGCCACGGGGCGCTCAGCCGCCTTCTGGGCGGAAACCTATGGCGGGCCGCTGGTCCAGCCGCTGACCACCGCCTCGGGCCCATGGCTGGAGGAACACGGCTTCCTTGGCGACCGCGGCTCGCTCAATATCGCGAGGGCTGGGCAGGAGGCCGAGATCGAGGCCTTCATCGCCGATTTCGAGCGTGGCGGCGTCAGAGTGGAATGGCTGGGGCGCGCGGAGATCGAGCGGATCGTTCCCGGTCTGAAGCCTGAATGGCGCCACGGCGTCAACGAGCCGGACTGCAAGGATATCGACGTCGCCGGCGTTCATGGCTGGTATCTCGCCGAGGCAAAGCGAGCCGGGGTGGAACTGCGTTGCCGCGCAGGGCTGGTCGAGGCGAGCTTCGATGCGAGTGCTGGCGGGGGCTGGACCTTGCGTACCGCCGATGGGGCGACGATCCGCTGCAGCGTGCTCGCCAATGCCGCGGGCGCCTGGGCCGATCCGGTCGCGCAGCTTGCCGGGCTTCGTCCGCTGGGCATCCAGCCCTTGCGCCGTACCATGGTGCAGATGCGCACCTCGCCTGCCGCACGGGACAATCTGCCGCTGGTGGTCGATCTGGGCGGCAACTTCTATTTCAAGCCTGAGAGCGGCCGCCTGTGGCTCAGCCCGCATGACGAGACGCCCAGCATCCCTTGCGATGCCGCACCAGAGGAACTGGACGTGGCGATTGCCATCGACCGGTTCGAGCAGGTGGTGGACTGGAAGGTGGAGCGGGTGGAGCACAAATGGGCCGGCCTGCGGAGCTTCGCGCCCGATCGCCTGCCGGTGTACGGCCCGGACCCGCGCAATCCCGCCTTCTTCTGGTTCGCCGGGCAGGGCGGTTTCGGTATCCAGACCGCGCCCGCCGCAGCCCGCCTGGCCGCGCAGATCCTGCTTGGACTGCCCGAGGACGGACTGACTGCCTCGCTGGATCGAGACCTCTATCTTGCGAGCCGCTTCTCCTGAGAGCTTGCGTCAGACCGTCAGTGCAGGGCAAGCTGTCTCTCGGCTCGAAGCCGGGCAATAAAGGGAGTTGGACCCATGGCACACAAGTTCGAGATCTATAAGGACAAGGCCGGGGAATACCGCGTTCGCTTCAAATACAATTCCGAAGTGATGTTCTCGACCGAGGGCTATTCCAGCAAGTCCGGCGCGCAGGGCGCTATCGAGTCGATCAAGAAGAACGGGCCCGACGCGCCGGTCGAGGATAATAGCTGAACGGACGATCCCGGCGAGGCGTCAGCGCCTCGCCACCCGTTCGGCGGCATCGCTGGCCAGCTTGTCCACCCGCTCGTTTTCGGGGTGGCCGTTATGGCCCTTCACCCAGATCCATTCGATCTTATGCGGGGCGGAAGCCTCGATCAGGTCGTGCCATAATTCGGCATTGCGCACCGGCTTCTTGCTGGCATTGACCCAGCCCTTGCGCTTCCAGCCGTGCACCCACTTGGTGATGCCGTCGATCACATATTTGCTGTCGGAATGAAGCCGCACTTCGCAGGGGCGCGTCAGTGCCTTCAGCGCACTGATGACTGCCATCATTTCCATGCGATTATTGGTGGTATGCGCTTCGGAGCCGGAAAGCTCTTTTTCATGCTGCCCCATGCGCAGCAGGGCGCCCCAGCCGCCGGGGCCGGGATTGCCCTTGCAGGCGCCATCGGTGAAAATCTCGACCTTCGTCACGCGCAAGTACTCAAGGCAGGCGTTCGGGGTGAGGATGGACGGCAAAGGCGGCCGCGCCGCGATCGGCATAGAAGGCAAGGCGGCGGGCAAAGGCCATCGGGTCCTTGCGCGTCACCAGCGCGTCGGCCGGCGTATGCAGCCAGTCTTCGGCGCGGGTCAGCAGGAAGCGTAACGAAGCGCCACGCGCCAGCACGTCCAGCGCGGCACGCTCTTCCTGCGAGAGCGGACGCACGCTTTCATAGCCTTCCATCAGCGCGGTGCCGATCTCGGGCCGGAACCCGCGCCCTTCGGCATCGAAACACCAGGCCGCATGGGTTACGGCAAGATCGTAGGCAGTGATGTCGCAGCAGGCGAAATAGAAGTCGATCAGCCCGCTGACCTGATGGCCCATCATCAGCACGTTGTCGGGAAAGAGATCGGCATGGATCACCGAACGGGGCAGGCTCTTGGGCCAGTTTTCGCGCAGGAATTCGAGTTCCTCGCTCACCATCGTGGCAAGCACCGGATCGATCTGTGCCAGCCCCTCCTCGCCGCAGACCTCGGCGAGTTTCTCCCAGCCGGCAAGGCTCAGGTCGTTCGCCCGTTCCATCGCGAAATCGGCGGAAGCCAGGTGAATGCGAGCAAGCGCGCGGCCCACCGAATAGGCCTGTTCGGCCTCCGGATGGTCAATCGAAACTCCGGGCAGGAATTCGATCAGCGCCACTGCCTTGTCGTCCAGCATCCGGAAGGCAGCGCCGTCGCGGTCATGGATGGTGCGCGGCACGGGGCAGTCATGTTCGGCGAGATGATCGAGCAGGCCAAGGAAGAAGGGCAGGTCGGCCAGTTCGATCCGCCGTTCATACATGGTGAGGATAAAGCGCGCGCCGTAACCTTCCCGTCCGGTTGTCTCGACCAGCCAGTTGGAGTTGGAAACGCCTTCCGCGATACCCTTGGCCGAAACCAGTTCGCCCACGTCGTAATGCGCGATCAGCGCGGCGAGATCCTCTGCGCCGAGATGCGTATAGACTGCCACTTGCCTGTCCCCCCGTCCGGCTCAGTCGGCCAGCTGGCGGGGAAGCTTGAAGATCATCTTCTCTTCCGCAGTCACAAGCGTGTGTTCCTCCACCTCGCGCCATTGCGAAAGGGTGTCGACAACTTCACGGACCAGCTTCTCCGGTGCGGAGGCACCGGCCGTAAGGCCCAGCGTGGTCACTCCCTTCAGCCAGTCAGGATCGATTTCGCTCGCCCGCTGGATCAGGCGGGCAGGGGTGCCGAAGCGCTCGGCCACTTCCACCAGGCGCAATGAGTTGGAGCTGTTGGGCGCGCCGATCACCAGCACCAGATCGGATTGCGGGGCGATGGCCTTCACTGCTGCCTGGCGGTTGGACGTGGCATAGCAGATGTCTTCCGCCTTCGGGCCGACGATATGCGGGAAGCGTGCCCGCAGGGCTTCGACGATGCCGGCGGTGTCGTCCACCGACAGGGTGGTCTGGGTAAGGAAGGCCAGCGGCGCATCTTCCGGCAGGTCGAGCGTGGCGACGTCCTCCACCGTCTCCACCAGCGTCATCGCGCCTTCGGGTACCTGGCCGAAAGTGCCGATCACCTCGGGATGGCCCCGATGACCGACGAACACGATATGACGCCCAGCTTCCAGCTGACGCTCCGCCTGGCGGTGCACCTTGCTCACCAGCGGACAGGTGGCGTCCAGCCAGTTGAGGCCGCGTTCTGTCGCAGCTTCCGGCACGGATTTGGGCACACCATGGGCACTGAACACCACCGGGACCCCGTCAGGCACTTCGTCCAGTTCTTCCACGAACACCGCGCCCTTGGCCTTCAGCCCTTCCACCACATAGCGGTTATGCACGATCTCGTGCCTGACATAGACCGGGGCGCCGTAACGGGCGAGCGCGCGCTCGACGATTTCGATCGCGCGGTCCACGCCGGCGCAAAAACCGCGTGGTGCCGCAATAAGCAGGATCAGGGGCATAAGCGTTTCCGGGCGATGGGATTTTGGAAAGGGAGCGTTCATCTGGGTCGCTCTAGCGGTTGTCGCTGCGCGGCGAAAGGGCTAGGGCTGCGCCGACAGCTTCGCCTTGAGGACATTGCATGACCGCTCGCCATCGCCGGATTTTCAGGATTGCGGCTCTGGCCGCCTGCGCAGCGGCGCTCACAGGGTGCCATGGGAAGGGCCAGATCGTAGTTGACGAAGGCGTGGGCGTGACCGCGCTGCGCGGCGTCTGCCCGGCAGTCGGTATTCCCGATTACACCGGCGATATCACCCTGTTCAATGGTGCAGCCCGCACCGCCGATGCGATCGACGTGGTCGCGGTGATGACCAATGTGCGCAGCACCTGCGATGATTCTTCCGGCGATCGGGTCTACGCCACCGCCAAGTTCGACGTACTGGCACGCCGCGCCAATACGAATGGCGCACGCACGGTGCAGATTCCCTATTTCTCCACCGTGCTGCGCGGCGGCAGCGCCGTGGTTTCCAAGCGCGTGGGGACTGTGACCATCCAGTTCGCAGATGGGCAGGAACGTGCCCAGGCCACCGGTGTGGCCGGCGCCTATGTCGATCGCGCGGAAGCGACCCTGCCGCAGGACATCGTCGAGAAGATCGGCCGCAAGCGCCGCGCCGGTCAGGAAGACGCCGCGGTCGATCCGCTGACGCTGCCTGAAGTGCGCGATGCGCTGGCCCGCGCCAATTTCGAGTTGCTGGTCGGCTTCCAGCTTTCCGAAGCGCAGCTGGCCTATAACGCTACCCGATGAACCGGCTCTCCCGGTGAGGGAGAGCCTGACGGGCCGCGAGGCCCCGCGCGCGATCCGGCCGCCTTATGGCGGCTGGGCGCTTTTCCCCATTCAGCAAACAGGCTAACGGCCAGAACCATGTCCGCAACCAAGACGATCCATGCCGCCTTTGCGGCCCATCTCGCAGATGTCCTCGACGCGCTCGAACAGGACGGGGCGTTGCCCGCCGGCCTGTCGCGCGCCAACGTGACGGTGGAGCCGCCGCGCGATCCCTCGCATGGCGATCTGGCCACCAATGCCGCGATGGTGCTGGCCAAGCCCGCCGGAACCAATCCGCGTGCGCTGGCGGGCGAGATCACGGCAAGGCTGGAAGCGCTGCCGGAAGTGACCTCCACCGAGATCGCCGGGCCGGGCTTCATCAATCTGCGCGTGTCCGATGCGGCATGGCTCGACGAACTGCGCGCCATTGCCGCGCTGGGCGGCGATTATGGCCGTTCCACCATGGGCGGCGGCAAGACGGTGAATGTCGAATATGTTTCGGCCAACCCCACCGGGCCGATGCATATGGGCCACTGCCGCGGTGCGGTCGTCGGCGATGCTCTGGCGACACTGCTCGAATTCGCCGGTCACAAGGTGACGCGCGAATATTACGTGAATGACGCGGGAGCGCAGGTGCAGGTCCTCGCCCGCTCGGTGCATATCCGCTACCGCGAGGCATTGGGCGAAGATGTCGGGGAAATCCCCGCGGGCCTTTATCCGGGCGACTATCTGGTCCCGGTCGGTCAGGCGCTGGCCAGCGAATTCGGCGACAGATACGCCAAGGCGCCGGAAGCGGAATGGCTTGCGCTGTTCCGTGAAAAGGCGGTTGCGGCGATGATGGACATGATCCGCGCCGACCTTGCCCGGCTCGGTATCGTCCATGAAGTGTTCTCGTCCGAGGCCGAATTGCAGGCTTCGGGCAAGCCGGATGAGGCCGAGGCGTGGCTGCGCTCCAAGGGCCTCGTTTATGACGGCGTGCTCGAAGCGCCCAAGGGCAAGACGCCCGAGGATTGGGAGCCGGTCGAACTGCCGCTGTTCAAGTCGACCCAGTTCGGCGACGATCAGGACCGCCCGATCAAGAAGAGCGACGGCACCTGGACCTATTTCGGCGCGGACCTGGCCTATCACTACCAGAAGGCGCAGGAAGCCGACGCGCTGGTCGATATCTGGGGCGCTGACCATGCCGGTACGGTGAAGCGCATCAAGGCCGCCGTTGCCGCCATGACCGGCGCGGATGGCGAACCCACGCCGTTCGAGGTCAAGCTGGTGCAGATGGTCCAGCTCCTGAAGGGCGGCCAGCCGTTCAAGATGAGCAAGCGGGCGGGCACCTTCGTGACGCTGGCGGATGTGGTCGAAATGGTCGGCAAGGACGTGGTGCGTTTCACCATGCTCACTCGCAAGCCCGACGCGCAGATGGACTTCGACTTCGACAAGGTGGTCGAAGCCAGCAAGGACAACCCGGTCTTCTACGTGCAATATGCCCATGCACGTATCCGCTCGACCTTGCGCAAGGCCGAGGCCGAGGGGCTCTCGCCGTCGAATGCGCATATCGACCTGCTTGGCGCGGAAGAGCTGGCCTTGGTTAAGCATGCCGCGCAGTTCCCCCGCATGGTGGAAGCTGCGGCCGTCGCGCGCGAGCCGCACCGCATTGCCTTCTTCCTCTACGATCTCGCCGCCGCGTTCCATGCCTATTGGAACCTGGGCAATGACGATCCTTCCAAGCGCTTCATTCTTACGGATCAGCCCGAACTGACCGGGGCGAGGCTTTTCCTCGGCCAGCAAATCGGGCAGGTTGTGAAGAACGGCCTCAGCCTGCTGGGCGTGGAGGCCGTCGAGGAGCTGTAAGACATGGCGATCGGCGATCAGTACGGCGATGATAACGAACCGTGGGGCGGCCAGGGCGGGGCAAGTGCCGCGCCGGCAGGCCGGCTTGCGCTGGAAGATGGCGAAGACCAGCTGCCCTGGCTCGAAAGCGACGACGATTACGAGGATGAGGGTGTGGATACCGCCCGCATCGCTGCCCTTGCGGTCATCGGCCTGCTTGCCGTTGCGCTGATTGTGGGTGCGATCTGGTGGTTCACGCGCGAACGCTCCGATCCGACGCTGATGGCAGATGGCAGCACGATCGAGGCGCCCGAAGGCCCCTACAAGAGCAAGCCCGAAGATCCCGGCGGCAAGACCTTTGCCGGCACTGGCGATACCAGCTTCGCCGTGGCCGAGGGCAAGACCCGCGAAGCCAAGCTGGCGGAGGAAGACCTGCCGCGTCCCAGCATCGACACCAAGGCTGCCTCGCCCATTTCGGATAGCGCGAAGGGCGGCGTCGGCGTGCAGGTCGGCGCCTATTCCTCGCGCGAGAGCGCGGAGCAGGGCTGGCAGAAGCTGGCGACGAAATATGAGGTGCTGCACGGCGTCAGTCACCGCGTGGTCGAAGGGCAGGCCGATATCGGCAAGGTCTATCGCCTGCAGGCGGTGGCAGGCGATGTGGCTGGAGCCAATGCGCTGTGCAACAGCCTCAAGGCGTCGGGTGGTGCTTGCCAGGTGAAGCCGTAAGACGCTCTCTCACCGGGGACGTACCCCGAGGACCTCCCAAAGTGAATTTCCACATCCGTGCGCGCGCCCCGCTTGCGGAAACGGCGCATAGCTGCGAGCCTCTTTGCCCATGACGCCAGCGATCTTCGGCCTTTCCGGACTGCGGCTGACCGCCGATGAGCGGGCGTTTTTCCGCGACTGCGATCCGGCGGGCTACATCCTGTTCGGCCGCAATGTCGAAAGCCGCGAACAGTTGCGCGCGCTGACCGATAGCTTGCGGGAAATCCACGGTCGGGAACGGCTGTTCATCTGCATCGACCAGGAAGGTGGGCGGGTCGCGCGGATGAAGCCGCCGCACTGGCTGGCCTTCCCGCCCGGTGAAGTGTTCGACCGGCTCTACGATCTTGCGCCCGCCAGCGCGATCGAAGCGGCACGGTCCAATGCGCAGGCACTGGGGATCGATCTGGCCGAAGTGGGCATCACCGTCGATTGCCATCCCTCGCTCGATGTCCGTCAGCCCGGTGCGCATGACGTGATCGGAGACCGGGCGCTGGGCAGCGAGCCGATGCGCGTAGCTGCGCTTGGCAAGGCGGTGCTTCAGGGGCTCGCCGGCGCCGGTGTGGCGGGCTGCATCAAGCATATGCCCGGCCACGGCCGCGCCATGGCGGACAGCCACAAGGCCCTGCCGGTGGTGGAAGCGAGCGAAGAGGAACTGGAGATCGATCTCGCCCCGTTCCGCGCTCTGGCCGATACGCCGGTGGGGATGACGGCGCATATCCGTTACCGCGCCTGGGACGATGAGAATGCCGGGACGCTTTCCCCCTTCGTGGTGGGCGAGATCATCCGCAAGCGGATCGGCTTTGGCGGGCTGCTGCTGACCGACGATCTCGACATGGAGGCGCTGACTGGCTCCGTCCCGGAACGCGCTGCCCGGGCGATTGCCGCGGGCTGCGACCTGGCATTGAATTGCTGGGCGAAAATGGATGACATGGTGGGCATTGCGAGCACCTTGCCCGCCATGAACGAGGTGACGGCGACGCGGCTCGATCACGCGCTCAACGCCGCCGAAGGGGGGCAGAACGGCCCCGAGCAGGCCGCGTTGCTCGCCAAGAGGGACGCACTTCTCGCCCTGGCCGGGGAGCCGGCATGAGCGAGGAGGAACTCCCCCTCGAAGCTGACATCCCGCCCCTGCCGCAGGACGATGCCTGGGAGTTCCCTTCAAATCAGGGCACATCGAACGAGGAAGAGGCGCTCTATCTCGAACTCGATGGGTGGGAAGGGCCGCTCGATCTGCTGCTCGATCTGGCAAGGCGGCAGAAGGTCGATCTCAAGAGCATCTCGATCCTCGCCCTGGTCGACCAATATATCGCCTATATCGAGCGGGCCGAGGCACTGAAGCTGGAACTGGCCGCCGATTATCTCGTGATGGCCGCATGGCTCGCCTATCTCAAATCCGCTATGCTGCTGCCCAAGGACGAGCAGGAAGATCCCAGCCCCGAAGAACTGGCCCTGCGCCTGCAATTGCGCCTGCAGCGGCTGGGCGCGATGCGCGAGGCGGCCGCCCGGCTGATGGCGCGCGACCGGATCGGGCGGGATGTGTTCCTGCGCGGCGCGCCGGAGGGGCTCCGGGTCGACCGCAAGAATTTGTGGCAATGCGACTGGTTCGACCTGATCCAGGCCTATGGCCAGGTAAAGGCCCGTACCCAGCCGGCAGTGCACATGGTGCGTGATCGCATGGTGATGACGCTGGATTCGGCGCTCGACCGGGTCTCCGCCATGCTGGGCGTCACGCTGGACTGGATGGAACTGCGCGAATTCCTGCCCGGTGGGCCGGACAAAAAGCTGCAACGTTCGGCCCTTGCCTCCAGCTTCGTCGCCGCGCTGGAACTGGCGCGGCTGGGCAAGGCGGAAATCCGGCAGGAAGAGATTTTCGGCCCCATGCATCTCAGGCGGATCAAGGCATGAGCGAGGAATTGCCACCCGAAGCCGGAACCCGCCCGGAAGCGGACGATCTGGTGCGCGCAGTGGAGGCGACCCTGTTCGCGGCGGAAGAGGCGCTGAGCATGGATGCCATTTCCGCCCATCTCGGCGGGGCCGACGTACGCGAAGCGCTGAAGGAACTGGAAGCCCATTATGCCCGGCGCGGCATCCGGCTGGTGGAGCGGGGCAAGCGCTGGCAGTTCCAGACCGCGCCCGATCTGGCCCATCTGCTGCGCCGCGAGCGGGAACACGCCCGCCGCCTTTCCCGCGCGGCAACCGAAGTGCTGGCGATCGTCGCCTATCACGAGCCTGTCAGCCGCGCCGAGATCGAGGCGATCCGCGGAGTGCAGACCAGCAGCGGCACGCTGGACGTGCTTATGGAAGCGGGTTGGGTGCGCGTGGCGGGGCGGCGTGAAGTGCCCGGCCGCCCGGTGATCTATGCCACCACGCCGGAGTTCCTGAGCCACTTCTCGCTCGAGTCGCGGCGCGACTTGCCGGGCATCGACGAGTTGCGCGCGGCGGGTCTGCTCGACCCGGTCGACGATGCATATGATGCACTTATGACAAGCGGGGAGGAGCGCGAAGCACGGGAAGAGGCTGAACCGGCCCTGGAAACTGATCGGACTGACCCGGATGACGCTGCAATGCTGGATAAGCCCGGCGAACTGGGCTAAGGGACCGCGCGGTAGACATCGGAGTTGCCAATAATGAATATCGGGCCGTTCCAGATCCTGATAATCGCGCTCGTCATCCTCGTGCTGTTCGGCCGTGGCCGGATTTCCGAAATGATGGGCGATTTCGGCAAGGGCGTGAAAAGCTTTCGCAAGGGCCTGAACGATGATGACACGCCCGCTGCGCCTTCGGCCCGGATCGATGCCGCCAGAAATGGTCAGGCCGATGCTGCCGAGGCGAAGTCGCCCGACAATTCGACCTCCAGCTGAATGAGGACGGGGGTTCGCCCCTGCTAGGACAATGTTCGATATCGGCGCGCAAGAGCTGCTGGTCATCGTGGTCGTGGCGATACTCGTCATCGGCCCCAAGGATTTGCCCGCCGCGCTGAGGACAGCCGGCCGCTGGATCGGCAAGATCCGGCGCGTTTCCAACCACTTTCGAGCCGGGGTCGAGACCATGATCCGCGAGGCCGAACTGGAGGAAATGGAGAAGAAGTGGCAGGAGCAGAACCGCCGGGTGATGGAACAGCACCCCGATGCGGAACAGCCCAATGCCGCCAATGGCGGGGGCGCCGAAATGGTGCCGTTGCCGCCTGTTCCTGACGCACCGGTAGACGCTCCGCCGCCCGCTTCGGCCGAGGCACGCGTCGCCGACGATGCCGCACCTGCAACTCCGCCCGCACCGGCCGACCCCGAAAAGAACTGAGCCATGGTGTTCAAGATCCGCGAAATCGACGATTCACAGGCGCCGCTGCTCGATCATTTGATCGAATTGCGCGCGCGCCTGGTGCGCTGCGTCGCCGCGCTGCTGGTGGCCTTCGGCGTGTGCCTCTATTTTGCGCGCGACATCTTCGGGTTCCTCGTGGTCCCGCTGACCAATGCCTTCCCGGCTGGGCAGGGCAGGCTGGTCTATACGAAGCTCTACGAAGCCTTCTTCGTGGAGATCAAGGTGGCCCTGTTCGCCGCCTTCTTCATCAGCTTCCCGGTGATCGCCAACCAGCTCTGGGCCTTCGTTGCCCCGGGCCTCTATGCGAAGGAAAAGAAGGCGTTCCTGCCCTTCCTCTTCGCCACTCCGATCCTGTTCCTCGCCGGGGCCTCGCTTGCCTATTATGTGGTCATGCCCACGGCCTTCAAATGGTTCCTGGGCTTTGAAGGCACGGCGGGCGGGCTGGATCAGGAAGCCCTGCCCGCGATGGGCGATTATCTCGATCTGGTGATGCGTTTCATCCTGGCATTCGGGATCAGCTTCCTGCTGCCGGTGCTGCTGCTCCTGCTCAATACGGCGGGGCTGGTTACGCGTGCGCAGCTGGTGGGCGCGCGGCGCTATGTGATCGTGATCATCTTCATTATCGCGGCGCTCATCACGCCGCCCGATGTGGCTTCGCAGCTGATGCTGGCCGCGCCACTGCTGGTGCTGTTCGAGGCATCGCTGCTGCTGATGATGTTCTCGGAACGCAAGCGGGCGAAGGAAAAGGCGGCGGAGGAAGCAGCGGAAGCCGCCGAGGCTGCTGCGGAAGCGGCGGCTCAGGCAGCGAAGGAAGGCTGACGGTCTCTCGCCGGACCCCTGCCGTCATCCTGAACTTGTTTCAGGATCTATCTTTCCCAATGAACCGCCGGTCGATCCGGAGAAGAACTGGAACCTTACCGTCCTTCTTCCGTCGAGGAGCTTGTCTCCCCCAGATCGAAGCTCTTCATTGCCTCGTCCTGCTTGATCTCCAGCGGGGCGGCGGTTGCGGCGTCGAACACCTGCGTGCCGTTGATCCATACCTGCAGCACCTTGGTGTTGCGCAGGTCCTGCGTGCTGGTCAGGAACGGGTCCTGATCCACCACCAGAAAGTCCGCCCGCTCGCCTTCGGTCAGCTGGCCGAAGCGCCCGTCGGCAAAGCCGGCATAGGCTGCGCCCGCCGTATAGGCTGCAAGCGCCTGTTCCCGGCCGATGACCTGCTGCGGCTGCCATCCGCCGAAGGGCTGGCCATCCTTGTCCTCCCGCGTCACCGCTGCCGCAATGCCTTCGAAGGGGCGGGGCAGTTCCACAGGCGCGTCCGAGCCGAAGGCCAGCGGCACCTTGGCATCGAGCATGGAGCGCCAGGCATAGGCGCCCGCCAGCCGGTCCGGCCCCAGCCGTGCCTCGGCCATCAGGCGGTCGCTCGTCTGGTGCGTCGGCTGCATGGAGGCAATCGCGCCTTCCTCGGCAAAGCGGGCGAAGTCCGCCGGATCGACCACTTGCGCATGTTCGATGCGCCACCGCCGGTCGCCCGTATAGGTATCGGTCATTTCGTCGATCGCACTCAGGGCTTCGGCATTGGCGGCATCGCCGATCGCGTGGATCGCCACCTGGAACTTGTCGAGCGCCGCGCGGCTCATGATGTTGCGCAATTGCGTGGGGTTGAGCAGCTGCAGGCCGCTATTGCCCGGATCGTCGGCATAGGGCGCCTTGAGCCACGCCCCGCGCGATCCCAGCGCGCCATCGAGATACAGCTTGATCCCGTTCAGTCGCAGCCGGTCGTCATAGAGCCAGGGCGTGGGGCCGGGGCCGCCGATCAAGGCCATGTCCTCCACGCTGCCGGCATAGGCCATGATGCGGATGCGCAGCTGGCCGCTGTCGCCCGCACGGCGATAGGATTGCCAGTCGTCGATGGAGATGCCCATATCGGCCACGGCCGTCACGCCCTGGCGGATCAGCATGTCTTGCGCGGTGAGGAAGGCCAGGTCGCGGTCTTCCGGGCGCGGCTTGGGAACTTTGGCGTCGATCAGCTTCTGCGCATTGTCTACCAGAACGCCCGCCGGATTGCGCGTGGGCGCGGTGCGAATGATCCGGCCGCCTTCGGGGTCGGCCGTCTTGGCCGTGACGCCTGCCATCTGCAGCGCCTTGCTGTTGGCCCAGCCGGCATG
Source organism: Fulverythrobacter fulvus (assembly GCF_037154085.1). Classification (NCBI taxonomy): domain Bacteria; kingdom Pseudomonadati; phylum Pseudomonadota; class Alphaproteobacteria; order Sphingomonadales; family Erythrobacteraceae; genus Fulverythrobacter; species Fulverythrobacter fulvus. Next base: position 131,786 of record NZ_JBANRM010000005.1, on the reverse strand, counting down.
GCCATCCACCCGGCTGAGCCAGACGGGGCGATCCGCCACGGCCGCGTCGAGTTCGGCGGCGGTCGGGAAGCGGCCGAGGCCCCATTTCTCCTGATTCCACCCCGTGCCGATGATCCACGCCCGGTTGGGGAACTTGGCGGCATAGGCGGCGATCTTCGCCTGGGCTTCGGCAAGGGAGGCGGCTTCGGACAGGTCCAGCGTCAGCGCCTGAAAGCCGACATCCATCAGGTGGAGATGGGCATCGATCATGCCGGGGACGACCGTCTTGCCCTGCCCGTCGAAATGATACTGATAGGGGGTAAGCGGTTGTTCCCCGCGCTTCAGGATCTGGCGGATCACCCCGTCATCGCGGATTATCATGCCGCCGAACTGGGTCACCGTGCCATCGCGCGACACGGAGATGCCATTGATGTTGTCGACCAGCGTGTCGGCCGCGGCGGGGGACGCCGCGAGGACACATGCCGCCAGCGCGGCCGCCACGCGTGCGATCATTTGCTGCCGACCTCCGGAAGGCGCCGGATCAGCGCGCTGGTATCCTGCCTTCCGCCGCCCATGGCCTGAACCTCCGCATAATAGCTGTCGATCAGACTGGTCACGGGCAGCTGAACCCCCAATTGCTCGCCCTCGGCCATGGCGATGGCGAGGTCCTTGCGCATCCAGTCGATGGCGAAGCCGAAATCGAATTCGCCCGCCGCCATGGTCTTCCAGCGATTGACCATCTGCCAGCTCTGCGCCGCGCCGCCGGATACGGCTTCCAGCACCTTGTCCATGTCGAGTTCGGCCGCCTGCGCGAAACGCACCGCTTCGGAAACGCCCTGCAGCACGCCCGCGATGCAGATCTGGTTGACCATCTTGGTCACCTGCCCGGCACCGGGGCCGCCGACATGCACGATGCGCGCGGCATAGGCTTCCATCACCGGAGTGGCCGCCGTCACAGCCTCGTCCGTGCCGCCGCACATGATCGAGAGCTTGCCGCTCTCCGCGCCTGCCTGCCCGCCGGAAACGGGGGCGTCCACTGCCAGAACGCCGCGCGCACCGGCCTCTGCCGCGATGCGGCGGGCGATGTCGGCGGAAACGGTGGTGTGATCGATATAGAGCGAGCCCGGCGCCATGGCCGCCAGCGCGCCTTCATCGCCCAGCACGACCTGTTCCAGATCGGCATCGTTGCCCACGCAGGTGATGACCACGTCCTGCCCCGCAGCCGCCTCGGCCGGAGTGGCGGCAACCCTTACGGAGAGCCCTTCTTCGGCCAGCAGCGCCTTGCGCGCTTCCGCTCGGGCAAGCGTGCGGTTGTAAATGGTGACGTCATATCCGGCGCGGGCGAGGTGGCCGGCCATCGGCCCGCCCATAACCCCAAGGCCAAGGAATGCGATCTTAGTCTTCTCGGTCATCGGTCTGTCCTGTGCAGCGAGTTGGGTTGCAATGCAAATGCCCACTCTGCCTAGGTGGTGCGGATGCGATTGTCTGTTTCCCAAATGCACGGTTTTCCGTTACGGGCCGCACACTATGACCGAGACTACTGCACTGGATAAGCAAGCGAGCGCGACTGCGCTGCTGACGATCGACGATGTTCGGGCCGCTGCGAAGCGGATCGAAGGTTCGGTCGTGCGTACCCCCACTACGCATAGCAAGACCCTTTCGCAGATTACCGGCGCCAATATCTGGCTGAAGTTCGAGAACCTGCAATTCACGGCCGCCTACAAGGAACGCGGCGCGCTCAACAAGCTGCTGCTGCTGACGCAGGAACAGCGCGATCGCGGCGTGATCGCGGCTTCGGCCGGCAATCATTCGCAGGGGCTTTCCTATCACGGCACCCGCCTGGGCGTGCCCGTCACCATCGTGATGCCGCGCACCACGCCGATGGTGAAAGTGATCCAGACCGAACAGGTCGGCGGCAAGGTCGTGCTCGAAGGCGAGAATTACGACGAAGCCTATGAATATGCCCGCAGCATGGAAAAGCAGCTGGGCCTGACTTTCGTCCATCCGTTCGACGATCCGGATGTCGCTGCCGGGCAGGGCACTGTCGGGCTGGAAATGCTGGCCGACGCGCCGGAGATCGATACGCTGGTCGTGCCCATCGGCGGCGGCGGCCTGCTTTCCGGCATCGGGACGGTCGCCAAGGCGCTCAATCCCGACATCAAGCTCTATGGCGTGCAGCCGCAGCTTTACCCGTCGATGTATTCCAGGCTCAACGGCAAGGATCTGCCGAGCGGCGGGGATACGCTGGCCGAAGGCATTGCAGTGAAGGTGCCGGGCACTTTCACTGCGCAGGTGCTGGAACGGCTGGTGGACGAGATCGTGCTGGTCGACGAGGAAATGCTGGAGCGCGCACTGGCGCTGCTGCTGCAGATCGAGAAGACCGTGGTGGAAGGCGCCGGTGCTGCCGGGCTCGCCGCCGTGCTGGCCCATCCCGAGAAGTTCAAGGGCCGCAATGTCGGGCTGGTGCTGTCGGGCGGCAATATCGACACGCGCCTGCTGGCCAATGTGCTGCTGCGCGATCTTGCCCGTTCGGGCCGCCTCGCGCGGCTGCGCATCTTCCTGCAGGATCGCCCCGGCGCGCTCTACAAGGTGATGCACGAATTCGATGCGCATCACGTGAACATCCTGGAAATCTACCACCAGCGCATCTTCACCAACCTGCCCGCCAAGGGGCTGGTGACCGACATCGAATGCGAGGCGCGCGACCGCGAGCAACTGGTCTCTCTGATCGAAGCGCTCCGGGCCAAGGGCTATCAGGTTAGCGAAGTCGAACTCAACTGACCGATTTCGGGTCAGCCGCGCGCGTGCCGCGCGTGGCTGGCGCGGGATTGTGCAAAAATCCCCTGCGTTAAGCACGAATCGTGGTTAAGGTTGTTTTAATGGACGAGTCTCCGGGGCATAGTCCCCGCGACAAGTCCATTGGCACAACTCTTCAGGAAGGCTGCGCAGCCCTGTGACCGCACCGGTTCGCTTTCCCCGCTTCTTCGTGACCAGTCCCGCGCCGTGCCCCTATCTGCCGGGCCGGACGGAGCGGAAGGTGTTTACCGAACTCAAGGGCCCCAATGCCGATGGGTTGAACGAAGCGCTGGGCCGCATCGGTTTCCGCCGCAGCCAGACAGTGGCCTATCGCCCCAGCTGCAGCAATTGCCGGGCCTGCGTTTCGGTGCGCGTCGCCGCATTCGAGTTCAAGGCATCCAGCACCCAGAAGCGCAATCTGAAGCGCAATGCTGATCTGGTGGCGATCGAGTGCCGGCCCTGGGCGACCAACGAACAATATGAATTGCTGCGTCGCTATCTCGGCGTGCGCCATCCCGGCGGCGGCATGGCTGCAATGGACGAGGTGGATTTCGCCGACATGGTGGAACACACTCCCGTCACCAGCGTGATCGTGGAATATCGCGAGCGGCGCGAGGACGGGGAGCCTGGCCGGCTGGTCGGCGCGTGCCTGACCGACCGGCAGAGCGATGGCTATTCGATGATCTACAGCTTTTACGAGCCTGACGATTCCGGACGCTCGGGGCTGGGGAACTACATCATCCTCGATCATATCCGCCGTGCTGCGGAAAGCGGGCTGCCCTTCGTCTATCTCGGCTATTGGGTCGAAGGGTCGGAGCGGATGCAGTACAAGGTTCGCTATCGCCCGCTCGAACAGCTGACGCCCGACGGCTGGGAACGGATGGGTGCTGAGCAGCAGGAGCGCCTGATCGCTGCCACTGCCGCTTCCGGCCACCGGCGCCGCGCCATTCCGCTGGGCGGCAGTGGCAAGGACGGCACGCCCGGCGGGCAGGAACAATATGTCCTGAGCGAGGACGAACTGGCTCACGCTGCCGCCGCCGCGATCGGTCAGGACGCGTAGAGAAGAGCTTCCGCCTCCCTGCGGCGAGTCAGCCCTTTCAGTACCCTGCCGCCTGCACGGTTCCAGCGCGTAAATTCCTGCGCCGCACCCGCGAAATCGCCTGCTGCGTGTTTGCGTGTCAGCGTGGCGCGACCAATGGCCCCGGTATTGTAGTGGAAGCTGACGAGCGCATCGAACTGGTGCTGAAATGTCGACGCATCGCCCAGTGCGCGATCTACCGCAGCGGCATAGCGGGCAAGGTCCGCCTTCAGTCGCGCATCGCATTCATCGCGCGTCCACACCGTGTCCGGGCCGATATTCCTGCCGGTCGCGCCCCAGCCGATGGTCCATGGATCGCCGCCCGTGCCGGGATCGGGATAGGCTTCGTACAATCCGTCGCCGCGCTGGCGCGCGCAGCCTTCGAAACGCTGGATCAGGGCGATGCCCTGGGGGCCGATTGTGCGAGGGCGAGTGAGCGGTTCCATGCTGTCCTCCGGTGAGTCGGACTGAACAGATAGAGAACGAATTGGGCTGTAGGAAAATGGTTTTTGGGCGGCAGGCGAAACAAAAGGCCCGGAGGTTTCCCCCCGGGCCTTTCGTGAAATTTGTGCTGCCTGGAAGGCTTAGCGGCCCGAACCGGGGCCGTAAGTGATTTCCACGCGGCGGTTCTGCAATTCGCGCACGCCATCGGCAGTCGGCACGCGGGGATTGCTTTCGCCGAAAGCATGCGTGGCGATTGCGCCGACCGGAATGCCGTGGCCCACCAGATAGCTGCGAACCGCCTGGTTGCGGCGTTCCGACAGGCCGACATTGTAGGCATCGCTACCCGAACGGTCGGCATAGCCGGCCAGCATGATCGGCACATTGGTGCAGGCGCCATAGGCCATCACGGCCGTATCCAGCACTGTCGCCGCTTCGGGCGTGATCGTCGCCTGATCCCAGTCGAAGAACACGATATAGGGCCCCTTCTGGCACACCGGCGGCGGCGGAGGGGGCGGCGGAGGAGGGGGCGGCGGCGGTGCCAGAACCGGCAGCGGCGGCCGCGGCGGGGGCGGCGGCGGTGCCGGGATCGGCGGTTCCGAAGGGCCGAAATTCACCGTGATGCCGCCCATCAGCGAATGGGTGCGCAGCTTGCCGCTCAGCTCGTCCTCGTCACCGTCGACGAAGCTCAGATCCTCGACCTGCAGCATGCGGTACTTGATGCCCAGATCGATGTTCTTCGACACGCGGAAGCGCATGCCGGTCAGCAGCTGCCAGGCAAATCCGCTTGCCTGATCGTCGAGATAGGGGACGGTATTGTCCGCATCGAGATTGACCGAGGCATAGCCCACGCCGCCGCCGGCAAAGGCGGAAACCTGGCCGTCGCCCAGTTCGAACAGCCCGTTGACCATGCCGGTCAGCACATTGATGTTGCCGTCGGCGCCGAAATCGCCGCCCGAGGTTTCATCGGCATCCATGTCCTTGTAGGCGACTTCGCCTTCAACACGGATCACGCCGAAATCGTAGCCCACGAAGCCACCCAGATCGAAGCCGGCGGCATAGTCTCCATCGACCGTATCCTGGTCGCCGGAGAAGACGGCATCGTTTGGAATGACCATGCCGGCATCGACGCCAGCGTAGATTTGCCCATCGCGGGCAAGGGCCGGTGTTGCGGTGGCGATGGCAATCAAGGCCACGCCAAGTCCGAGTGATTTCTTGACCATTGTTCGTCACTCCCCCTGCAGGATTTCGCCCAGATGCCAGCAAAAGGGTTAATTCGCAATCTGCTAGGTGTTGCGACTGCGAAATTCGCTCCTACATGCCCGCGATGCAGACTTCCGCCATCATTTCCCCATTCCCCTGTCGAAGTGACGCCTTGAGGACACGGTCCGGCAGCTTTGCACAGTTGGAAGGCATGGTCCCTGTTGCACATGCGAACAGAATCGGCTTTTGCCATCCTCGTGCCCGAATTGGCTGCAAATAGCGGCTCGTCAAACCCGATCAGCAATGCTGCACCGCCGCGATGCGTGGTGACGGAGGCAAGGTAGAAAGCAAAATATGGCACGTGACGACAAACCTTTGCTAATCTGCGACCTCACTCAAAGCTATTCGCCTAATGGCGGCGGCGGGATCAGCACCTACCTCCGGGAAAAACGCAACCACGTGCTTGCGCGGACCGATCATCGCATCCTGCAGATTGTGCCCGGCCCGGAAGATCGCATCGTCGAGAACGGGCGCAGCATCTGGGTGGAGATCGGCGCGGAGCCGGTGCGCGGCAGCCCAAATTACCGCTTCATCATGCGTACGCGCAAAGTTCGCGAAGTTCTGGAACATTACCGCCCTGACATCATCGAATCGCTGTGCCCCTGGGTGCTGCCCTGGACGGCGATCAATCACCGCCGCAAATTTCCCGAGACCACGCTGATCGCGGGCTATCGCACCGATTTCCCCAACGCCCATGTTTATCGTGTGGGCAAGGAAATCGCTGGAGAGACCATTGCCTCGATCGCCCGCTGGCTGATCATGGGCTATGCCGAGATCACCTATCGCGAGTTCGATCGCGTCTACACGCTGGGCGAAGATGCGAAGGCGATGCTGGGCACGCGCAAGATCGACCGGGTCGACGTGCTGGAGCTGGGCGTCGATCTCAGCCAGTTCGATCCGGCCAAGCGCGATCCCCAGTTCCGCCAGCGCATGGGCCTTGGCGGGACGCAGGGCCCGCTGCTGATCTATGCCGGCCGCATCGATAACGAGAAGCGCGCCGACCGTCTGGTCGAGATGATGAAGCGCCTGCCGCCCGAACTCGGCGCGGGCCTTGTCATGGTGGGCGACGGCAAGTTGCGCGACCGGCTGGTGGCCGAGACGGCGGGCATGCCGGTGGCCTTCCCCGGCTTCATGAGCAATCGCGAGGAACTGGCCATGGCGCTGGCATCCTCCGACATCTATGTTTCGGCCATGGCCGACGAGACCTTCGGCGTCTCGGTGGTGGAAGCCCAGGCCAGCGCCCTGCCGGTGGTGGGCGTTTCCTCCGGTGCCATGCCTGCCCGCGTCCCGCCGGGGCTGGGCCTGCTCGGCCCGGTGGACGATGTCGATACGATGGCGCGCAACGTGCTGGAAATCTGGAATAGCAACTACGATGCGATCGGCGCTGCCGCCCGCAACCACGTGGTCAACCGCTATAGCTGGGACCGGACCTTCTACCGCCTGTTCAACGAGATCTATCCCGTTGCCTTGGCGCATACCCGCCAGCGCATGCGCGGCCCTGCCAGCGGCTGGCAGACCCGCCCGGCATCGGAACTGCTGCGCGAAACGGTCTGATGCGCGGCGCCCGCCGGGCGCTGCCGCACCTGTTACCTGCATAAGAAAAGGGCGGAGCCGCGAGGCCCCGCCCTTCTTTCTTCCGCGATTTCCCCCCGGATCAAGCGGAAGGGGAGGCCAGGCCTTTCGGCCGGCCCCCCAACGCATGCTCGCTTAGAGCGAGTAGTACATGTCGAACTCGACGGCCGACGGCGTGGTTTCCCAACGCAGTACTTCCGGCCACTTCAGTTCGATATAGGCTTCCAGCTGGTCCTTGGTGAACACGCCGCCTTCGAGCAGGAAGTCGTAATCGGCTTCCAGCGATTCCAGGGCTTCACGCAGCGAACCGCAGACGGTCGGCACCTGAGCCAGTTCGGCCGGCGGCAGATCGTACAGGTTCTTGTCCATGGCTTCGCCCGGGTGGATCTTGTTCTTGATCCCGTCGAGACCGGCCATGAGCAGCGCGGCGTAGCACAGATAGGGGTTGGCCATCGCGTCGGGGAAACGGAATTCCACGCGCTTTGCCTTCTCGCCCGCACCGTAGGGGATGCGGCACGAAGCCGAGCGGTTGCGGGCCGAATAGGCCAGCAGCACGGGTGCTTCATAGCCCGGCACCAGACGCTTGTAGCTGTTGGTGGTCGGGTTGGTGAAGGCGTTCAGGGCCTTGGCGTGCTTGATGACGCCGCCGATGAAGTACAGGCACATGTCCGACAGGCCGGCATAGCCGTTACCGGCGAACAGGGGCTTGCCACCGTCCCAGATCGAGATGTGGGTGTGCATGCCCGAGCCGTTGTCCTTCATGATCGGCTTCGGCATGAACGTGGCGGTCTTGCCATAGGCATGGGCGACCTGCTGCACGACATACTTGTAGACCTGCATGCGGTCGGCGGTGGTCACCAGCGTGCCGAAGGTCAGGCCGAGTTCGTGCTGCGCCGAGGCCACTTCGTGGTGGTGCTTGTCGCAGGGCAGGCCCATTTCGAGCATGGTCGAAACCATTTCGCCACGGATGTCGACGCAGCTGTCGACCGGAGCGACGGGGAAGTAGCCGCCCTTGGCGCGCGGACGGTGGGCCAGGTTGCCGGCTTCGTAGTCGCGGTTGGAATTGGTCGGCAGTTCGATGTCGTCGATCTTGAAGCCGTTGCCGTCATAGCCGTCATAGAACTTGACGTCGTCGAACAGGAAGAACTCGGCTTCCGGGCCGACATAGACGGTGTCGCCGATGCCGGTTGCCTTGACGTAGGCTTCGGCGCGCTTGGCGGTCGAACGCGGGTCGCGGGCGTAGAGTTCGCCGCTCGAGGGTTCGACGATGTCGCACACCAGGATCATCATCGGCGTGGCCGAGAACGGATCGATGTAGACCGCGTCGAGGTCGGGCTTCAGGATCATGTCGGATTCGTTGATGGCCTTCCAGCCTTCGATCGACGAACCGTCGAACATCAGGCCGTCTTCCAGCTCGTCTTCGCCGAGCACGGAGGCGACCATGGTCAGGTGCTGCCACTTGCCCTTGGGATCGGTGAAGCGAAGATCGACCCACTCGATCTCCTCATCCTTGATCCGCTTCACGATTTCCTTTGCACTGGGCATAACTCAATTCCTCCAATGGACTTGTTCGTATTGTTATTCCTCCGGCGGAAGGACCGCCGGGGGCTGTTCGGTCTGATCTGTCAGATTGCGGCGTCGTCGCGCTCGCCGGTGCGGATGCGCAGGGCAGTGTCGATGGGCGAGACGAAGATCTTGCCGTCGCCGATGCGGCCGGTTTGCGCGGCTGCTGCAATCGCTTCCACCACGCGCTCGGCCATGTCGTCGGAAACGACGACGTCCAGCTTCACCTTGGGCAGGAAATCCACGACATATTCGGCACCGCGATAGAGCTCGGTATGGCCCTTCTGACGGCCGAAGCCCTTGGCCTCGGTAACGGTGATGCCGGATACGCCGATTTCATGCAGCGCTTCCTTCACCTCGTCGAGCTTGAAGGGCTTGATGATCGCTTCGATCTTTTTCACTTGGTCCCAGACCCCTGTTGCTATCCGCGCCGGCTTCAGGAAGCCGAACCGGGGGAGTTTGAATTTCCCCGGCGCAATCATCTTCAAGAATCGTGCCAACACGACCAAGAATCATGCCTGGGGCTGGAAATGGGGCGTAGAAGATCGGCGGCCCTTGGGAAAGTGCGGATTCGCAAGATCGCGAAAGCAGCGGCGCGACTGTGGCAACAATTCCGTCTCGCGCCGCCGCTCATAAATGGGCAAAATTCGGGCAGGAAGCTGCCCGTTTTTTAGGCAGTTAACCTTTGCCTAGAGCCGCAAACCTGCGGTTTCTTCCAGTCCGGCCATCAGGTTGAGGCTCTGCACGGCAGCACCGCTGGCGCCCTTGCCCAGATTGTCGAGCAGGGCGATCAGGCGGACCTGCGAACCGTCAGGGCTGGCGAAGACGAACAGATCCATCCGGTCGTTCCCCTGGTTCGATGCGCGCAGCAGCAATTCGCCGTCCGCCGGGCTTTCGCCCATATGGACGACGGGGCTGTCCGCATAGAAGGCGGCGAGGCACTGGCGCAACTCGTCAGGCGAGGCGGCACCCTGCATTGCGGCGCGCGGCAGCGGGATTTCCACCACCATGCCGCGATGGGCCGGGATCACTGCGGGAGTGAAGATCGGGGGCAGGGCGAGGCCGCAACGGGCCTGCATTTCCGGCACATGCTTGTGGCCAAGCGCCAGCGCATAGCCGCGCCAGGCAATGTCGGTATCTTCCTCGAACCGGGCGATCAGGCCCTTGCCGCCGCCCGAATAGCCGCTCACCGCGTTGCAGGTATAGGGCCAGTCGGCAGGCAGCAGCCCGGCGCGCACCAGCGGGGCTAGCAGGGCAATGAAGCCGGTGGAATAGCAGCCCGGATTGGACACGCGCATTGCCTGCGCCACGTTGCGGCGGCCTTCGACTTCCGGGAAGCCATAGGTCCAGCCCGGCGCCACGCGGTGCGCGGTGGAAGCGTCGATCACGCGGGTGGTATCGTTCTCGATCAGCGCGACGGATTCGCGAGCAGCATCGTCAGGCAGGCACAGGATCACGAAATCGGCGGCGTTGAGCGCCTCGGCCCGTGCGGCAGGGTCCTTGCGCCGCGCATCGTCGAGCGCGATCAGCGTGAACTCGCTCCGCCCGGCAAGCCGGTCGGCGATTTCCAGCCCGGTGGTGCCCGCTGCACCGTCGATGAAGACGGAGGCGGTCATGCGAACGGGTCCAGCAATTCGTTGGTCTTCACATAGCCGACCGGACCGTCGGGGCCCAGGCAACCCCAGGCCCAGGTGGCATTGCTGTCCAGCACGTCGAAGCGCTGACCCGGCGACAGGTCATAGACGATCTCGGATTCATCGGAGGCCTCGGCGCGCATGTTCGCGCCCATGTCGCACACCATCAGCGGCATCGGCACGACGTAATGCGGCACGAAATATCGGCCCGCCAGCGCAACATGCGCAATGTCGCCGCGCAGGGGAACCGTGCGCGGATCGGGCTTGGCAACCGGGCCGGTCAGGGCGAAGGGGCCCAGGTTCGAATTGTCTGAGGTCGATGCGGTGGCGTTCAACGAAGGGTCCGTCTGCTGGATGAATTTCGCGCGCGCTTAGACTGCAAGGGCCTTCGGGGCAAGATTTGCCGTCGTTTCACCCGGCATAGCGCGCCTTCAGCATGTGCCATGCCGCACGCAGGCCCAGCGCGTCGCCGCCCTTGGGGCGGCCCGGCTTGGCCGTGGGGCGCCAGGCAAAGGTGTCGAAGTGAGCCCAGTCGATGCCTTCGCCCACGAATTTGTCGAGGAACAGGCCTGCCACGCTCGCCCCGGCATAGCCATTGTCTGGCGAGTTGTTGAGGTCGGCCACGTCGGACTTCAGCCATTCGGCATAGGCCGGGTGCAGCGGCAATTGCCACACGGCGTCATCATGCGCCTTGCCCGCTTCGATCAGGGCATGCGCGGTTTCCTCGCGCCGGGCCATCAGGGCGGGCAGGTCAGGTCCCAGCGCGACGCGCGCGGCGCCGGTCAGGGTCGCGAAATCGATGATCAAATCCGGCTCGCTTTCCGAAGCGAGCGCCAGCGCATCGGCCAGGATCAGGCGGCCTTCGGCATCGGTATTGCCGATTTCCACCGACAGGCCCTTGCGGGAGCGGAGGATGTCGCCCGGGCGGAAGGCATTGCCCGCCACGGCGTTCTCCACGGCCGGGATCAGCACTTGAAGCCTTACGTTGAGGCCCGCTTCCATCACCAGCCCGGCAAGGGCCAGCGCGTGGGCAGCACCGCCCATGTCCTTCTTCATCAGCGCCATGCCGCGCGCGGGCTTGATGTCGAGCCCGCCGGAATCGAAGCACACGCCCTTGCCGACCAGTGCGAGTTTCGGCGCTTTCTCGTTGCCCCAGGTCAGTTCGATCATGCGCGGGGCATGATGGCGGCTGGCGGCGCGGCCCACGGCATTGACCATGGGAAATTCGCTTTCCAGCCGGTCACCCTTGGTGACGGAGACCTTGGCCGAATGTGCCTTGGCGAGCGCTTCCACTTCCGCCTCGATCTGGGCGGGGCCCATATCCTCGGCGGGAGTGTTGACCAGATCGCGCACGGTCATCACCGCACGGGCTTCGGCCAGAGCAGGCTCGATCGCCTTCACGCCCTTGGTCAGCAGGATACGGTCGCCCTCTTCTTCCTTGTCCCTGCGGTAGCGGGTGAAGCGATATTGCCCGGTCTGCCAGCCATGCAGGGCGGGGCCGGGATCGCCGGTCATCAGGCGATAGGTTCCGGCGGGCAGCACTTCGGCCAGCTTGGCGAGGCACCAGCTTGAAAGCGATGCGGTATTCGCCACGCCGCCTGCGGCAAACCAGCCGTCTCCATCGGGCACGATCACGGTCTGATATCCACCGGCAGTGAATTTCTGCGCTTCCACCGCCGTGCGCTGGGCCGGGTTGAGCTTCTTGAGCCAGGCTTCGAAGCCCTGCTTGTCGATCAGGTGAATTTCGGTGGCTTTCTGCCCCCGGTCAGGCTGGATCAATGTGTCCTTGTCGATCATGCATCCCATCTGCATCACCTGCCGCCGAACCGCGAGGGGAAATTTCGATGGCTGTCCGCTCCGCTATTGCCAGTGCCCTTTCCGCCACCCTGTTGCCTGCCGCCTGTTTGTCTGCCGCCTGTGTCGCATTGGCGGGCTGCTCTGCTTCGCCCCCTGCCGGGGAGAAGGAAGCGGCAACAGCTTCCCCCTCTGCCAGCCCTGCTGCATCTCCCTCCGCCACGCCGCAGGCAGAGGCGCGCAAGATCGCCCAGGCGAACGAAACCTATGATTTCGAATATACCTTCCCCGCGCAGGCCGACGCCATTCCGGGCCTTCGTGCCATGCTGGAAGAACGGGCGAAGAAGGACATGGCGGAGACGGAAAGTTCCGCCATTGCCGGGCGCAAGGATGCCGAAACCGGCGGCTATCCGTTCCATGCCTATGGCTATTCCACCAACTGGCAGGTGGTGACCGATCTGCCCGGCTGGCTGAGCCTTTCGGCCACGCATTGGGAATTTACCGGCGGCGCCCATGGCAACACCAATTTCGACAGCCTGTTGTGGGACCGGAAGGCGGAGACGGCGCGGGAGCCGCTTTCGCTCTTCACGTCGATGGAGGCGCTGCAGGGTGCGGCCCAGCCTGCCTTCTGCAATGCGCTCGACAAACAGCGCGAGGAAAAGCGCGGCGAGAAGATCGTGCGCAGCGCGGATGACTGGATGACGGCCTGCATCGGCTTCGATTCCGTCACCGTGATCCTGGGTTCCTCCAACGGCCAGACCTTCGACCGGATCGGCTTCCTCGTGCCGCCCTATGCCGCCGGGCCCTATGCGGAAGGGGATTATGAAGTGACGCTGCCGGTAACCCCTGCTGTGATGAAGGTGGTGAAGCCGCAATATCGGGCCTCGTTCAGCATCATGCGATAAGCATGGTCCTCCCCTCCTCTTCAGAGGAGGGGAACGAGGGGTGGTGGTGGCGCAAAGCGCCGTTTCGGTGATGCGCGCCACCACCCCCAACCCCCTCCTCTGAAGAGGAGGGGGCTAAATACTCGCATTTCCGGCCCGCAGTCGCTACATGGCCGGGATGACCGAATACCAGACCGTTACCGGAAACGAGACCGTCCTGCGCGACGGCACGATCAAGCTCCATGGGCCGGAAGGCTTCGAAGGCATGCGCAAGGCTGGCCGCCTTGCCGCCGAAATCCTCGATGCGATGATCGATCTGGTGAAGCCGGGCGTCACCACGGGCGAGTTGGACGATGTGGTCCGCCAGATGACGCTGGATGGCGGCGCGGTGCCTGCCACCATGGGCTATCGCGGCTATGCGCATAGCTGCTGCATCTCGCTCAACAACGTGATCTGCCACGGCATTCCGGGCGACAAGGTGATCCGCGATGGCGATATCCTGAATATCGACGTCACTCCGCTGCTCGATGGCTGGCACGGCGATTCCAGCCGCATGTATATCGCCGGCGATGCTCCGTTGAAGGCCCGCCGCCTGATCGACGTGACCTATGAGTGCCTGATGATCGGCATCGAACATGCGAAGCCGGGCGCGCGGCTGGGCGATATCGGCGCGGCGATCCAGGCCCATGCCGAAGGCCATCGTTATGGCGTGGTGCGCGAATTCTGCGGCCACGGCCTCGGCCGCCTGTTCCATGACGCGCCCGAAGTGGTCCACGCCGCGCGCGCCGGGACGGGCCCCGTGCTCAAGCCCGGCATGTTCTTCACTATCGAGCCGATGATCAACCTCGGCAAGCCGGGCGCCAAGATGCTGTCCGACGGCTGGACTGCAGTAACGCGCGACCGTTCGCTTTCGGCGCAGTTCGAACATTCGATCGGCATCACCGAAACCGGCTGCGAGATTTTCACGGCCAGCCCCAAGGGGCTGAACCAGCCGCCTTACGCCTGAGGCGTTGCGGGGGCCGGACGGCGCCCGAAAGTTGACGCAGAACGACCAGCGAAACTTGTGACTTTCCGCCTTCGCCGAGGGGCGGAAAGCGCCTCTGTGCCTGGCGCTCAGATCACCCGATAAGCTTGGAATCGAGCCGTTTTCCTGCCGTTCGGTCGTGCCGCATCGGGCCGGTAAAGCCGTGCTGCCCATTCTTGCGAGTGTGACCTTTGGCAAAGAGCATGTCAGCGGCTGTGACCTTCCGGCGGCGGCTCGCTGCGCTGCGTGGTCTGAGGGCAGGGCGGAAAGGCGAAGGCTCATCCCGAGACATAAGCCAGATTTCGGCCGTGTAGGAAAATACTCTCTGCGCGAGCGCCCAGAGTTCCTTCGGGAAGGCTACCCCTCGCGCGAGGCCCTCACTGCCGCGCCGCCTGCGAAAGGCGCAATGGCCAGCAACACCAGGCTGATCGCGGCGGTCAGCGCAATGCCGCTTTCCCCGCCGACGGACAGCGCGCCCGCGCCGAAGATCAGCAGCGGCACGGCCAGCGGGATCAGCAACAGGCCCGAAAGCGCCGCTCCCGCGCGCAGGCCTGCGGTCAGCGCGGCGATGGTCACCCCGATGGCCGCAAGGCCGGGCGTGCCCGCCAGCAGGCCGAGTTCCACTGTGTAGAGCGTCTTCCCGTCAATCCCCAGCAAAGCGGAGGCGGGAATGGCGGCGAGCATCAGCGGCGGGCCGAAGCTCAGCCAATGGGCCAGCACGCGCACGGCGATCACCAGTTCTTCCGAAATGCCGCGCAGCGCCCATTGATCGAAGAAACCCTGTTCCAGATCCGGCGCGACCAGCCGGTCCAGCGGCAGGATTGCCGCGAGCAGCGCCGCGATCCATGCCACGCCGCCGCCCGTACGGGCCAGCACCGGCGCATCCGGCCCCACCGCAAAGGGATAGAGCATCGCCACGGAGAGGAAGAACAGGATCGGCAGCAAGGTGCCGCCGCGCCGTCCGCCGGGCATGAAGGCCGCCAGATCGCGGCGCAGCAGGCGTAGCAGCCCGCTCATTGCACGAAATCCTGCAAGGCAAGCTGGCGCATTCCCTCCAGCGCGAAGCTCTGGTGCGAAGCGACGATGGCAATGCCGCCTGTTGCGCAATGTTCCGCCGTCAGCCGGATCAGCAAGGCCACCGCATCGGTGTCGAGGCCGTTGAGCGGCTCGTCCAGCAGCCAGATCGGGGCCTGCTGCCCCAGCAGCCGGGCCAGCGCCGCGCGTTTCCTTTGCCCGGTGGAGAGATAACGCACCGGCACGTCGAGCAGCTCCGACAGGCCAAGCCCGGCCGCGCGCTGCGCCTCGTCTTCGCCGTCCAGCGCGCTCCAGAAGGCCAGCGCCTTGCCCAGCGGCAGATGCTCGTCCAGCGCCAGCCTTTCATCGACCAGGCCTACGTTACCCTCGCGTTCCACGGTGCCGGCATAGGGCCGGGCAAGGCCGGCCAGAATGCGCAGCAGGCTGGACTTGCCGATGCCGTTGGCGCCGGCCACCTGCAAAGCCTCGCCCGGGCCGAGCGCAAAGCCCAGTCCGGTGAACAGCAGCCGGTCCCCCCGGCGGCAGGCAATATTGCTGGCTGAAAGACGCGCCGCTTGCATGGCCAAGCCGCTTAGGCGAAAGCCCGGTAAGCGACAAGCAGAGGAGCCGCGCCATGCCCATTCCGCAACTGACCGACGGAGAACGGATCGAAGCGCTCTCTCACTTGCCGGGCTGGGACCTGCATGTCGACAAGACGGCAATCACCCGGAAATTCGCCTTCCGCAACTTCAGCGAAGCCTTCGCCTTCATGACGCGCGTGGCCCTGCTGGCGGAAAAGATGGATCACCATCCCGAATGGGCCAATGTCTACAACCGGGTGGAAATCACGCTGACCACGCATGATTCCGGCGGCCTTTCGGCGCGCGACATTGCGATGGCGCGGGCGATTGACGAGATTGCCTAGATCGCATTGGAGGAATCCCTCCTACAGTCGCCCATCCTGAGCCTGTCGAAGGACGCGCGCAAGTTTCCGGCATGGCCCCTTCCTGACGTACCCTCAAATCGTCATCCCAGCGAAAGCTGGGATGACGCGCAGATCAACTCACCCCTCCGCATCCTCATGCGCCTTGTTCAGCAGGGCGGCGCGCTGGCGCAGCTTTCCGGGCATCCATTTGGCGGCGAAGCGCATTTTCCGGGCGGTCTTGCCCACGACATAGTGCACTCTGTCGCCATGGACGGCGGCCCAGGCATTGTCGGCCACTTCCTCCACCGGGGTGAATTCGAGGCCCGCTTCGGCCACCACCTGCCGGATCGGCACATTGCTGCGCGAATTGGGCACGTGGGACAGCAGGGGCGTGTCGATGAAGCTGGGCATCAGCGAGCGCACGCGGATGCCGTCTGCCTGCCATTCGCCGTCCAGCGTCTCGGTGAGCGAACGCACACCTGCCTTGGTCGCGCCGTAGATGCTCTGGTTGGGCATGCCGTAAAGCGCGGCGGCGCTGGCTGTGTTGAGCAGGCAACTGCCGGGCGCGCTGGCCTTCAGCCAGGGATAGGCCGCCTGCGCGCCATAGATCACGGCCTTGAGATTGATGTCGAGCGTGCGGTCGATCTCGTCGCGGGTGAGGTCCGCCAGCGGCCCGGCCAGCGGCACGCCCGCATTGTTGGCCAGCACGTCGATCCGCCCGCCCGAGGCATTGGCGAAGCCACGCAGCGCCTCGTCCCAGGCATCGCGCTCGCGCACGTCGAACCGGAAGCGGAAGGTCCCGCCCGCCAGCATGCCGGCAGTTTCCTCCATGCCCGCCTCGTTGATATCGCCCAGGCCGATGAACCAGCCCTCGGCGGCAAACCGCCGCGCGATTGCCCTGCCAATGCCGGAGCCGCCCCCGGTGATGAAGATCGCCCGCTGCGCCATGTCCTGCTCCTCTCCCGTTTCTTTGGGAGGAGGGCATAATGGCTGCTGACAGCCCTGTCAGCAGGAGACATTTCGTGGCTGGGCCGTGAGAACAAAGGCGGCCGCTTTGCAGACATGTTGTGTCGTGGAGCGGGAGGCTGAAATAGGGCGGGAAGCGGAAATTGATCACACGACCCCATCCTTGTTTCGAGCAACTACCTCGGGGTCATAGGGGCCAACCCGCTTTCTCCTGTTGCGAAGGCTGACCACGAATATTCCGAAAGCTGCCGGAACGATGATCAACTGCACATTTTGAAAAAGGCCAGCCCCTGGCTCGTAGGCGCTCCACCAAGCCAACGCGCCGATCAGCAGACCAATCACAAAACCGAATTCCATGCGCCAAGGCCTTGGCTTCGTCATTTTGTCCTTCCCCTCCTTGTTGAACCTAGCATCATTCATGGTTGTGCCACCGAGCCAGTGCCCACAATGCCGTCGTGACCAGACTGGCCGGTCTTGCAGGTGCTCCGGGGAATTGCGGAAATCCCCATTCGCCCACGCAACCTAAAGCGCGGCGTTGTTGTAGCAATGCCAGGTGAAGATGGCAGCGGCTCCGCGATGGGGGCGCCAGGGATCGGCCAGCAGCCGTACTTCCTTCTCGCTCGGCCGGGCATCCATGCGCAGGATTTTTCCGATCCCGGCCTGAACGGCCAGATCCCCCGCGGGCCAGATGTCGGGCCGGCCCTCGGCGAAGAGCAGGTAGATTTCGGCCGACCAGCGGCCCACGCCCTTGATCTGGATGAGCTGGGCTATGGCGGCCTCGTCATCTTCGGGCAGGGCTTCGAAATCGAGTTCGCCATCGGCCACGAGCTGGCATAGCGAGCGGATGTAGGATTGCTTCTGGCGCGAGAGGCCGCAGCCGCGCAGCGCGTCGAAATCCTGGGCCAGGATCGTCTCCACCGGCACCTCGGCTCCCACCAGCGCTTCCAGCCTGGACCACATGGATGCCGCAGCGGCAACGCTGACCTGCTGGCCCACGATGGTGCGCAGCATGGTGGCATAGCCGGTCGGGCGGATGCGCGGTTCGGGGTATCCGGCGATTTCGCGCGCGCGGGCAAATCCTGGTTCGCGGGTGGACAATTCGTCGATCCCGTGCCGCAATAATTCCGCCGAAAGGCCCATAAATCCTCGCCACCTTCTTGCCAAAACCCGCCTCAGCCCGTAGCAGCCCGGCCAAGCGGCCGAGACGGCCGAAGGCATTTTTCCGAGACGATGAGGACGTGCATATGCCCAAGCTGATCGTGGTCAACCGCGCTGGCGAAGAAACTTCTGTCGAGGTCGGCCAGGGCCTGACCGTGATGGAAGCCATCCGCGACAATGGCTTCGATGAATTGCTGGCGCTGTGCGGGGGCTGCTGCTCCTGCGCGACCTGCCATGTGCATGTCGATCCCGCCTTCAAGGATGTGCTGCCGAAGATGACGGTGGACGAGGACGACCTGCTCGACAGCTCCGACCACCGCGACGAGAATTCGCGCCTTTCCTGCCAGCTGCCCTTCACGGACGAGATGGACGGCATGAAGGTGACCATCGCTCAGGAAGACTGAGCGGGATGGCGGCGCGCCCGGCCTGGGCCGGGCGTAACCGAAGCCTCAAGAAGGATTAGGGGCGGGCAAAGCGCATTTGCATTGCGATGCGGGCGCTTGCACCCTAACTCAGCCACCATGACTGGTGCGACTTACCGTGACACGCTCGACCTGATCGGCAACACTCCGCTCGTCCTGCTCAAGGGACCGAGCGAGGCCGCGGGCTGCGAGATCTGGGGCAAATGCGAATTTGCCAATCCCGGCGCTTCCGTGAAGGACCGGGCGGCGCTGTGGATCATCCGCGATGCGGAGGCGCGGGGCGAGTTGAAGCCCGGCGGCACCATCGTGGAAGGCACGGCGGGCAATACCGGCATCGGCATCGCGCTGGTGGCCAATGCGCTGGGCTACAAGACGATCATCGTCATGCCCGACAATCAGAGCCGCGAGAAGATGGCCACCCTGCGCGCGCTGGGGGCCGAACTGGTGCTGGTGCCGCCTGCGCCCTACAAGAATCCCGGCCATTTCGTGCATACCAGCCGCCGCCTGGCGGAAGAGACGCCGGGCGCGATCTGGGCCAACCAGTTCGACAATACCGCCAATCGCAAGGCCCATATCGAAAGCACCGCACCGGAAATCTTCGCCCAGCTGGAAGGCCGGATCGACGGTTTTACCTGCGCTGCGGGTACCGGCGGCACGATTGCGGGCACGGGCATGGGGCTCAAGTCGCTGGACGAGAACATCACCATCGCCCTGACGGACCCCTATGGCGCGGCGCTGTATAATTACTACGCCCATGGCGAATTGAAGGCGGAAGGCTCTTCGGTGGCGGAAGGGATCGGGCAGGGCCGGATCACCGCCAATCTGGAAGGCGCGCCGATCGACACGCAGTTCCGCATCTCGGACGAGGAAGGCCTGGAATGGGTGGGCCGCCTGCTGAAGGAAGAGGGGCTGTGCCTCGGCCTGTCCTCCGGCATCAACGTGGCGGGCGCGGTGGCGCTGGGCCGCAAGCTGGTGGCGGAGGGCAAGAAGGACGCCCGCGTGGCCACGATCCTGTGCGACACGGGCTTTCGTTACCTGTCCTCGCTTTACAATCCCGAATGGCTGGAGGCGAAGGGCCTGCCGGTCTTCGGCTGGCTCGAACAAGCGTAACTCTTGGAGCCGGGCTCCGCTTGGGCTAACAGCCGGACATGAGCAGCGAACCGCCATTCGAGCGCGAAGCAGATGATGACGATGCTCCGCTCGTCAATCACCGCAGCCGTTCCCGCGCGGAAGCGATCAAGCGGTTGCAGATCGGCCTGGCTGGCCTGACGGGCATCGTGCTGCTGGTCGGCCTGGCGACGATTATCCGCGACCGTGCGAATGAATCCGAGCTGACGGCAGTGCCCGAGGCAGTGTCCACGGTTCCGACCGAAGTGCTGCATGCACCGGCGAAGGACCCGCTGGCCGATGCCGGGGTAGTGCCCGAACTTCCGGCCGATCCGGTTGCCTCGGCCGTCCCTGCCTCTTCCGGCACGCAGGGCAGCAATGGTGCGCAGAACCAGCGCTAAACTCCTTTTCGTCGCGCTGGCCCTGCTCGCCTCGGGCGTGGCCGTGTGGTTCTTCGCGCTGCGCGGGCCGGAAGCGCGAGGCCAGCCGCTGGGCCTGTTCACCACCCTGCCGCTCTACTGGGGCGAGGCGGCGGACCTTTCCGCCATGCTGGAACCCGATGCGGAACACCACTGGGCGCGCGCGCTGGTGGAGGAACATCGCGACCTGCAGCCGCTGGATGTGCTGACGCCCGAGGCACTCGCTCCGCTGGGCGATCTGCTCATTGCCCAGCCGCGCGCGCTGGCCCCGGCCGAGAATGTCGCGCTTGACGATTGGGTGCGGGGCGGGGGTCATGTGCTGTTCTTCGCCGATCCGCTGCTGACCGCGCATTCCGGCTTTGCCCTGGGCGACCGGCGTCGGCCAATGGACGTGGCGCTGCTTTCCCCGATCCTCAGCCGCTGGGGGCTGTCGCTCGATCTCGACGAGACGCAGCCCGAGGGGGAGCGTGAGGCGCGGCTGCTGGGCGGGCCTGTCCCGGTCGATCAGGCGGGGCGTTTCGCGCTGGTTCCCACCGCACCTGATGCCCCCGCAAGCTGCCGGCTGCTGGAAGGCGGGCTGGCAGCGGATTGCGCCATCGGCCGGGGGCATGCGCTGATCGTGGCGGATGCCGCGCTGCTCGAAGGTGAAGGGCAGCGCCAGGGCGAGCGGGAAGCCGCGCTTTCCCGACTGATGACGGCGGCCTACGCGCGCAACTGATCAAATCGGGGATTTTGCGGGAAAACGACTCTCCCATTTCGGGGATTCGCACGCAAACCCTTGAATTTCCATAGAACATTTTGCGAACATTGCGCCCTTGGAAAGGGGTTGTTAAGGAGGAAAATGCCTGTAATTCCATAGCTTAGATATTAATCCCCGAATTTCCCGCGATTTTCCCTTTCATCCCCGCTTTGTGCGGGTTACACAATCTTTCCATCGGAAACCTGTTCTTGCTGCATTCCGCCTCGGCGGAATGGGCGGGCCGTGGATGAGCACGGCCCCATGCGGGGGCGGTTTGCCGGTGGTGAGGGATCAACGCCCAGAGCGGGATGGGGCTAGTGACAGGGGACAGGCAGGTCATCTACAGCGGTCAGGGCTTCTCGCTGAAGGGCGAGAAGGGCCGCTTTGTGCTGCCTTCCGCCTTCCGCAAATCGGTCTCGGAATCGAGCGACGGCAAGATCCTCTGCCTCGCCAAGCATGAGCGCTGGAACTGCCTGACCGGCTTCGGCCTTTCCCGCAGCGCGGAGCTTGAAGACCAGATCGAGCGCGAGGAAGAACGCGCTATCCGCATGGGCCGCGATTTCGACCCCGACCTGCGCCGCATCCAGCTTTTCGGTTTCGTCGAAATCCCCTTCGACGCATCCGGCCGCTTCATCATGCCCGAACATCTGATCGGCCTCGGCTGCCTGACTGACGGCGTGTTCTTCCAGGGCGCGGGCACTTTCTTCACTCTGTGGAACCCCGAAGAACTCTATCGCATGGGCGAAGGCTGGGAAGGCGCGCAGGCCGCCTGCCGTGCGCTCGCCGCCGAAAATTCGAAGGGGAAGAAGGCATGACCGCTTCCCTTCACAATCAGGCCGAAGCCCCGCACATCCCCGTGCTGCTCGACGAAGTGGTGGCCGCGCTCGATCCCCGGCCCGGCGACGTGATCGTCGACGCCACGTTCGGAGCTGGCGGTTATACCCGCCGCCTGCTCGATGCCGGGGCGACGGTCCATGCCTTCGATCGCGATCCCGATGCCATTGCCGCCGGCAGCCGCTGGCCCGAAACGCGCGAAGACCCGCCGCGCCTGATCCTGCACCCGCGCCGCTTCTCCGAAATGGCCGCTGCCATGGCCGAGGCAGGCGTGCCCCAGGTGGATGGCGTGGTGATGGATATCGGCGTTTCCTCCATGCAGCTCGACCAGGCCGAGCGCGGCTTCGCCTTCGCGTCGGACGGTCCGCTGGACATGCGCATGAGCCAGGACGGCGCCAGCGCTGCCGATTTCCTGAACACGGCAGACGAGGCCGAGATCGCCGACGTGCTGTATCTCTATGGCGAGGAACGCCAGTCGCGCCGCGTCGCCCGCGCCATCGTGGCCGCGCGTCCGCTGACGACCACGGCCGAACTGGCTCGCGTGGTGCGCAAGGCGCTGGGCCATCGCCCCGGCGCACCGAAAGACCCGGCGACGCGCAGCTTCCAGGCGATCCGCATCCATGTGAATGCGGAACTGGACGAGCTTGAGGCGGGGCTTAAGGGCGCCGAGACGCTGCTGAAAGAGGGCGGCCGCCTTGCGGTGGTCAGCTTCCATAGCCTTGAAGACCGCATTGTGAAGCGCTTCCTGCGCGATGCTTCCGGCGCTGCCGCCAGCACGTCGCGCCATCTGCCTGCCGCCAATGACGGCACGCCCGCCACTTTCGCGTCGCTGTCAAAGGCGATCCGTCCAACCGAGGCGGAAACCGTGCGCAATCCGCGCGCGCGTTCCGCAACCTTGCGCGCCGCGACCCGGACCGGCGCGCCTGCCAGGGAGGCCGCGTGATGCAGGGTAGCAGGATGAGGAAGATCGGCTGGGCAGCCGTGCTGCTGACCTGCACCAGCGCCTATGGCGCGCTGCACCTGAAGGTCAATTCGGTGAAGAGCGAGGTCCGCCAGGCCGAACGGCGGATCGTGGCCCTGCGCGAACAGAAGCTGATGCTGGAAACCGAATTCGAAACCCGCGCCAACCAGCAGCAGCTGGCCAATTGGAACGAGGTCGATTTCGGCTATCAGGCGCCCACTGCCGGCCAGTTCCTGGAAGGGGAGCGTCAGCTTGCCCAGTTCGGCACGCCGCGTGCCAAGGGCGCGCCGGAGCCGATCACCGTGGCCCATGCGCCGGTGGAGACGGAAGAAAGCATCTTCCCGTCCATGGTTTCGCCCATCACCGGCAAGGCCATTGCCGCCGAAGTACCCCGGGGCAATCCGCCCAAGCCCATCGCGCGCGAGAACCTTTCCGCGCGGCTGGTACGTCCGGCCCAGCGCATCGAGCTTGGCCCGATTGCAGGGGGGGCGGAGTGAACGCACTCACGATCAGCACGGCAATCACCACCGGCCGTGTAGAACTGGTCAACACTCGCCAGCGCTCGCTCTTCACTGCCCGGTTCCGCGTATTGTGGGTGGTGGCGATCTTCACTGTGATCGCGCTCGTCGCCCTGATGCGCATTGCCTATATCGGCGTGGTCCAGCCGGGCCCCTCGCGCACGTCCATGGCAGAGGCACTGCTGCCCCCGCGCGGGGAAATTACCGATCGCAACGGCGTGCCGCTGGCGCGTGCCTTCCCGGCCTATGCGCTGTGGTTCAATCCCACCGCGCTGGACGATGGCGGTTCTCCGCTGGTCAAGTCCCCGGCAGAAGTCGCCGCCGAGCTGGTGAAGATATTCCCCGACATGGATGCGAAGTGGCTCACCGGCCGCCTCGCCAGCGGCAAGTCCGGCTATCTGCGCCGCCGCGTGCTGCCTGAAGAGGCGAACCGCATCCAGGCAATCGGCGAACTGGCGCTGGAAGTCCCGCGCGAGACGGACCGGCATTATCCGCAAGGCACGATGGCGGCCCATGTGCTCGGCTATGTCGGGGCGGATGGGCATGGCCGCGTCGGCATGGAAGAAGTGCTGGACAAGCAGTTGCTCGATCCCGCCCAGCGCGGCAAGCCCGCCATGCTTTCCATCGACAGCCGCGTGCAAGGCGCGCTGGAAGACGAACTGCGCCGGGGCATGCTGGCCGTGAACGCCGTGGGCGCCGCCGGGCTGGTGCTGGACGTGGACACGGGCGAAGTGATGGCGCTCGCCTCGCTGCCGGAATTCGATCCGAACAAGATCGACGCGGCGGGCGAGAAGAACATGTTCAACCGTGTGACGAACCAGGTCTACGAGCTTGGCTCCACCTTCAAGCCGCTGACCGTGGCCGCGGCCATCGATGCCGGCACGGTGACAAATCTTTCGCGCCGTTACCAGTCGGCCCGGCCGCTGGAAATGGGCGGCTTCCGGATTCGCGACAGCCACGTTATGGGGGCGACCCTGAACGTGCCCGAAGCCCTGATCCATTCCTCCAATATCGTGACTGCCCAGGTCGCCGACGAGCTGGGCGGCAAGGCACTGCGGCGTTACATGACCGATCTGGGCATGCATGAGCGGCCCTATATCGAACTGCCCGCGCGCGGTTTCCCCCTTTGGCAAAAGGGCGACTGGCCGCGCCTGACCACGATGACCGTCGGCTTCGGCCACGGCCTTTCGGTCACGCCGCTCCACCTCGCCAGTGCCTATGCCGCGATGGTGAACGGCGGCATCTGGCGTCCGGCCACGCTCTACAAGGTCGAGCCCGGTCACGCGGCCAAGGGGCGCCGCGTGTTCAAGGCCAGCACCAGCGCGCGCATGAACCAGCTGCTGCGGATGATCGCCGTCTATGGCACCGGCAAGAACGCCGATGCGCCGGGCTTCCGCGTGGGCGGCAAGACCGGTTCGGCAGAAAAGCCGGGCGTGGGCGGCTACCAGCGTTCCACGCTGGTTTCGACCTTTGCGGCCGCCTTCCCGATGGATAGGCCGCGTTACGTCGTCATCGCCATGCTGGACGAGCCCAAGGGCACGGCGGCCAGTTCCTATCAGCGCACTGCCGCCTGGAACGCTGCCCCGATCGTCGGCCGGCTGGTCCCCCGGATCGGCCCGCTGCTGGGCGTGATGCCGGATGAAACGCACGATATCGACCTGACCGATCTTGCCCCGCTGGTTGGTGGGAAGAAGGAATGAACCTTGCCCGCCTGGCCGAAGCGGCGGGCATCGCCGTTCCGAACGCTCCTGAAGGGACGGTGACGGGCTTTGCCATCGATCACCGCAAGATCGCGCCGGGCACAGTGTTCGGCGCCTTCCGGGGCGCGCGCTTCAATGGCGAGGATTTCATTCCCGCGGCCATCGCCGCCGGGGCCATCGCCGTGGTGGCGCGGCCCGAGGCGGTCGTGGAAGGCGCTGTGCATATCGCCGATGCCGAACCGCGCCGCGCCTTTGCCCGCCTTGCCGCGCAATTCTTCCAGCCCGTGCCGGAAGTGGTGGTGGCGGTGACGGGAACTAACGGCAAAACTTCCACCGTCGAAATGACGCGCCAGATCTGGCGCATGGCGGGCCAGCGCGCGGCCTCCATCGGCACTCTGGGCGTGACCACTCCGGACGAGAGCGTTTCCACCGGGCTGACCACGCCCGATATCGTCACGTTCCTGTCCAACCTGCATGGGCTGGCGCAGGAAGGCGTGACCCATGTGGCCTATGAGGCTTCCAGCCATGGCCTGTCGCAATATCGCGTCGAAGGGCTGAAAGTGGCGGCGGGGGCCTTCACCAATCTCAGCCGCGATCACCTCGATTATCATCCGACGATGGAGGATTACTTCGCCGCCAAGATGCGCCTGTTCGACGAAGTGGTCGAAGATGGCGGCGCGGCGGTGATCTGGGCGGACGATGACTGGTCGGCCCGCGCGGCAGATCATGCGCGCGCGCGCGGTCTCAGGCCGATGACCGTGGGCGAGAAGGGCGAGGGCATTCGCCTCCTGCGGCGCATTCCCGGCCAGCTGGGGCAGGAACTCGAACTCGATTATGCGGGCGCCGCCTGGAAAGTGAAGCTGCCGCTGATCGGCGGCTATCAGGCCGCGAACGCGCTGGTTTCGGCCGGGCTGGTGCTGGCGACGGGCGGGGACCCGAAGGCGACCTTCGAAGCATTGTCCCGCCTGCAGCCGGTGCGCGGGCGGCTTGAACGTGCGGCTATCACTGCCGCCGGGGCGCCGGTCTATGTCGATTACGCCCATACGCCCGATGCTCTGGAAGCGGCGATTGCCGCCCTGCGTCCGCATGTCGAAGGCCAGCTCATCACCGTGTTCGGCGCGGGCGGGGATCGCGATACCGGCAAGCGCGCGGAAATGGGCAAGGTGGCCGCTCGGGCGTCGGACGTGGTAATCGTGACGGATGACAATCCGCGCAGCGAAGACCCGGCGGCGATCCGCGCCATGGTGCTTTCCGGCGCGCCGGACGCGCGCGAAATCGGTGACCGGCGCGCGGCCATCGCCGCGGCTGTCGCAGAGGCCGGGCCAAAGGACATCGTGTTGATCGCAGGCAAGGGCCATGAACAGGGCCAGATCATCGGTGCGGGAGACGAGATGCAGATCCTTCCCTTCGACGACGTGACAGTGGCGCGCGAATGCGCCGGCAATGCGGGAGGCGCGGCGTAATGGCTTCCCTTCCCCTTCCTGTCGCATGGCTTCCCCAGACTTCCGACGCGCTGCCGCTGGCGCTGTGGGATGCGGTGTCCATCGCCGTCGCCACGGGCGGCAAGCCCAGCGGGCAGTTCCAGGTTTCCGGCGTGGAGATCGACAGCCGCGATGTCATGCCGGGCGACCTGTTCTTCGCGCTGAAGGGCGAGACGAGCGACGGTCACGCCTATCTCGACAAGGCCTTCGCCAATGGCGCGGCAGCCGCCGTGGTGGATCGCCCGATCGACCGCCCGCACATCCTTGTGGAGGATACCGCCGCCGCGCTCGCCATGCTGGCAAAGGCCGCGCGCAGCCGGGTGTCCGCCCGGATCGTCGGCGTCACCGGATCGGTGGGCAAGACGGGCGTGAAGGAAGCGATCTTCGCCGCGCTCGACCGCGCAAGCCGCGGCGCGGCGCACCGCTCTGTCCGCAGCTACAACAACCACGTCGGCGTCCCGCTCAGCCTTACGCGAATGAACGCACGCGCAAAGTTCGCAATTTTCGAAATGGGCATGAACCACGCCGGAGAAATCGCCGCACTGACTGCGCAGGTCCGCCCGCACGTGGCCGTCATCACCACCATCGCGCCCGCCCATATCGAGATGCTGGGCAGCGAAGAGGCGATTGCCGACGCCAAGGCGGAAATCTTCCTCGGCCTCGAAGCGGGCGGCACGGCAGTTATACCTGCGGACAGCCCGCATTTCCTGCGCCTGAAGGAAGCCGCACTGGCGGCCGGGGCAAAGGTTGTCTCCTTCGGCAAGGCGCGCGATGCCGATGTGCGCCTGCTCGATGCCATTCCCCAGGCCAATGGCGGATCGCTGGTAACGGCCGATCTGGGCGAAAACCGCCTGTGCTACACCGTGGCCGAGCCGGGCGAACATTGGGTGACCAATTCGCTGGCCGTGATGGCGGCAGTGCGTGCTGCGGGCGGCGATCTGGGTGCGGCCGGTCTCTCGCTGGCGGAGATGGGCGGCCTCAAGGGCCGGGGTGCGCGCCACCGCGTCGCGGCTCCGGGCGGGCAGGCCCTGCTGATCGACGAGAGCTACAACGCCAACCCCGCGTCCATGCGGGCCACGCTGGCCCAACTGGGGCAGACGCCGGCCACGCGCCGCATCGCCGTGCTGGGCTCCATGCGGGAGCTGGGCGATTTCGGCCCGGCCTTCCACGTTCAGCTCACCGAGCCGCTGGCTGCCGCCAATGTCGACTTCGCATTGCTGGTGGGTGCGGAAATGGATGCGCTGGCGCAGGAATTGGGGAAAGGGGCGGCAAACGCGCTTGGCAAGCCGATTCGCTTCGCCCATTGCAATACGCCGGAAGAAGCCATCGCGGCGCTTGCGGAGTATGGCCTTGCGGGGGGCGACGCGGTGCTGATCAAGGGCTCTAATTCGGTAGGCCTGGCGCGCGTGGTGGCTCACTTCGCCGCGGCCGGGAATGCCGAGGGTCGCAAGGAAGTCTAATGCTGTATCTCATCGCACAATGGCTGGATTTCGAAGGGCCGGCCAATCTCGTGCGCTATCAGACGTTTCGCGCCGGCGCGGTGCTGATCACCGCGCTGCTGATCGGGCTGGTGATCGGTCCGCGCTTCATCAACATGCTGCGCGTGCGCCAGGGCAAGGGCCAGCCGATCCGCGAGGACGGCCCGCAGACCCACCTCGCCAAGCGCGGCACGCCCACCATGGGCGGGCTGATGATCCTCGTCTCGCTGATGCTCTCCATGCTGCTGTGGATGAACCTGGCGAGCCCCTTCGTGTGGGCCTGCATGGCAGTGACGGTGGGCTTCGGCCTGATCGGCTTCCTCGACGATTACGACAAGGTGACCAAGCGCAGCCACAAGGGCGTATCGGGCAAGGTCCGCCTTGCCGCCGAATTCGCCGTGGCGGGCGTGGCAAGCTGGATCATCGTCAGCCAGATCAGCACCAACCTCTACATCCCCTTCCTTTCCGGGGTCAGCATTCCGTTGGGGCCGTTCTATTACGTCTTCGCCGCCACGGTGATCGTGGGCTTCGGCAATGCCGTTAACCTGACCGACGGGCTGGACGGCCTCGCCACCATGCCGGTGGTGATCGCCGCGGGGGCCTTCTCGCTGATCTGCTATCTCGCGGGCCGCGTCGACTATGCGACCTATCTGGGCATACCGCATGTGCCGGGGGCGGGCGAACTGGCCATTTTCTGCGCCGGGATCATGGGCGCGGGCCTGGCCTTCCTGTGGTTCAACGCACCGCCCGCCGCCGTCTTCATGGGCGATACGGGCAGCCTTGCCCTTGGCGGGGCGCTGGGCGCGATTGCGGTGGCCAGCCATCACGAGATCGTGCTGCTGGTAATCGGGGGTCTCTTCGTGCTGGAGACCGCCTCGGTCATCATCCAGGTGTTCTTCTACAAGCGGACCGGCAAGCGTGTGTTCCGCATGGCGCCGATCCATCATCATTTCGAACAGCTCGGCTGGCCTGAATCGACTGTGGTGATCCGCTTCTGGATCATCTCGATCGTCTTCGCGCTGGCGGGCCTCGCGACGCTCAAGCTCAGGTGATCCGCTCAACCCACTTCTCCGGCAAGCGCTACGCCATTCTCGGCCTCGCTCGTTCGGGGCTTGCTGCGGCCGAGTGCCTGCTGGCCAGCGGCGCCGAAGTCGTCGCGTGGGACCGGCAGGACAATGCCCGTGCCGCGGTTGAAGGGCGCGCGCGGCTGGCCGATCCGCTGGAGATCGACCTTGCGGGGTTCGACGGCGTGGTCGTCTCCCCCGGCGTGCCGATCAACGTTCATCCCATCGCCCAGCGTGCCCGCGAAGCGGGGGTGCCGCTGATCGGCGACATAGAACTGTTCGCGCTCGCACGGGCCGACCTGCCGCCGCACCGCGTGGTGGGTATCACCGGCACCAATGGCAAGTCGACCACCACCGCACTGGTGCGCCACCTGCTCGACAGTGCCGGTATCCCCGCGCGCATGGGCGGGAATATCGGCCTGCCGATCCTGGCGGAAGAGCCGCTGACGCCAAACGAGAACGGCACCGGCGTCTATGTGCTGGAACTGTCGAGCTATCAGATCGACCTGACCTACTCGCTCAAATGCGAGGCTGCGGCGCTGACCAACGTCACGCCCGATCATCTCGATCGCTATGCCGGGTTCGAAGCCTATGCCGCCTCCAAGGCGCGGCTGTTCGCGATGCAGGATACAGGTGCCTTCGCAGTCTTCGGCTGCGATGATGCGCCTACCCGCGCGATCTATGAGGCGGAGCGGGCCCGCCGCCCGGCCGGGCGCGTCGCCTGTGTCGACAAAGCCGCGATCCAGCCGCATCAGGCCGAATGGCCCTCGCTGCAGGGGCCGCATAATCTGGAAAACGCGGCCGTCGCCACTGCGCTGGTGGAAGAACTGGGCGTCACGCGCGAGCAGGTGCTGGCCGGGCTCACCACCTTCCGCGGCCTGCCCCACCGGATGGAGCGGCTGGGCGAATATGGCGGCGTGCTGTTCATCAATGACAGCAAGGCCACCAATCCCGCATCGGCCGCGCCCGCGCTCGCCGCATTCCCGCCCAATCCGGACAAGCGCCTGCACTGGATTCTCGGCGGCCTGCCCAAGGGCGACGATCTGGGCGAGTGCGAGCGCTATTTCGGCAATGTCGCCGCTGCCTATACTATCGGGGAGGCCGGCCCCCGCTTTGCCGAGATCCTCGATCCCGTCACTCATGTCGAACGCTGCGAGATGATGGCCGAGGCCGTGCGCCGCGCGATGGAAGCGGCAAAGCCCGGTGACGTTATCCTGTTCTCGCCT
The DNA here is from genome assembly GCF_037154085.1 of Fulverythrobacter fulvus. NCBI lineage: Bacteria > Pseudomonadati > Pseudomonadota > Alphaproteobacteria > Sphingomonadales > Erythrobacteraceae > Fulverythrobacter > Fulverythrobacter fulvus. Next base: position 101,746 of record NZ_JBANRM010000005.1, on the reverse strand, counting down.
GCCTGCGCCAGCTTCGACCAGTTCCGCGATTATGAAATGCGCGGCGATGCCTTCCGCGAGATCGTCAGCTGCCTGACGGATGGGGGTGTCGCACAGTGACGGTGACGCCGAGCCTGTCCCAGCCCTATGTCCCCCATGTGGGGGAGCGTAGCTCGCAGGCTTCGCGCAGGCGGCTCGACAAGCGCAGCCAGCTGCGCATCTGGTGGCGCGAGATCGACCGCGTGCTGCTGGTGCTGGTGCTGCTGCTCATGGCGATCGGCACGGTGGCGGTGGCAGCCGCTTCCCCGGCCAGTGCGCGGCGCCTCTCCACCTCGGCAGTCAAGCTCGACGATCTCTATTTCTACTGGCTGCACCTGCGCTGGCAGTTCCTGGGTATCCTGACCATGCTGGGCGTCTCCATGGCGCCGAAGGACTGGGCACGGCGCGGCGCCATCGTGCTGTGTGCGGCGATGCTGATCGGCCTCGTGCTGGTGCCCTTCGTGGGGTCGGAAGTGAACGGCGCCAAGCGGTGGCTGCGCTTCGGCATCAGCCTGCAGCCGTCCGAATTCCTCAAGCCCGCTTATGCGGTGACGATGGCCTGGATTCTCTCGTGGCGCGTGCGCGATCCGCGCCTGCCGGTGATCGCCATCGCCAGCAGTTTGATGGTGCTGATCGTGGGCCTGCTGATGGCGCAACCCGATTTCGGCTCCGCGATCCTCTATGTCGGCTGCTGGGCCGTGCTGGTACTGCTTTCCGGCATCGACATGCGCCGCATCGGCGCGCTGATGGGCGCGGGCATCGTGGGGATCGGCGCGACCTATCTGCTTTACGACAATGCCCGCCACCGCATCGACGCCTTCCTTGGCGGCGGCACTGCCTATGACCAGGTGGACCTTGCCCGGCGCACGCTGATGGCGGGCGGCTGGACCGGCAGCGGCATGTGGCTGGGCACGCGCAAGCTCTCCCTGCCCGAAGCGCATACGGACTATATTTTCTCGGTGATCGGCGAGGAATTCGGCCTGCTGATCTGCGCCGTGGTGGTGCTGGTCTATCTGGCGATCATCGCCCGCGTGCTGGTGCGGCTGGTGAACGAGGAGGACCTGTTCACTATCCTTTCCGCATCGGGTCTTATCGCGCTGATCGGCGGACAGGCCTTCATCAACATCCTCGTCAACCTCCAGCTCTTCCCCTCCAAGGGCATGACCTTGCCGCTGGTGAGCTATGGCGGTTCGTCCACAATTGCCCTGTGCCTAACTGTGGGGCTGATGCTGGCCTTGACGCGGCGCAACCCCTATCTCAGCCGGGACCGGTTCGATCTCATGGCGGCGCTCGCCAAAGAGGACCGGGACAAGGGAGGGCGGCATTGAGCTCCGCTTCGAAACATTACGTACTCGCCGCCGGAGGAACAGGCGGACATCTGATCCCCGCCTTCGCGCTCGCTACCGAGCTTGAACGGCGCGGGCATCATGTCGCCCTGATCACGGACGAGCGCGGTGCGGCCATTCCGGGCAAGCCGGACTTCCTGCCTGCCCATGTTCTGCCCGCCGGGCGCTTCGGCAAGAACCCGCTCAAGTGGATCGGCGGCGCGCGCGCGGTATGGCAGGGGCGCCAGATGGCTCTGCGCCTGTTCGATGCGTTCGAGCCTTCGGCCGTGATCGGCTTCGGCGGATATCCGGCGCTGCCTGCACTGCTGGCGGCGACTTCCGCCCGTATCCCCACCGTGGTTCATGAACAGAACGCCGTGCTCGGCCGGGTCAACCGGCTGCTGGCGGGCAAGGTGAACGCCATCGCCACGGCCTATCCGCAGGTCGACCGGCTGAAGGACAAGTGGCACGACAAGGTGCACATCGTGGGCAATCCCGTCCGCGCGGAAGTGCTTGCCCTGCGCGATCAGCCCTATCCCGCCTTTACCGAGGACGGGCTGCTGCGCGTGCTGGTGACCGGCGGCAGCCAGGGCGCGCGCGTGCTGTCCGAAGTGGTGCCCGATGGGCTTTCCATGCTTCAGCCCGCCCTGCGCTCGCGCCTGCAAGTAACGCAGCAATGCCGCCCGGAAGATCTGGAAACGGTGCGCCAGCGTTATGCCAGCCACGGCATTCCGGCCGAACTGGGCACCTATTTCGAAGATATGGCCAACCGCCTTGCCGATGCGCATCTGTTCATCGGGCGGGCGGGGGCGTCCACTATCGCCGAACTCACCGCCGTGGGCCGCCCTGCGATCCTCGTGCCGCTGCCTATCGCAACCGACGACCATCAGGCGGCCAATGCCCGCGAAATGGTCAAGGCTGGCGGCGCACGCTCGATCCGTCAGGCCGGCTTCACCGCCAAGGAACTTGCCAAGCAGATACAGGCCATGGCCCAGCACCCTGAAACACTGGCCAATGCGGCCCATGCCGCATGGAATTGCGGCCGCCCCAATGCGGCGAAGGATCTTGCCGACCTCGTCGAGAGCTTCGGCGGCGCCCCGCTGATGGATGTGATCCGCGTGAATGGCGGGGAAACAAAGCCCAACGGGCGCGAGGCGCTGGCCCGGGAGAATGCACAATGAAGGGGGTGGGCACCGATATCGGGACGATCCACTTCGTCGGCATTGGCGGCATCGGCATGTCCGGCATTGCCGAGGTGATGAAGAACCTGGGCTATGAAGTTCAGGGTTCGGATATTGCAGAAGGTCCGTCGGTAGAACGGCTGCGCGCGCGCGGGATCAAGGTGATGATCGGCCATGCGGCCGAAAATCTGGGCGATGCCGCCGTGGTGGTGACTTCCACCGCCGTGCGCCGCACCAATCCGGAAGTGGCCGCCGCGCTGGAGCATCGCATTCCCGTGGTCCGCCGGGCAGAGATGCTGGCGGAACTGATGCGGCTGAAGAACACCGTCGCCGTAGCCGGTACGCATGGCAAGACGACCACCACCAGCATGATCGCCACGCTGCTGGATGCGGGCGGGATCGACCCGACCGTCATCAATGGCGGGATCATCGAAAGCTATGGTTCCAATGCGCGCCTTGGCGCCAGCGACTGGATGGTGGTCGAGGCGGATGAGAGCGACGGTTCGTTCCTGCGGCTGGACGGCACCATCGCGGTCGTCACCAATATCGATCCGGAACATCTCGACCATTACGGCTCGTTCGATGCCGTGAAGAAGGCCTTCGTCGAATTCATCGAGAACGTGCCCTTCTACGGCGCGGCCGTGTTGTGCATCGATCACCCGGAAGTGCAGTCCGTGGTCGGCCTCGTGCGTGACCGGCGCGTGGTCACTTACGGCTTCTCGCTGCAGGCGGACGTGTGCGGCGTGAATGTCCGGCCCGAAGGCGGCGGCAATGTGTTCGACGCCGTGATCCGCCAGCGTGGGCAGGAAGATCGCCGGATCGAAGGCGTGAAACTGCCGATGCCGGGGCGCCATAATGTCCAGAACGCGCTCGCGGCGATTGCCGTGGCGGTGGAAATGGGCTGTCCCGACGATGTAATCCGCAACGGTTTCGCCAAGTTCGGCGGGGTCCGCCGCCGCTTCACCAAGGTGGGCGAGACGGGCGGGGCGACGATCATCGACGATTACGCGCACCATCCGGTGGAGATCAAAGCTGTGCTGGCCGCCGCGCGCGAAGCGACGCAGAACCGCGTGATCGCCGTGGTCCAGCCGCACCGCTTCACGCGCCTGCGCGACCTGATGGAAGAGTTCCAGACCTGCTTCAACGATGCCGACATGGTGTTTGCCGCGCCGGTCTATCCTGCGGGAGAGAGCCCGATCGAGGGCGTGGACAGCCATGTGCTGGTCAGCGGCATCAAGGCGCGCGGGCATCGTTCGGCCGCAGAAGTTTCCGGCGCGGACGAGTTGGCGGGCGTGCTTTCCGGCATCGTGGAGCCGGGTGATATCGTCGTGTGCCTTGGTGCGGGCGACATCACGCGCTGGGCGGCGGGGCTCGCCCCGGCGATCGAGGCAAAGAAGGGCGCGGCCAAATGATGAGCGCGCCTTTCTCCGAAATCGATGAAGTGATGGTTTCGGCGAACCTTCCCGTAAAGGACGTGCGCGGCAAGCTGACGCGCAACGCGCCGCTTGCACCGCTGGTGTGGTTCAAGGCGGGCGGGGCGGCAGACTGGCTGTTCGAGCCTGCGGACCGCGAGGATCTGGCCATTTTCCTGGGCCAGCTTGGCGGGCGAGTGCCGGTCATGGCGCTGGGGCTGGGCTCCAACCTGATCGTGCGCGACGGCGGCGTGCCGGGCGTGGTGGTGCGGCTGGGCAAGCCCTTCGCCAAGGTCGAGCAGGAAGACGCCACCACTCTGCGCTGCGGCGGCGGGGCGAGCGGCATTCTGGTGGCCTCCACTGCACGCGATGCAGGCATTGCCGGGCTGGAATTCCTGCGCGGCATTCCCGGTACGGTGGGCGGCTTCGTGCGGATGAATGGCGGCGCCTATGGCCGCGAGGTTTCCGACATCCTGGTCGATTGCGACGTGATGCTGGCCGATGGCGGTTTCGTGACGCTGACGCCGGACGATCTGCATTATTCCTATCGCCACTCGGCCCTGCCGGATGGGGCCATCGTGGTTTCGGCGCGCTTTCGCGGCCAGCCGGGCGACCCGGCGGCAATCGGCGCGGAAATGGACCGCATCGCCGCCGCACGCGAGGAATCGCAGCCGCTCCGCTCCAAGACGGGCGGATCGACTTTCAAGAACCCCGAAGGCGACAAGGCATGGCGGCTGGTCGAGGCCGCCGGTTGCCGGGGCCTGACCATGGGCGGCGCGCAAGTGAGCGAAAAGCATACCAATTTCCTGATCAACACCGGCAGTGCCACCAGCGCCGATATCGAAGGGCTGGGCGAGGAAGTGCGCCGCCGGGTGTCCCAGAGCCAGGGCGTGGACCTGCAATGGGAAATCCAGCGCGTGGGGAGGCCTTGATGCTGGCGATGCTTCTCCCTTCGTGCGCTCCTGCGAAAGCAGGAGCCCATAGTGTCGCCTCGCCTCGTTCCGCTAGGCTCCTGCTTTCGCAGGAGCGCACAACGCAACGCGGAGGAGGCTACCGTGTCTGAACTCCCCAAGCTTCATATCGCGGTCCTGATGGGCGGCTGGGCCAACGAACGGCCCGTCTCGCTCATGTCCGGCAATGGCGTGGCCGATGCGCTGGAGGCGCGCGGGCACAAGGTGACGCGGATCGACATGGATCGTAGCGTCGCCGCGAAGCTGGCCGAGGCTGCACCCGATGTGGTGTTCAACGCGCTGCACGGCGTGCCCGGAGAAGACGGCACGGTTCAGGGCATGATGGACCTGATGGGCATTGCCTATACCCATTCCGGCCTCGCCACTTCCGTGATCGCCATTGACAAGGAACTGACCAAACTGGTCCTCGTCCCCCATGGCATTCCCATGCCGGGCGGGCGCATCGTGCAGTCGGAAGAACTGTTCGAGCGCGACCCGCTGCCGCGCCCCTATGTGCTCAAGCCGGTGAATGAAGGCTCTTCGGTCGGCGTGGCGATCGTCACGGCGGAATGCAATTACGGCGATCCGATCCGCCGCGATGCCGTGGGCCCGTGGCAGGAATTCGCCCAGCTTCTGGCGGAACCCTATATCAAGGGGCGCGAACTGACCTGTGCGGTGGTGAACGGCAAGGCGCTGACCGTGACCGAACTCGTGCCCAAGAGCGGATTCTACGATTTCGAGGCGAAATATACCGACGGGATGACAGACCATATCTGCCCGGCGGACATTCCGCTGGAGATCTTGGAACTGTGCAAGGCCTATGCGCTCAAGGCGCATAAGGCGCTGGGCTGCCACGGCACCAGCCGGTCGGACTTCCGCTGGGACGACGAGCAGGGGCAGGCGGGGCTTTTCCTGCTGGAAGTCAACACCCAGCCGGGCATGACGCCGCTCAGCCTCGTGCCCGAGCAGGCGAAATATTGCGGCATGGACTATGGGGACCTTGTCGAGGCGATCATCGCCGACGCGCTGGAGCGTGCAGCAGCCTCGCGCGGGGGAAAGGGGGCGTAGGTGGCGCAGACTATCAAGCGCAAGGCTCAGGGCGTTCGCCGCGCAGCGGCGGCCCGGGGCACCGCGCAGAAGGTTAAGCAGGCCCGTTCGACCACCGGGGCGGTGGCCGACGCATTGATGCGCTGGCTGCCCTTTACCGAGGAACAGCTGCAGCGCGTTTTCCTCGCCCTTATCCTGGGCGGGGCAGTGGTGCTGGCCTGGATCGTCGCCAGTCTCGCCGGTCTTCCGGCGCTGGCCAATCAGCAGATCGCCACGCTGGCGGGCGATGCGGGCTTTCAGGTGAACCGCGTGGAAGTGCGCGGCGTCCAGCGCATGAACGAACTCAAGGTCTACGAGCGCGTGTTGGGCGAGCGGGACCGGGCGATGCCGCTGGTCGATCTCGATGCGGTGCGGGTCCAGCTGCTCGGCCTCAGTTGGGTCAAGGATGCGCGCGTATCGCGCCGCCTGCCGGATTCGCTGGTGATCGACATTGTCGAGCGCACGCCCCATGCCGTGCTGAAGAAGGCCGACAAGCTGGTGCTGATCGACGATACGGGCCACGAGTTGGAGCCGGTTTCTGCAGCCGCCGCTCGCGGGGAACTGATTATCGAAGGGCCCGGCGCAGGCCGACAGGTCGCCGCGCTCGGCTCGCTGCTCGATGCGGCACCGGCACTGGAGCCGCAGGTGGCGGGCGCCGAATGGGTCGGCAATCGCCGCTGGAACCTCACCTTCAAGACCGGCCAGGTGCTGGCCCTGCCGCAGGGCGAGCGGGAATCGGCCAGTGCGCTGGTTTCCTTCGCCCGGCTTGACGGGGTAAACCGCCTGCTCGGCGGCAAGGTCGCCACGTTCGACATGCGCGCGCCGGAGCGGATCTACATGCGCATTCCCGGCCGCACGCAGCAGACGCTCGACGCCGGGACGACCACGCCCACTGCCACCGGCACGGACGAGATGGCGGCGAATGCAGGCCAGGCTTCGGGTCAGGACGCGGGGGTGCCCGAATAATGGCGTCCACGCCGCGCATCACCAAGGTTTTCGGTGCGATCAATATCGGCTCGTTCCGCATCTCCGCGATGATCGCGGGGGTGAGCGAAGCGGGCGAGATGATCGTGCTCGGATCGGGCCATCGCGCGGCGCAGGGGATCAAGCGCGGCTATGTCACTGACATGCAGGCCGCGACCTATGCCGTGCGCGATGCGATCGAACGGGCGGAAAAGCTCGCTGGCACCAGCGTGTCGAGCGTGTGGATCGGCTGTTCGGGCGCCGGGCTTTCCAGCAAGATCGCCCAGGTGGAAATCGATATCGGCGGCCGCCGGATCGAGGAAGAGGATATCGAGCATCTCCTCGTCGCCGCCCGCGACGGGTTGCAGCCCGATGGCCGCACCGTGCTGCACGCCCAGCCCGCGCATTACACACTGGATGGAGCGCATGGCGTCTCCAACCCCAAGGGGCTGCATGCCGAAAGGCTGGGCGTCGATATCCACGTCATGTGCGCCGATGGCGCGCCGATGCGCAACATCACCGAAGCAGTGCAGAACGCGCATCTCGATGTGGAATCGGTCGTCGCCTCGCCCGTGGCGGCCGGCTATGCCTGCCTCAGCCAGGAAGAACGCGAGTTGGGCGTGGCGCTGATCGAACTGGGGGCGGAAGTCACCAATGTCTCGGTCTATGCGGGCGGCATGCTGCTGGGCATGATGCCGATCCAGATGGGCTCGGCGGATATCACCGATGCCATCGCTTCCCATTTCGGCATTCGCCGCTTTCAGGCCGAACGCCTCAAATGCGTTTCCGGTTCGGCCATCGCCTCGCCGACCGACCATCGCGAAATGATCCCGGTGAACGGGCCGGGCGAGGAACAGGTGGGGCCGATCGCGCGCCATGCCGATGACAAGAACCGCGTGCCGCGTGCCGAGCTGATCTCGGTCATCACCGGTCAGTTGGACAAATTGGTGAGCGAGATTTCCAAGGCTCTCAAGGCCTTGGGCTTCCCCGGCCAGAACGGCCAGGTCGTGCTGACGGGCGGCGGGGCGGAACTGGCCGGCATCGCGGATTTCGCGCAGGGCTCGCTTGCCCGCCCGGTTCGCATCGGCCGTCCGCCCGCGCTGAAGGGCCTGCCCGAAGCGCATGGCGTGCCGGGCTTTTCGACACTCGCCGGATTGATCCTTTATGCCGCAGCCGATCCGGTTGACGTGCGCTCGATCCGGCAGGGCTATCAGGACACGACCAGGCTGACCGGCTTCGCGCTGGCCCAACGTGTGTTCCAGGCCCTGAAACAGTATTTCTGACGGGATGAATGCGGTTTGAAACGCGCTTGTCAGACTGTGGATAAGGACAGTTACGCTTTGCACCAGCGATTCCCTTTATGGCACAAGTGCAACAATGAGCATCGCCTTGCAGTGCGCCCTCTTGGAGAGCTTCAATGAGCATCAATATCGGCCCGCCTTCGGTTGAAGAACTGCGCCCCCGCATCACCGTGATCGGTGTGGGCGGCGCGGGCGGTAACGCCATCGCCAACATGATCGCCTCCGAGATCGAGGGCGTGGACTTCATCGTCGCGAATACGGACGCGCAGGCGCTGAACAATTCCATTGCCGAACATCGCATCCAGCTGGGGCCGGATATCACCCAGGGTCTGGGCGCGGGCTCGCGGCCCGAAGTGGGCCGGGCCGCCGCGGAAGAAACCGTGGAAGAGCTGGAGCGCGCGCTCGACGGCGTGAACATGGTCTTCATCGCGGCCGGCATGGGCGGCGGCACCGGCACGGGCGCGGCTCCCGTCATTGCGGAGGCGGCCCGGCGCAAGGGCGTGCTGACCGTGGGCGTGGTGACCAAGCCGTTCCTGTTCGAAGGCACGCGCCGCATGCGTTCGGCCGAGGCGGGCATCGAGGAACTGCAGAAGCACGTCGATACGCTGATCGTCATCCCCAACCAGAACCTGTTTCTGGTCGCCAAGGCGGAAACCACCTTCAAGGAAGCCTTCGCCCTGGCCGACGAAGTGCTGCAGCAGGGCGTGCGTTCCATCACCGACCTGATGGTGATGCCGGGCCTCATCAACCTCGACTTTGCCGACGTCCGCTCGGTGATGGGCGAGATGGGCAAGGCGATGATGGGCACTGGCGAGGCCGAGGGCGAGAACCGCGCCCTGGAAGCCGCCGAACGCGCCATCGCCAATCCGCTGCTCGACGGTGTGAGCATGCAGGGCGCCAAGGGCGTGATCATCTCCATCATCGGCGGCGACGACATGAAGCTGCTGGAAGTGGACGAGGCCGCGAACCACATCCGCGAGCTGGTCGATCCCGATGCGAACATCATCTGGGGTTCGGCCTTCAACCCGGACCTGATGGGCAAGATCCGCGTCTCGGTGGTTGCCACCGGTATCGAACAGACCGCCGAACAGGCCGTGCAGGCCTCGCGCCCGCTGGATTTCTCGGCGCCGCGTGGGCCGAAGCGGCCGGTTCTGCCTCTGCCGACCGAGCATGAGCGGGCAGTGGACGCAGCGGCTCTCCAGCCGCAGGCCGCGCCCAGCTTCGCCGCGCCTTCCGCCCCGCCGATGGGGGGCGCTCCCGCCATGCCGCAGGCCTATGAGCCTGCCCCTTCCTATGATGAGGAAGAGGACGAGTATGACGATACCAGCGGCCGTGCCTACGCCTCGCTGACAGGCGACGAGATCCAGACTGGCGAGTTGACGCTCGAGGAAGAGGAAGATGACGGGATGGCCGATGATTGGCTCAATCCCGCAGCATCCCAGCAGACCGGCCTGGGCGGTAGCGAGCTTGAGCTGACGCTGGAAGCGCCCGAAGGCGGCAACGGCAATGAAGACGAGCTTCTGCTCGACGCCAGCCGTCTCGCCGCGCAGGACGAACCGCCGGTTCAGGCCCAGCTTGGCGGTGGCCGCCGGCGGGGTATTCTGGGCGGCGACAGCGGCGCTCCGGCAGCACCGGCGAGTCCGCCCGCAGCGGGCGGCGCGTCGGGTGGGGGTTCCACCCTGTTCGAACGCATGGCCAATCTCTCGCGCGGCGCGGCCAAGGATGCCGTGGACGATGACGACGACGATCCGTCGGGCTCTTCGCTGAGCATTCCGCGCTTCCTGGGGCGCCAGAACAACCAGTGATCGCATGGGCGGGGGACATTCGTCCCCCGTTCAGCCGCGTCGGGGCACCCACTACCCGAGCGGCGCCGCATAAGACCGGCGCGAGCGAAATGTGGGGCTGGAACGGGTTCGGGTGCAGTGACTTCCATAAAGCATAATGCAAAGGCCCATGGGATCGGCATGGCCGTGGCGGTTGCCGCCGGGTTTGCCACCATATCCGCTCCCGCATTTTCCCAGTCTTCCACGGAAGGCCCGTCGCGCGCGGTAGTGCAGCCACTGCCGCCCAAGTCTGCGAGTGACCTGAGCAGTGCGCTTATGCGGCTCTCGGCCAATGCGCTCGATGGCAGGGCGATGCTCGATGCAGGCTGGGCCTCGCTCGACCTGAACGACGTCACGGCCGCTGTCGGCTTCTTCTCCCGCGCGGAAAACCTGCCTGAAACGGCGGCGGAGGCGAAGGCGGGCCTGGGGGCGGCGCAGGTCGCGCGCAAGCGGCCGATCGAGGCGCTGGCCCTGTTTGACGAAGCCGAGAAGCAGGGCGCCAGGCTGGGCGCCCGCGCGGCCGACCGGGGCCTTGCCTACGATATGGTGGGCGACAATCTGCGGGCGCAGCAATTCTATCGCGCCGCGCTTGCGGAAGGCGGCTTGTCGGATGAGAAATCGCAGGAGATCACGCGTCAGCTTGCGCTGAGCCAGGCGATCTCGGGCGATCAGGCCGGGTCGGAGGCAACCTTGCTGCCCCTGCTCAAGCGGCAGGATCTGGCTGCCTATCGCACGCGCGCCTTTGCGCTGGCCGCGCTGGGCAAGACCGACGAGGCCGTGGCGATTGCCGAAGCAGTGATGCCCGCGTCGCTCGCCAGCCGGATCGCGCCCTATCTGCGCTTCATGCCTAAGCTGACTCGCTCGCAGCAGGTGTCGGCTGGCAATTTCGGCAATTTCCCCGATGCCGATGCCATCGGGAAAGACGATCCGCAGATCGCGCAATATGCGGCCCAGGCCAAGTTGCCGCAGGTGGCGGCCGCGCTCGATGCACGCCTGACGCCTACCGGCACACCGCTGGGGGATGGCAAGGCCAAGCCCGCCGCGCCGCCTGCGGGGGCCGTGGTGACGCTGGCCAAGGGTGACAAGCCGGCTTCGAAACCTGCCGAGGTGAAGGCCGTTGCTCAGCCCAAGCCTGCTCCGGTCGAGACGAAGCCGGCAGTCGCGGCAAAAGTGCCAGCCGAGTCCAAGCCGCCTGTGACGCTTGCCAGAACTGAGCCGGCGCCTGCCCCGACTCCCGCTCCGGCACCTGCCGCGTTTTCGGCTCCGACGCCGGCCCCCGCGCCGTTCCAGGCCGCGCTCCCGCCGGTCAATAGGCCTGAGGCGCTGCCGCCTGCTCCGGCAAGCCTGGCGGACGCCTTTGCAGAGTTCGCCGCGCTGCCGGCCAAGGTCGCGCCCGCCGCCGGGGCAGTGGACATCACTCGCATCGCCATCCGCCGCGAGCCTGACAAGAAGGCCGAAGCGGAGAAGGCCAAGGCTGAAGCCGGCAAGAAGGCAGAGGCTGAAAAGAAGAAGATCGAGGCGGAGAAGAAGGCGGAGGCCAAGAAGAAGGCCGCCAATCCCAGCCGCGTTTTCGTTCAGGTCGGGACGGGCCAGAACCGGTCCGCGATCGCCTTCACCTGGCGCAAGCTGCAGAAAGAACAGTCCAAGCTGTTTGGCAGCCGCAAGGGCTATGTCGCCCAATGGGGCCGCACCAATCGCCTGCTGACCGGGCCCTTCGGCAGCACCAAGGAAGCCAATGCCTTCGTCGCCAAGCTCAAGGCGGAAGGGATCGATTGCTTCGTCTTCACCAGCGATGCGGGCGAGCAGGTCGATCCGGTTTCCTGACCGGTTTTTCTTGCCGCAACTCACGCTGGCGCCATTTTTGCACAGCTTGTAAACAGGGTTATCGAGTTTTGCCCAGCGCCGCCTTTGGGGCGGATTGCCGCAGTGCCCCTGCGCAACGCATTGGTTATCGAAGGGTTGCGAGAACCATGGGAAGCTATGCGATGAGGACAAGCGAAGAGGACATCGACCGCGATGACGCGGCCCCGGTCGACATGCTCGCCCAGCTGTTCGACGCGCGCGGCTGGCCGTGCGAATTCGTCAGCGACGACGAGATTTCGGGCGAAATCCAGGGCAGCTGGACCCGCTATCAGGTGCGGGGCATCTGGCGTTCGGAAGACAAGGTGCTGCAGCTCCTCTGCCTGCCCGATATCCGCGTTCCCGATGCCAAGCGGCGGCAGACCTTCGAATTGCTCGCTCTGGTCAATGAGCAGCTCTGGCTCGGTCATTTCGACATCTGGTCCAATGGCGGAGTGCTGCTTTACCGCCACGGGTTGATGCTGGGCGACGATGGCCTGCTCAGCCTGGGTCAGGCGCAATTCGCGGTCGAAAGCGCGGTTGCCGAGTGCGACCGGTTCTATCCCGCCTTCCAGTTCGTGCTGTGGGGCGACAAGAACCCGGCCGATGCACTGGCCAGCGCGCTGGTGGACGCCGCCGGAGAGGCTTGACCCTTTTGCCGCACTAGGTCAGGCGGCAAAACCATGAGCACCTTCACTTCCATTCTCCTCGTCGGCTGCGGCAACATGACCGGGGCCATGCTCCGGGGCTGGATCGCGAGCGGCATTGCCCCGTCGGTCTTCACCGTGGTCAATCCCAGCCCGCGCGAGCTTCCCGAAGGCGTGGCGCAATTGCGCGCCTTGCCCGAAAGCGGCGATTTCGATGCAGTGATGCTGGGCGTGAAGCCGCAGAAGCTGGGCGAAGTCGCGCCGCAAGTGGCGCCGTTGGTCCGGCCGGGCACGGTGCTGCTCTCGGTTCTGGCAGGCGTCCAGATCGAAACGCTTGCGGCCGCTTTCCCCAATTCCGCCGCGCAGGTGCGGGTCATGCCCAATCTCGCCGCCGCGCTCGGCAAATCGCCCGTCGCGCTGGTCGGCGCGGGGCTGGACGAGGCGTCCACCGCGAAAGTCGATGCGCTGATGGCGCCGCTCGGTACCGCCGAATGGCTTGCCGAGGAAGGCCTGATGGACCTCGTGACCGCGCTTGCCGGTTCCGGCCCGGCTTTCGTCTATCGCTTTATCGACGCGCTGGCGCAGGGTGCCGCGAATCTCGGCCTGCCCGCCGAACAGGCACAGCGGCTGGCGCTGGCGACAGTGGAAGGCGCATCGGCGCTTGCGGCTGCCTCGGAACATTCGCCGGGCGAACTGGCGCGGCGTGTGGCAAGCCCGGGCGGGGTGACGCAGGTGGGGCTGGACATCCTCGACCGCGGCAATGCTCTGGCCGATCTGGTCGAGGCGACTCTGCGCGGCGCGCGTGACCGGTCGGTCCAGATGGCTGCCGAAGCCCGCGCTGCTTCCCAAAGTTAACGGAATCGGACCGATCCCATCCGGTTTTCCTTGAAATCGGGGGCAGGACCCTCGATATTCAGCACAGACCGGCCCCGCTTTGGAAGGTCGGCACTGGAGTTAGGAAACGAAAATGGCAGATTGGAACGAACCCCGCCGCTCGCAGCAGGGATTCGGCGCGTCTACCGGCTTTGGCGGCGATCTTGCCGGCCGCACGACTTTTGACGCCGGCCTGCGCAAGCACATGCTGTCGATTTACAATTACATGGCTTCGGGCGTGCTGCTGACCGGCATCGTCGCGATGCTGTTCGCCCGTTCGGGGCTCGCTCTCTCGGTGATGTCGAGCGGGCTCGGTTTCGTGGTCATGCTGGCACCGCTGGCCATCGTCTTCGCGATGAGCTTCGGCGCGAACCGCTTCAGCACCACCACGCTCCAGGCAATGTTCTGGGGTTACGCAGTGCTGATGGGCCTGTCGCTCTCCACGATCTTCCTCGTCTATACTGGGGCTTCGATCGCCACGACCTTCTTCGCCACGGCGGGTGCCTTCGCGGGCCTCAGCCTGTTCGGCTACACCACGAAGAAGGATCTGAGCGGTTGGGGCAGCTTCCTGATCATGGGCGTGATCGGCCTGATCGTGGCCAGCCTGATCAACATGTTCCTGCAGTCGCCTGCCCTGACCTGGGCGGTGAGCGCGCTGGGCGTGCTGATCTTCGCGGGCCTGACCGCTTATGACACCCAGAAGCTGAAGGAACAGTATGCCTATGTCGCCGGCACCGAATGGGCGGGCAAGGCAGTCGTGCTGGGGGCGCTGAACCTCTATCTCGACTTCATCAACATGTTCATGTTCCTGCTGCGCTTCATGGGCAGCAGCCGCGACTGATCCTTTCGGAACAGCGGATTATCGTGCCCGGGGTGCCACTTGGCATCCCGGGCATTTTCATTATTGGTTAGGCACGTTAGGAAGGCCCTTCATCGGGGCGAAAGCTCGCGCGGCATATAAGACGCCGCCAATTCCACCGGGTGAAACATCCGGGAATTCAGGGGGAAGGGGCCCGAAATCGAATGAGCAGGATCGTGCAAATCTCGTTACGCAAGCTTTCCGCCGTTGCGGCCGTTGCTGGCCTTGTCGCCCTTTCCGCCTGTGGCGGGTCCACGCCCCCGCCGCAGCCCGCGCCCCCGCCGCCGGTTGCGATCGTGATCGTGCCCGAGCCGGAACCCGTGCCGATGCGGCCCATCCCGCCGAGCGGTGCGACGGCCGAGATGCTGATCCCCGCGCTGGGCGTGGATGGCGTGCGTCAGACAGTGAATGCCCATCTCGATCCGCTGGAGACGGTGTGGAATTTCCGTTCGGCCTGGAACGTGGCCGCGCTCAATTGCCTCGATCCGCAGTACCAGCCGATCCTTGACGGCTATAAGGCGATGCTGACCAAGCATGCCAAGCGGTTGAGCCGGGTGAATTCCGATCTCGACAAGCAGTATCGCAAGGAATTCGGGGCTGGCGCCAAGGCTACCCGCGCGCGCGAAGCCTATATGACGCAGGTCTATAATTACTTCGCCCTGCCGCCCGCCCGCCAGTATTTCTGCGACGCGGCGCTGAAGGTCGCGCAAGAGGCGCTGCTCACGCCGCCCACCGATGTCGATGCCTTTGCCCTGGCCGGGCTGCCCCGGCTCGAGGCGGCGTTCGAGCAGTTCTACCAGGAAATGGAGAAATACCGAATCGCCGTCGCCGACTGGGACAACAAGTATGGCGCGCTCTACGGCAATGGCGCGGGCGGCCCGACCTATCTGCAGGCGACGTACGGTCCTCCGGCTGCCGTGCAGGGCGTGCAGTCCGGCACTGAGCTGCCTGCGGCACAGGACTATGCCCTGCCTTCCGCGCAGACCAGCTATGCGGCCATTCCGGGCGAGGTTCCGGCATCGGTGCCGGCCCCCGGCGCGCCTGCCGTCTATGCATCGCAGCCGGTGGTCCAGCAGACGCCCTGAACGAAGGGCGAGAACGGGGACCACGACCGGGCCGAAACGAAAATTTGCTCTTTCAAGCGCGATACCTCTTCGCTAAGAGGCGCGCTTCCGCGGGCCGGTTGGCTTCGCGTTCGTACTGGAACGGGGCCGTAGCTCAGATGGGAGAGCGCGTCGTTCGCAATGACGAGGTCAGGGGTTCGATCCCCCTCGGCTCCACCAGTGCGCTGAGAACTGCTCCATCTCAGCTTCCGATCAGCCTCCTTCGGCGAGCAAGGTGGCTTTGAGTAATCCTGTCGGCTAGAAGCCGAACGCAAGGCTGAAGGGCCCTGCCGGCGCTAGAGGCGAACAGACATGCACTTCCTCGACCAGGCCAAGATCTTCATTCGCTCCGGTGCGGGCGGGCCCGGGGCCGTGAGCTTCCGGCGCGAGAAATATGTCGAATATGGCGGCCCCGATGGCGGCAATGGCGGCAAGGGCGGCGATATCGTGTTCGAAGCCGTGCCCGGCCTCAATACGCTGATCGACTTCCGCTATGCCCAGCACTTCAAGGCCTCGCGCGGCGCGCATGGCATGGGCAAGGATCGCACCGGTGCGGCGGCGCCCGATCTGGTGATCCCCGTTCCGGTAGGCACTCAGATCATCTCCGACGAGGATGGCGAAACGGTGCTGGCCGATTTCACCGAAGTGGGCCAGCGCGTCACTCTGCTCGAGGGCGGCATCGGTGGACGCGGCAATGCCAGCTACAAGACCAGCACCAATCGCGCCCCGCGCCAGCACCAGCCCGGCATGCCGGGCGAGGAAATGTATGTGTGGCTGCGGCTGAAGCTGCTGGCCGATGTCGGGCTGGTCGGCCTGCCTAATGCCGGCAAGTCAACCTTCCTCAACGCCGTGTCCAATGCCCAGTCCAAGGTGGGCGAATATGCCTTCACCACTCTGGTGCCCAAGCTGGGCGTGGTGCGGCACAGGAACCGCGAATTCGTGCTGGCGGACATTCCCGGCCTGATCGAAGGCGCGGCGGATGGCGCTGGGATCGGCGACCGCTTCCTGGGCCATATCGAGCGCTGCCGCGTGCTGGTGCATCTGATCGACATCGGCGGGGTGGACCCGGTCGAGGCGATGCGGATCGTGGAGGACGAGCTGGAAGCCTATGGCGGCGGGCTGGACGGCAAGCCGCGTCTGGTGGCGCTCAACAAGATCGACATTTCCGGCCGCGAACTGGCTGGCGATTATGCGAAGGAACTGAAGGCGGCAGGTGCCGACGAAGTGTTCCCCATCTCCGGCGCCACGGGCGAGGGGATGGAGGCACTGCTCGATGCCGTGCTGACTTATCTGCCCGCCAAGACGACGACCGAACGTCCCGACGGCGAAGTGGAGGAAGCGCGCGACGAGAAGCCCTGGTCGCCGCTCTGACGGTGCTTCCAAAGGCGTCGCGCAACGGCTAAGGCCCGCCCGCCATGACGATCACGCATCTCACTGATCTGGCCGATGCGGCCCTCTGCCCCCGCCTTGTCATCAAGGTGGGCTCCGCCCTGCTTGTCGGGCCGGACGGGCAGCCGCGCCGCGAATGGCTCGCCTCGCTGGTGGAAGAGATCGCCGCCGCGCGCGCGCGCGGGCAGCAGGTCGTGGTGGTCAGTTCCGGCGCCATCGCGCTGGGTGCCGCGCGGCTGAAGCTGGAGAAGGGTGGGCGCGGCAATCTGGCCGATGCACAGGCCGCCGCTGCCGTGGGCCAGATCGGCCTTGCGGGCATCTGGTCTGACCTTCTCGCCGGCCACGGCCTCACGGCCGCGCAATTGCTGCTGACGCTGGACGATCTGGAAGATCGCCGCCGCTATCTCAACGCCGCTGCCACGCTGGGCCGCCTGCTCAAGGCAGGTGCGGTGCCGGTAGTGAACGAGAACGATTCCGTCGCCACGGAAGAAATCCGCTTCGGCGATAATGACCGGCTCGCCGCGCGCGTGGCGCAGGCGGCCCATGCCAAGGGCGTGCTGTTGCTGTCCGATGTGGACGGGCTTTACGATCGCAACCCCAGCCAGCCCGGCGCGCAGATGCTGCCGCAGGTGCGCGGGGTGACCGAAGAGATCTATGCCATGGCGGACGATCGCTCCGGCTCCGGCCTTGGTTCGGGCGGCATGACCTCCAAGCTGCAGGCGGCCGAGATTGCCGAGCGGGCGGGCATTGCGCTGGCCATTCTCAACGGCACGCATGTCGCGCCGATCACCCGCGCCATGGGCAATGGTACCGGCACGCTGTTCCTGCCGCTGCGGAAGGACGGCGCGCGCAAGGCGTGGCTGGGCGGGCGCATGCGGATGATGGGCACGCTCACTGTCGATGCGGGCTGTGCCAAGGCACTGGCCAAGGGCGGCAGCCTGCTCGCTACGGGGGTAACCGGCGTGGACGGCAGCTTCGAGCGGGGCGATCCGGTGGTGGTGCAGGATGCCTCGGGCAAGCCCATCGCGCAGGGCCTCGCCGAATATTCCTCCGCCGAATGCGATCGCCTCAAGGGCACGCGTACGGAAGAACATGCCGCGATCCTGGGCTATGCACCGCGCTCGGCCCTGGTGCATCGCGATCAGCTGGTGCTCTTGTGACCATAGCCGTCACCGGCGCGACCGGTTTCGTAGGACAGGCAATGCTGGACGAGGCCGCCCGACAGGGCATCCTTGTCCGTGCCCTCACCCGCAAGCCGCAGAAGCCCCGCAAGGGGGTGGAATGGGTCAAGGGCGACCTTGCCAACCACAAGGCGCTCGCCGCGCTGGTGAAGGAGGCTGAGGCCGTCATTCACGTGGCTGGCGTGGTCAATGCGCCCGATCCGGCATTGTTCGAAGTGGGCAATGTCGCGGGCACGCTGGCGGTGGTGGAAGCGACATTGAAGGCGGGCGTTCCGCGCTTCGTCCATGTGTCTTCCCTTTCCGCGCGGGAGCCGGGGCTGTCGGTCTATGGCGCGTCCAAGCGGCGGGCGGAAAAGATCGTCCGGGCATCGGCGCTGGACTGGACCATCGTGCGCCCGCCCGCGATCTATGGCCCGCGCGACACGGACATGTTCGAGCTGTTCCGCGCCGCTCGTTGGGGCATGGTGCCGGTGCCGGAAGACGGTGCGGCTTCCATGATCCACGTCGCGGACCTTGCCACCCTGCTGTTCGCGCTGGTCCCCTCGGGCGAGGATGTGGCCCACAAGGTGTTCGAACCGGACGATGGCCGCAAGGGCGGCTGGCCGCATAAGGAAATGGCCCGCGCCATCGGCGATGCGGTGGGCCGCAAGGTGCTCGCGCCCGGCCTGTCGAAGCCGATGCTGCTGCGCGCCGCCGCGCTCGATGCCTGGTTCCGCAAGGACAAGGCCCGGCTGACGACCGATCGGGTGAATTACATGAGCCACCCCGATTGGGTCTGCGCCAAGGGCAAGGCCCCGCCGAAAAGCCGCTGGACCCCGCGCATCGACACGCGCGAGGGGCTGAAGGCCACGGCGGCGTGGTATCGCGAGAACAAGTGGCTCTAGGCTGAGGCTTGGCTTTGGGGCTGGGCTGGCCGTCCCGCCTGCTCTCCAACTCCAACCTCCGTTCGTCCTGAGCTTGTCGAAGGACATGCGGGACATTTGCCCGACCACAATGTTCGAGCGCGTCCAGCCCAGAACTCGGCGCGTGTCCTTCGACAAGCTCAGGATGAGCGGGAGTTGGTAAGGGTGCGTTCCTCCCTTTCGTCATTCCCGCGAAAGCGGGAACCCAGCAGCAACCGTTGAACTGGGTTCCCGCTTTCGCGGGAATGACGAAGCGTGGGTACGTAAATCCATCCGGCGGCGACCCGGACTCATACGCCAGTGTTGGAGCATCAAACCAATCGCGCGGCCGGCACGGCGTCAGGATTGGCGCGTGCAGGAGGCGGGCAGAGGATAGCGAAAGGCCGGGCACCTCCACCGTGCGCCTGGCTCTGCCCAATCGGAAACCGGCCGGGAAAGGCGCCCGCGGGCTCGCAGCCGGGCATCCTTTCCTTGCGGGTGATAATCCCGCGCCATTCGTGGTTCATCGCGAACATCCCGGGAAAGCCTGCCCACGTAGGGCCGGGATCGTGAGGGAGCCGGTGAAGCCGCGCATCCGGTAACCGCATCTGGCGCAAGAGGCTTTGCCAAGGGGTAACGCCCCCAAAGACACGCACCCGCACCGGCCGCGTTGTTCGAAGCGAACAAGGGAGGAAAGGCAGTCGACATGCCGCCCTCCGGATTGAACCTTGCGACTTGCTATTGCTGCAAGGTGCGGGGCATATAACCGAAACGGTTCGCGAAGTCAAGGGAAAACGCCAAATGCGCCTGCATTCCATCACTTGTCACCCCGGACTTGCCTGCCCCCGCGTAAGCGGGGGTTCCGGGGTCCAGCTGTCTGGCGGGAAGAAGAAGCGGGATCCCGGAACAAGTCCGGGATGACGAAGGGGTTGAACCCAACCTTCGTCATCCCAGCGCGAGCTGGGATCTGTCACCTCCCGCGCCAAGGCCAGCGATCCCAGCTTGCGCGGGGATGACGAATAAGAAGCGGGCACGCCCCCTCAGCGGCCTTGGCGCTCTCTGCGCGAACCCCAAAACCTCCGCGCGAACCCGCGCAGCCCTCAGCCCGGCTCAGGTCCGGAACGCGGTCTTACAGTGCGGGGTCGAAGCCTTCCGGGGGCAGGCGATAGGCGTCGGGGTTGTTGGGGCTGTGGATGCCGCATTCGGTCTTGTCCCAGCCCTTCCAGCGGCCCGAGCGCGGGTCTTCGCCCGGCGCGACCTTGTGCGTGCAGGGGGAGCAGCCGATCGAGGGATAGCCCTGCGCCACCAGCGGATGGCGCGGCAGGCCGTGTTCCTCGAAATAGGCTTCCAGATCTTCCGCCGTCCAGTCGATCAGCGGGTTGATCTTCAGGCGGCCCTGCTCGTCCGAATTGTCGATCTCGAAGCGCGGCAATTGCGCGCGGGTGCTGGCCTGGAAGGCCTTGCGCCCGGTGATCGAGGCATCGAAGCCCGCCAGGGCCTTGGCCAGCGGCTTCACCTTGCGGATTTCGCAGCAACCGTCCGGGTCCCAGCTCCAGCGCAGGCCCGCTTCGTCCTTGGCGGCGATTTCCTCCGCGTCGGGCGTGAGGATGCGCAGATTCGTGAGGCCGAGGAAGGCCACCAGCTCGTCGCGATAGGCGATGGTCTCGGGGAAATGCTTGTCCGTTTCGAGGAACAGCACAGGCACGGATTTGTCCACCTGCGCCACCAGATGCAGCAGTACCGCGCTTTCCGCGCCGAAGCTGGAGACGACGGCAACGTCGCCCGCCAGATGGTCCTTCAGCACGCTGGAGAGCATCTCAAGCGTTTCCTGCCCGCGGAACATCCGGTTCAGGCGAATGGCATCGCCTTCCGTGAAACGGGCCGACGTATCGATCCGGTCGCGCGGGCGGGAAGACACTTCAGCCTCGTTCATCGACAGGGTGCCTCTTGGCCCAGATGGGCGTGCGGCCGTCGCCGGTGGCCTGATAGACTTCGGGCCAGCGGTCGAGCGCATTCTGCGCATCTTCGGGATCGAAGGGCTTTTCGGGCAGGAAGCTGTCGAAGCCGCAGCGACGCATGTGTGAAAGCTGGTCCACCAGCACATCGCCCACGGCGCGCAATTCGCCCTGATAGCCGGCCTCGCGCAGGATACGCGCGCTGGAATAGCCGCGCCCGTCGCCGAAGCTGGGGAAGTTCACTTCCACCAGCCGCAGCTGTTCGAGGAAGGGCAGCAGGCTCTTCGCATCGTCGCCCGGCTCGATTCGCACGGCGGCGGCATTGGTCTGGTCGAGAAAGGCGTCCACCGTCACGGCGGGGGCGCCGACGGGCTCGTCGTCGCGGAAACGCAGGCTATCAAGCATAGATCGCCTCCTTGAACTTATCCATGCCGATGCGGCGATAGGTATCGAGGAAACGCTCCCCTTCGGTGCGTTCGGCCAGATAGACGCCAGTGGCCTTTTCCACTGCGTCCACGATGCCATCCTCGTCGAAGCCGGGGCCGGTGATCTTGCCGAGAGAAGTATCGTCGCCCTCGCAACCGCCGAGCAGCAGCTGGTAGTTTTCGGTGCCCTTCTTGTCGACGCCCAGAATGCCGATATGGCCGGCATGGTGGTGGCCGCAGGCATTGATGCAGCCGCTGATCTTCAGCTTAAGCTCGCCCAGTTCCGCCGTCTTGCCATTGGCGGCGAAACGCTGCGAAATCTTCTGCGCCACCGGGATGGAGCGGGCATTGGCAAGGCTGCAATAATCGAGGCCGGGGCAGGCGATGATGTCTTCCACCGTGTCCAGATTGGCCGCGCCAAGGCCGGCCGCTTCCAGCTTCTGCCACAGCGTATAGAGATCGGCCTTGCGGACATGAGGCAGCACGATGTTCTGGGCGTGAGTCACGCGCAGTTCGTCGAAGCTGTATTCCTTCGCCAGATCGGCCATCAGGTGAATCTGTTCGGCAGAGGCATCGCCCGGAATGCCGCCAACCGGCTTCAGGCTGATATTGGCGATGATGTAGCCCGGCTGCTTGTGAGCCACGGTGTTGCGCTCCACCCAGAGGGCGAAATCCGGGTCCGACAGGTCCAGATCGTCAGCGGCGGCAGTGTCATAGGCCGGGTCGGTGAAGTGGGCCTTGATCCGCTCCAGCTCGGCAATCGGGGGTTCGATGCCCTGCGTGAGCAGGTGGGCGAATTCCTCCTCCACCTGGCGCGTATATTCTTCCTTGCCCAGTTCATGGACCAGGATCTTGATGCGCGCCTTGTACTTGTTGTCGCGGCGGCCGTAGCGGTTGTAGACCCGCAGGCAGGCTTCCGAATAGGTGATGAGCTGGTCCAGCGGCACGAAGTCGCGGATCAGCGGCGCGATCATGGGCGTGCGGCCCATGCCGCCGCCGACATAGAAGGCCGCGCCGATCTCGCCCGCTGCATTCTTCACGATGCGGATGCCGATATCGTGCAGCTTCATCGCCGCGCGGTCGGTCTCGCTCGCGATCACGGCGATCTTGAACTTGCGCGGCAGGGTCAGGAATTCCGGGTGGAAACTGGACCACTGGCGCAGCAGTTCCGCATAGGGGCGCGGATCGATCAGCTCGTCTGCGGCGGCGCCGGCGAACTGGTCCGAACTGATGTTGCGGATGCAGTTCCCGCTGGTCTGGATCGCGTGCATTTCCACGGCGGCAAGGTCCGCCAGAATGTCGGGCGCGTCTTCCAGCTTGATCCAGTTGTACTGGATATTCTGGCGGGTGGTGAAGTGGCCATAGCCGCGGTCATACTTCTCCGCGATGTCGGCAAGGACGTGCATCTGGGCGGCGTTGAGCGTGCCATAGGGCACGGCCACGCGCAGCATATAGGCATGCAGCTGCAGATAGAGGCCGTTCTGCAGGCGCAGCGGCTTGAACTGGTCCTCGGTCAGCTTGCCTTCGAGGCGGCGGCGGGTCTGGTCGCGGAATTCCGCGACGCGGGTATCGACCATCGCCTGGTCATATTGGTCGTAACGGTACATCAGATCACCCAGTTGCCGGCGTTGGGATCGGCGGGTTTGAGAGTCAGGTCAGGGCGCACGGTGGGGCCCAGCGCGCGGATACGGTCCTTGATATGGGCAGGGCGCACGCCCCGTTCGCCATCGGGTTCCGCGTCGATCGCGTAAGAGGCATTGACCCGGCGGGCCCCTTCCTCGCGCTGCAGGATGGCGTCGGCCTGATCGCCCACATCCACTGCGTCTTCGACATGGATCGACCAGTCATAACCGGTCCACCACACGACGGCCCCGCTCTTGAGGTCGTTTCCGGTAAGAATCTTCATCCCTGCGCCTCCAGCGCCATTTGCCTGAGGGCCGCGTCGTTACGGCCAGATTTCTGCGATGCAACCTCGCCGATCACGATGACGGCGGGGCTCTTCACCTTTGCGCCGGTTACCAGATCGGGCAGGCCTGCCAGCGAAGCGCGCAAAACCCGCATGGTGGGGCGCGCGGCATTCTCGATCACCGCCACCGGGCAATCCGGAGCGACGCCGTCTTCCATCAGCTTTTCCGCGATCAACGGGGCCGTGGTGACGCCCATGTAGATCACCAAAGTGCGGCCCTTGCCGGCAAGGCCGGACCAGTCCTGCTCGGTCAGGCCCTTGCACTGGCCCGCCACGAAGCTGACGATGCTGGCGCTGTCGCGATGGGTCAGCGGAATCTGTGCCGCCGCCGCCGCGCCGATGGCGGCGCTGATGCCGGGGACGACTTCCACCGGAACGCCCGCCGCGTGGCAGGCATCGGCTTCCTCGCCGCCGCGGCCGAAAATGAACGGATCGCCGCCCTTCAGGCGCACCACGGAATTGCCTGCCAGTGCCTCGCGCACCAGCAGGGCGTTGATCGCTTCCTGCGGCATGGTGTGGCGCGAACGGCTCTTGGCGACGGAGACAAGCCGCGCATCGGGGCGGGCCAGCGCCAGGATCGAAGGATCGACCAGCCCGTCATGCACGATCAGCTTCGCCTGCATCAGCAGGCGCGCGGCGCGCAGGGTCAGCAGGTCCGGATCGCCCGGACCGGCGCCGACCAGATAGACCGTGGCGGGAGTTGCGGCATTCTTCATGCGGGCCACATGGGCCCGGTGCCGGGCAAGTGCCAGCGAGAATGGTTTTGGCGGGGGGTAGGTGAGCTTTAGGGGTCAGCCCGCAGGCGTGTCCTTCTCGCTGCCGCGGGCGCGGCTGCGGTCCCGCAATCCCGCCACAAGATCCTCCAATTGCTCGATATTCGTGATGTTGATCTCGCGCTGGGGGAAGGGGATGTGGATGCCTGCATCGCAGAACAGGCGCCAGACGCGCTTGTAGACATCCGAGCGGACGGAACTGATCCCCTCTTCCGGGTCCACGATCCAGAAGCGGATTTCATAGGCGATGCCGTTTTCGCCGAATCCCATCAGCAGCACTCGCGGCTCGGGCGTTTCAAGCACGCGCGGCGTTTCGCGCGCGGCTTGCAGCATCAGTTCCTCGGCCCGGTCGAGGTCGGTTTCATAGGCCACGCTGAGCGGCGCCTTCACGCGCACGTCGCGGGCTGAATAGGACCAGTTCTCCACCTGATTGATCATCAGGTTCTCGTTCGGGATCAGATATTCCTTCTTGTCGCGCGTCACGACGGAAATGGCGCGGATGCCGATCTTGCGGATCTGGCCGAAGCTCTCGCGCCCGGTCATGTCGTTCACCGCGATGACGTCGCCCGGCTTGATCGAGCGGTCCATCAGCAGGATGATGCCCGCCAGCAGATTGCCGAAGGTCTTCTGCAGGCCAAAGCCCAGAGCGAGGCCGAAGGCGCCGGAAAACACCGTGAGCGCGGTGAGGTCGATGCCGAGAATGTCGATCCCGATCAGGATCGCGAGGGCCCAGATCGCGATGGAGACGAGCTTTTCGGCCAGCAGCTTCTGCGTAAGGTCGAGCCGTGTGAGCTTGCCCATCAGCCAGTGCGCCAGCTTGCCGCCCAGCCGCGCGACGATGATGACGCCCGCGATCACCGCGATCACCACCAGCGCGCCCCAGAGCGACAGATGGGTGTTGCCCACCTGCACGCTGTAGCTGTCGAGCCATCGGATATATTCGCCCAGCGTTCCGCTGCCCGAGGCGACCGCGTCTTTCAGCCCCTCCGCGCCCCGCACGGAAGCGTTCGGGGCGGGGGCGGTCATCAGCTGTGAGCCATGGCGGCAAAGCCGCGTTCGAGATCCGCGATCAGGTCCGCCGGGTCTTCCAGCCCGATGGACAGACGGATGCCCCGCCGGTCCGCCGGATCGCTGCCGGGCGGCGGCCAATGCGTGGCACTGCGGGCGCCTTGCGGGTCGAAGGGGATCACCAGGCTTTCGAACCCGCCCCAGCTATAGCCGATCCCGAACAGTTCCAGCGCGTCGATAAAACGCGCGCGCGCGTCATCGTCCGAGCCCTTGAGCACGAGGCTGAACAGCCCGCAGCCGCCGGCGAAATCGCGTGCCCACAGATCGTGCCCCGGTGCGCCGGGCAGCATGGGGCAGAGCACGCGCGCCACTTCCGGGCGGGCGGCGAGCCAGCCGGCGATCTCCAGCGCGCTGGCGCTCTCCCGCTCCAGCCGCAGCGACAGGCTGCGTAGCCCTCGCATGACCAGCGCGGAATCGTCGGGCGAGACCACTTGCCCCAATTGCTGGGACATGCGGCGGATGCGGGTGAAATGCGGTTCAGGCGCGCTGACCGAACCCATCATCACGTCCGAATGGCCGCCGACATGCTTGGTCAGCGACATGATGGAAATATCGCAGCCACGTTCCAGCGCGGGGAAGCCCAGCGGGCTGGCCCAGGTATTGTCGATCATGCTGACGGCGCCCTTGTCCCGCGCGATGGCGGCAAGGGCGGGCACGTCGCACACTTCCATCGTCAGGCTGCCGGGGCTTTCCAGCAACACGGCCTTCGTCCGATCGCAGAACTGCGCGGCGAAACCATCGAGGTCGAGCGGATCGAACCAGCGCGTTTCCACGCCCATGCGCTTCAGCAGCCCTTCGGACAGGGCCCGGCTGGGCTGATAGGCATTGTCCGTCATCAACAGCACGTCGCCCGTGCGCAACACGGCCAGCAGCGCACCTGCAATGGCGGCGACACCGCTGGGATAGAGTACGGTTCCCGCCGCGCCCGGCTCGATCTCGGTCAGCGCCTCGGCCAGCGACCATTGGGTGGGCGCGCCCCGGCGGCCGTAATAGAAATGACCGTCCTCATTGGGGCGGCCTTCCGCCAGATCGGCCGCATCCTCGTAAAGGTGAGTGCTGCCGCGCCAGATCGGCGGATTGACCACGCCGCCTTTGTGGCCGGGAATTCCGGTCCATTCCCGGCGTCGTCCGGCACCCGCCAGCCGTGTGGCAGGCCCCGTTTCCTTGTCGCCGCGATCAGACATGCCGTCTCTCAGCCATCCTGAAGCGCAGCGCCTGTCTCCTTGGGAGTGGCTGGGTCCACAGCCCATTCGCTCCAGCTGCCATCATAGAGCGAAACGTCCTTGTCCTTGCCCAGCAGATGCAGGGCAAAGCAGAGCACGGCGGCAGTCACGCCGCCCCCGCAGGTCGTGGCGACCGGTTGGGAAAGGTCCACGCCGGCCTGCTCGAACGCGGTGCGCAGGCCTGCCTTGTCCTTGAAAGTGCCGTCGGGGTTGAACAGTTCGTAAAAGGGCAGGTTGACCGATCCGGGGATATGCCCGCTGGGCACGCCGGGGCGGAAATCGGGCACCTTGCCGGAGAAGCGACCCGCATCGCGCGCATCCACGACCTGTTCGGCCTTGCTCCCGATATTGGCGAGCATATCGGCCTTGCTGCGCACCTTGCCGGCTTCCTGCCAGGCAGTGAAATGCCGGGTCTTGAGCGTCTGCACGCCTACTTCCAGCGGGCGCCCTTCGGCTTTCCACTTGGCTAGGCCGCCATCCAGGATCGCGACATTCTGCGCGCCGAACAGCTTGAACATGAACCAGGCCCGGCCCGAGGTCTTCACGTCGCTATCGTCATACAGCACGATGCGGCTGCCATCGCCCAGCCCCAGCTTCTGCATGCGGCTGGCGAACATCTCCGCCGTGGGCAGCGCGGCAGGCACCGGGCTTTCCGGATCGACCAGATTGGTCAGGTCCATGAACACAGCACCGGGTATATGCCCGGCCTCGTATTCGGCCCGGGCATCGCGCCCGGCAATGGGCAAGTGACTTGATGCGTCGACGATCCTCAGGTCGCAGGAGCCTATCTCTTCTGCGAGCCAGTCGGTCGAAACCAACGATTCCATTCGCGCGCTCCTCATCGCGTGAATAATCAGGGTTAAACCCCTGCCATTCGCCCGTCGAGGGGGATCGTTCAAAAGATTCTTTGTGTGACTTCTCGGTAAATGCGCGGGCCCATGTCCAGCCGGAAGGGCTGCAATCCCGCGCCGGGGCGAGGTGAACGCTGCCCGACCAGTGCGGTGCGCACCACGGCGCCATTGCCGCCCGAGGCCGCTTCCACCTTCAACCGGGCCAGCGGAACGAACAGCAGGGCGCTGCCCTTGCGGATCGGCCGGATCAGTGGGAAGTTGAGGCGGAATTCGCCATTGATCTGCGCGCTTTCGCCCGGGCGCAGCCGCTCGATCACATGCTGGGGCACCGGATCGCTGTCGCTGGTGGCCAGTTGCTCTTCTTCCGGCAGCGACGCGTGGGCCGAGATCATGTCGCCCATCACGCGGAGGCCTTCCATCACCTCGCCGCTCATATTGGTGAGCGTGACGCGGTAGGACAGAGTCGCCGCAGTGAGCGTGATCACCAGTTCCCGCGCTTCGAGGGCGAGGCTGAGGGCAGCTTCTTCCTCTTCGGGTTCTTCGGGCCAGGCCTGCGCACCATCTTCCGCTGCTGGCTCCTGCGGAGGCGCGGGCCGGGCCGCGGCAGCCGCGGCAAGGTCCGGGCGCTGGATTTCGGGCGCGCGCACTGCCCGCCGGGGGCTCTCGCGCCGCCAGAACCAGATGCCGGCGCCCAGCGCTGCGGCAAAGGCGGCGGCAAGGGCGGCAATCGCCCCGATCCAGTTCCACGGCAGGGCTTCGCCTTCGGGTGCCACTGCCGGGGCTTTGGCCACAGTGGGCGCAGGCGCGTCAATGGTGGCGGGGGCGGGAAGCGGAGCGGTTGGGGGACTAGCCTCGGGCGAAGGACGCGCTGCGGGAGTTTCGCCCGCACTTGCACTTGCGCTCGGCGTGGGTGTCGCTCGCGCGGCAGGAGACGGCGTGGGCGTTGGTGCCGGGCGAGCTGCAGTGGGCGCGGGCGCCGGGGTGCTGGCTGCCGGACGCGGAGCCGGTGCCGGGGCTGGCGCAGGTGTCGGCGAAGGCGGCGTCGCAGTGGAACGCGGCGGCGCTTCGCCGGGTTCGACCGGGCCTGCCGGTGCGGATGTATTGCCCGGCGGAAGCTGGAAATCGCCGACCGAAGCCATGGCCGGGGCGTGGCCCAGCGCAGACAGTGCCGCGCCTGCAAGCAGGGCAGTGGTCCTCTTCCGGCCGTTATTGTTTATGGGAGTTTCGGTCATGACCCCTGTCGGTGTGCCCGTCTTCACTTGCGGGCTGGTAGTCTGGAAGCGCAGGGCGCGCTGAATAGCGGCTGAATCGCCTCCGTCAAACCGGTGACTTGTGCGGCAGGCGCGTTCGCGGCATCACGCGCGGCATGACCGACACACCTGAAACGCTGCAGCCCCTGCATCTCGGCAAATCGAGCGCACTGCCCGCCTCGCCCGAAGCAGCGGTGCTGGACTATGTGCCCAACCCGCGCGCGGGCTCGCTCTACATGATCCGCTTTGCCGCGCCGGAATTCACGTCGCTTTGCCCCGTCACCGGCCAGCCCGACTTCGCCCATCTGGTGATCGACTATGCGCCGGGCGAGACGATCGTCGAATCGAAGAGCCTCAAGCTCTTCCTCGGCTCGTTCCGCAATCATGCCGGGTTCCACGAAGACGTCACCGTTGGCATCGGCCAGCGGCTGGCGGAAGAGATGAAGCCCGTCTGGCTGCGCATCGGCGGCTATTGGTATCCGCGCGGCGGCATCCCGATTGACGTTTTCTGGCAGACCGGCGCGGCGCCCGAAGGGCTGTGGGTGCCGGATCAGGGCGTGGCGCCCTATCGCGGGCGCGGTTAAACACCGCGCGCAGCCTGCCGCGCCCAATTGACGATTGCACTGGCGGGCATCGCGCCGGACTGGCGGGCGATCTCGCGGCCCTTGTGGATCAGGATCATCGTGGGGATGGACTGAATGCCATAGCGGGCGGCCAGTGCCTGCTCGGCCTCCGTATCCAGCTTGCCCAGCCGCATGCCCGGTTCGAGCTGGGCGGCGGCCGCAGTGAAGGCCGGGGCCATCTGGCGGCAGGGCCCGCACCAGCTCGCCCAGAAATCCACCAGCAGCGGAATGTCGCTTTTCGCGGCATGGGCATCGAAATTGGCAGCCGTCAGCGTAACCGGCGCGCCCTGGAACAGGGCGGCGCGGCATTTGCCGCACTTGCCGCCTGCACCCAGCTTCTCGCGCGGAACCCGGTTCAGCGCGGCGCAATGGGGGCAGGCAATGATCAAGGTATGGGGCTTCGTATCTGACATGAAATCACCTCTCACCCGCTAGAGTGGCTGGAGACCTTCCACGAGGCATTGAGGGCTGATCGGGAATGCGATGGATGAAATCCGGAACCTATTGTCAGCTGGTTACGCAAGGAAACGCGAAACCCGGCAAAAAGGCTCTGCCGATAGGACGCGCGCCGATGGTCAAGGCTGTCCGGGCCCAGGCTGCAAACAATACTCGCGCTCATGACCGAACGATCCGGCCGTCGAGCAGTTCGATCCGCCGCCGGCATTGGGCCGCGATATGTTCGTCATGGGTAGAAATCAGAAAACTGGTGGCGGATACCTGATTGATGGAGCGAATGAGATCCATCACCTGATCGGCCGATTGCCGATCCAGATTGCCCGTGGGCTCGTCAGCCAGGACCAGCACCGGATTGTTGATCAGCGCGCGCGCAACCGCCGCGCGCTGCCGCTGTCCCCCGGACATGGCGGACGGCCTGTAATCCCGTCGATCGGCCAGCCCCACGGCGTCGAGCAGTTCCATCGCCCTTTCGCGCATGGCCCGGGTTTCCCGCCCGGCTGCTGCTGCGGCGGGCATCATCACATTTTCCAGCGCCGAAAGATCGGGCAGCAGGTGGTGGAACTGGAAGACGAAGCCCAGGTATCGGCTGCGAAATTCGGTACGCTGCGCATCGCTGGCCTGCATCAGATCGACACCCAGCATCTCGTGCCTGCCGCCGCTGGCGCGCATCAAAGTGCCCAAGATGGTGAGTAGCGTGCTCTTTCCCGAACCTGACGGGCCCAGCAGGGCCGCCATGTCGCCTGCCTCCATGGCTAGATCTATTCCCTTGAGCACAAGCGCTTCCGCTTCGCCCTCGCCAAAGCCCTTCGTCAGGCCGGAGACGGAAAAGATGGTCTCCGCGCTCACTGTCCGATTGCCTCCACCGGATCGATCCGGGCGGCATTGCGGGCCGGAAGGATCGAGGCCAGCATCGCGGCAAGCGTGGTCAGCAGGATAGCCAGCAGGAAATCCCCCTGCGCCCGGTCGATCGGCAGCCCGCCGCTGCGTACTTCGGTGACAGGCGGAAGAGGCAGCAGGGCCAGCCAGGCGGCCAGCGCGCCCACGATCGCGCCGACAAGGCCGATCAACGTCCCTTCCAGGACGAAGACGGAAACCACCAATCCCTTGCTGGCCCCCATGGCGCGCATGATCCCGATTTCCGCTTGGCGCCGCACGATGGACAGCAGCATGGCGCTGGCGATGCCGACCACGATGGTGACAAGAGAGAAGGCCTTGATGATCGTTCCGGTGCGAGCCTGCGCATCCAGCCCTTCGAACAACTGGCTGTTGTCCTCCGTCCAGGCTGTGGCCCTGAGGCCGGTCGACTGGCGCAGGCGCTCCGCAATGTCGGGAGCAGCGGTGGCGGGCTGCACCTTGATCTCGATCCGGGAAATGCCGGTGGGCAGATCGAAAAGGGCGCGGGCCGCGGTGAAGTTCATATAGACGGCCTGCCGGTCCGCACTGGCGACGCCCAGCGTGAATATCCCACCGATGCGGAAACTCCGCGCCCGTCCACGATCCGAGCTGAGGCGCACGACTTGTCCGACCCTGAGGCCAAGGTCGCGCGCCAAGCGGCTGCCGATCAGAATTCCGTCCGCTGGCAGGCTGCTGGTTCCATCCACGATCGCCCCGTCGATGTCCGCGATGGCCGAAAGCTTGCCCGGCATCACGCCAATGACCCCAACCGGCGCCACTGCCTGTCCCCGCTCGACGAAGGCGGAACCGCGAATCTGCGGTGATATGGCGGTAACGCCGCTCGTATTCTCAATGATCGGAATGGCCGGCTGCCAGATCGCGATCTGCTCCCGCCGGCTGAGATCCTTCTGCAGCACTACCTGCGCACTCCCGCTCACCGGTAGTATTGCCGGCTCGCGGTCC
This sequence comes from Fulverythrobacter fulvus, assembly GCF_037154085.1. Lineage (NCBI taxonomy): Bacteria > Pseudomonadati > Pseudomonadota > Alphaproteobacteria > Sphingomonadales > Erythrobacteraceae > Fulverythrobacter > Fulverythrobacter fulvus. Next base: position 70,468 of record NZ_JBANRM010000005.1, on the reverse strand, counting down.
GGCCTTTCCAGCACGATATGGGGAATGCTCCCCACCGTGCGTAAGGTCAGGAGGTTGGCGAGCCCGCCGATCAGGGCGCTCATGAAAATGAATACGCTGACACCCAGGGCGACCCCCGCCATCAGCAGCGCGGTCTGGCCCGGATGAGCAAACAGATGCCGGACGGCGAGCTTGACCGCATAGGGGCTCATTCTAGCGAGCCACCTTGACCTTTTCGCCCGGTTGAGCCGCGTTCGGATCGGCCAGCAGGCGATCGCCAGCCCGGATTCCGCCCGTGACGATGACTTCTTCCGCGGGCCAGTCGATGAAGCGGACCGGGCGTTCGCTCACTACGCCATCATTGCCTATCACTCTGGCTTTTGCCTCGCTGCCGGACAGGATCAGGGCGCTTCGCGGGACGCTGATTGCCCTTTCGCGCCGTTCGATCACGAGGTTGACGGTAACGGTTAGGCCCGAGGGCGCATCCACCACCGGGTCCACAAGGCTGAGGCGCACATCGCGCGCACCGGTTGCCGGATCGACCCGTGGCTCCACATGGGCCACAACGGCCCGAAGCTCTCTCGCCTGCCCCGGCAGGCTGATCCGCGCCTCCATGCCGGGGCGGATCTCCGTGGCATAGATCTCGTCCACTTCCACGGTCACTTCCGGTCGCGACAGATCGGCCAGCCGGTAAATGATGCTATCGAGGCCGACCGTCTGCCCCGGGTCGACCGGACGCTCCATGATCACCCCGGAAAAGGGCGCGCGCAGCACCCGGCGGTCGCGCTGTTCGCGCGCCTGCACCACGCTCGCCCGGCGCCTGCTGAGTTCGCGTGCGCCTTCTTCGACCGCGAGGCGTCGCTGCTCGACCTCGCGTTTCGTGGCGAACTGCCCCAGCGCCTCGAAACGGGCAAGGTCGCGCCGGGCCTGAGCCAGGGTCGCCTGCTGTGCCTGGACCGACGCCTCCGCTTCCGCGATCGCGGCGGTTTCAGGCGCGTCATCGATCCGGGCCAGAACCTGCCCTTCCGTAACCCGGTCGCCCACATCGAAGGGCAAGGCGACAAGCTCGCCGCCAAGGGACGGACGGATATCGACCTGAAGCCGGGGCCTTATCCGGCCATTGACAGCCAGAATACGGGTCGCTGGTTTCGCCTCGATACGGATCGCCGCCACTTCGAGTTCACGCGGCGCAAGCATCCAGTATCCGGCACCGGCCAGAACCAGCACGATCAACGCCGCGGCAAGTATCTGTTTTCGAGTGAGCTTCATTCTCGCGCGCCTTATCACAGGCGAGAGAGGGTGTAGCGATCAAATGCAGTCAAGATGTACGTGTGGCATCATCAAAGAGGTCGATTGACCTTTGGCTATGTCGCCAATTCGAGTCGGTTCTTGGCCCGATGAAAGGAACGGCGGTTTTCCGAGAGCACATTTCGCTGGAGCCAAGACCGCGCTTGAGGCCCGGAACGTCAGGCGGGCGTTTCGACAAGCTCGGCGATTTCGAAAGCGAAGCTCTTCCATCCTCGCGTCCGCGCTGCCTCTTGGGCTGGCTCCCGTTTGCGGCGAGCCTCGGCGAGTGAACGGCTGTGCCCCCAGAACACCTCTGTCTTGCCGTTCTCAAGCTCTGCCACAATTCGCCAGTAGTGAGTAAAGCCGTCGGTCGTCGGCCCGATGGTTTTCACATAGCCGTCGGGCATGGTCGCAGTCAGATACCGCCGCCGTTTCTTCATAGGCGCCCCATTCACCCAGTTCCCTCCCAATGCAATACGGGCGATCGTTTCCAAGGAGGGGCCCGCGCAGGGCGCTTCCTGCACAGTCCGCGACCGTGACGCACAGGGTGAATGCCGGGCGAAATTTCTGTCGCCCAGTCCAGGTATAAGTCGTTGAAATATATGGTGCCGGCTACAGGATTCGAACCCGTGGCCCCCTGATTACAAATCAGGTGCTCTACCAACTGAGCTAAGCCGGCCCGTGGCGCCGATGGTGCGCCCTATGCGTCGCTCCTCTGCTCTAAAGTGCGCCGAAGGTCCAGCCTTCGGTTTGGGCGATTTCCTCCGTCATGGTCGCGGGGTGCCAATATTCGGGGCGATGGGCCACTTCGCGCAGCCAGGCGGCGGTAAGCAGGGCGTCGCTGATGTGGTCGGCCACCGGCCCGCTGCCGGGCACAGGCTGGCTGTCGAGAGCGGAGAGGGCCTCGTTCAGTTCCTCGATTGTCCGCAGCTTGGTCCGGCCGGCGCGGCGTCCCGCGTGAATGGCGGCGAGCGAGGTGTAGATTTCCACCACCGCCGAACCCGTTCCTCCGGGCAGGGGATCGACCGGCCAGACCGGCACGCGGCCTGCCAGCCGATGCAGTACGCGCATGCCCGTAAGGCTCGATTTGCCGACCTGCGCTGCGCCGACCAGATTGAAGTTGGAATAGGGGTTACAGCCCGCCTCGCGCTGGGCGTGCTCGGTCACGCGGAAGCGGCCCCTTCCGCCGCCGAACAGATCGCCTTCCTCGCCCCGGTGGCGGAAGAAGCGGCGGGCTTGCTCATGGCCGACGAAGCTGGAGGAGGCGAGATGCTGGTCGCCGGTGCAGATGCGGTCGATCAGGGCCCATAGTTCGCGGGCATCGGCCGGGCTTTCGCTCCAGCCGGGAAAGAACGCGCCCCGATCCGCGAAAGGCAGCGACATGCCGAGATCGAGCCCAGCAAGGGTGCCTTCGGGCATCTGCACTGCCAGCCAGTCCAGCGCTTCGGCGCGGGACCAGCGATGGCCGGGGCGCACCAGTTGCGGGGCTGTGTTGCCGGCAGAGCAGATCGCCACGGCAATGCCCCGGTGCCGTTCCCCCGCCGCGCCGGACCAGTCGAGCGCGGCAAAATGGCTGAAGCGCGTCACGCAGCTAGTCACTGGGCGGGGCAGGCGCCCGGCTTCAGCGCCCATTTGCCGGATTGTGCCGCGTGCCACGGATCGCGCGGGGCCGTATCGTAATCGGCGACGTCCTCGGGATAGTCCTCACTCAACAGGACGGACAGATTCACGCAGGCATCGCCAGCCCAGCCTTCCAGACGCCAATCGCCCGAGGGCACGCCTTCTTCCACCTTGGCGAGTTGGCGCAGGCCGACAGGCTCGATATCCCACACGCCGAATGCGTTGAACCCGCCAAAACCGGATTCGCTGAAATCGACCGAGGCGAAGCGCGTGCCGGTAGGCGGGGAAAGCGGTGCCGTGCCGGTTTCGAGCACCTGCCCGTTCCCGCTGCGGTCCACCAAGATATAGCCAAACGCCTCATATCCGCCCCAGGCGAAGGCGAGGAAGCGCTGATCGTGCGAGACTTTCGCGTCCTCGATCCCTTCCATCCAGCCGGTGTCCACGCAGATGGTGCGGCCAGTGGCGGTGGAGACCGCGAAATGGTCCATGTCCGATTTCACCAGCCCTTCGAAGGCAGGCGGGATGGGGATGGGCGCCTTGCGCTCGCGATAGTCCTCATCCGTCAGTTCGGAAGGCGGGCAGGCGGCGAGATCGGGCTCGGCGGCGGCTACGGCTGCGGCTGTCTGGGTGGCAGGCGCGGAGGGAGCCGCTTCCCCGGCATCGCTGCACCCCGCGAGCAGGGCGATTGCGGCAAGCATTCCGGCATTGCGGCGCAAGTCTGCCTTGCTCATGTCGAGCTTCCTCACTTGCCGCGCTGGGCGCGCAGCTTGTTCCAATAGGCGATCCGTTCGATCACCTGCCGCTCGAACCCACGTTCGACCGGTTCGTAATAGGTCTGCGGCTCCATGCCTTCCGGCCAGTAATCGTCGCCCGAGAAGCCCTCTGCCGTGTCATGGTCATAGGTATAGCCCGTGCCATAGCCGATATCCTTCATCAGCTTGGTCGGCGCGTTGAGGATATTGGCGGGCGGGGCGAGCGAGCCGGTTTCCTTCGCGCTCTTCCACGCGGCTTTCTGTGCCTTGTAGGCCGCATTCGATTTGGGCGCGGTGGCGAGATAGAGGCAGGCCTGCACGATCGCCACTTCGCCTTCCGGGCTGCCGAGGAACTCATAGGCTTCCTTGGCCGCGAGGCACTGCGTCAGCGCCTGCGGATCGGCGAGGCCGATATCCTCGCTGGCAAAGCGAACGAGACGGCGCAGCACATAGAGCGGCTCTTCGCCCGCAGTGAGCATACGCGCCATGTAATAGAGCGCGGCCTGCGGGTCCGATCCTCGCAGGGATTTATGCAGGGCTGAGATCAGGTTGTAGTGCCCGTCGCGATCCTTGTCGTAGACGGCGACGCGGCGCTGGAGGAACTTGCCGAGCGCGGCCGGGTCCAGCGGCTCGGGTATCTTCGCGGCGTAGAGCGTTTCGGCCTGATTGAGCAGGAAGCGCCCGTCGCCATCCGCGCTGGCCACCAATGCCTCGCGCGCTTCGGGCGCAAGGGGCAGGGGGCCTTCCAGCTCCTCCGCGCGGGCGAGCAGGACGGAGAGCGCCGCCGCATCCAGCCGGTGCAGGATCAGCACCTGCGCCCGGCTGAGCAGAGCGGCGTTGAGGGCGAAGCTTGGATTCTCGGTAGTCGCGCCCACCAGAGTAACCGTGCCGCGCTCCACGAAGGGCAGGAAGCCGTCCTGCTGGGCGCGGTTGAAGCGGTGGATTTCGTCCACGAACAGCAGGGTGCGCTGCCCGGCCTTGGCGGCCACTTCCGCTTCGGCAAAGGCCTTCTTGAGGTCCGCCACGCCGGAAAACACTGCGCTGACGGCGGCAAAGCGCATCCCCACCGCGTCGGCCAGCAGACGGGCGATGCTGGTCTTGCCGGTGCCCGGCGGCCCCCACAGGATCATGCTGGAAAGCCGTCCGGCGGAGACCATGCGGCCGATGGCGCCTTCGGGCCCGGTGAGATGTTCCTGCCCGATCACGTCCGCAAGGGTGGAGGGGCGCAGCCGGTCGGCAAGGGGCGCGTCCTCGCGCGGCGCGTCGGGCGCGTTGGCGGGCGGCAGGTCTTCGGCAAACAGGTCGGACATTTGCCCCACCATAGGCGGGGCGGAGGAATTTTGCATCGGCTCTTGCAAAGTCCTATCTAAGATATATCTTAGAGCTATCGAGATATGCAGAATAAGGAATCATACATGCATAATCACACTGGTCGCTGCGGCGATCGTTCCGAACGCCATGGCCGCCATCGTGGTATGCGCGGCGGACCGGGCGGGCCCCTGTGGGGCAAGATGGAAAAGCTCGCGGCCATGGGGCGCGGCGGATTTGGCGGTAGCTGGGGCGGCGCCTTCGGTTGGGACGAATTCGGTGGCGGCTTCGGCGGCAGTGGGCGCAAGGGCCGGCGTGGCCGGATGTTTGCCGGGGGCGAGCTTCGCCTTGTGCTGCTCAAGCTGATCGCCGACGAACCGCGTCACGGTTATGAGCTGATGAAGGCGCTGGAAGAACTGACCGGCGGCACTTACTCGCCCAGCCCGGGTACGCTCTATCCCACGCTTTCCCTGCTGTCGGACGAGGGCATGATTGCCGAAAGCGCCGATGGCGAGGGCAACCGCAAGGCCTTCGAGGCAACCGATGCGGGCCGGGCCGAACTGGCCGAGCGCGCGGAAGAAGTCGAAGCTCTGCTGAAGCGCCTTGCCGAACTGGGCGATGCGGGCGAGCGCCAGCATTCGCCGGAAGTGATGCGCGCGCTGATGAATTTCGGCGGCGTGCTCAAGCATCGGGTCTTTGCGGGCAAGCCCGACAAGGAGACGATGCAGGCCATTGTCGATATTATCGACGAAGCGGCCAAGCGGATCGAGCGCGCTTGAACCGACTGGAAATGCTGCGCCGGCGCCATAATCTGGTGCCGGTGCCAGCCATGGAGGCAATCATGAGTTCGACCGCAATCGCCGCGACTACTGCCATTGTGCCGACCGCCAGCGGCAGCCGCTATCTGCAGCAATTGTGCAAGCACTGGTCCCACAGCCTGGAAGTGGAGTTCACGCCCGAACACGGCACGATCCGCTTCCCGGCGGAAGGCCGCGCCGGGACGTTTCCCGGTGACGCGCTCGTCACCATGGATGCCAGCGCAGATGCGCTGGAGGTTCGGATCGAAGCGAGCGTGGCCGAGCAGCGGGACGTGATGAAGGGCGTGGTTGCCAGCCATCTCGACCGCTTCGCCCATCGCGAGGCGCCTTTGCCCTTCGAGTGGCGGGATGAGTAAGGGCCACTCAACTAGGGCTCAGGACGAACGGATGGAGTGCCTGAGGCGGGCGGGACCCTAGCGCTTTCCCGCCGCCCGCTGGCCGATCAGCCTGATATAGGTGTCGGCCACGGCCTGATTGATCCGGTCCCAGTCGAAATCGAGGCTGCGTGCTTCCCCTGCGGCGCCGTGCTGCGTGCGCAACTCAGAATTTTCCACATAGGCCTGCACCGCGTCGGCATAGGCGGGGATGTCTCCCGGCGTGATGAGCCGCCCGCTGACGCCGTCCGCCACCAGCACGTCGCTGCCCGTGGCGCGCGCGGCGACCACCGGCAGGCGGCAGGCCATGGCCTCCAGCGTGACATTGCCGAAGGTCTCAGTGATGGAGGGGTTGAACAGCATGTCCATGCTGGCCACCGCGCGGCCCAGATCCGCGCCTGCCTGAAAGCCCGCGAAACAGGCATCGGGGACGCGTTCGGCAAACCAGCCGCGGGCCGGGCCTTCGCCCACCACCAGCACTTTGTGCTTCACGCCGCGCTGTTCGAGTTCGGCAATTGTGTCGGCAAAGACGTCCAGCCCCTTTTCCATCACCAGGCGGCCAAGGAAGCCCACGGCCACCTCGTCATCAGCAATGCCGAAGGAGCGGCGCCAGGCAAGGTCGCGCACGTCGGGGTTGAAGATCGTGCGATCCACCCCGCGCGACCAGATGCCGATATCGCCGTTCATCCGCTGCTCGTGCAGCACGTCCACCATGCTCTGCGACGGGGCGACGAGGGCATCGCAGCGGCGATAGAGCTTGCGCAGCCAGTTCTCCACCGTCGGCTCGAGGAAGCCGAGCTTGTAATAGCGCGGATAGGTCTCGAACCGTGTGTGAACCGAAGCAAGCACCGGAATATTGCGGTCGCGCGCCCATTTCGCGGCTTGACGGCAGGCGAAATCGGGGGCGGCAATGTGCACCACGTTGGGCGCGAAACTGGCAAGGTCTTCCCGGTTCTGGCGCGAGAGACCCGTGGCGACGCGATATTCGCTGCGGCCCGGAATGGCGAAGGAAGCGACCCCCACCAGATCGCCCGTGGGCGGGAAGTCCGGCTTGTCGACCACCGGGGAATAGACGCGCACGGCGGCGCCCTGGCGCAGCAGATAGCCGACCAGCCGGTTCAGCGCCTGGTTCGCGCCATCGCGCACCATATTGTAGTTGCCGCTGAACAGGGCAATGCGAAGCTGGGAAGTGTCCATGCCGGGAGGGCTCTAGAGGCGGCTTTTACGTGCCGCAATGGCGGGGCGGGGCTTGTTCACTCTTCGGGTTCGTACCACTGGACGATCAATATATCGAGATCGCGATCGGGCTCGTAGCCGGTCTTGCGTATCTCGAACTGCGTGGGGGAGATCTTCTTCACTCCATCCATGCAGAAGCTCACCAGATTGTCCGGGCGGCCCTTGTCCACCACCAGACGGAAATCCTTGATCGGTCCGCGCCAATTGGCTCCGCTGGAAAGGACGTAGCCGATCCAGGTCTCGCCATAATAGCTGTAATCCTCGCCCGCCTTGGCTTGCTCGGCACGCTGGCGTTTCTTCACGCCGGCCAGGAAGGCATCATCGGTACAGAAACGTTCGCGATAATGGGCCTTCTGGTCCGCCCATTGCGGATCGTCGAGTTGATGGAGCAGCCCACCCACCGATCCGCCGATGATCGGGGTGTAACGATGCGAGACACTGACCGTCGCATGGGCGGGGAAGGTCTGCTGGCGGGTGATGTGCCATTGCACCTGCCAGGCCGGGCCGTAATCGTTGCCGCCCCAGCCTTCTTCCTTCACCAGCAGGCCCTTGGCCGCAAGGCGGCCCGCTTCGGCTTCGGGCAGGGCGGCGATCCGTTCGACGAAATCGTAATCCTGATACCATTCCAGCGGGAAGCCTTCGGCCTCCACCAGCGCGGTCACATCCTTCCCGCCTGCGACGGCGCGGACGACTGTCTGCCATTCGGCAGGCTTGCCGTCGATGGTGGTGGAAAAGCCCAGCCGGCTCCAGTCGGGCCAGCTGCCATATTCGACCCATTCCTGGTCCTGTCCGGGCAAGGCAGGCAGGGGGAAGCTCACCAGCACTGTCTGCGGATCGTCCGAATGATTGGTGTAGGTGTAGTCTACCCGCACTTCCTCGGCCGAGATGAACAGCTCTTCGCGGTCCATGCTGACGGCATCGTTGGCCTTCAGCGCCAGCCCGCCCACGGCCCATTCCGCTTCGGAATCATTGGCGAGGGCGGGAAGAGGTGCCAGCGAAAAGCAAACGGCCGCAGCGGCGAGAAGCCGTGCGGCCGGAAGCTGGGAAAGAAGGCGCGGCATAAGCGGATGATGCCCGTGCCGCGCGGCAGGGCAAGCGGATTTTATGCCGCTTCCTTGCGCTTTGCCTTCTTGCGCTCGTTCGGATCGAGGATCGCCTTGCGCAGACGGATGGACTTGGGCGTCACCTCCACCATCTCGTCATCGTCGATATAGGCGATGGCCTGTTCCAGCGTCATTACCCGTGGCGGGGTGAGGCGGATCGCGTCGTCCTTGCCGGTCGAACGGAAGTTCGTCAGCTGCTTCGACTTCATCGGATTGACCTCAAGGTCATCCGGCTTGGCATTTTCGCCGATCAGCATGCCTTCGTAGATCTTTTCCTGCGGGCTCACGAACAGGATGCCACGTTCCTCAAGGCTGTTGAGGGCATAGCCCACGGCCTCGCCGGTGCAGTTGGAGATCAACACGCCGTTCTGGCGGCCTTCGATCTTGCCCTTGTAGGGGCCATACTTCTCGAACAGGCGGTTCATGATGCCGGTGCCGCGCGTGTCCGAGAGGAATTCGCCGTGATAGCCGATCAGGCCGCGCGACGGGGCGGAGAAGGTGATGCGCGTCTTGCCGAGGCCCGAGGGGCGCATGTCGGTAAGCTCCGCCTTGCGGCGCTGCATCTTCTCCACGACCGTGCCGGAGAATTCATCGTCCACGTCGATCACCACGGTTTCGTAAGGCTCGGTACGGTTGCCCGCCTCGTCCTCGCCGAAGATCACGCGCGGGCGGGAAATGCCCAGCTCGAAGCCTTCGCGGCGCATGGTTTCGATCACGACGCCCAGCTGGAGTTCGCCGCGACCGGCAACCTCGAAGCTGTCCTTGTCGGCGCTTTCGGTGACGCGGATGGCCACGTTGGTTTCCGCTTCGCGCATCAGGCGATCGCGGATCATGCGGCTGGTCACCTTGTCGCCTTCGCGGCCGGCAAGCGGGCTGTCGTTGACGGCAAAGCGCATCGCCAGGGTCGGCGGATCGATCGGCTGGGCCTTGATCGGCTCGGAAACCTGCGGGTCGGCGATGGTGTTGGCGACGGTGGCCTTTTCCAGGCCGGCCAGCGCGATGATGTCACCGGCGCGGGCTTCGTCCACCGGCACGCGCTCGAGGCCGCGGAAGGTGAGCACCTTGGTCGCGCGGCCCACTTCGATCACCTTGCCGTCCATGTCGATGGCGCGGATCGGATCGTTGACCTTGAGCGTGCCCGACTGGACACGGCCGGTCAGGACGCGGCCCATGAAGTTGTCGCGGTCAAGCAGGGTGGCGAGGAAGGAGAACGGCGCATCGACGTCGAGGTCCGGTGCGGGAACGTGCTCCACGATCTTCTCGAACAGCGGGGTCAGCGTGCCGTCGCGTGCGTCCGGATCGTAGCTGGCGTAGCCGTTGCGGCCCGACGCATAGAGGACGGGGAAGTCGAGCTGCTCGTCATTGGCGTCGAGGCTGACGAAGAGGTCGAACACTTCGTCGAGCACTTCGGCGTGACGGCCATCGGGACGGTCGATCTTGTTCACGACGACGATCGGCTTGAGGCCGAGGCCGAGCGCCTTGCCGGTGACGAACTTCGTCTGCGGCATCGCGCCTTCCGAGCTGTCGACCAGCAGGATCACGCCGTCGACCATCGAGAGGATGCGTTCCACTTCGGCGCCGAAGTCGGCGTGGCCGGGGGTGTCGACGATGTTGATGCGGTGGCCGTTCCACTCGATCGAAGTCGGCTTCGCAAGGATGGTGATCCCGCGTTCCTTTTCCAGATCGTTGGAATCCATCGCACGCTCTTCCACGCGCTGATTGTCGCGGAAGGTGCCGGATTGGCGGAATAGCTGGTCAACCAGGGTGGTCTTACCGTGGTCAACGTGGGCAATGATCGCAATATTGCGCAGGGCTTCTTGGCCGGGCATCGGTCAGGCTCTTTGGGTTTGCAGGTTGTCTGAAGGCTTCGGACACAATTCGCCCGGGCGCCGCGCCCCTATACGTAATGCTGCATTGCGGCAAGTATAAACGGTGGAAAAGCGCGATAGGGTCATAATCGAGACTGACGGGCGAAAGTGCCGTTCATTGTCCCTCGCGTGCGATCCTATGTGTCGGACAGTCCAGTGTTCCGTAGCGGCACGTGTCGATGGTGTTACCGGCAGGCAACGCCCGGTTACGTGTGAAACCTAGCGACTTATTGGAGATTGTGTGAACTCCGCGGTAACCTTATGATCGCTAAAGGAGTCCGGGCTTTGTCGGCAATCCTCGAAAAGAAGGCGCTGCGGCAGGGTCTGGGGATGGAGAGATGGAGCCTCACATGAAGATCACCGTTTTTGGTCGTGCATCTGCATCACGCGCGACCCTGTTGCTTGGCGTTGCCGGTCTTGCTCTGGTGGCCCCCTCCGTGGCCTATGCGCAGGAAGAGGAAGAACTCGCCGAACCTGCTGCCGACGAGCCGGGCTCCGGCAACGAGATTCTGGTCACCGCGACCAAGCGCGAACAGACCCTGCAGGATGTTCCGGTCGCGGTCTCGGTCACGACCGGCGAAACGCTGGAACGCGCCCAGATTCGCGACCTGAAGGATCTGCAGATGGTCGTGCCTTCCCTGCGCGTGACCCAGCTGCAGAGTTCCGCCAACACCAATTTCATCATTCGCGGCTTCGGTAACGGCGCGAACAATGCCGGTATCGAACCCTCGGTCGGCGTGTTCATCGACGGCGTCTATCGCAGCCGCACCGCCTCGCAGGTGAACGACCTGCCTAATGTCTCGCGCATCGAAGTGCTGCGCGGGCCCCAGTCGACCCTGTTCGGCAAGAACGCTTCGGCGGGCGTCATCTCGATCGTGACGGAAGAACCGCAATTCGATCTCGGCGGCTCGGTCGAGGCGGGTTATGGCAATTACAACGCAGTGGTGCTCAAGGGCTATGTCACCGGCCCGCTTTCGGACAATGTGGCGGCCAGCATTGCGGGCGGCTGGTCCGGCCGCGATGGCTATAACAAGGACCTTGCCACTGGCGACCGCACTAACGAGCGTAACCGCTGGTTCGTGCGCGGCCAGTTGCTGATCGAGCCTTCGACCGACTTCAAGGCGCGGATCATCGCCGATTACGACAGCATCGACGAGAATTGCTGCGGCGTGGTCAATCTCAAGCGCGCGCCTTCGCCGGGCGCGACGGACGTAGTGGATGCGCTGGGCGATCTGCCGGATGCGAACCATCCTTTCGCCAATGTCGTCTACAACAACTACAATTCCACCAACGACATCAAGAACTGGGGCGTTTCCGCGCAGCTCGATTACAATATCGGGCCGATGACGCTGACCTCCATCACCGCCTATCGCAACAACCAGGCAGTGACGGCGCAGGATGCCGACTTCTCCAGCGCGGACCTGATCTATCCGCTGGCGGCCGATATCAATCTCGACACCTTCACGCAGGAACTGCGCATGACGGCCGAGATCGCCGACAAGGCGAGCATCCTGCTGGGCGCCTTCTACATCAAGGAGAAGGTGGACCAGACCGGCGAGCTCAAGTGGGGCACCCAGGCCCGCGCCTATGCCAATGCGCTGATCAGCAGCCTGTCGGGCGGCAGCCAGAACATCACCACGCTGGAAGCGACGCTGGGCACGCTGGAAGGCAACCCGTCCAAATATACCAACAAGTTCTTCGCCTATCAGACCGGCAATGACGAGACGTTCACGCTGGACAGCGAAGCGATCTCGATCTTCGGCCAGTTCGATTACGAGGTCGTGCCGGGCCTGACCGTGACCCTGGGCGGCAATTACACCAAGGACGTGAAGGACTACACCGCCAACATCGTCGGTTCGGACGTCTTCTCGACGGTCGATCTGGTGGCCGACGGCAATACCGCCATCTATGCGCAGGCACTGGCCACCACCATCGGCGGTCCGATGTTCCTCAACCTTGGCCGTCCGGCCACGCAGCAGGAAATCGGCCTGTTCGCGCAGGGCAATCCGGCGGCCTTCGGCCTCGCTTCGGGCGGCGCCCAGGCCTATGCCGATGCCAACGACACCAATGCGGCGGTCAACCCGCTGCTGGCGCTCAAGCCGCTGCAGTATCTGCCGCCCTTCCTCAACGTGCCGAACTCGGTGGAAGACGGCCATGTTTCGGATGACGATTTCACCTACACGATCCGCCTCGCCTACGATGTGAGCCCGGAAGTGAACATCTATGCGAGCTATGCGACCGGCTTCAAGGCGGCCTCCGTCAACCTCTCGCGCGACAGCCGGCCCTTTGCGGCCGATGCCGCGGCGCTGGGTTCGGCGGGCCTGCTCAAGGTCAACCAGACCTTCGGCACCCGCTACGCCGATCCCGAAAAGTCGACCGTCTACGAATTCGGCCTGAAGGGGAACTGGGGCGTCGGCTCGGCCAATGTCGCGGTGTTCAAGCAGGAGATCGCAGGCTTCCAGTCGAACATCTTCACCGGCACCGGCTTCGCTCTGGCCAATGCGGGCAAGCAGTCGACCTTCGGCGTCGAATTCGAAGGCATGGTGGAACCGACCGACGGGCTGAACTTCAATCTGGGCGTCACCTATCTCGATCCGAAGTATGACGACTTCGTCTTCTCGGCGGTGGGCGATCTTACCGGCACGCGTCCCTCGGGCATCCCCGAATGGACCGTGGTGCTGGGCGGCCAGTACGAGGTCGACATGGGCAATGGCGACGCGCTGTATCTCAACGCGTCCTACCACCACGAATCCAAGGTCCAGATCGTGGAAGGCCTGCCCGGCTATCTCGCCGGCGGTCAGGCCGCCGCGATCGCTGCTGCGGCGCAATTCACCCGCACGGTGAACGATGTCTCCGCATCGATCACCTATGCGATGGATTCCGGCCTGGAATTCTCGCTGTGGGGCCGCAACCTGCTCGACGATCGCTATCTGCAGCAGGTGTTCGACTCAGTGGCTCAGCCGCTGTCGATCTCGGGCTATACCAACCAGCCGCGCACCTGGGGCGGCTCGGTGCGCTTCAAGTGGTAAGCACAACTACCTGAAGCGATAGGGAAAGGGGGTCGCGCGCCCCCTTTTTCTTGCCCGGGAGCCCGGCCTGTGGTGGTCTCCCACGAAACGATTCGGGGGGATCTGCATGTATTGGATGTTCTTGCCGTTCCGGCGTTATTTCGACTTTTCCGGCCGTTCGCGGCGGCTGGAATACTGGATGTTCATCCTGTTCAATCTGATTCTGATTTTCGCGCTGGGGACACTGGCCCTGGTTCTTGTAGAGAGGACGGGCAGTGGCGGCGAAGCCGGGTTCGGCTTGCTCTCCATTCTGCCGTTTATCTATGTTCTGACGATGGTGTGCCCGATGCTGGCCGTTCAGGTGCGGCGCTTTCACGATCAGGACAAATCAGGCTGGCATGTTCTGCTGGGCCTCATCCCTTATGTCGGAAGCTTCATCATACTCTTCTTCATGGTGCAAAAGGGCACGCCGGGCGAGAATGCCTACGGCCCGGACCCGCTGGGGCCAGGAATCGATATTTCCGACTTCATGTGAAGCGGAATAGCTGGCGGAACCGGTCGCATCCGCCCTCAACAAAGCTACGGCAAGGGCCGGGCTTTCTTCGCAGACCTGCCGGACGGGCGGGAATTGGGGGAATTGACGATGAATTGGATGTTTTTGCCCTTCAAACGGTATTTCGACTTTTCGGGACGGTCCCGGCGCATGGAATTCTGGATGTTCAACCTCTTGAACTTCATCATCGCCTGCGTGTTGGTGGGGCCCTTCTATGTCCAGATGATCAGTGCGGTTTTTACCAGCGCCGAAATGGCCAATCAGGGCGCCGAATTTAACGAAAACATGATGGTCGCTTCGCTCATGTCGAGCCCGGTTTCGCTCGCGATGGTCGGGCTTTACGGCCTTTACGCCTTGTTCGCGCTGATCCCGTCACTCGCCGTCACCGTGCGGCGCCTGCATGACCGCAACCTTTCGGGCTGGTGGTATCTGGGCATGATCGTCGCCTCGCTCATCCCGCTGGTCGGCTTTATCGCGGGCATTGCCTTCCTCGTCATAATGTTCCTCGACGGCACGCCCGGTTCCAATCGCTTCGGGCCGGACCCCAAGGGCCGCGCTGACGTGGAAGCGTTCTCCTAAAGCTCTCTCAGCGCCTGGGCGGGGCGTGCCCGCAGCAGCGGAAGCGACCCGCCCAGCGCGAAACCCAGCACCAGTGCCAGCCCGGCACCCAGCACCGCCAGAATGCGCGGCCAGTGGGGCAGCCAGTCGAATTCGAACAGCTGGACGATAACCAGCCAGGCAAGGGCGCTGCCCAGCACCAGCGCCACACCCGCCAGCACCAGCGCCAGAAGGCCATATTCGGCCAATTGCAGCAGCAGCAACTGGCGGCGGCTGGCGCCCAGCACGCGCAGGATCACATTGTCGTACAGGCGGCTGGCCCGCGCTGCGGCAATCGCGCCGAGCAGCACGGCCAGCCCCGCCAGCACGGCCACCGAAGCGGCCGCGAGGATTGCCGCGCCGACCTGGCCCAATATCGCCCGCGCCTCGCTCAACACCTGCCCGACTTCGATCACCGAGCTTGACGGGAAAGCGCGCACCATCTGGCGCAGCAGCGGGCCCGTGGCGGCGCCATCGGGCAGGTCGATCGTGGCGGCGAGGTTATGCGGCGCGTCGGCAATGGCGTTGGGGCTGAAGACCAGCACATAGTTGAAGCCCATCGAATCCCAGTCGATCCGGCGGAAGCTGGAAATGCGCGCGCTGCGCTCCACCCCCAGCAGGCCGACGGTGATGTAATCGCCGAGCTTGAGATCGAGCGCCTTGGCAAGGTCCTCGTCGATGGAGACCAGGGGTTCGCCAGCGTAGTTCTGCGGCCACCATTTGCCTGCGGTCACGGTATTGCCTTCGGGCACGCCGTCCGAATAGGTCAGCCCGCGTTCGCCGCGCAGGGGCCAGGCGCCTTCGGGAATCTCCTCGAGATCGGCCACGCGGATCGTCTTGTCCTTCGGGCCATAGGCCAGGATCTTGCCGCGCAGGGTGGGCACGCTGCGGATTTCCGCCTTCGGGCTTTCCTTGCGCACGAGAGCGTCGAACTCGGCGATCCGCGCGCGCGGTATGTCGAGCACGAAATAATCGGGAGCCATCTGCGGCACGCTGCGCTGGATATTGGCATCGAGGCTGGTCTGCACGCCTGCCAGCAGCACGAAGGCGGACAGGCCGAAGCCCAGCGCAGTGACCAGCGCGCCGGTCTGCGCGCCGGGTCGGTGGAGATTGGCGAGCGCATTGCGCAGCAGCGGGTTGCGCGGGCGCGGGGCGCGTTCCGCCGCGCGGCGGATCGTCCAGCCCAGCAGGGCGAGTATGGCCAGCAAGCCTGCCGCGCCGCCCATGAACATGGCGCTGAGGCCGGGCTGAGGCGTGCCGATCAGCGCCAGCGCGGCAATTGCCACCAGTCCGCCGCCAACCGGCAGCAGCAGCCCGCGCCATTCGCGGGCGAGCGGCGCCACGCGTTCCCGCATCAGTGCCATGGCCGGAAAGCGCCGCGCCTTGACCAGCGGCGGCGCGGCAAAGATCAGCGCCACCAGCAGGCCGAAGCCTGCCGCGCGGGCCAGCGCCGCCGGATCGATCACCAGACCTGTCTTTACCGGCAGCAGCGAGCCCAGCGCCCAGCTGAGCAGCGGCGTGATGGCGATGCCCGCCGCAAGCCCGGCAAGGGCCCCCGCCAGCGCTGCCGCGCCCAGTTGCAGGGCATAGATACGGGCAATGTCCCGGCTGGTGGCGCCGAGGATCTTGAGCGTCGCGATACTCGTCCGCCTTGCCTGGAGATAGGACGACACGCCGCCGCCAATGCCGATCCCGGCAATCACCAGCGCGGCAAGGCCCACCAGCACGAGGAATTCGCCCATGCGCGAAACGAAGCGGTCCGCGCCCGGCGAGGCATTGTCCGAATTGCGGAATTCGAACCCGGCGGAAGGAAACAGTTCCTCGATCTTCTTCGATACGCCTTCGGCATCGTAATCGCGATCGAAGGCGATGCGATACTTGCCCTGATACATCGCGCCCGGAGCCACCAGGCCGGCCCGCGCGGGCACGTCCAGTGCCACGATCACCGTGGGGCCAAGGGCAAAGCCTTCGCTCAGCCGGTCAGGCTCTTCCCCGATTATGCCGCCCACGGTGAGCGTCAGCGTGCCGAGCTTGAAACTGTCGCCCGGCCCGATGCCCAGCCGTTCCGCCGCGCCTTGCGCCAGCCACGCCTCGCCTGCGGGAGGAGGCCCGGCCTTGCTGCCGTCTTTCAGGGTGAAAGTGCCGAACATCGGCCAGTTGTAATCCACGGCCTTCAGCTCGATCGGCGCGGCCATGTCGCCCGCACTGGCGGTGGCCTGCATTCGCAGCCCGCCCGAGACAGTGCCATAGCCGTTCATCACCATCAGTTCCGGAATGGTGGGCGCGCGTTGCCACAGGCCGATTTCCAGATCGCCGCCCAGGATTTCCTTGCCCCGGCTCTTCAGTTCGCCTTCGATGGCACCGGTCAGCGATCCGATCGCCGCCAGGGCGCCCACGCCCAGAAACAGGCAGACCAGCAGCAGCCGAAGCCCGCGGAACCGGCGGTGCAGGTCTCGCCGGGCAATGGCCCAGGCAGTGGCCCAGGGCAGGGCAGTGGATGCAGTGCGGGTCATCGGGCGGCCGTGTCGCTCACGATCCGTCCATCGCCCAGGGTCACGATCCGGCCGCAACGCTCGGCCAGCGAGGGATCGTGCGTGATGATCACCAGGGTCGCCCCGGTTTCGGCGCGACGGGCGAAAAGCAGTTCGACGATATCCTTGCCGGTCGCGCCGTCCAGATTGCCGGTGGGCTCGTCGGCGAAGATCAGGGTCGGGCGCGGGGCAGTGGCGCGGGCGATGGCCACGCGCTGCTGCTCGCCGCCGGATAGCTGGGCAGGATAGTGAGTCAGCCGGTGGCCGAGGCCCACGGCCTCAAGCTCCGCTGCGGCGCGCGGCCAGGCATCGCCTTCGCCCGCAAGCTCCATCGGAGTGGCGACGTTTTCCTGCGCACTCATGGTAGGCAGCAGGTGGAAGGCCTGCAGCACGATGCCGATCCGGCCCCGGCGCGCGGCGGCCAGCGCATCCTCGTCCATCGCGGCGAAATCCTGCCCGGCGACCGACAGGCTGCCGCCGCCCGCCCGTTCCAGTCCGGACAGCACTGCCATCAGCGAGCTTTTGCCCGAGCCGGACGGGCCGAGCAGCGCCACCGTCTCCCCCACATTCACGGTGAGGTCTATGCCCTTGAGGATTTGCACGGCCGCCTCCCCCTCGCCCAGAGTGAGAGTGAGATTGCGGGCTGCAATTGCGGGCTGGGTCTGATCGGGGCTTGTCACGGCCCAGCGATGGCATAGGGATCGCTGCCTGAGCAAGTGTACCCAAGGGAGTTTGGCCGATGCGCCAATGGTGTTTGTCGATTGCCCTGGCGGTCAGCCTGTCTGCCGCCCTTGCCGGATGCGGCAGCGAGGCGCCGTCTCCTGCCCCATCGGAAACAGCGGAAGCGCCCGAAAACGTGCCGGTAATGGGCCCCGAACGCCCGATCCTCGCCTTTGGGGACAGCCTGTTCGCAGGCTATAATGTCGAACAGGCGGAAGCCTATCCGGCCAAGCTGGAACTGGCCCTGCGCGCGCAGGGGATCAATGCAAGGATCGCCAATGCGGGCGTCTCCGGCGATACCAGCGCGGCGGCGGCCCAACGCTTCCTCTTCACGCTCGACAACCAGCCCGTCCAGCCCCAGCTCGTGATCGTGGAACTGGGCGGCAACGATCTGCTGCGCGGCCTCAGTCCAAGGGAAACACGCGCAAACATCGCAAACATCCTGAAAGAACTGAAAGCCCGCAAAATCCCGGCCCTGCTGATGGGCATGCGCGCCCCGCCGAATCTTGGCGCCGAGTTCCAGCGCGAGTTCGATGCCATCTATCCTGCCTTGGCAAAGGAATACGGTGCCGCGCTGGTGCCGTTCTTCCTTGAGGCAATCTATGACAAGCCCGACCTGCTGCAGGACGACAAGATCCATCCCACCGCGCGCGGGATCGAGGAACTGGTCGCTGCCACTTCGGCCGATGTGGTGAAGGCATTGCCGGAGGCCGAGGGCGGCAATCTTGCCGCGCCTCCGAAATGAAGGGCGTAGGACAAGCAGCCCTGTCCTAAAGGGCAGCGGGATGTCCGAAAGGACAGGTCGAACGAATAGCCGTTAGAATTATCTTCCTCTCATCCCTGAACCATCGCTCAGAAGAGAGGAAAGATCATGGCTTTGCTCAAACATTCGCTTATAGCTGGCGCCGCAATATTTGCGGTTGCCGCTGCTTCGCCGGCCTTGGCTCATACTAAGGCAGGCCAATTCTCGCTCGCAGTTGACGGGGGCATGGATTTTGCTGTCGATGGCACCATGCATGGCGGCGAAAATGTCGACATCGCCAATCTCGGCATCCTCAACCCCGCGCTCAACGGCATTCCGGCCGAACTCCAGATCGGCGAGCGCAGCCAGCAGGACGTCTATGACGATGCCTGGGGGATCGGCGCCGAGCTTGCTTACGGCCTGAGCGACAGCTCCGAACTGTTCGGTTCGGTCCGCTATCTCGAAGCGCAGGGCAACAAGATCAATGTCGGTCAGGCAGCGGCGGGTGCGCCGGTGAATGCCAGCCTGCCGGTGTTCGGCGATTTTTCCGACTATAAGGCGCTCTCGGTGGAACTTGGCTTCCGTCAGTATCTGATGCCCGAAAGCAGCATTTCGCCATATCTGGCGGGCCGGTTGGGCGTCGCGCGGATTTCGGAGATTTCTTCCACCTTCACTGTCCCCGATGCCGGAATTACCCTGACTGATACGCCCTTCTCGGATTCGTCCTGGGTGTTCTCGGCAGGTGCCGATCTGGGCCTGTCGATCAAGGTGAATGAAGGCTTCTTCCTGCAGCCGGAAGTCGGCCTGCATTACGCCGACGGCGCCTCTGGCGATGACAGTGCGCTGGGCGGGCTGGGCCTGTCTTCGATCAACGATGCCGGTTCGCGCCTGTCGGTCCCGGTCCGGGTGAGGGCCAAGTTCGCATTCTGATCTTTCCCCGGTCAGCCCTGACTCCCTCAGGCTGATTGAGATGGGCCTCGCCGTCCCCCCTTATCCGCGGCGAGGCCCATTTTCGTTTCTAGCCGGCACCTTCCAGCTGTTCGCTCAGCGCGAGCCATTCAGCCTCGACCCGTTCCAGTTCCTCCGAGACCTTCGCCCTCTGGGTAAGTAGCTCGGTCATGGTCTTGCCGGCGAGGTGGGATGCCGAATTGGCCGGTTCATACATGGCACGGTCGATCTCGGTGCATTGGGCCTGCAACTTGGCCATCGCCTTCTCGGTCCGGGCAATCTCCGATTTGATTAAGCGAGCCTGCGCCTGCGATTTGCCGGACGGTTTGGCAGTCGCTTTGGCCGATTTGGAGGCGCCATCCTTCTTCGGCTGGTTCCGCCCGAGCACGAAGTCGATATAGTCTTCCATGCACCCGGAATAATCCTTCGCCGTGCCCTCATCGACCAGCACCAGCCGGTCGGCTGTCAGTTCGACCATGTGGCGGTCGTGACTGATCAGGATCACGGCCCCGGAATAGTCGTTCAGCGCCTGCACCAGTGCCTCTCGTGCGTCGACGTCGAGGTGGTTGGTCGGCTCGTCGAGGATGAGCAGATGCGGCGCGTCGCGGGTGATGAGCGCCAGGGCCAGCCTTGCCCGTTCGCCGCCCGACAGCTGGCTCACCAGGGTGGTCGCGCGATTGCCGGAAAAGCCGAACCGGCCCAGTTGCGCACGCACCGCGCCGGGCGACAGGCCTTCCATCGCACGGGTCATATGCTCCAGCGGCGTGGCATCGGTAGCCAGTTCTTCCACCTGATACTGAGTGAAATAGCCGACCTTCATCCGGCCCGAGGCATGCATCGCTCCTTCGATCGGCGGCAACTGGGCCGCCAGCAGGCGGGCCAGCGTGGTCTTGCCGTTGCCGTTGCGGCCCAGCAGCGCGATCCGTTCATCCGGGTCGATCCGCAGGTTGAGGCGGCGCAGCACCGGCTTGTCCGCCGAATATCCCACCGAGGCGAGATCCAGCGAGATCAGGGGTGGACGCAATTCGCCCGGATCGGGGAAATCGAAGCTCAGCGAAGGATCGTCGATCAGCGCGGCGATGGGCTGCATCTTCGCCAGCATCTTGGCGCGGGACTGGGCCTGCTTGGCCGTGGAAGCCCGCGCGCTGTTACGGGCGACATAATCCTGCAGCCGGGCCCGCTGCGCGTCCTGCGATGCCTTGGCGGCGGCAAGCTGCGCGGCCCGTTCAGCCCGCTGGCGCTCGAAGCTGTCATAGCCGCCGGGATAGAGCGTGAGCTTGCCGCCCTGCAGGTGCAGGATGTGGTCCACCACATTGTTCAGCAGATCGCGCTCGTGGCTGATGACCACCAGCGTCGCCGGATAGGATTTGAGGAAGTTCTCCAGCCACAGGGTCGCTTCCAGGTCGAGGTGGTTCGACGGTTCGTCCAGCAGCAGCACATCGGGCTGCGAGAACAGCAAGGCGGCCAGGGCGACGCGCATTTTCCAGCCGCCGGAAAAACTATCCAGCGGGCGGCCCTGCATCTCCTCGTCGAAACCGAGGCCGGTGAGAATGCGGGCCGCGCGGGAAGGGGCGCTATAGGCATCGATGGCCAGCAGCCGGTCGTGAACGTCGCCCAGCCGATGCGGATCGGTGCAGGTTTCCGATTCCTCGAGCAGTTGCGCCCGCTCCACATCGGCGGCGAGCACGGCCTGTTCCGGCGTGATCGACCCGTTGGGCGCTTCCTGCGCGATATAGCCCAGCCGCGTGCGGCGCGGCATCTCGATCTCGCCCTCATCGGGATCGAGCTGGCCGATCATTGCCTTCATGAGGGTCGACTTCCCGGCCCCGTTGCGGCCGATCAGCCCCACCCGTCCACCGGGCGGAATCGCCGCGCTCGCGCGGTCGAGGATGGTCCGGCCACCAAGCCGCACGGTAACGCCATTGATTGTCAGCATGCGCGGCCCCTAGCAGCACTGGCCGCTGAGCCCAAGCTGCGATCATTGTTTAGGGACTTTGGAAGTAGCCCGGCGGCTCATAGGTTGGGCAACCGGGCTGGATGCCACCAAACTCAAAGGGCAAGTCGGTTGTTAAGGCACGACTTTTGCAATCGGCTCCTTCGTGAACACGTTCACTACCTGGCCTACAGGCATGACTGCGGAGCGGCCGGTGATAATCATCGAACCCAACAATGCGCCTGCGGTGTTGCCGCGACCCTCTTGACGGTGGGCGCCGCGCAGAGCGAAGTCGCGCCCATTTACGCGAACACGGTCGAATGAAAGTTCGAACTTGGCGGATTTGCCGACAATGCCTTTGCCAGTGCGCCAGGTGACAGTTGCAGTCACCGGTGAACCACGCGGGATGATGACGGCGCCGTCCTGCACGACATCTTCCACCACGAGGAATTCACGCGTGGTGCCTTCCTTCATCTTCTTCGAAGTGATCTCTTCTGCAGGAGTTACCAGTACCAGTGTATTAACTGGCAGAATGACTTGTTTGCTGGAAGATGCGACAGGTGCCGGAACGAACATTTCCGCCCGCGTTTCAAGCGCCGGTTGAGCCGGTGCTACATCCAACGGTGCAGTTTGCGTCTTGGCTGGCACCAGAACGCCAGACTCGTCGGCCGCCAAGGATGGAGTTGCAGCCAAAATGCCCGCCAAACTGGCGGCTGTGATCCCGTGATATTTCATAGTGCCCCCGTCTTCTTGTGAAGACGCTAAGAGTAATTCATCTGGGTCAACCGTGGATAGTGCAATCTCCCTCCACGCAGCACCCAAGTAGTTTCCCTCAGGGGGATTGCTGTGCCTGAGGGGGCGCGGTGGCTCGTGGCGCTATGCTTGACCTTCGTGTTGGTGGCCGCCTGAACGGACAGGTCCGCGCCTCGACCCGGCAAAGATTGTGGACCGAAATCTTGCCCGGCCCCGGCACTTCATGCACCATCGGTGAAACTTCCACGGAGAGGGAGTGCAAGGGGATGGGCGAGCAGGTTCAGATCGTTCCGGTAAAGGTCGCGGGCGATTTGCGGATGGGGGATCTTTCGGCCGCACTGGCGGCGGGATGGAAGGACTTCAGGGCATATCCGGCCTTCGGGCTGTTCTTTGCGGCGATCTATGTCGCGGCGGGCATGTTTTTGTATTTCGCGCTGTTCTCGTGGGGCCAGATCGGTTGGCTGGTTCCTGCGTCGGCCGGCTTTCCGCTGCTGGCGCCGTTCATCGCAGTGGGGCTCTATGAAGTCAGTCGCAGGCGTGAGGCCGGCTTGCCCATGAGTTGGGGAGCGGTGCTGGGCGCCCTGCGCGGGCGGGGCGACGAACAGGTGCTGATGATGGGCGGGTTCGTCTTCGTCGGCTTCACGTTCTGGATCATCCTTGCCCACGGTATCTTCGCGATATTTCTGGCCGAATCCGGGCTCGGTTCTGAATCGCTGGAAATCTTCCGTACCAGTGCGGGTATCATGATGCTGGTGGTAGGCGGAGCGGTTGGCGCCCTTATGGCGCTGGCCTTCTATTCGATCACCGTGATGAGCCTGCCCATGCTGGTGGATCGGGAGGTCGATTTCCTCACCGCGATCATCGTCAGTCTTGCCGCCATGCGCGCCAACGGCTTCGTGCTGGTGGTGTGGGCGGTGCTGATGTCGATTGCCCTGTTCGCGGCAATGGTTCCGATGTTCCTCGGGCTGCTCGTCGTACTGCCCGTGCTGGGCCATGCGACATGGCATCTTTATCGTCGGGTGGTTCCGGCGAACTAGGCGGCGTGGACCAATTCCAGCGTGAGTTTCCATAACCGCTTTTCGGAATTTCAACCAAGCAGCTGCCAATCCGGATACGACGACATGGCGGTCATCCCCAACCTCCGTTCGTCCTGAGCTTGTCGAAGGACACGCGCCAGCGCTTGCCCAACAAGGGGATATTGGGCGACGGTTTCCCGTGTCCTTCGACAAGCTCAGGACGAGCGGGTGTGGTGGCTTGGGATAAGGATTCTACTCACTCACCTTCGTCATTCCCGCGAAGGCGGGAATCCAGCGGCAACCGTTGATCTGGATTCCCGCCTTCGCGGGAATGACGAATTGGGGACTGGCAGCTCTCCACCCCGTTCCTGTCATTTAGGCCGCAGGCTGTACTCCCAGATATCAGGCGCTCACTCAGGCCTGAATTTGTCCACGCCGCCTAGACTCGTTCCACTTGTCCTGCCGCCACGCGCCAGCAGGCCGCTTCCTCGCGGATTTCGGCGAAGGGGGCGAGTTCCGTGCCGGTGAGCCAGACCTGTGCCTTGCCGCTGCGTAGCCGCTCGAACAGGGCAGCGCGGCGCAGGGGGTCGAGATGGGCGGCGACCTCGTCCAGCAGGAGGAGGCTTGGCCGTTCTCCTGCGGCAAGGCCTGCATGGGCCAGGGTGATGGCGATCAGCATCGCCTTCTGCTCGCCAGTGGAACACAGGGCGGCGGGTTGGCCCTTGCCAGCCATCACCACTTCCAGTTCGTCGCGCTGAGGGCCGGTGAGAGTGCGCTGGGTGGCACGGTCGCGGCGGCGGCCGGCGGCGAGCGCTTCGGCCAGTGTGATCGCATCGAGCGGGCCGCCGGGTACATAGGTAAGCACCGGACGGGCAAAGGGTTCTTCCGGCAAGGCGGCAAGTTCGGCGCTCAGCCGCTCGACCAGCGATGCGCGACCACGGGCAAGGGCTGCGCCGGCCTCCGCCAGCTGGGCCTCCACAGCGTCGAGCCAGCGCGGATCGGGCTCATGCGGACCGGAGAGCAGGCGGTTGCGTTCACGCAGGGCCGCCTCGTGCCGGGCCGCGAGGCGCGCGTGGCCGGGATCGAGCGCCAGTGCGAGCCGGTCCATGTAGCGCCGCCTCGCCCCCGCGCTGTCGGCAAACAGGCGGTCCATCGCCGGGGTGAGCCAGGTGAGGGCCAGCCATTCGCCAAGGCTGACCGCGCTGGCAGGGGCACTGTTGATCTGGACGAGACGACGGCTTGGCTGGGCAGCCTCCGTGCCGGTGCCCAGTGCCACGGGTTCCGCGCCATCGCGCTGGCTCAGGCGCGCGCTGACCGTGAAGCCGCCAGGGCCGCCGCTGCCCGCCATGTCGGATAGCGCCGCTCGCCGCAGGCCGCGCCCGGGGGCGAAAAGCGAGATCGCTTCCAGCACATTGGTCTTGCCCGCGCCATTTTCGCCCACGAGCAGGTTGAAGTGCCCAGTGCCATCGATCGCACTGGCCCGGTGGTTGCGAAAGGCGGCAAGGGTGATCCGGTCGAGCGCCATCGGCAGCGGCGATAGACCGCCGCAGGCAGGCAGGCCAATGGAAAATATGCGAGTCGGAAATGGCCCCGCCTAATGTTGGTGAAATTTCCCAAATTATAGCGCGTGCATTTGGCCTGATTTGCATTTCGGGCGGGTGTTGCTTCAAGAAATCCGCGAAAATCGGCCAGTTTCTTCAAACTGGCACGCCTCCTGCAATCACCTGTGCATCGGCGGAATGGTCCGCCAGTTCGATTGAGGGAACTTCGAAATGCAGAACATCACTTCCACCACCAGCCGGATCGCCGCGGGCGTATCGGCCTTCGCGCTGTCCGTATTCCTGATCGCTGCCAGCTTCGTGCCGCAGGGTGCCTTCGTGCCGGGGATCGTGGCGTGAGCGCGTTCGACGGCAACGGCTCGCCGGTGAAGGCTTTCCATCTCGACCGGATCCACGGCAAGATACTGGGCGTGTGCAGCGGGATCGGGAATTACGCCGGGATCGACCCCACGCTGGTCCGTATCGGCTTTGTCGCGGCGACCCTGCTGGGCTTCGGCGCACCGGTGCTGATCTATCTCGCCATCGGGATCATTGCAGACTGACGGGGGGCGTGCGCGCCCCCCGCGGCATCAGGCGTTTTTCGCGAAGGGCGAGAAATCGGTGTCGCTGTCGAACACGTCGACGCCTTCGCGCCGCTTGAGGAAGCCGACCACCGCATAAGTAACCGGGGTGAGCGCGGCTTCCCAGACAGTCTTGATCAGCCATTGCGAAAGAACGACCTGCATCAGCTGCTCGGGCGGCCAGCCGGCCAGGCCATAAAAGGCCAGCGGGTAGAAGATCAGGCTGTCCAGCCCCTGGCCGACCACTGTGGAGCCGATCGTGCGCACCCACAGGAAACGGCCGCCAGTGATAAGCTTGAGCTTGGCCAGCACGAAGCTGTTGGCAAATTCGCCGGCCCAGAAGGCCAGCATGGAGGCGGCGACGATCCGCCAGCTGTTTCCGAATACGAATTCGTAGGCTTCCTGCCCCGGCCAGCCATCGGCGGGAGGCAAGGCGACGACGACTGCCGCCATGAAGGCCATGAAGATCAAGGCGGCAAAGCCGGTCCAGATCACGCGCCTTGCATTGGCATAGCCGTAAACTTCGGTCAGCACGTCGCCGATGATGTAGCTGACGGGGAAGAACAGCACCCCGGCACCGAACGACCACTCCATGCCGCCGGGCAGAGTGACGTAACTGGGCTTGGACGCTCCGATCAGGTTCGACAGCAGCAGAATGGCGACGAAGGCCGCCATCAGATAGTCGAGATAGCGGAAATGCCGGCGCCCGCCCGCCTGGCCTTCGATGCGTTTGGTGTGTTCGCCCATGCAGCATTGCTAACCCGAAAACACCGCCGGGCATAGATACCCAAAAAGGCGTTCCCACCGGGGCGCCGCATGCTCTATGGGCACCACCACGCGCCCGTAGTTCAACTGGATAGAGCACGAGCCTTCTAAGCTTGGAGTTGCAGGTTCGAGTCCTGCCGGGCGCGCCACCACACTCTCGATCGCGGGATTGTCTCGCTCACCTGCTGGCGAAGCTGGCCCGTTCGCCCCAGGCCGCCCGCGCGTTAACCTTTTCGAGTGCGGTCTGTGCCGGATTGAAACGGTATTTAATCGAACGCATAAATCTTGACGGAATAGGTTAAGGGGCAAGTCCCCCCGTTGAATTCATTCAGAGAATCCCTGTGTCCACCAAATTCAGACTGACCATCGCCGCGGCAGCCGCGGCGTTTGCCCTCTCCGTTCCCGCCTTCGCTTCGACGCCCACCGGCACCGATATCCTGCGCGAATGGAATCTCGTGGTGCTGGGCGATCTCGTCTCTTCCTCGGAAGTGGAAGGGCGGACTTTCGTAGGCGGCGACCTTTCGGGCAATTCCTCGAACTATAATATTTCGAGCATTCCGGCCTCCACCACCGGCACGCCGGGCCTGACCGTGGTGGGCGACGTGAATGGTGGGACGAAGAACCTCAACAATGGCTCCGGCGCGATTGTGGGCGGCAACGTCAACAGCGGCTTCAACCTGAACGGTGCGGCCCAGACGGTTCAGGTCGGCGGTACGATCAGCAATACCAACGTCAACCAGAACACCGTGAATTCGGGCCTTTCGGCTTCCGATCCGGCCTTCACGCAGAACCTGCAGCAGGACAAGAGCCTGATCACCACCAGCATGACCGGCCTCTCCTACGATCTGAGCACGCTTTCATCGAACAGCGATTTCTCGATCCAGGGCAACAAGGGCGTGTTCACTGCCCAGCCGGACGCCAATGGCGTGGCGGTGTTCAACATCAGTTCGGCCGACCTCGATTCCATCGGCGAGATTCAGTTCAATCTCAACGGGGCCGACACCGCGATCGTGAATGTCAGCGGCACGAACATCACGCTCAACGACAATTTCCTGGGTGGGACGAACAATCTGGGCGAGAGCGTGATCTGGAATTTCCCGGATGCGGAAAAGCTGACGCTGACCACGGCATTCGGCGGGTCGGTGCTGGCACCCAAGGCGGATGCCCATACCTATAATTACATCCAGGGTTCGGCGGTATTCGGCAGCCTGGTCCAGGACGGCGAGATGCATGTCGGGACCTATGACGGCGGCTATCATTACGAACCGCCCTCTTCGAGCAGTTCGGGCGGATCGTCCTCGGGCGGGTCGTCTTCGGGAGGCACGCAGGTGCCGGAACCGGGGATGCTCGGGCTGTTCGGGGCAGGACTCGCCGCGCTGGCCTTCTGGCGCCGTCGACGCATGAAGGCAGCCTGAAACTCCTATCCACTAACTCACATCCACTGGGGGGGGCGGCCAGAGGTGCCGCCTCATCCGGAGCCTCGAACCCACCGCACGCACGAGTGCGCGGCGGCGCCTGCTGTGATTTTCGCTGAGTGGGAAGGAAAAGAGGCGGAACCGGGAGACCAGGTTTGGGGGACAGGGACGGTCCCGCCTCTATTTCGAAGACTAGGAGTACCAGGAGAACAGGTACGCCGATGATATTGCAACCACCGTGCCAATTCGCGCCTGTTTCACTTTCCCGCGCATCACGATGGTTTGTGCAAAGTTAACGAGATGCGAGGCTGTAAGGCAGGCCGACACATTTCGACGATCCGGCCCAAATGCGTGTCGGAATCTTGACGCTGGCTTTTGATTGGGCGCAATGTCCCCCGGCGGAAAACCGCGCAGAAAGCTCTGGAAACGCCAAGAACACCAACGCAGGATGGACGGATGAGCGATTACAGCGAAGTGGAACAGGCGCTCAAGGCGCGCCTTGCCGAACTGACCGAGCGTGCGGAAGAGATCGAGGACGATCTGCGTCACCCGCTCGACGCGGATTCGGAAGAGCAGGCTATCGACCTTGCCGATGACGAAGCCCTCGCCGGGGTCGATACGGTGCTGCGTAATGAGATCATGGCCACCCGTGCGGCGCTTCAGCGCATCGAGGACGGGACTTACGGCACTTGCGCCAATTGCGGGGACGACATCAGCGAGATGCGCCTCAAGGCGCTGCCCACGGCCACGCTCTGCATCAATTGCGCGTGATGTAAGGAAAAAGCCTCGGACGATGGCGTCCGAGGCTTTTCGATCAGTCTGCCTTGGCGACCTGCGCGTCCTGCATCAGTTGCTGCAGTTCGCCGGCTTCGAACATCTCCATCATGATGTCGCTGCCGCCCACGAATTCGCCCTTCACGTAAAGCTGGGGGATGGTCGGCCAGTCGGAGAAGTTCTTGATGCCCTGGCGGATTTCCATGTCCTGAAGCACGTCCACGCTATCATAGGCGACGCCCAGATGATCGAGGATCGCCACCGCGCGGCTGGAAAAGCCGCATTGCGGGAACAGTGGGGTGCCCTTCATGAACAGGACGACATCGTTCGAATTGACGATGTCGGAAATGCGGGCGTTGGTATCGGACATGGGTTGAATCCCGGAAAGTTCGTTTGGTGCTGACCGTCAGTTGGGAACGGCGGTAGTCAGTTGCAAGGCATGGAGCGCGCCGCCCATGCGGCCGCCCAGTGCCTCGTAGACGAGCTTGTGCTGCTGCACGCGGCTCTTGCCGACAAAGGCGGCCGAAGTGACGCGGGCGGAATAATGATCGCCGTCGCCCGCAAGGTCGGTGATTTCCACCGCCGCGTCGGGCAGGGCGGCCTTGATCAGCGCCGCAATATCGTCAGCCGCCATCGCCATGAGGTCAGACTTCGCCCATCAGCTGGCGGCGGGCTTCGACGGTCTTCTCGTCAAGCGCGGCGCGCACGCCGGCCTCGTCGATATCGATCCCCGCGCCGACCAGATCGCCCAGCACCTTGCGGATCACGTCCTCATGGCCGGCTTCCTCGAAATCGGCCTGGACGACCGACTTGGCATAGGCCTCGGTCTCTTCGGGGGTCAGCCCCATCTTGCTGGCAGCCCACAGGCCCAGCAGCTTGTTGCTGCGCGCGGCGATGCGGAAGGTGGTTTCCTCATCCATTGCATATTTGCGCTCTTCAGCGCGTTCGCGGTCCTGGAAGTCGGTCATCTAGAGAATCCCTCGAAAGAAAGCTGAAGTCAGATAACGCGCGATGCGCTCATGCGGCAAGGCCGGTTCCCTTGGCGAACCAGGGCATGTCCTTTGCCTGCCGGGCCTCATAGGCCGAAATCGTATCGCTGCGGGCAAGGGTGAGGCCCACTTCGTCGAGCCCTTCGAGCAGGCAGTGCTTGCGGAAAGGGTCGATCTCGAAGGTGAAGCGATCCTGGAAGGGCGTGGTCACCGTCTGGCTCTCGAGGTCGATCGAGATCGGGTCGGTCTCGGCCACTTCCATCAGCCGGTCGATCGCTTCCTGCGGAAGGACGACGGTGAGGATGCCGTTCTTGAAGGCATTGCCCGAAAAGATGTCGGAAAAGCTGGGGGCGATCACGGCCTTCACGCCCATGTCGAGCAGGGCCCAGGCAGCGTGTTCGCGGCTCGATCCGCAGCCGAAATTGTCGCCCGCCACGATGATCGGCGCGCCCTTCACATCCTCGCGGTCGAAGATATTGGCCGGGTCCTTGCGCAGCGCTTCGAAAGCGCCGCGGCCAAGGCCCTCGCGGCTGATCGTCTTCAGCCAGTGGGCGGGAATGATGATGTCGGTATCGACATTCTTCATCCCGAAAGGATAGGCGCGGCCTTCAACCTGGCGCACGGGTTCCATCAATCGGTCTCCGGTGGCTCGCCCGAGGGAATGGGCGGCAATTGTTCGGGCTTGTTCTTGTGCTTGCGGCGGTTGGCGAACATCAGCGCGGCGGCGACGGCGGCGGAGCCGATCCCGATCGCAGCGCCCGCAATGGCCGCCTTCGTGCCTACGCCCATGCCGGAATCGGACTTGTCGGCCCGGTTCTTCGACTTCTCGCTCTTCGGTGTTTTGTCGGTCATGGCAGAAAGATGGGGTAGGCCGCGCTTGCGGTCAATCCACCAGCTCCCTCACATCGGTAAGGCGGCCGGTGACGGCGGCAGCGGCCGCCATTGCCGGGCTGACCAGATGCGTGCGCGCACCGGGGCCCTGACGGCCCACGAAGTTGCGGTTGCTGGTGCTGGCGCACCTTTCGCCTGCGGGCACCTTGTCGGGATTCATGCCGAGACAGGCCGAACAGCCCGGTTCGCGCCATTCCAGGCCCGCTTCGATGAAGATCTTGTCCAGACCTTCTTCCTCGGCCTGATGCTTCACCAGGCCGGAGCCGGGCACGACGATCGCCCATTTGACGTTGTCGGCCTTCTTGCGGCCCTTCAGTACCTCGGCGGCGGCGCGCAGATCCTCGATGCGGCTGTTGGTGCACGAACCGATGAAGATGTTCTGGACTTCGATGTCCGTCATCTTCTGGCCCGGCTCCAGCCCCATATAGTCGAGGCTGGCCTGTGCGGCCTTCTGCTTGGAAGGATCGGCGAAGCTTTCCGGCGCCGGAACCACGCCGCCGATGGCGACGGTGTCTTCCGGGCTGGTGCCCCAGGTGACAGTGGGCTGCACGTCGGCGGCGTCGATCACCACGCTCTTGTCGAAGGTCGCGCCTTCATCGGTGCGCAGGCTGGTCCACCACGCCACGGCGCGATCCCAATCCTCGCCCCTGGGCGCGTATTCACGGCCCTTGAGATAGGCGAAGGTCTTTTCGTCAGGCGCGACGAGGCCCGCGCGGGCGCCGCCTTCGATCGACATGTTGCACACCGTCAGGCGGCTTTCGATCGACATGTCCTCGAACACCTTGCCGCGATATTCGATCACATGGCCGGTGCCGCCGGCCGTGCCAATCACGCCGATGATGTGCAGGATCAAATCCTTGGCGGTCACGCCGGGCAGCAATTCGCCTTCGACGCGGATTTCCATCGTCTTCGATTGCTTGAGCAGCAGCGTCTGCGTGGCGAGCACATGCTCCACCTCGCTGGTGCCGATGCCGAAGGCCAGCGCACCCACGCCGCCATGGCAGGAAGTGTGGCTATCGCCGCAGACGATAGTGGCGCCGGGCAGGGAAAAGCCGGTTTCCGGCCCCACCACATGCACGATGCCCTGGTTGATGTCGGTCGGGCCGATATAGCGCACGCCGAATTCGGGCGCGTTCTTTTCCAGCGCGGCGAGCTGCTGGGCGCTTTCCGCATCCGCGATGGGAATGCGCTTGCCCGCTGCATCGAGGCGCGCGGTGGTCGGCAGATTGTGATCGGGAACCGCCAGCGTCAGCTCCGGGCGGCGGACCTTGCGGCCGCTGAGGCGCAGGGCCTCGAATGCCTGCGGGCTGGTCACCTCGTGGACGAGGTGGCGGTCGATGAACAGGATGCTGGTGCCGTCTTCACGGCGCTCGACTTCGTGAGCGTCCCAGATCTTCTCGTAAAGGGTGCGGGGTCGGCTGGCCATGGCGGGCGACCTAGGCTCGCCGGCCCCGCAAGACAAGGGAGGAAAAATTGGCCGGGCTCAAGCCGGGCCTTGATTGTCACCGGCGATGGTCGCCGGGGCGGCCCTGCGGTGCGCGGTCACGGTCGGCCACTTCGCTGGCGATCTGGCGCTTCACCGTGTTGATCCGCTGGTCGAGGATCTGCCCTTCAGCCCGGGTCAGGCCGTTGCGGGCATAGCGGGCATGCAGGTCCTGCAGCTGGTCGACCTTGCGTTCGAGGCGCTCGGCCTCGCGCGGCGAGATCAGGCGGCGTTCCTGCGCCCGGTCGATCTGGCGGTCGAGCTGGGCGATTTCCTGGCGGTAATTGTCACGGCCCTGCCACGGGGCGGCAGAGGCGGGGACGGCGGCGCCCAGCACCAGCGAGGCTGCGATGGCGGGGGCGATCAGCTTGGCGAGACGGTTCATGGCTTTCATCCTTCGCTAGTTCAAAACTTCACGGCTTGTTCCGTGTGTTCAGAAATAGGGCTGATTAGATGAACGGCGGAGATACGGACGGTCGCACAATTGCGGCGAATTGTAACAAAATGTCTTTGTTGCACTGCAGCAGCGGGAGTCATTGAAACGTCGCCAAAGGAGATATAACTTACAAGTATGTCAGCAGCCCCGTACAAGTTCCCGATCACGATCCTGCCCAGCGATATCGATTTCATGGGCCATGTGAACAATGCCCGCTATCTCAGCTGGGTGCAGGATGCCGTGCTCTCGCACTGGAAGAAGCTGGCCCCGGCGGATACCGCTGCCTCGCGCCTTTGGGTCGCACTGAAGCACGAGATTACCTACCGCAAGCCCGCGTTCCTTGATGACGAGGTGATTGCCCGCACCGTGCTGGAACAGGTCCATGGCGCGCGGGCCTTCTATCACACGATCATCGAGCGCGGGGAGGAAGTGCTGGCCGAAGTGCAGTCCTGCTGGTGCTGCATCGATGCGGAAACCCTGCGGCCTGCGCGGATCGGTGAAGAAATTCGCCGGTTCTTTTTCCCGCCGAAGGATTGAACTATAAGGCAGCGCGATGGACGCGCTTCTTCCCCTGCTTATCGTGATCGCTACCGCCGCTGCCATGGAAGGCGTGGCCTGGGGCAGCCATAAATATATCATGCATGGCTGGGGCTGGGGCTGGCACCGCGACCATCACGAGCCGCATGACAATCTGCTGGAGAAGAACGATCTCTACGCCATTGTCGGCGCCGCGCTGAGCATTTCCATGTTCGCCGTGGGCAGCCCCTGGGTGATGGGCGCGGATGCGTGGTGGCCGGGCACCTGGGTCGGGCTGGGCGTGCTGGTCTACGGGATCATCTACACGCTGGTACATGATGGCCTCGTTCATCAGCGCTATTTTCGCTATGTTCCGCGCAGCGGCTATCTCAAGCGACTGGTGCAGGCCCATAACCTCCACCACGCGACCGTGGGCAAGGAAGGCGGGGTCAGCTTCGGCTTCGTGATCGCTCGCGACCCGGCCAAACTGAAGGCCGAATTGAAGCGACAGCGCGAGGCGGGCGTCGCCGTGGTGCGGGAAAGCGCGGGGGCGTAACCCGGTTCAGCCCGCCGCCGCGATTCGAGCGGCGTGTTCCTTCACCAGCGCAATCATGTTGGGCACGCCCTGCGTACGATTGGAGCTGAGCTGCTTTTTCAGTTCGAACGGTTCCAGCGCGGCGGTGATGTCCATGTCCGCCACTTCCGCTGCCGGCTTGTCCTGTACCGCGCTCAGCACCAGCGCGACGATGCCCTTGGTGATCGCGGCGTTGCTGTCGGCCAGGAAGTGCAGCGCATCGCCGGCCTGTGTGGGATAGACCCAGACCTTGGCCGAGCAGCCGCGCACTAGTGTGGCGTCGGTCTTCAGCGCATCGGGCATGTCTTCCAGCTCGCGGCCGAGTTCGATCAGCAGGCGATAGCGTTCGTCGCCTTCAAGGAATTCGTATTCTTCGCGGATGTCGTCGAGGCTGCGCATGGGCGCGGCTCTAGCAATCCTGGCCTAGAGGTCCACCCCCGAAGCGATGGCTTCCAGCTTGCGGATGCGTTCCTTGAGGTCCGCCAGTTCGATCCGCGCGGCACCTTCGCCCGCGCGGCCTTCGATCTCGACATGGGGGCGGCGGGCATCCAGTTCCTTGCCTTTCAGGGCCAGCCAGCCCTGCCAGCCGCGCAGGGCGGTGGCGGAAAGGATCGCCAGGCCCAGCAGTGCCATGCAGGCGATCAGGAGGTCGTCGCTCAGGATTTCGCTTATCATCGGGCGTCTCCCTTGTGGACGGCTTCGGGGCCGCGCAAGCCTTCGATTTCCTCGGCAATGGCCCGGGCATCGCGGCCCGGTCCGGTGTGAGAATCGGTGGCGATACGTTCGAGCACCTTCACGCGCTCGCGCAATTCGGCGATCTCGCGGTCGCGGACGGCCAGATCCTGCTCGTCGCGCGGCAGCGGATGGCGGCTGCCTTCCGATTTATAGCGCGCGATGCGGATGGCCGCGAAAGCCAGGATCGCGACGATGGCAACAAGGGCGGTTCCGAAGCTCATGTCATGTCCTCAAGATATGGCGTCGCGATCAGTTCACTTTGGGATCGCGCAGGTCCTCGATCTCGGCCGCCAAATGCGTTCCCTTGTCGGTCGCGATCCGCTCCAGCACCCGCATGCGGGCTTCCAGCCGCTCGACATGGGCTGCGTATTGCGCGGCCTTTTCCGCGGTCTGGTCGGCCATCAGCTCAAGCTGACGTTCGCGGAAGGCCATGAAGCGTTTGAAGCTCTGGCCAGCGACAATCACCAGCGCCATCAGGGCGCCGACAACCGCGACGAGGCCGATTGTTTCACCCGGTCCCATCATTGCACATTCCCCTCTTTCCTGACCTCGACCGTCTTTGCGGGGGCAGTATCCCGGAGAGCCTCGATCTCGCTCGCCAGATTGTAGCTGCGGTCGGTCACGATGCGTTCGAGCACTGCCAGCCGATCTTCCGAGGCTTCGAGCCGGTCGACCAGCCGGGCGTTTTCGAACCGCAGCGCTTCCACTTCCTCGCTCTCGCGCTGGGCATGCCCACGGTGGCCGCGCGGACCGCGCTGCCCGGTGTCGCCGTGGCGGGCGCGGATCCATCTGTTCACCACGCCGGTGATCATCGCCATGGCGATGATCGCGAGCACGAATTCGGCACCATATTGCATCTGTCGAACTCCTTCTGCCGGGCGCGGCTCAGTTCACGGACTTCTCGCGCGTCGGGTCGGTGACCGGAGTCGGTTCCACCTCGCGCAGGTTCTCGATCTGGCGCGCAAGGTCGAAGCCCTTGTCGGTGACGATCCGTTCCACCACCGCCATGCGGTCTTTCACGGAGGCCAGTTCCGCCCGCAGCGAGGCGTTTTCCTGGGTCAGCAGGCGCACGCGCTGCATCGCCTCGGAATTGAGTTCCGGCTTGAGCGACTGGCCCCACATGCCTTCCAGCGGATAACCGTGCTGGATACGCAGCTTGGTGGTGTGCACCCAGCCAAGGATACCGGCCATGCTGACCACGAAGGCCCCGCCCACGATCCAGCCCAGATAGGGCAGGAAGTTCTGAAAACCGCTTTCCATCGTCAAATCCTCTCTCTGGCCTGCCCGTCCTGCAGCGCCTCCACCTTGCGGGTGTCGCGCAGCGCCTCGATCTGGCTGGCCACATCATATCCCTTGTCCGTCACGATCCGCTCGAGCACTCGCACGCGCTGCTCCAGTTCCTTGACCTGGCTGGCATATTGCGCAGCTCGTTCGGCCGTATCCTGCGCCACCGTGCCCATGCGTATCTCGGCCAGCTTTTGCTGATGCCTGGTCCAGATCGCCAGGATCGGGATCGTCATGCCGAATATGATGCCGAAGATCGGGATCAGCGGCCCCAGTGTATCAGGTCCCATGGTCTTCCCCCCGGATGCCGCGCTTCAGCGCAGGCGTTCGATCTCAGCCGAAAGGCGCGGGTTGCTGGAAACGTAATAGCTTTCCACCTCGGCCAGGCGCCGGTCGATGTCCCGGAAGCGGGCGCGGATTTCGCGCGCAGTGCGCTTGGGCGACTGGCGGACGCGCTGCCAGTATTGCTGCTCGTCCCGGTCGACATAGAGATCTGCTGGCTTCTTGTTCAGCAGGAAGCCGGCGATGATGTAGCCCGGTACCGTAAGGCCGGACATCGGCGTGACCAGTGAGATCAGGAAGCCGAGGCGGACCCACAGGACATTGATCCCGGTGTAGTCCGCGATTCCCGCGCAGACGCCGAAGATCTTGCCATTTCGCTTATCACGGTAAAGCGTGGTGCGTGGGCTGTTCACGGGCGGTCTCCCTTTTCCTTGAGCATGCGGTCGAGTTCGCGCAGCCGCTGATTGTCTACATCCAGATCGTGGCGGATCCGTGCAGGTTTGAATTCGGGGTTGTCCGAAGCGACCAGCCGCTCGACCGTGTCCATGCGCTCGTCCAGGCGGCGCGCGAGCTGGTAAAGCTCTTCCAGCAGCGCCTCATCGTCGCTGGTGATGGTGGCGGCGGTTTTCCACTTGGTGATGTAGTGGAAGATGATCCACGGAAGGCCGATGAAGATGGATACGATAGCGAGCACTTCTTCCACGGCTTAACCCCCCTTGCTCTCGCCGCTCATGCCGAGCGCGCGCTTCATTTCTTCCAGTTCCTCGTCGATCTTGTCCGATCCGGCGAGGGCGTTGATCTCGTCGGCCAGGCTCGGCTGGCCGCCTTCGGCGATCCGCAGCGCATCGGCACGGCCTTCGGCATAATCGACCCGGCGTTCCAGCTGGTCGAAGCGGGCCATTGCCTCGTCCACGCGCTCGGTGGCCAGCAGAGTGCGCAGCTTCACGCGGTTCTCCGCGCTTTCCAGGCGCGCGGCGATCTGGGTCTGACGGCTGCGGGCTTCGCGCAGGCGGTTCTGCAGCTTCTGGATGTCGTCCTCATAGGCGCGCAACGCATCGTCCAGCACGGTGATTTCGGCCTTGAGCTGCTCGGCCATGTCGGCGGCCTTGCGCTTTTCGACCAGCGCCGCGCGGGCCAGATCCTCGCGCGCCTTGGAGAGGGCGAGCTGGGCCTTTTCGCCCCAATCCGCCTGCAGCCGTTCCAGCTTCATCGTGTGGCGGTGCATTTCCTTCTGATCCGCGATCGTGCGCGCCGCGCTGGCGCGAACTTCCACCAGCGTTTCTTCCATTTCCAGGATGATCATGCGGATCATCTTGGCCGGGTCTTCGGCATGATCCAGCAGGTCGCTGAAATTGGCAGCGATGATGTCGCGGGTACGCGAGAAAATGCCCATCCAGGGAACTCCTCCAAAGTTTGCATTACGGTTCGGATTAGGGTTGCGCCGCAGCCGCTCCACCTCGGAATCGAGGCGGTCGCGGCGCGGCTCGTCTCCGTTGAGGACCGGAGCGCGGGTGCCGGGACGGGGGGACTGGGTCCCGTCCAGGCGGATGGCCCGCCGCTCCGGCCCGATCGGGCTGAGCGAAGTGTCTTCCGGCTTGCTCACGCCAGCTCCACGCCCTGGGCGGCGAGCGCGAGCGGCACAGGTGCGGCCTGCAGCTGCTGGCTCAGGGCAAGCATGTTGAAGGCCAGCATCGCGGCAAGGCTGATGATCGCGGCCTTGCCCAGCTTGCTGCTGAAAAAGTGGCGGTCAAACATGGTTCGGTTCCCTCCAGAATTCATGCCACGAAGATAGCAAGGGGCGTGCCAATCTGTGGGGAGGAAGGAAATCGGCCAATTCCGCTGTTGCGGGGCGAGAGGGTGTTGGGAATTATTGCCACCTGTTGGGAAAATGCGCTAGAAGCTGGTGTATGGATCGGGGCAACCAGTTCATCGGGCAATCCGGCGCCTTTCTCGACGCGGTCGAGCGCGCCAGCCGCGCCGCGCCCATGCGCCGCCCGGTGCTCGTCATCGGAGAACGCGGGACGGGCAAGGAACTGATCGCCGAACGTCTTCATCGCCTTTCCAACCGCTGGGAAGAGCCGCTGGTCACCATGAACTGCGCGGCCCTGCCCGAAACCCTGATCGAGGCAGAACTCTTCGGCCACGAGGCTGGGGCTTTCACCGGTGCTACCAGAGCACGCGAGGGAAGGTTCGAGGAAGCCGACCGGGGCACGCTTTTCCTCGACGAACTGGCGACCCTGTCGATGGGCGCGCAGGAGCGCCTGCTGCGAGCGGTGGAATATGGCGAGGTTACCCGCATCGGTTCATCCCGGCCGATCCGGGTGGATGTGCGCATCGTTGCCGCGACCAATGAAGACCTGCCGCGCATGGCAAGGGAAGGGCGCTTTCGCGCCGATTTGCTCGACCGGTTGAGTTTCGAGGTCATCACTCTGCCGCCCTTGCGGGTGCGCGAAGGGGATATCGCGGTGCTGGCCGAATATTTCGGCCGCCGCATGGCCGCGGAACTGGGGTGGGAGGCCTGGCCGGGCTACGCGCCGCACGTCCAGCGCCAGCTCGACGACCATGCATGGCCCGGCAATGTGCGCGAATTGCGCAATGTGGTGGAGCGCGCCGTCTATCGCTGGGACGACTGGGAAGAGCCGATCGGCCATGTCCAGTTCGACCCGTTCGACAGCCCGTGGAAGCCGGTGGGCGAACGTGTGCACAAGAGCGCCGAGGCTGCGCACAGGCCTGCCGAACCGGCGCCTGGCATGGCAGATCATGGCCATGACAGCGTGACCGATCTGCGCGCGGCAGTCGATGCGCATGAAAGGGCGATCCTCGAGCACGCTCTC
Source organism: Fulverythrobacter fulvus (assembly GCF_037154085.1). Classification (NCBI taxonomy): domain Bacteria; kingdom Pseudomonadati; phylum Pseudomonadota; class Alphaproteobacteria; order Sphingomonadales; family Erythrobacteraceae; genus Fulverythrobacter; species Fulverythrobacter fulvus. The sequence continues at coordinate 32,225 of NZ_JBANRM010000005.1, read as the reverse complement.
GGCCGCTACCGCTGGAACCAGCGGCAGACGGCCAAGGCGCTGGGGCTAACTTATGATCAGCTGCGCCACTGCATCAGGAAACACGGCCTGGTGCAGTAGGCGTCAGTTCGGCTGGGACACCTTGCGGATGGTGAGCACGCGCTCGCTTCCGTTCCGGCCTGGCCAGATGATCGACTGGCCTTCCGCCAGCCCGATCAGCCCGGCGCCGACCGGAGTGAGGATCGAAAGCTTGCCGGCCGCGATATCGGCCTGGCCCGGATAGACGAGTTGCACGGTATGGCCCTCCTCATGGGCATCGTCGGCGAATTCCACTGTGCTCATCATGGTCACGATACCGGCGGGGATCTTGTCGGGTTTATGCAGCCGTGCCCGGTCGATTTCCCGGAGCAGCAATTCGCAGGCTTCGGGGAAGCGTTCGTCATTGCCGATGGCAAGATTGGCAAGGCTTTCCGCCTCGCTTTCGATCATGTGGATTGGCGGCCTGCGCGAGGCCTTAGTATTCGTCATGGTGCTGGCACCTCCAGATGGGGGGGATAATGCGACTGTGGCGCCGCATTCGATCTATGGAGTTCGCCCCGGGCACGGGGCGTGTGCACACCGGACCCGGGGCTAAGTGCCCGCGAGGAGTTGACCACCCAGATGTCGGAAGAAGTGCCGGTTCATGCGCGCAGGCTGTCACCGGCGAGGCCGCAAGTCAATCTCCGCCGTGCTGGATGACGAGAGTGAGAAAGCGAAGGCCTTGTCCTATGACCAATCCGGATCACCACATCCGTTCGTCCTGAGCCTGTCGAAGGACACGGGAAGCCATCAGCGCCATTCCCTTTTTCGGGCAAGCGCCAGCGTGCGTCCTTCGACAGGCTCAGGACGAGCGGATGTCATGGATTGGGGCCGAGGGGATGCCCTTGCCCCTTATCCCGCTTCCTGCCCGCGCACGATCTTGAGCCAGGGGTTCATGTCCACTTCGCCCACCTTTGTCAGGCGGTTATTGTCGCGATGGTGGAAAGGTTCGGTCTGGCCGCGCACGGCAAGGACGGTATCTTGCACATAGCTCCAGCTGCCATCCTCGTGGAATTCCACTTCTATGGTGTAGGAATCGGTGCGGAAGGCCTGTTCGAGGAAGAAGGTGGAGGCAATCCCGTATTCGGTGGTGCCGCGCGTCGCCGTCAGCTTCAGCCTGGTGTCATTCGGCCCGGCATGGCCCGACGCGAGCGCCACCTGGCCGCGCGGGATCGCCAGCGATTGCATGATAAGGCCCGTGGCCGGTTCCCACAGCCAGTAGCCCACCTGATCGTGGAAAGTGATGTCCTCGTCCGGCGTGTTGACGTGGAGATGATAGCGCAGGCCATAGAGAAGCTGCGGCCCGTTCGATTGCGGGTCGATCGGCTGCATCACGATACGTTCGTAATAGTCGCTCTCGTCCGGCCCTTCCGCCTTGGGCGCGATGTCCGTGCCGCGATTGCCTTCCCAGATTCCCGCCAGGCGCCGTAGCGGGCCGAGATTGGCCAGCGTGTCGGGGTCCACATCCTCCTGCTCGGTGAAGATGTCCTCTGGAATCTGCATTCTTCGCTCCAATCCGCAAAAGGGCCGCCTGCCCTTGTGCAAGCAGTCAAACAGCCCAGCGTCAAGCAAGACTCGGCGCTGTGCGAGGTCTCTTCACTTTCCCTTGCGTTTTGCCGTTCGCACGCCTAATTAAAGGCCATCCCGACATTGTGATTCACGGTTTGGATGCTGGCGCCGCAAGGGGCCGGCCCGAAACGCGTTTCGCACTGTCCGTCAACCGGAGACCGCATGGCCGATATTGCGCGCCTTACCGAAGTGATCGAGCCCGAGGCTAAAGCCCTGGGGTTTGATCTTGTGCGCGTGAAGATGATCGGCGCCGAAGCGGGCGAGGGCGAGCCTGCCTTGCAGATCATGGCGGAAGACCCGGCGACCGGGCAGTTGGTGATCGAACAGTGCGCCGCATTGTCGCGCCGCATTTCCGACCGGATGGACGAGCTGGAAGAAGCCGGTGAAGTGCTGGTGGAGGGCGCCTATCGCCTTGAAGTCAGCTCCCCCGGCATCGATCGTCCGCTGACCCGGCCCAAGGATTTCGCGAACTGGGCGGGCCACGAAGTGCGCATTGCCCTGGCCGAGGCCGTGACCGGCGACGATGGCAAGCCGCGCAAGACCGTGAAGGGCGATCTGGCCGGAATCGACGGCGATGTCGTTACGGTGGACGATGCCAAGGTCGGGCGGGTGCAATTCCCGCTGGAACTCATTCATTCGGCAAAGCTTGTCCTTACCGACCGGCTGATTGCCGCAACCCGCCCGCTCGACACTTCCGGCGCTGAGGAAGTGGATGAAGGCGCAGACGAATTTCTCGAAGAAGAGGAAGGCTGATACCAATGGCCAGTGCGATTTCCGCCAATAAGGCAGAGCTGCTCGCGATTGCGAACTCCGTTGCCAGCGAGAAGATGATCGACAAGTCGATCGTCATCGAAGCAATGGAAGAGGCGATCCAGAAGGCGGCCCGTGCCCGCTACGGCGCCGAGAACGACATCCGCGCGAAGCTCGATCCCAAGACCGGCGACCTGCGCCTGTGGCGCGTCGTGGAAGTGGTCGAGGAAGTGGAAGACTACTTCAAGCAGGTCGATCTCAAGCAGGCCCAGAAGCTCGACAAGAATGCCGGCCTGGGTGACTTCATCGTCGATCCGCTGCCGCCGGTCGATCTTGGCCGCATCGACGCGCAGAGCGCCAAGCAGGTGATCTTCCAGAAGGTCCGCGATGCCGAGCGCGAACGCCAGTACGAGGAATTCAAGGACCGCGCGGGCGAAGTCATCACCGGCGTGATCAAGTCGGTCGAATTCGGCCATGTGATCGTCAATCTCGGCCGCGCCGAGGGTGTCATCCGCCGTGATCAGCAGATCCCGCGCGAAGCCGCCCGCGTGGGCGAGCGTGTGCGCGCGCTGATCCTCAAGGTGGAACGCAACAGCCGCGGCCCGCAGATCTTCCTTTCCCGCGCGCATCCGGAGTTCATGAAGAAGCTCTTCGCGCAGGAAGTGCCCGAAATCTATGACAACATCATCGAGATCAAGGCCGCTGCCCGCGATCCGGGTTCGCGCGCCAAGATCGGCGTGATCAGCCGCGACAGCTCGATCGACCCGGTCGGCGCCTGCGTCGGCATGAAGGGCAGTCGCGTTCAGGCCGTGGTGCAGGAACTGCAGGGCGAAAAGATCGACATCATCCCCTGGAGCGAGGACACCGCGACTTTCGTGGTCAACGCCCTCCAGCCCGCCACCGTCAGCCGCGTGGTGATCGACGAGGAAGAAAGCCGCATCGAAGTGGTGGTGCCGGATGACCAGCTGTCGCTGGCCATCGGCCGCCGCGGCCAGAACGTGCGCCTCGCCAGCCAGCTGACCGGCTCGCAGATCGACATCATGACCGAGGCCGAGGCTTCGGAGAAGCGCCAGAAGGAATTCGCCGAGCGCTCCAAGATGTTCGAGGAAGAGCTGGACGTGGACGAGACGCTCTCGCAGCTGCTCGTTGCCGAAGGCTTCGCCGAGCTGGAAGAAGTCGCCTATGTCGGAATGGACGAGCTGGCTTCGATCGAAGGCTTCGACGAGGAACTGGCCGAGGAACTCCAGAACCGCGCCAGGGAAGCGCTCGACCGCCAGGAAGAGGCCGCCCGTCAGGAACGCCGCGCCCTGGGCGTGGAAGATGCGCTGGCCGAAATCCCGAACCTCACCGAAGCGATGCTGGTCACGCTCGGCAAGGCCGGGATCAAGACGCTTGACGATCTGGCCGATCTCGCCACGGACGAACTGATCGCCAAGAAGCGCAACGAGCCCCGCCGCCGTGGCGACGGTCCGCCGGCGCGCCGCAATGCCCGCACCGAGGACAAGGCGGGCGTGCTTGGCGAATATGGCCTGACCGAAGAGCAGGGCAACGAGATCATCATGGCTGCCCGCGCACACTGGTTCGAAGACGAAGAACCGGCTGCTGACGTCGGATCAGACAATTCTGGGGAGGCCGCCGATGCGGACACCCCGCAATGAGCCGCTAGGTTCCGACATTCCCGCACTCCGCCCGCCGCGCAACCGCGCGGCCGGGACGGAGGAGGCGACTCCCGAGCGCAAGTGCGTTCTCACCGGCCAGAACGGCTCGCGTGACGAATTCCTGCGTCTGGCGATTTCGCCTGCCGGGCCGGATGGAACTTGCCAGGTCCTGCCCGATGCACTGGCGCGTGCGCCGGGGCGGGGTGCCTGGATCGGCGTGACTCGCGCCCAGCTCGACGAGGCGCTTGCTTCCGGCAAGCTGCGCGGCGCACTGGCTCGTGCCTTCAAGGGCGCGAAACTCTCGATCCCCGAGGATCTTGGAGCCATGGCGGAAGATGCGCTGACCCGCGCACTTCTTCAGCGCCTGGGCCTCGAAATGCGCTCGGGAAAGCTTATATTGGGTTCTGACCGCATCGCGCAGCAGGCGCGGGGCGGTGCCATTGCCTGGCTCGGCCATGCGGCCGATGCGAGCGACGATGGCTGCAGAAAGCTCGACCAGGCCTATCGCGTCGGCATGGATGCCGAAGGCTCGGGCCTTATGGGCGAGCGCTTGCCACTGGACCGCGCGGCTCTGTCTGTGGCATTGGGCCGCGAGAATGTCGTCCATCTGGCGCTGGCTGACCACGGGTCGGCCGAAAGGGTCGCAATTCCCTTAAGGCGCCTGATGCGCTTCACGGGGGCACATCCTGCGGCTGAAGGCACTTCCCCGGAAGGGGCGGCGAACGGCGCCGCGCATCATGCCGTGGTTACCGGCTAAGGCTGGCGGTTAACCCCGGCAGTGACGACGAATAGAGAATACGAAGGATAGATTGAGGCGTATGAGCGACACCGACAACAAACCGACGCTGGGCCGCAAGCCGCTGGGGCTGAAGCGTTCGGTCGAAGCGGGCGAGGTCAAGCAGACCTTCAGCCACGGCCGCACCAACAAGGTGGTCGTGGAAGTGAAGCGTCGCAAGATCACCAAGCCCGGCCAGGCTCCGGAGGCTGCGGCCCCGGCGCCCGCTCCCGCGCCTGAACCCGCGCCGCAGCCGGTCGTCCAGGCTCCGCGGCCCGCCGCGCCGCGTCCGGCCGTTTCCACCGAAACCCGGCTCGAACAGCAGGAACGCCTGCTGCGCGAGGCCGAGGAAGCGCGCCTTGCCGCGCTGGAAGAGGCCAATCGCCGCGAGCAGGAAGAACGCCTGCGCGCAATCGAGGAAGAGAAGCGCCGCGCCGAGGAAAACCGCAAGGCCGAAGAGGAAGCTGCTGCCAAGGCTGTTGCCGAACCGGAAGTCGCGCCTTCCTCAGCCGCGCCCGCGCCCGCCGCTCCCAAGGCCGAGCCGGAACCCGAGCCGGAGGCGCCTGTCGCTGCTGCCGCTCCGGCTCAGGACAAGGCCGCCGCTGCGGTTGCACCCGCGCCGCGCATGTTCACGCCCGTCGTCCGCCCCGAGCCCAAGCGCCCGGAAAAGACCGAGGCTGCTCCCAAGACCGACAAGCCCGAGAAGAAGCGCGAGGACAAGAAGCCGGCCGGCGGCGGCCGTGGCAATGAACGCAACGACCGTGGCGGCGGCGGTGGTGGCGGTAGTGCCGCCAGCCTCGCCGATCGTCGCCGTGGCGGCAAGCTGACCGTCAATCGCGCGCTCAACGAGGATGAAGGCGCGCGCGCCCGCTCGCTCGCCGCGCTCAAGCGTGCGCGCGAAAAGGAACGCCGTGCTCACTTCTCCGGCCAATCGCAACAGCGTGACAAGCAGGTTCGCGACGTGGTGGTGCCTGAGGCGATCACGGTGCAGGAACTCGCCAACCGCATGGCCGAAAAGGGCGCGGATCTGGTGAAGGCCCTGTTCAAGATGGGCATGATGGTCACCGTCAACCAGACGATCGACCAGGATACGGCGGAACTGCTGGTCACCGAATTCGGCCACAATCTGCAGCGCGTTTCGGAAAGCGATGTCGATATCGATACGTCCGAGGACTTCGATGCCGAAGGCACGCTGAAGCCGCGTCCGCCGGTGGTCACGATCATGGGCCACGTCGATCACGGCAAGACCAGCCTGCTCGACGCGCTGCGCGGCACCGATGTGGTGCGGGGCGAGGCCGGTGGCATTACCCAGCATATTGGCGCCTACCAGATCACCACCAAGGGCGGCGACAAGATCACCTTCCTCGATACGCCGGGCCACTCCGCCTTCACGGAAATGCGCGCGCGCGGTGCCAATGTCACCGATATCGTGGTGCTGGTGGTGGCCGCCGATGACGGCATCATGCCGCAGACGATCGAGGCGATCCGTCATACCAGGGCCGCTGGCGTGCCGATGATCGTGGCGATCAACAAGTGCGACAAGCCGGAAGCCAATCCGCAGCGCATCCGCGAACGCCTGCTCGAACACGAAGTCGTCGTGGAAGAGATGAGCGGCGATGTGCAGGACGTGGAAGTTTCCGCCAAGAGCAAGATGGGCCTCGACGATCTGATCGAGAAGATCATGCTCCAGGCCGAACTGCTCGAGCTGAAGGCCAACCCGGATCGCGACGCGGAAGCTACCGTGATCGAAGCCAAGCTGGACAAGGGCCGTGGCCCGGTGGCCACCGTGTTGATCAATCGCGGCACGCTGAAGACTGGCGACGTCTTCGTGGTCGGCACCGAAAGCGGCCGTGTCCGCGCGATGATCGACGACAAGGGCCGCCAGATCAAGGAAGCGCCGCCCTCGCTGCCGGTGGAGGTCCTCGGCCTCGCAGGCGTGCCGATGGCGGGCGACAAGCTCACTGTGGTCGAAAACGAACAGCGTGCGCGCGAAGTCTCCAATTACCGCAAGGAAAAGGCGACCGAGAAGCGTACTGCCATCGCGCCTGCCAGCCTCGACACCATGTTCTCCGCCCTGAAGGACAAGGAGAATGTGATCGAGTTCCCGCTGGTGGTGAAGGCCGACGTGCAGGGCAGTGTGGAAGCGATCAACAATGCGCTCCACAATCTGTCCAACGACGAGATCAAGGTCCGCATCCTGCATTCGGGCGTGGGCGCGATCACCGAAAGCGACGTGACGCTGGCTTCGGCTTCCGGCGCGCCGATCATCGGCTTCAACGTCCGCCCGAACGCCAAGGCGCGCGAACTGATCGACCGCAACAAGACCCGGATGATGTATTACGACGTCATCTATCACCTGACCGAGGAAATCGCGAAGGAGATGGCGGGCGAACTGGGGCCGCTGCGGATCGAAAACGTCATGGGCCGCGCCGAGGTCAAGCAGGTGTTCCCCGCGGGCAAGAAGGACAAGGCCGCCGGCCTCCTCGTGCTCGAAGGCATCATCCGCAAGGGCTTCCATGCACGCCTTACCCGCAACGATGTCATCGTTTCCAAGACGGTCATCGCCTCGCTGCGGCGCTTCAAGGAAGATGTGGACGAAGTCCGCGCCGGTCTGGAATGCGGCGTGGTGCTGCAGGATACGAACGACATCAAGGCGGGCGACATGCTCGAAGTGTTCGAGATCGAGGAACGCGAACGGACTCTCTAGTCCGTTCGCACCTTCCCTCGCGGAAGGAGTACTAGATGGCAAAACAGCAACAAACGCCCGAACAGCACTCGGTTCGCCTGCTCAAGGTGGGCGAACGCGTGCGCCATATCCTGTCCGAGCTTCTGGCTCGGCAGGAAGTGCATGACGATACGCTTTCGGCCCATTCCGTCTCGGTCACCGAAGTGCGGATGACGCCGGACCTGCGCAATGCGACTGTCTATGTGAAGCCGCTGCTGGGTGAGGACGAGGAAGTGGTGGTGAAGGCGCTGCGCCAGAACACCGCCTATTTCCAGCGCGAGGTGGCCAAGCGCCTTGGCCTCAAATTCGCGGCCAAGCTGCAGTTCCGCTCCGACGAGAGCTTCGATGAGGCCGACCGGATCGAGCGCCTGCTGTCCGACCCGCGCGTGTCGCGCGATCTCGCCGAGGACTGAGGCGCTTTTCACGCTGTGATGCAGGGCAGGGCTTCGACAGGCCCGGCCCGAGCGGCTATGTCCCGCCCATGGCCAAGCTCTATTTCTACTATGCCAGCATGAATGCGGGGAAATCGTCCACCCTGCTGCAGGCGGAATTCAATTATCGCGAGCGCGGCATGGCGACGATGCTGTGGACCGCCGCGTTCGATACGCGTTCTCAGGGCAAGCCGATCGCCAGCCGCATCGGGCTGGAAGCCTCGGCCAATTTGTTCGACGCGAATACCGACCTCTGGACGCAGGTGAGCATGGCCAATGTCACGCGCGATCTGGCCTGCGTGCTGATCGACGAGGCGCAGTTCCTCACCAGGGAACAGGTCTGGCAATGTGCGCGGCTGGCGGATGAGGCGGGCATTCCCGTGCTCTGCTATGGGTTGCGCACCGATTTCCGGGGCGAACTCTTCCCTGGATCGGCCGTGCTGCTGGGCATTGCCGATGCGCTGATCGAGTTGAAGGCCGTATGTCATTGCGGACGCAAGGCGACGATGAACCTGCGCGTGGACGAGAGCGGCACGGCAGTGCGCGATGGCGCCCAGACGGAGATCGGCGGGAACGAACGCTATGTCGCCCTGTGCCGCAAGCATTTCACTGAGGCGATCGGCTCATGAATGACGGGCTCCATGTTCCGCTGGCCGATGGCGAATTGCGGCTCGAGCCGCTGTCGGAGCAGCATCGCGAAGGGTTGCGCGCGGCGACGGCAGCCGATGGCGAGATTTGGGCGATCTACCCGACCAATTATGCCGGGGCTGCGTTCGATCCCCAGTTCGACAGCCTGCTGGCCGCCCCGCCGCAGCGCCGCGTCTATGCGATTATTCTCGATGGCCAGCTCGCCGGGATGACCGCCTGGATCGAACGCGGTGCGCCTGGCTGGGCCGTGGAGATCGGCAACAGCTTCATCGCGCCCGAATTGCGCGGCACCGGGCTCAATGGCCGGATCAAGCGCCTGATGCTCGGCCATGCTTTCGCCTGCGGAATCAGGCGCGTGGAATTTCGCGTGGATGTGCGCAACGCCCGTTCGCAGGCGGCCGTGCTCAAGCTCGGCGCCCGGAAGGAAGGCGTGCTGCGGGCCGAGCGGATCACCTGGAACGGCCATGTGCGCGACACGGCGGTGTTTTCGATCCTGTCCGACGAATGGTCGGAAAGAACCGATCGGTAGCTTGGCCTTTCGGGTGGCGCAGCCTATCTGAGTGGCATGACCGAAACGCTTATGTCCGCGCTGGTGCTGATCCCGGCGCTGATCCTTGCCATCGTCTTTCACGAAGTCTCGCATGGCTGGACCGCGCTGGCGCTGGGCGACAGCACCGCACGCGACATGCGGCGGCTGAGCCTCAATCCTATTCGCCATGTCGATCCGCTTGGCACGGTGATCCTGCCCGGGGCGCTCGCGCTGATGGGCGCGCCCGTCTTCGGCTGGGCAAAGCCGGTGCCGGTCGACGCAAGGCGCCTGCGCAACCCGCGCTATGGCATGATGGCCGTGGCAGCGGCCGGGCCGGCCAGCAATCTCGTGCTTGCAGGTGTCGGTGCCGTGGTGCTGGGCCTGCTGGGGCGCGGCTTGCAGGCACCGCCCGAGGGGATGCTGGCGCTGGCGATGATGGGCGCGCAATATTTCATCCTCATCAACATCTTCCTTGCCCTGTTCAACCTGCTGCCGATCCCGCCTTTCGATGGATCGCACATCGTGGAGGGTCTGCTGCCGCGCGATGCGGCGCGTGCCTATGCGAAGCTGCGCCCGTGGGGGCTGCCGCTGGTGTTCATGCTGCTGCTGGTGCTGCCCAGCCTGATACCGGGCTTCGACCTTGTCGGCCGTTTCCTCGAACCCGTCGTGACGCGAGTAGAGGATGTATATTATGGCATTGCCGGCTGGGCTGCGGGCGCCTGATCGGGGCTGAGGGAAACGCGCTTCGCCGCCGTCCTTGAAACATCCCCCGCGCCGCACGACATAGACGGTGAGTGGGAGACAGAAAGGAAGTTACGATGAAGCTTTCATTCGGATTCCCGGCCCTGCTGGCCCTGGCGGTTGTTTCGTCTCCGGCCTTTGCGGAAGAGCAGCAGGCAACTGCCCAATCCACCGAGAAGGTTGCAGAAGCCTATATCCCCTTCGCCAATCACGGCGGCGTGCGCGATTGGCGGGCGGACGGGCGCGAGGTGATCTATTTCCAGGATTCGCATCGCCGCTGGTACAAGGCCGAGTTGTTCAGCCCGGCCAGCGATCTGCCCTATACTCTGTTTATCGGCCTCGACACCGGCGCGAGCGACAGGCTCGACCGCTGGAGCAATGTCTATATTTCCGGGCAGCGTTACCCTCTGAAGTCGCTCGTACCGATCGAAGGACAGCCGCCGAAGAAGGCGAAGAAGGGCAAGAAGCCGGAAGCTGCAGAGGAAGCGGGAAGCAGAACGGACTATTGATATTTACCCGGATAATATATTGACTATTTGATCCGGGTAAATATATGCGGTGCCCGTAAGGAGCCAACCGCATATGGACGTCACCGTTTTCCTCAAGGGCGAGCCGATTGCCCGTGGCCCGGCCGAAGATATGGCCGAGCGCCTCAAGGGCATTGAGCCGCCTGAGCGGGCGGACGACCTGCTGGCGTTCGACGATGAGACCGGGCGCCAGATCGATCTCGACCTGCGCCCTGCGGAGCAGCGCCCGCGTGGCCGCCCCTCCTTGGGAGTGAAGGCGCGCGAGGTAACTCTGCTGCCGCGCCATTGGGACTGGCTCAGTGCCCAGCGCGGCGGTGCTTCCGCCACGCTGCGGCGGCTGGTGGATGCGGCACGGTCGCAGGCCAAGACGCCCGAGCAATGCCATGACGCCGCCTATCGTTTCCTCAGCGCCATGGCGGGCGACCTGCCGAAATTCGAGGATGCCGTGCGCGAGATTTATGCCGGCAATCCGGTGGGATACGATCATTTCACGCAGGGCTGGCCCGAAGGTATCCGCGCCCATGGCCGCGCGCTGGCCTTCCCGGAAGGCGCCGCACAATGAGCGTCCATGGCTGGATCATTCTCGACAAGCCGGTTGGACTTGGTTCCACTCAGGCCGTGGGGGCAGTGAAGCGCAACATGCGCGAGGCGGGCTATGGCAAGGTCAAGGTGGGCCATGGCGGCACGCTCGATCCGTTGGCCGAAGGCGTGTTGCCTATCGCGCTGGGCGAGGCGACCAAGCTGTGTGGGCGGATGCTGGACGCCAGCAAGATATACGAGTTCACCGTGAAGTTCGGCGAGCAGACCGATACTCTCGACGCCGAAGGCGAAGTGATCGCCACGAGCGATGTGCGTCCGACTGTGGCGGAACTGGAAGCCGTGCTGCCGCGCTTCACCGGCCCGATCGATCAGGTGCCGCCGGTCTATTCGGCGCTCAAGGTGGATGGCAAGCGCGCCTACGATCTCGCGCGGGCAGGGGAAGAGGTGGAGCTGAAGACGCGGGCGGTGACGGTGCATGCGCTGGAAATCCTCCCCGGCACGGGGAGGGGGACCATGCGCAGCATGGTGGAGGGGCAGGCGCCGGATGGCGCTTCGCTGACCGGTTCAGCCCCGCCGCAGGTGCCCCTCCACCGTCCTGGGGACGGTCCCCCTCCCCGTGCCGGGGAGGATCTGGCTGAAATCACCCTCGTTGCCCATGTCTCCAAGGGCACCTATATCCGCAGCCTCGCGCGTGATATAGCGCTGGCGCTGGGCACGGTCGGCCATGTCACCATGCTGCGCCGGGTCAAGGCCGGGCCGTTCACGCTCGATCAGGCGATTTCGCTGGACAAATTGAACGAAATCGGCAAGGGCGCGCCCCTTGAAGACGTAATCCTGCCGCTTGAGGCGGGGCTGGACGACATCCCGGCCCTCGATCTCTCTCCGGAAGCGGTGGTGGCGGTCCGACAGGGCCGTGTCCTCACCGGAATGCCCCAAGGTGACGGGTTGTACTGGGCGAAGGCGGGAAGTGTTCCCGTGGCGCTGGTCGAACTCGAAGCCGGGACGGCGAAAGTCGTCCGGGGTTTCAATCTTTAGCGATGTCGCGGAGCAATATTATGTCGGTTACCGCCGAAAAGAAGACTGAAATCATCCAGGGCAATGCCCGCGTCGAGGGCGACACCGGTTCCCCCGAAGTGCAGGTCGCGATCCTCACCGAGCGTATCCGCAACCTGACCGAACACTTCAAGGCGCACCACAAGGACAACCACTCGCGCCGCGGCCTGCTGATGATGGTCAACAAGCGCCGCAGCCTGCTCGCCTATCTCAAGAAGAAGGATGTCGAGCGGTATAACTCGCTGATCCAGAAGCTGGGTCTGCGCAAATAAGAGTTTCTCAAGGGCGGCTCCTCGGGGCCGCCCTTTCGCTTTATGCGGGTTCTGCCCTTGCAGGGCCCATCAAGGGATGAGGTTTCCTTCGCAATTCGGCGAAGGGGCCTGGGGCAGTGAAAAGGCCCCATACCGGACCGGGACGGCTTACCCGGTAACAGAGGCCCCGCGCCGCAATAGGGCCGCGCGGGACATAAGGAAAATACATGTTCGACGTGAAAACCGTATCGCTGGAGTGGGGCGGAAAGACCCTCACTCTGGAAACCGGCCGCATTGCGCGCCAGGCCAATGGCGCCGTTCTGGCCACCTATGGCGAAACCGTGGTGCTGTGCGCCGTGACCGCCGCCAAGAGCGTGAAGGAAGGGCAGGACTTCTTCCCCCTTACCGTTCACTATCAGGAAAAGTTCTCCTCCGCCGGCCGTATTCCGGGTGGCTTCTTCAAGCGCGAACGTGGCGCGACGGAAAAGGAAACGCTGGTTTCCCGCCTGATCGACCGCCCGGTGCGCCCGCTGTTCCCCGAAGGTTTCTATAACGAAATCAACGTGATCTGCCAGGTCATGTCCTATGACGGCGAAAGCGAGCCCGATATCGTTGCGATGATCGCAGCTTCGGCCGCCCTGACGATCTCCGGCGTGCCCTTCATGGGCCCGATCGGCGCGGCTCGCGTCGGCTTCAAGGATGGCGAGTATCAGCTCAACCCGTCCCTGTCGGAAGCGGCTGAAGGCCGCCTCGACCTCGTCGTCGCCGGCACGCAGGACGCGGTGATGATGGTCGAATCCGAAGCCAAGGAACTGACCGAAGACGAAATGCTGGGCGCCGTGATGTTTGCCCATGCCGAATCGCAGAAGGTCATCAAGGCGATCATCGATCTGGCCGAAAAGGCCGCGAAGGATCCGTGGGAAGTCGATCTTTCGGACAACACGTCCGAAATGAAGGCCAAGCTCAAGGATCTGATCGGCGCCGATATCGCCGCAGCCTACAAGCTGACCGACAAGTCGGCGCGCTCCAATGCGCTGAACGAAGCCCGCGCCAAGGCGAAGGCCGCGTTCGCGGATGAAAGCGCCCAAACCCAGATGGTCGCCAACAAGACCATGAAGAAGCTGGAAGCTGAAATCGTGCGTACCGCCATCATCAAGGATGGCCAGCGCATCGACGGACGCACCACCACGCAGGTCCGCCCGATCGAAAGCATGGTCGGCTTCCTGCCGCGCACCCATGGTTCGGCGCTGTTCACTCGCGGTGAAACGCAGGCGATCTGCACCACCACGCTGGGCACCAAGGACAGCGAGCAGATGATCGACGGGCTTGGCGGCCTGTCCTACGAAAGCTTCATGCTGCACTACAACTTCCCGCCCTACTCGGTCGGTGAAGTGGGTCGCTTCGGCGCTCCGGGCCGTCGCGAAGTCGGCCACGGCAAACTGGCATGGCGCGCTCTGCACCCCGTGCTGCCTTCGAAGGAAGACTTCCCCTACACGATCCGCGTCCTGTCGGACATCACCGAGTCCAACGGTTCGTCCTCCATGGCGACCGTGTGCGGTGGCTGTCTGTCGATGATGGACGCCGGTGTTCCCATCGAACGCCCGGTTTCCGGCATCGCCATGGGCCTGATCCTGGAAGGTGACGAATTCGCTGTGCTGTCCGACATCCTGGGTGACGAAGATCACCTGGGCGACATGGATTTCAAGGTGGCCGGTACCGAAGCGGGCATCACCTCGCTCCAGATGGACATCAAGATCGCGGGCATCACCGAAGAGATCATGAAGCAGGCCCTCGCTCAGGCGAAGGAAGGCCGCGCGCATATCCTTGGTGAAATGACCCGTGCCCTGGGTTCGGCCCGCACCGAGCTTTCGGCTCACGCCCCGCGCATCGAGACCATGCAGATCGACAAGTCGAAGATCCGCGAAGTCATCGGCACCGGCGGCAAGGTGATCCGCGAGATCGTGGCCGAAACCGGCGCCAAGGTGGATATCGACGACGAAGGCCTGATCAAGATCTCGTCTTCGGACCTGACCCAGATCGAAGCCGCCAAGAAGTGGATTCTCGGCATCGTCGAGGAACCGGAAGTCGGCAAGATTTACAACGGTAAGGTCGTCAACATCGTCGACTTCGGTGCCTTCGTGAACTTCATGGGCGGCAAGGACGGTCTCGTCCACGTCAGCGAAATGAAGAACGAACGCGTCGAGAAGCCGACCGATGTCGTCTCCGAAGGCCAGGAAGTTAAGGTCAAGGTCCTCGAGATCGATCCGCGCGGCAAGGTTCGCCTGTCGATGCGCGTCGTCGATCAGGAAACCGGCGAGGAACTGGAAGACACCCGCCCGCCGCGCGAACCCCGCGAACCGCGTGGCGATCGCGGTGACCGTGGCGACCGCCGTGGCCCGCGCCGCGACGGTGACCGTGGCGGCGATCGTGGTGGCCGTGGCGGCGACCGTGGCGGCCGCGACCGTGGCCCGCGCCGCGAACGCAGCGACCGCGACGAGGGCGGTAACCCGGATCACATGCCGGCCTTCCTCAAGGACGACTAAGTTCGGGCTTGCCTGAACTGCAGGAATTCAGGGCCGCGGGGGCAACCTCGCGGCCCTTTTTCTTGGGTTGTTTCCTGGGGGGCGGCCCAACTTACATTCGTCATTCCCGCGCAGGCGGGAATCCAGCAACGGCCGTCGAACTGGATTCCCGCCTGCGCGGGAATGACGAAATAAGGGGGAGGGAAGCTGCCGCTCAGGCCGCCGGGCGGCGCAGCACCATTGCGCGGGCATAGTCGCGATAGAGCGACGTGGTCTCGCAAGTGAGGCCATGGCGTGCGGCGAGTTCCTCGCCCACCGCGAACAGTTCCGCGCGCGGGGTCACGTGGAAGCGGGCGAGCCAGGCCTTGAGCAGGCGGGCGAACCAGCGGGGCAGGCGTTCCTGCTGGCCGAAATCGACCACGTGGATTTCTCCGCCCGGAGCCAGCAGCGGGCAGGCATGGGCCAGCGCCTCCCGCCAGGGCGGGATCATCGAGAGGGTGTAGGAAAACACGATCCGGTCAAACCGCTCGCGCCCGAACAGAGCCTTCGCATCGAAGCTGGCGGCATCCCCCTGGGCGAGCGTGCAGCGCCCGGTCAGTTCCTCGCGTTCCAGCGTGGCATGCGCCGATTTGAGCATCTCGGCCGAGATATCGAGCCCGCAGAACCGCGCCTCGGGATAGTGTCGTGCGGCCAGTGCCAGATTGCGCGCCGTGCCGCAGCCGACTTCCAGCACCTGCCCGCCGCTGGGTACGTCCAGCCCGGCGATCAGCCGGTCGCGCCCCAGCAGGTAATATTTCCGGGTCAGGTCATAGATGTGGCGCTGGAACGCGTAGACCGCGTCCATCTGCGCCGCATGGCCCGCAGCAGGGGCGGCGGCCTCAGTCGCGCCGGACATAGAGATGCGTGCCGCCATAGATGCTGGAGCGATCCTGCTTCGTCAGTTCCGCCGAGCGCTCTTCGCGATAATCCCACATGTCCAGCAAGCCCCGCGCCAGCCTGCCGGGAAGCAGCGAAGGCTCGTCCGCCGTGCGGAACAGCACTCGTGCGCCGGGGGCGGCAGTGCGGCAGATCTGGCCCCACAGCTCGTTGAGCTGGCGGTCGGTCATCCAGTCCTGCGCGTCGAGCAGCAGGAACTTGTCCACGCTCTGCGCCTCCTGCTTGAACAGATGGTCGGTCATGTTGGCCTGGATCACGTCCAGTCGCTCGATCCGTTCGCGCAGGGCATCGTAATGGCGTTCCTGCAGATAGGGCGGCAGGCTGGCCTGCGGGACCTTCTCATAGGCGCGGCCAAAGGCCTGCCAGGCGAAATAGTTTTCCGCGAAGGGAAAATCGCAGGCGAGCTTTTCCAGCCTTTCGCGCAGCACGGTGGCCATGCTGCGCCCGGCGGCCAGCTTGTCATATTGCGCGGGCGGGATGCCCAGCCCGAACAGCGAGGCGGGGTGGTTGGTCAGCAGCCGGATCAGCGGCTTGTCGAAGATCGGCACGAAATGCGCTTCGAAATGGGCGCGCTGAGCTTCCACGCCTTCGGCCTGGAGGATATCGCGCGGGTTCACCCCGTGCAGCCGGGCGAGGAAATGGGCAAGGCCGATGAAATTGCCCAGCAGGCCATAGCGATAGGCGCCGCGTGCGAAGATGGAGATGCGCCTGCGGCCCATCAGGTCCCGCGCTTCCCAATAGGCGCGCGAGCGTTCGTCGAGATGCGGGGCGATGTAGCGGCGATAGGCCTGCACATTTTCCTTCGCGTCGGCATCGCCGAAGAAGCGGCGGAAATGGGCATAATCCGGCAGATGCGTCACCGCCACGCGCTTGAGATTGCCCAGCGCGACATGGGCGGAATTGAGGTCCACCGCCGTCACCTGCGCGGGGCCCGCGGTGAGATAGCTGAGCGCATTGCAGCCGCCGCTGGAGATGGTGACCAGCCGGTCCCCCTCTTTCACGTCCAGCCCGGCCATATCCTCTTCCGGGTCTTCCCAGATCTGCGGATAGACCAGCCCCCGGAAGGCGAGGGCAAAGGCCCGTTCGAGCAGGGCCGTGCCGTTCAGCCCCTTGGAACTGACGGCGGCGCCGTGGATCAGCTTGCCGCCCGCAGGCGCATCGAGCGATGCTTCGCGTTTCATCTGAGCAATATCCTGTCTCGCGGGGGCGGCCCGTGCCGCGCCCCGCTTCACGGATGACGCCCATATGAGCGCTGCATGACCCTACCGCGACGAAACCGTTACAGTTTTGCGGATTTCCACAAGACTGATGGCCCGCTTCGCACTTGCCAGATGCCATTGCGCGCGGGAAAATGCCTGCCTGCTTGGCGCGGAGGATTAGGAATGCGGATTGGGCGGCTGGCGATGGCTCTGGGCGTTGCGGCGGGCGCATGGGCGGCTGCAGGGCCGGCGGGGGCAAGCGGCGACTATGGCTGTTCGGTGGGCTGGATGCTCGACCGGGCGGGGCAGGACTGCGCCAATTCCGTCGTCATGTCCCCCGGCAACGACACGCGGGTGAACCTCGCGCTGCTGCTGCGTGACCGGGCCGGGCTGGCGAGCAGGCCGGGCGACTATCCGGTGCAGGAATGGGATCAGGGCTTCGGCCGCAATTTCTTTGACTGGAACATCTTCACGCAGGCCTCCTACCCGGAGAGCCAGTGGGAGGATAACGATTATTACGGTAGCCGCTGCGTCAGCCTGAAGGGCGGCGATGCTGCCTTTGCCGGAGCGGTGGCGGCCAATGGCAAGCTGTCCGTGGCGGATCGCGATGCCTTGCTGGCCGCCCGCGCGCAGCTGGCGCCGATCTGCTCCAGTTTCGGGGCGGATTACTGGGTGAGGCAGCGGGACGGCACCAGTGCCCCGGCGCCTGCCTGGCCGGTGGGCGTCACCAGCAAGCCGGGCAAGGAATTCGTCTCCTACCTCGTCGCTTCCGCCGCCTTCTATGGCGAGGATTGGGAGGCTGCGCGCAGCGGCTTTGCCGCCCTGGCGCAGGCGAGCGATCCGTGGGTGAAGGAAACCGCACGCTACATGCAGGGGCGCGTGGAACTGAACGCGGCGCAGGCTGCTTCCTTCGACGATTGGGGCTTCTTCTCCGGCGCGGAATCGACCGACAAGGCAGCCACGCAGCGCGCGGGCAAGGCGCTGGCGGATTATCTCAAGGCCTATCCCAAGGGCGCCTATGCAGCGTCGGCCAAGGGGCTGCAGCGGCGCGTGCTGTGGCTGGGTGGCGATCTTGCCGGGCTGTCCGATGCCTATGAGGCGCTGCTGGCCGCCACGGTGCCCGGCAGCGCGCTGGAAGAGGCCCTGATCGAGGAGATCGACAACAAGCTGCTGCTGGCCAAGGGCGCGGAAAGCGCGATCGATACGCCGCTGCTGCTGGCCACCTACGATCTGATGCGGATGCGCGATCTGGGCCTGGATGCGGAAAGTGGCGAAGAGGCCTATGCCTATGGCCCCAAGCCCATCGACGAGGGCGAGCTTGCCGCGCAGGAGCCGCTCTTCAAGGGGCGGGAGGATCTCTACCAGTTCCTGCGCGCGAACTGGTCCTTCTATATCGGCGGCAATGCGCAGGACGTGCTGGAGCGCATTCCCGATGCCACTGCCACCACGGCCCATTCGGCGCTCGATTTCAGCCGTCAGGTGCTGCGCGGGCAGGCACTGGCCGCATTGGAGCACCCTGGCGAGGAAGCCTTCTGGCGGCGGCTGATCGGCGGATCGGGCGGCCTGTATCAGCGGCCCACGGCCGAGCTTGGCCTCGCGCTTCACTGGGATCGTGCCGGGCAGGCCGGCAAGGTGTTCGGCGCGGATTCCCCGGTGCAGGACGGGATGATCCGCAAGCTGCTGATCGAAAGGACCATCGGGCCTGACATATTGCGCAAGGAAGCGGGCAATGCCGCCCGCCCTGTGGAGGAACGGCAGCTGGCGCTGTTCACTCTGCTCTACAAGCAGCTCTCGCGCGGTTTCTATGCCGGGTTCCTGAAGGACCTGCCGCTGGTGCCGGCGGGCGCGGATGTGGAAGGCGGGCTGTGGAGTCTGTCTACGTCCGAAACGGTGCCGGTCGGCCTGTTCGCCACGGGGCGGTTCAGCGACGGCTATACCTGCCCCACGCTCGGCCAGACGGCGGCGGCGCTGGCGAAGAACGCCAGGGACGTGAAGGGCCGCCTGTGCCTGGGCGAGTTCTATCGCCTCAACGGCTTCGACGATTTCTATCTCGATTACGGCAGGTCGGAGGCCGGTTCGCTCGGCAGCGGGAAGGAACTGTTCCCCGGCACGCCGATCCCGCGCGGCAGCTTCTACAGCGCGATCATCGCCGATCCCGCCGCGGCACGGGGCGACAAGGCCTATGCGCTCTACCGCGCGGTGCGCTGCTATGCCCCCTCGGGCAACAATAGCTGCGGCGGGGATGAAGTGGCCATCGAACAGCGCAAGGCATGGTTCAACACGCTGAAGCGCCAATATGCCGATACGAAATGGGCAAGGGAGCTGGAATATTACTGGTAGGGCGCGCCCCTTCCGGCTCGCGGCGCTGGTGGCAGCCCTGCTGCTGACGGCATGCGGGCAGGGCACGCCCGATGCGGGCCGGGTCAGCGCCTCTGCCCATGATGCCTTCTTCCTGTGGGCCGGAGTGAAACCCCCGTCCGAACTGGATCGGGCAAGGACGGTCTATGTGCTGGCGGGCGAAGTGCGCGCGGCCGATAATTCGCGCTTCGTCCCCCTGCGTCCGCAGCCGCCCCGTGCCAGCCATGCCGATGTCTGGCTGGTGCTGCGGGTGGAGCGGATCGACTGGACGCCGGAAGTGACCCGCCAGCTGCTGCGCGAGATCGCCCGCTGGCAGGCCGCCGGGGCCAATCTGCGCGGGGTGCAGATCGACTTCGATTCCGCCACGCTCCACCTCGATCGCTATGCGCAATTCCTCCAGCACTTGCGCAGCGACCTGCCCCGGGGGATGCGGCTTTCGATCACCGGGTTGATGGACTGGAGCGCCAATGGCGATCCCGCCGCGCTGGCGAAGCTGGGCACTGTGGTGGATGAGATCGTGGTGCAGACCTATCAGGGCCGCACGACCATTCCGGGCTATGAAAGCTATCTTGCTTCCCTTTCCCGCCTGTGCCTGCCCTACAAGGTGGCGCTGGTGGATGGCGGGGAATGGCGCGCGCCCAAAGGGCTGGCGAATGACCCGCATTTCAAAGGCTATGTGGTGTTCCTGCTGCCCGAGAGCGGGCGGGCCGTCTGAACCGGGGCTGCCTGAGCGAGTGGGCCGAACCGTGCGGCGCTTCGTTCCTGTCCATGGACGCTGCGCTCCGGCTCTGCCAAATTCATGCAAATACCTAACGGGAGCAGTCGATGCCGATTCAGTCATTCGAAGGAAAAATTGCGTTCATCACCGGCGGAGCGAGCGGGATCGGGCTCGGCATCTCCAAGGTGCTGGTCGAACGCGGCGCGCAGGTGGTGATTGCCGATTTGCGGCAGGATCATATCGACCATGCACTGGCGGAGTTCGCGGGCGGCGGCAGGTCCAATGCCGTCTCCGCGCTCCAGCTCGATGTCACCAATCGCGAGCAATATCGCGAGGCCGCCAAGAAGATGCTCGATGAGTTCGGCGGGATCGACATTCTGGTAAACAATGCCGGCGTCGGGCTGGAAGGCCCGCTGCTGGAAGCGACCTATGCCGATTACGACTTCGGTTTCGGCGTGAATGTCGGCGGGGTGATCAACGGCTTCACCGAATTCCTGCCGCAGATGGTGGCCCATGGCCGGGGCGGGCACATCGTTTCCACCGCCAGCCTTGCCGCCGAAGTGGTGATGCCGCCGCAAATGGCGATCTATGCCGCCAGCAAGGCCGCCGTGTGCCATTTCTGCGAAGCGGCCAAGGGCGAACTGGCCCAGCACGATATCGGCGTTTCGATCCTGCTGCCGGGCCCGGTGAAGTCCAATATCCATGAGACGATCGACAACCGGCCCGCGCATCTGCGCGAAGGCAGCGGCTTCACGGCCAGCGAGAAGAAGCTCGCCCGCCGGATCGTGGGCGACAACTGGATGGAGCCGGTGGATGTCGGCAATCTGGTGGCCGAGGCGATCCTTGCCAACACCACCTATGTCGTAACGCACGGCATGTACAAGGATGCCATGCGCGCCCGCGCCCAGGCCGTGCTGGACGCCACGCCCGACCGGATGGAAGTGGTCGACAGCTTCGGGAACTATCGGGAAGAAGAATAATACGCGTCATTGCGAGGGGCCGGAGGCCCCGTGGCAATCCAGGGCGTAACGCTTTGAGCCATGGATTGCTTCGTCGGCCTTGCCTCCTCGCAATGACGAAAGACAAACGGAGAGGAACAACATGCAGGAACTGACAGGCAAGGTGGCCTTCATCACAGGCGGCGCGAACGGGATCGGCTTCGGCATGGTCCGCGCCTTTCTGGCCGAGGGGATGAAGGTGGTAGTGGCCGACTGGAGCACGTCTCACATCGAGAACGCCAGGGCCGCGCTCAAGGGCAATAACGCCGCCCATTTTATCCGCACCGACGTGGCCGACCGGGCCAATCTGAAGGCCGCGGTGGACGAGGCGCTCGACGTGTTCGGCAAGATCCACGTGTTGTGCAACAATGCCGGGATCAATGGCGGCGGTACGGCCGACGATCCCGATTTCACCGATTTCGACCGCGTGATGGCTGTCAATTTGGGCGGGGTCATCAATGGCAGCAAGATCGTGGTGCCGATCATCAAGGCGCAGGGCGAGGGCGGGCATGTGGTCTGCACCTCCTCCATGGCCGGGATCGTGCCGCTGCCGGGCTTTGCCGCCTATTCCACCTCGAAATATGCCGTGCGCGGTTATGCGGAGAGCCTGCGGATGCAGCTGGCGCCGTTGGGTATCGGCGTGTCCTGCCTGTTCCCCGGCGCCACGCGCACCGGCATGCTTCATCCGCCCGAGGACGAGCCGGAAACCGACTTCAACGAGGAAGCGGCGGGCACCTTCCAGAAGGCCCTGTGGGATGCCGCCCGCGCGGCGATCGATCCGCTCGACACCGGCCGCGCCGTGGTGGACGCGATCAGGGAAAATCGCTTCCACATCTTCACCAACCGCGAATTCCTGCCCGAAGTCCAGCAGCGCAATCGCGAGATGGAAGAAGCTTTCCCGCAGCAGGAACCGCCGCAGGGCCGGGTGGTGTTCGAGAGCATGCGCGCCGACATGGCCCGCAACCTCCTCGCCACCGGTAACCGCCCCGTGGTAAGGGAAGAGGACGCCGAGGGCGGCGGGCTGGCATTCAGCTCCAGCGAACGCAACTGACCGATGGAGACCGGCGATGCGGGCAAAGGTTGTGGTTCTGGCGGGTCTGGCCTTTCTGGCTGCCCCGGCTTCGGCGCAGGCCCAGCCTGAAATGCCCGCGCCGCTGGTCTATTTCCACATCGCCGGGCCTGACCTGGCAAAACAGCGTGCCTTTTATGCCGGGATGTTCGGCTGGACCATCGGCGAGGATGGCAGCCTGACCATTCCCGCCCAGCCGGCCATGAGCGGGATGCTGCAGGTCGAACCGCCCAATCTCGGCCCGGAAACCGGCAGCGCGCTCTATTTCGGCGTGGTGGACGTTACCGCCGCGCAGGCACAGGCAATGGAGCTTGGAGGGGCGGTGGTGTTCCCCCGGCTGGAAGTTCCCGGCGTGGTCGTGCTCGGCATGATTACCGATCCTGCGGGCAACCGGGTGGGCCTGATCGAGTGGAAGGATGGCAAACCCGTGGTGCCTGCGGTTCCGGGCAACTAGGTTGCGGGGGAATGACGAAGGTAAGTGAGTAGAATCCTTAGCCCGAGCCACCACGCCCGCTCATCCTGAGCCTGTCGAAGGACACGGGAAACCGTCAGCCCCATATCCCTTTGTTGGGCAAGCGCTGGCGCGTGTCCTTCGACAGGCTCAGGACGAACGGGTGAGGATTGAAGAATTTGGTTCTCCATCTTGACAAAACGAACCATATTGGCTATATGGCTGTCCGCCAGTAACCAACTGGCACCAGCGGCGGGTCGGGGGCGCTTTGCGCTTCGCTCTTGTGCTCCTCCGTTTCCGGGCCGGCGTTTCGGGTGAGCCGGGTGAGGTGAGGCGGATAGCAACGCCTCGCTCGCCTTTCACGGAAGCGTCCGCACCTTCTGCCGGCACAGGCGCCGGCTCTCGCCGAATGTCACGGCGCGGGCCGCGCGGGTAGCGCCGGGGGCGGCTCACTTGCGAGCCCTTCGTCGCCCCCCGTCTGAGCCGGAAAGGGCCGAGCGGCGAGTTCTCGCGGACTTTACCCGCCATTCGCAGACAAAACCGCGTCACCGGGCTCCCATGCGGGCGCCCCGAAACACCGGCCCGGACCCGTCCGACTGGTTTTCTCCCCCCGGCGTTATTCCGCATTCGCCAGCGGAGGATGGGGTTTGTCTGCCTACTTTGTCATCCCGGCCCCCTCGTCATCCCGGCGCACGCCGGGATCGCTGGCGGCTGGGCGCCCGGATCGCAGCGGTCCCGGATCAAGTCCGGGACGACGAAGGACGACGAAAAAGGCGCCCCGAATGATCTCCGGGGCGCCTTTCGAATCGGTATTACTGCCTCAAACCCTCAGCGCACTCGCGGGCCGCCGAAGGGCAGGGGCGGAGGGGGACGGCGGGCACCGCGCGGCAGCTGGGCCTGATAGGCGCGGCCGCAATGTTCCACGCAATAGGGGAAGCCGGGGTTCACCTTCTCGCCGCAGAAGTGGAAGTCGGGTTCGCCCGGATGGCCCATCGGCCAGCGGCAGACCCGGTCGTTCAGATCGAGCAGGCTGGTCTTGTCCGCGATTTCCGGGCTCGGCTTGGCGGGCACCAGGCGGCGCGGCGGGGCGGGCGGGATCGGGGCCTGCTGGTCGCCGGGGCCCTGGCGCAGGAAGCCGCCGGGGCCGACCGAGACGATCTTGGGCATGGGCTCGCCAGTGGAGCCGGGCAGCGGCTGGCTCGGCGTGGCAGAAGCGCTGGCCGGGGCGGCGGGCTTCTCGGCCACCGGGCGCGGCGCGGGCGCGACGGGCTTGGCAGCCAGCACCGGCTTTTCGGCGGGCGGCGCCTTTTCCTTCGGCTTGGGCGGCTTGGTTTCCTTCTTCCGCGCAGGCGCCTTCTCGCCGCCGTCCTCGTTCGCCTTCACCGGCGAGGGGCGCGACTTCAGGCCAAGGCGGTGCGCCTTGCCGATCACGGCATTGCGCGATACGCCGCCCAGCTCTTCAGCGATCTGGCTTGCGGTGGCGCCGCCTTCCCACATCTTGGTCAGGGTGGCGATCCGTTCGTCGGTCCAGCTCATGTCCGCTTTCAATTCCTCAACAAAACATACGCGGGAAGGGCCTCACCAGCCTTGTCAGCGCAAGCGACTGCCGATAGTCGCCAGTAAATGGCCGATCAAGCCCCGACGACATCCGAACAGGCCCGCGCGACGGGCGAAGTGAAGCGGCCTTTCCTGCCGCATGGAACGCCCGTGATCGGCGGATTGAACCGCATCGGGCTGTGGACTCTCTATATGAAGGAGGTCCGCCGTTTTCTCAAGGTCCAGACCCAGACTGTCTGGGCCCCGGCAGTAACAACCTTGCTGTTTCTGGTGATTTTCACCGTTGCACTGGGCCGCGGCGGGCGCGAAGTGCTGGGCGTACCCTTTGCCAGCTTCGTGGCGCCGGGCCTGATCATGATGGGCATGATGCAGAATGCCTTCGCCAATTCCAGCTTCTCGCTGCTGGGCGGCAAGATGCAGGGCACCATCGTCGATTACCTGATGCCCCCGCTTTCCGAAGGCGAACTGATGATCGGCATTGTCGGCGCGGCGATGACGCGCGCGATCATGGTGGGCCTTGCCGTGGCGGCGGCAATGCTGCTGTGGCCGGGCGTGAGCCTGCAGGCGGCGCATCCCTGGGCGATTGTGTGGTTCGGCCTGATGGGGTCGATGCTGCTGGCGCTGATGGGGCTGATGACGTCGCTGTGGGCCGACAAGTTCGATCATGCCGCGGCGGTGACCAATTTCGTGATTCAGCCGCTCTCGCTACTGTCGGGCACGTTCTACGTGATCCACAACCTTGCCCCGGCCTTCCAGGCGGTGAGCCGCGCGAATCCGTTCTTCTACGTGATCTCGGGCTTCCGCTTCGGCTTCCTGGGGGCCAGCGACATCGGCAACACCAACCAGGCCGTGCTGGGCGCGGCAGTGGGGCTGGGCCTGTTCAATCTCGTCTTCGGCTTCATCTGCTATCGCGTGCTCAAGAGCGGATGGAAGCTGAAGAGCTGATCCGCGCGGATCAGGAACCGCCCCCGTCGAAAGTCCGTATCTGGCGGCGTACGTCCCGCATCGTGGCGCCCGCGGACAGCATCGTATCGTCCACATCCTCGCCGCGCTTCATGCTGTGGCACAGCGTCTCGTCCGCGCCGCCGTAATCGGGATCGCTGGTATCGCAGGGGCAATATTCGCCCAGGCAGCGCGGAGTGCCGGCCGGTTCCGGCGGCGCTTCGTAATCCGCCGCTAGCGGCACGGGGGCTGGGGCGAGGTGGGCGGCGTCGACTGCCGAATCGATCGCCGCATCGCCTGAGCCATCCGTGCCGTAGCAACGGCCGGTCATTTCGCTGAACTGCTCATCCGCCAGCAGCACCGCGCCCGTATCGGCGGCGTGGTAGAAAGGCTGGAAGCCGACATAGGCGCCATAGCCGTTCTTTGAATTATACTCGCCCCGCATCAGGGTCGGGTCGTCCGGACAGGCGGAAACTTCGCGGAACTGCGTGGAATCCGGATCTTTCATGATCTGGCGGACGGCGTCTTGTGCCTCGCTGGCCTGCCGGTTGCAGGCGGCGGCAAGGCAGCAGAACAGCGTCAGGCTCAGCAGGCGGAGATTGCGGTGCATCCCCCCTGCATATGGCCTCGATGAAGGCGTGTCTCGCCTCGATCGGTCCGAAAAGGCCTGCGTCTTGCGAGTTCCGGCCAGCCGAAGCCGGCCGGGCAGCGCCGATCAATGCGTCAGGCGGCGGCGCAGGCGATAGCGGCCGTCGGCGAAATCGTCGAACAGCTGGGCCACGCTGGGGTGATCCACCGGGCCGCCTTCGCTGTCGGCCATCAGGTTCTGCTGGCTGACATAGGCGACATAGGACGAATCGTCGTTTTCGGCGAGCAGGTGGTAGAAGGGCTGATCCCGGCGCGGGCGCATGTCCTTGGGAATCGCCTCGTACCATTCCTCGCTATTGGCGAAGACGGGGTCGATATCGAAAACAACGCCGCGAAAATCGAACAGCTTGTGCTTCACCACGTCGCCAATGGCGAAACGGGCTTCGGCATGAAGGGGGGCGTCGATTCGGCGGCCGGCCTGGGCAGAAAAGAAATGGGCACGATCCATGGGCCTGAATATAGTTGGCCCGGAAGGCGAAACAAGCCGCGCAATGGGGCACTCCCCCTATTTGTCATGGTTTTGGAGGGCAGTGGCAAGCTTTGGGGCTTGGCAAGCGCCCGCCCTTGAGCTAACCGCCCGCTTCCCGGCCCCGGGCGCGCACTCGCCGCACCCGAAACACCCGATACGGAGAGGTGGCAGAGAGGTCGAATGCGCCGCACTCGAAATGCGGTGTACGGGCAACCGTACCGTGGGTTCGAATCCCACCCTCTCCGCCAGTCGCCGCTTCTTCGCGGACTTTCCCGAACTCATATGAACGATAGAAGCCCAGGATTTTAAGGCTTTTCGGCAGATTTGCCCTTCACTGACGTATGGTGGAAATCGCTTCCGGCCAGCGCATAAACTATGACTGATCTTTGGCTGGGTTCGGCCGATCTGACTGAGCAAGGCTGAGACCGCCTCGCGCCTTCGTGGGCGTATCGCGCGTCAAGGGGGCTCGGCTTCATGGTTGGTTCTGGCTGCAGATGAACAGTATGGTTTTCGAGCATCACTTTTGAAGAAATGCCGCGCGGACTAAAAGCTGCCCTTGTGCTCTGCACCCATCCTAATTAGCCGCGATGCCAGCCAGCACCGGCCTGTTCTAACCCAGGAAAGGAGAAGACCATGCGCGCAGCATCCGCCCGTAACCACCGTCACATCCTACTTCCCTGTGTTCAGGAACAGATTGCATGGGCAATTTTTGCAAGGGCGAATTCAAACGCCTGATTGCTTCCGGCGGCATCCGCGCCGCTGACTTCTTCAAATACTGCGTCACTACCGCTTCGCCGACCGCCCCCTTCCACAGGGAGGTTCGCCATGCGCAATGACATGTTCAAAATTATAGTCGAGCGCCCACGCTGGGGCGCAGGGCATGCCGCATCTCCTAAACTGAAAAGGATGGCCCACGCCGGCGTACACCGCATCGGGCTTAAGCGTCGTGCCTCTATCGGCGCTCGTTATACCAAGATGCATATCGAAGACTTCGTGCTTACCCGAATTTCCCTGGGTCGGCACGGCGAATGGATGTTCGAAGGCCAGGTCCTGGGAGCGCGCACGGGTCGATGCTTCCGGCGGCGAGAGCTATTTGTCGATCCGCAGGACGGCATCCTCAAGGACATGGCCGTCCTGAAAGAGATGCTGGTGTCGGGACCTTGCCAGGGCAAGGGAGACGCACGATGAGCACGACCTCTCTGATCGCCCGCGATCCTGCACGTTTCGATCCTACGGCGCTGGACCAGTTGGAAGCCTGCGCGCGCTACGAAGGCATGGAGCGCATCGTCGGCCTGCCCGACCTTCACGCAGGCAACGGCATTGCGGTGGGCGCGGCCTTCTGGTCGCAAACGCGCATCTGGCCGCATCTGGTGGGTAGCGACATTGGCTGCGGCATGGCCTTGTGGGAGCTGGACTGGGCGCTGCGCAAATTCCGCCTTGGGACGGTCGAACGAAAGCTGCACGGGCTGGACGCGCCGTGGGACGGCGATGGGGTCGCCGCCCTGCAGCAAGCGGGATTGCCGCCGAAACTGGCCAGCCCGGCGCTGGGCACGATCGGCGGGGGCAACCATTTCGTCGAGCTCCAGCGGATCGACACTGTCGTCGACGCGGTGCGCTTCGCCGCGTTGGGTCTGAGGGCGGACCGCGTTTGGATGATGGTCCACAGCGGGTCGCGCGGGCTGGGCCAGGCGATCCTGCAGGCGCACCAACCGGCGCGCATCAGCGAAGGGCTGCAAGCGAAGAGCGAAGCGGCCCGAGCCTATATTGTCGATCACGATGACGCCTTGGGTTGGGCCATAGTGAATCGCAGGATCATCGCAGAGCGCTTCTGCGATAGCCTCGGCATGGAAGGGCGGCGCGTCCTGGACATCTGCCACAACAGCGTCACCCCGCATCTGGGAGGATGGCTACATCGTAAAGGCGCAGCGCCGGCCGATCGCGGCTTGGTTGCCATCCCGGGTTCGCGCGGCGATTTCAGCTATCTGGTGGAGCCTGTCGATGAGGGGGCCGATCGGGCGCTGCATTCGCTGGCCCATGGTGCAGGCCGCAAATGGAGCCGCAAGGATGCTCATGCCCGCCTCTCGCGACGGTTCAAGGTGGCCGATATGCAGCGCACCGCCCTGGGCAGTCATGTGATCTGTGAGGATCGCCGCCTGATCTTTGAGGAAGCGCCCGATGCCTACAAGGACATCGCCATGGTCATAGCAGATCTGGAGCAGGCGGGCCTGATCCGCGTGATCGCCAAACTGCGCCCCCTGCTGAGCTACAAGACGAGGGCGGCATGAGCGAAGCGATCCTGCATATCACGGCGGGCAAAGGACCGCAGGAATGCCGTTGGGTGGTGGCGCAACTGGCCCGCGCCTTCGGCCGCGAGGCTAGGTCGGCAGGGCTGGCCTGTACCGTGCTCGATGGGCTGGAGGACTTGCCCGCCTCCCTGCTGTTGCGCATCGAGGGCGAAGGCGCGGCAGCTTTTGCCGCCCCGCGCATCGGGACGGTCCAGTGGGTTGGCACCAGCCCGTTTCGGCCTTCCCACAAGCGCCGGAACTGGTTCGTGGGCGTTGCTTTGGCGCCGGAGGTCGAGGCGATCCGTGACTTGAGCGAGGAAGACATCGACTATCAGGCGATGCGCGCCAGTGGACCGGGCGGGCAGCATGTCAACAAGACCGATAGTGCGGTGCGCGCCACTCACCGCCCGACCGGCCTCGTCGCTACGGCGCAGGAGCAGCGATCCCAGCATGCGAACCGCAAGCTGGCGCGGCTGAAACTGGCTATCATGCTGGAGGCGCGACGTGAAAGCGCCGACGATGACGCGCGCAAATCCCAATGGCAGGCACATCAAGTGCTTGAGCGTGGCAATGCCGTCAGGGTCTATACGGGCGACAAATTCACCCTGGTGAGATAGCCCGCGGGAGCAGGGCAGCAATTCGATTTGCGGCTCTGCTCCCGCCCGCAAGGCCGCTATTTGCTTGCCCGATGGCGGCGTCTGATCGTGGTCAGACTGACATATCTCAAATCCCGAAGCGTGCCCGGGCTTCGTCCACGCTGGCCGGCTGCATTCCGAACAAGGCGCCGATCTTCGCCGCTGCTTCCACCATCTCGTGATTGTGGCGGGCGATGCTCCCATCGGGCAGGTATAGGCTATCCTCAAAGCCGACCCGCACCAGATCGCAACCCATCGACAGGCCGAGCGTGATCATCGGGAACATCGCCCTGCCGGTGGAGGTCATGCCCCAGATGGCCTGCGGGAAATAGCGCAGCCCTTCTTCCACGTTGAACAGGAGGTTGCGGGCAATCGCCGGCACGGCGCCATAGCCGCCGCCATGCAGCAGCCAGATGTTGTCCCGATGGCGGTCGAACAGCCCTTCCTCGGCATAGCGCAACAGGCGGTGCAGGGCGCTCGCCTCGACCACTTCGTATTCGAGCGCGGAGTGGCGGGCATAGACTGCCTGGATTGTCTGCTTGAGGAACTCGGGCGAGTTCACATAGGGTGTCTCGTTGAGATAGCCGCCTTCCGGGTGATAGAAGTCGGCTGAGCCCGCGGCGACGCCGAACAGGTCCGGAGCGGGCTGAATATTGAGCAGCCCCAGCCGCTCTTCGTCGCTCGGCCAGATGAAGCCGCCGGTCTTCGGATCGCGGCGGATACCGATACCGTTGGTGGTCTGGATCAGCACCGGGCATCGGGCCCGGATTTCGCGGATGATCTCCGCATAGATCCCCGGGTCGCCGCTGTTCTTCCCGTCGGGTCCGCGGGCATGCACATGGACAAGTGCCGCGCCTGCCTCCCAGCAGCGCGCCGCAGCTTCGCCCAGTTCCGCCGGCTGCTTGGGAACCACAGCGCCATTCCGGTTCTGCTGCATGCCGCCATTGAGGGCGACAGTGATGATGAACCTGTTGCCGGGGAGCATGACCTTCCTTTCGCTGCCACTGCCTTGGTGACCGAACCTCCGGCTGGGGTCTGTCCTCTCCCAAGAGGACAGAGGCGGCGACAGCACATGCGAGAAGCGTTACGGTCAGTTCCTTCCGAGACGGCACCAGACCGACCGGGCAGGAGCAGAGCAAGGGAGCAGGATGTGGCCGAGATAAGGACCATCACAGACTGGCGCATGCACTCGCCATTGCTGGGCGCCTATGACAAGCTGCTGGGTACGCTCGGCACTGAGGAATTCGGTTCCACCGTGCGCGATTGCATCCTCCTTGCGACGGCAGGTGCCCACCGGCTTTACCTGTTCGAGGCGCAGGGGCGCGACCAGAGCAGTCTGCAGTATCATTTCTGTGAGCCCGGCCTGACCCGCCTTCTGCCTGCCTATGCCGACCGTTATCTGCGTCTGGATCCGGTATGCGATGCCTATGAAGCCGCACCGTCCGAAGGCGACATGGCCTTGCTGCGCATCCGCCCGGCAGACATCCCCTCGGCTGGCTTTCGGCGGCAGTTCTTCGACGAACCGGGGATTGTCGAACGGGTATCGGTGATCCAGCGCGGTCGCGGGGAATGGCGGGTCATCAACGTCGCACGCCATTCGCAGAACGGCTGCTTCTCGGACGAAGAACTGTCGGTGCTGGTCGGCATTGCTTCGCTTGCCCTGCCGATGCTGCCCTTCAACCGGCAGCCTCATGCCGCCACTTCGCAACTGACTGTGTCCCAGCTGGAAGACCGTTTTGCCGCCCGCTTCGATGATCTCACCTTGCGCGAACGACAGGTCTGCGCCCGCGCGGCGATTGGCATGACGGTAGAAGCCACGGCGATCGACCTGGCCATCGCCAAGACTTCGGTGCTGACCTATCGGCGCCGGGCATACCAGCGCCTGCAGGTTACGAGCCCGTTCGAATTGTGCTCATTGGTTACCCATTAGGGTGCGGCACCCGCATTGAAGGTGTGAGGGACCCGCTCAGGCCCCGAATAAAAATTGGCGCCGGCTCCAGGGAGGTTGGGTGGGGCCGGCGCCGTCCAGTCGAAGGCTGATACCCTTCGGTTGGTCCTGGTTGGTGGAGCAACTCATCTTGCCGACGTGACCCGGTCCGCCAGAACTGCGAGGGCGAAGCCACTCGCCTTTGGCAAAAGCAGGCGGACGCTGGCAGATGGCGTTGTCGGGGTCATTCGAACTCGGTTTCCCCGTCGAGGTTCACCGGATTGCGGTTGTTTTCCGAACACTGGAATTCATAGAGGACGCCGTAGCGGTCGCGCCTGTAGGTCACGGTGGCTTTGAAGGGCTCTGCCAGCGCGTCGGGGTCTTCCATCACCATCTCGTTCACCAATGTGTCCGGCTTGGCCGGATCGAGATGGATGCGTTCGGTGATCCGAAACTTGTCGGAATGCAGCGCGCCATTGGCGAAGGGCAGCATATCGAGCGCGCCGATCGTATCGACCACCAAGGTATCGCCTTCCCAGTGGCCGACGGAGTGCCCCATATAGGTGGGATCCAGTTCCTCCAGCGGCGGATGTTCGCGTCCGTCGGTCCAGATCGTGCGGGTCTGCATCCAGGCTTCCTGGTTGATCGTGACCCGGCCCGGCGAGAAGATGAATTCATAGGGATATTGCGCGAGTTGCATGATGCGCGGCATTCCCGGAGGCGCGCAGTTTGAACGATTTCGCTTCTCCACTCCGTCATTTGCCGAGACGTCGGCGCGCCACGCTTCCCAGTCGGTTTGATACTTGCCTTTGAGCTTGGGCTGGGCCGTGGGGCCACCGCGATTGAGGAACCATACACCTCCCCAATCGGGCATGGCGTCGAGTTCCGCATAATGCCCCTTGGCAAAGCCGGCGCCCTCGCCTTCGGAAAGACCGTCAGGCGGAGCGGAGCCCCCGGATTGGGCCTGTGCGCCGCCAGTGGCAAGGCATGCCGCCGCGCAGGCCAGCGCGATTTTTCTGGTCCAGTGCATGAAGGCTATTTCACCTCGCCCAGGGTCGAGCCATTGGCAAGGCGGACGCCGACATAGGAGCCGCCCTTGCTGCCATTGCGCAACGGGTGGATGTAGAGCTTCACCTTGTCTCCGGTCTTCAGCGTTGTGCGCTTCCAGCCGCTCTGTTGCAGATTATTTGGGCTGGTCATTTCGATGGTCCAGCGTTCGGTCTGGCCTTTGACCGGCACGTCGATCTCGATGAAGGC
>NZ_JBANRM010000004.1:0-345019 GCF_037154085.1 Fulverythrobacter fulvus | reverse complement strand
CATGCCGCCCTCCGGATTGAACCTTGCGACTTGCTATCGCAGCAAGGTGCGGGGCATATAACCGAAACGGTTCGTGATGTCAAGTAGAATCGCCAAATACGCCGCTCCACCCCAACTGTCACCCCGGACTTGTTCCGGGGTCCAGCTTCTTACCCCGCAGAAAGCGGGATCCCGGAACAAGTCCGGGATGACAAAGGGGATTGAACCCAACCTTCGTCATCCCCGTTGCAGGCGCACCCCGTCCTTCGTTTGCGCACTATCGGCTTGCACTCCGCTCCGTTTTTCGGTTGGGGGAGAGGCAGGGATTAGAGCAAACGAGAAATTTGGAGGAAGCCGGTGAATCTTGAAATCCTCAAAGGGCGTGTCGCGGTCGTCACGGGTGCCAGTTCCGGCATCGGCGAGGCTTGTGCGCTGGGCTATGCCGCTGCCGGGGCAAAGGTAGTGCTGGCCGCGCGCCGGGTGGACCGTCTGGAGGGCCTGGTGAAGAAGATCGAGGCTGCGGGCGGCGAAGCGCTGGCCGCGGCGACCGATGTCACCAGCGAGGAAGCCGTGGCCAATCTGTTCAAGCAGGCCGTGGACCGTTTCGGCACCGTGGACATCCTGATCAACAATGCCGGCATTGCCGACAGCACCCCGGTCTACGAGCTTTCGCTCGAAATGTGGCACCGGGTGATCGACACCAACCTCACTTCCGCCTTCCTGTGCAGCCGCGAGGCATTCCGCATCATGAAGGACAAGGGCCATGGCCGCATCGTCAATGTCGGCTCGATCTCGGCCCGCGTGCCCCGTGCGGACAGCCCGGCCTATGCCGCCAGCAAGTGGGGCCTCGATGGGCTGACCCGCTCGCTCGCTATCGACGGGCGGGACTTCAACATTGCCGCTTCGATGTTCAATCCCGGCATCGTGGCCACCGAAATCGCGCCCGGCGCGGTCAAGCTGGACAAGGATTTCGCGGCCATGCCGGAAGATATCGCCGATGCGATCATCCACATGACCGCGCTGCCCGATCACCTCAATTTCTACGAGGCGATGATCGTCCAGAACAAGCTGCCCTTCCTCGGCCGCGGCTGAGGGACTTGCTTTCCTGTTCGTCATTGCGAGGGCCGGAGGCCCGCGGCAATCCAGGGCCTGGCGCGTTAGGCTCTGGATCGCTTCGCTTCGCTCGCGATGACGAAGGAATGTTTGCATGACCGGTAGCCCGACCTTCGGCAGTTTCAACATTGCCGACCTGCGCAAGCGGGCGAAAGCCCGCCTGCCCCTGGGCGTGTGGGAATATGTCGAGCGCGGCACGGAAGACGAGCTGGGCCTGTCGCGCAATCGCGCGGGCTTCGATGCCGTAACTTTCCGCCCGCATGTGGCCCGTAATGTGGAACAGGTGGACGGATCGACCAGCCTGCTGGGCACGCCGTCCGCCATTCCGCTGGCCGTGGCCCCCACCGGGGCGGCGGGGCTGCTGTGGTATCAGGGCGATCTGGCGCTGGCCAAGGCCGCCGCGCGCGCGGGCGTGCCTTTCACCATCTGCAGCGCCAGCACGATGGATATCGATCAGATCGCCGCGGCGGGCGGGCGGCTGTGGTTCCAGCTCTACACCTGGAAAGACCGTTCGCTCTCCTACGCCGTGGTGGACCGGGCGCAGGAACTGGGCTGCGAGGCACTGCTCGTCACGCTGGACCTGCCGGTGCCGCCCAATCGCGAATATCTCTATCATAACGGCTTCGGCACGCCCTTCCGCCTCAATGCGCGGAACACGGCAGACATATTGATGCATCCGCGCTGGCTGCTGGGCGTGATGGGGCGCTATGCCATGAGCGGAGGCATTCCTTCTCAGGCCAACCTGCCTGACCGGCTGCGCAGCCGCGTAACGCAGAGCGTGCATCCCGGTGCCCTGTTCAAGCAGGACAATATCGATTGGGACGAAATCGCTCGTCTGCGCGATCGCTGGAAGGGCAAGCTGGTGCTGAAAGGCCTGCTGCGGCCCGACGATGCCGAACTGGCGGTGAAGGCCGGGGCGGACGGGATCGTGGTTTCCAACCATGGCGCTCGCGGGCTGGACAGTTCCATTTCTTCGATGGAGGCGCTGCCTGCCATTGTTTCGGCCGTGGGCAGCAAGCTCGAAGTCCTGCTGGATAGCGGCGTAAGGCGCGGCAGCGATGTAGTGAAGGCCGTGGCTTTGGGCGCCAGGGGCGTGCTGGCTGGGCGCGCCGCGCTTTACGGTCTCGCCGCCGGAGGCGAGGACGGCGTGGTGCGCGCGCTGGAACTTCTCAAGGCCGAAACCGTCAGGACCATGGGCCTGCTGGGCGCAAGAGACATAAGCGAGGTGACAAAAGACCTGCTGGGCTGATCCGCCATAGAGAGCGGACGGCCGGGCGAAGGGGGATGACTGGGTGCAGATCACTTTTTCGCAGGCCGTAAGCACAGGCCCGGTGCGGCTGTTCCAGCTCACCGTGGTGGCGATGGTTCTGCTGGTACTGGTTTTCGACGGAATGGACGCGCAGGCCCTTGGCCTTGTCGTGCCCGGCATCATTGCCGAATGGGGCGTGGACCGGGCCGAATTCGGCGTGGCCCTTTCCGCCTCGCTGATCGGCATGGGCGTGGGTGCGTGGCTGGGCGGCTGGCTGGGGGACCGGATCGGGCGGCTCAATTCGCTGTTCGCTTCCGCGCTGATCTTCGGCGTCGCTACCGTCGCTTCCAGCCAGGTCGAAACGGTCGGCACGCTGGCCGTGCTGCGCTTTCTCGGCGGGCTGGGCTTCGGATCGGCCGGCCCTAATGGTCTTGCCCTCGCCAGCGAATGGATACCCGAACGGTTCCGCACCTATGTGATCGCGCTGCTCTCCGTCGGCACTCCTGCGGGCGGCACTATCGCGGCGGGGATTACCCCTTTCCTGCTGGACGATTTCGGCTGGCGGGGTGTGTTCGTGATCTTCGGCGGGGCTTCCGTTCTGGTCGGCTTCCTTACTCTGCTGCTGGTGCGGGAATCCCCGTCATGGCTGCTGGCCAAGGGGCGCGAGGAGGCGGCCAATCGCACGGCAAGGCGCGTGCTGGGGGCCGACATCGAATTGTTGCCGGAAGCTGGCACGCCCGCCGATGCGGCGCGGAATGGCAATGGTTCCGGCGGGAATGGCGTGGGCCTGTTCCATCGCAGCAATAGCCGCCTGACGCTGGGCGTGGGCATCGCCTTTTCCGCTTCCACCGCCGTGGTCTATGGCCTGACGAGCTGGGGCGCGGTGCTGTTCACCTCGCGCGGCTTCACGCAGGATCAGGCCATCGGCGTGATCTTCTGGGGCGGGCTGATGTCGGTGGTCGGCGCTCTGGCAGGCGGGCATCTGGTGCGCGTGCTGGGATCGCGCTTGGTGATGGCGGGCTGCTCGCTCGTCACTTTCGCCACGATTGTCGCCCTCGGCCTGATGGTGGAACATCTCGCCGCCGCGCCGGACAGCGCCACCTTGCTGGCGATCTATGCCGTGGCCTGCGTGATGGGCGGGGTGGCCAGCCTCGGCATTTCGACGATCTATGCCATGATGACGCTGGGCTATCCGGTGTCCTGCCGGTCCAGCGGGATCGGGCTCGGCATGCTGCTCGGCCGGATCGGCGGCATCGCCATGGCATGGTCGGGCGGATATCTGCTCAATTGGGGCGGCGCTTCGGTGCTGCCTTTCTTCGGCGTGATGGCGGCCTGTGCCCTGGCAGTCAGCTCGTCGGCCTGGATCATAGACCGGCATATCGCGCCGGCACGGGGATAAGAGGGAGAATAGAGGATGGCCCAGACCTTCAGCGAGGCCTTGTCGCGCTCGCCGCTCAAGGCTTTTTCGGTGGCGAGTTTCGCCATCTGCATGCTGGTTCTGGTGTGCGACGGGATGGATGCGCAGCTGCTGGGCATCGTGGCCCCCAAGGTGATCGAGGAATTCGGCGTTGCCGGCGGCACTTTCGGCATCGCGATGAGCGCGGCGCTGGTCGGCTTCGGCATCGGTTCCTGGGGCGGCGGCTGGCTGGGCGACACGATCGGGCGGCGCTGGTCGCTGGCCATCGCCACCGTGCTGTTCTCGCTTGCCACGATGGGCGCCAGCCAGGCGGGCGACGTCTGGCAGATGGCGGCATGGCGCGTGGTGGGCGGGCTGGGCTTCGGCTCGGCCTATGCCAATGCGATCACGCTGGCGGGCGAATGGCTGCCGGACCGCTGGCGCTCGGTCGGCGTCACGACGCTTTCGGTGGGCACGCCTGCGGGCGGGCTGGTGGTCGCCGCGCTCGCGCCCACGCTGGTCGATCTCTATGGCTGGCGCGGCTCCTTCATCGTGATCGGCGCCGCGACGCTGCTCGTCGTCTTCCTGATCGTGTTCGTGCTGCGGGACAGCCCCAGCTTCCTCCTCGCGCGCGGCAAGGCGGCAGAGGCCCGTGCTGCGGCACGCAAGGTGCTGCCCGGCGATGACGACATCGTGCCCGAACGCCACCATACGGACCGCGACGGGGTTGCCGTCGGCGTGTTCGACAAGGGCAATCTGCGCCTGAATCTCGGCATCGGGATCGCCTTCGCGGCGGCCGCCACCTGCGCCTATGGCATCCTCAACTGGACCACCACCATGCTGACCGCCAAGGGCTTCACCTTCGAAGAGGCGAGCTATGCCGTCTCGGTCGCGGGGCTGACCTCGATCGCGTCCTCCATTGCGGCGGGCCTGCTGGTCCAGCGTTTCGGCTCGCGCATCGTAATGGCGGTGCTCAGCGTCAGCCTGTTCCTGACCCTGCTGGTGCTGGCCTTCCGGCTGGAGCAGCTTTCCGGCGTGCCGGGGGCAGGCGAGGGCAATGTGATCGTGGCGCTGATCGGCCTTTCCGCGGCCCTGTTCAGCGCGGCCATCGCCAGTTTCTATGCCATGATGACCTATGGCTATCCGGCTTCGTGCCGCTCCGCCGGGATCGGCTTCGGCATCTTCGTCGGTCGCATCGGGGCGATCACGGCGAGCGGGCTGGGCGGCTGGCTGCTCGATCTGGGCGAAGGCAGCGTGGTGCCCTTCTTCGCGGTGCTGTGCGTGGCCGCGGTCCTGGTTTCGGCCGCCGCGATCATCGTCGACCGGCAGGTGCCGCCCGCCCGCTCCGCCGCGTAGTGGGGCAGCGGCGCGAACCGGCGCTGCGGCACTGTGGCGGAGTCGCATCGAAATAGGTATCCAAAATGCCGGAAAAGCCCGATTTCCTTGAATATTATCAAGGTAATTCAACTGGTTGATATAGACTTGTTGTGGCGACGCGCTACCATTGGTAAGCGGCGCCATGGGCTTTTGCGATACATGTGTGGTGCGCAACCGGGCAATTTGCGCCGCGCTTGACGCGAATGAGGTTGCCGCGCTGAATTCGATCGGCCGCCGCCGCAAGCTGGAAGCCGGGGAATCGCTGATCTGGGAAGGTGACGATTCCCTGCTGGTCGCCAATGTGATCGA
Organism: Fulverythrobacter fulvus; assembly: GCF_037154085.1. Lineage (NCBI taxonomy): Bacteria > Pseudomonadati > Pseudomonadota > Alphaproteobacteria > Sphingomonadales > Erythrobacteraceae > Fulverythrobacter > Fulverythrobacter fulvus. The sequence continues at coordinate 339,596 of NZ_JBANRM010000004.1, read as the reverse complement.
AGGCGTGCTCAAGCTCTCCACCGGCACGGAAGACGGGCGCGAGCAGATCGTGGGCGTCGTCTACCCCTCGGATTTCATCGGCCGCCCCTTCGGCACCACCACCCGCCATTCGGTCACCGCGCTGACGGAAGCCAATGTGTGTGTCTTCTCGCGCACCGATTTCGACAGCTTCGCGCATGACCACCCGGCGCTGGAGCACAAGCTGCTCAAGCGCACCCTTTCCGAACTGGACCGCACGCGCCGCTGGATGCTGCTGCTGGGCCGCAAGAATGCGGAAGAAAAGCTGGCGACCTTCCTGCTCGACATGTCGGAAAGACTGTCCGAGCCGGGCTGCGAAGACCCGGAAGAAATGCTGAGCGAATTCGAACTGCCCTTCTCGCGCCAGCAGGTCGCGGATCTTCTGGGCCTGACGATCGAAACCGTCAGCCGCCAGTTCACGCGTCTCAAGAAAGATGGGATCGTCGATCTGCCGTCGCGCCGCGCGGTTACGATCCTTGACCGCGCGGCGCTCGAGGCAAGGGCGGGCTGACCCCTATGCCCGTTCCTTCCTCTTCCGGACGAAGGGGAAGGGCGTTTCGGGCATCCTCAGAAACGGAAGCCCATGCCGGCGCTCAGCACCCAGGGGTCGAGCGCGTGGCGAGTGGCGATCACCTCGGTGCCGTCGACGTACCAATGGGCCGACGTGTTGAGGAAGTACTTCTTCGCATCGAGAGCGAGCGACATGCCGCCATCGCCGAGCGGAATATCCACGCCGGCCTGCAGGGCCACGCCGAACTTGTCGTTCAGCTTGAAGCCGTTGGCGCCAAGGCCGACGGCAGCCGCACCGGGCTTCTCGTCGATGAAGATGAAGTAGGTCGGACCCGCGCCGATATAGGGCTTAATCGGGCCGGCATCGACGTGATACTTCAGGGTGAAGGTCGCGGGGATGATCTTGGCGTCGCTGACCAGTTCGGCGCCCGGAAGGCCGGCGGTCGCATCGACATCGTGCTGGGTGACGCAACAGATCGTTTCCACCGAGATATTGTCGGTGAAGAAATATTCGATCGCCACGGTGGGCACGTAATTGTCGTTGGCTTCGGTCTCGAGCGTGCCGGGAAGGCCTACAAGGTCCTTGTTCACTTCGGTGAGCTTGCCATCGGCGAGCACGGCAGTGCCAAGCAGCTTGAATTGCCACTTGCCCTTGTCGCCGCTGGCGCCGTCTTCGGCGTGAGCCGGAACCGACAGGGCGAAAGCCGTTGCCAGGGCCACGGCGGCGGTCATCATACGCATCGTGTCTTATCCCTCGCGCCGCAGTGGCCACCCTGTGCGGCCAAGGATTTTTGCAGCGCGATGCTCCATTCACACCGACGGCGGGGCAAAACATTGATCCCGCGCAAAACGGACGAAAACGTCAAAAGGTGCTTGAGGCACGGCGATTTGACAGCGATCAATGTGACGAGGACGCGCGAGGGGCAAAGGCCGCTCCGGACTGGAGGTAACGTCTCATGGTAAAGGTGGTATCAGGCGCGGGCATATGGCTCGCGATCCTTTTGCTGGCCGTGATCGCCGTAGCCGGCGCACATGACAGCGGCTTCGCCATCCACATGACGATCGTCGCCATTGCCGCCCTGATCGGGCTGGTGGTGAGCGTGAACAAGGCGGACTACGCCGCGATCGCCAAGGGGATACTCAGGACACCCGACGAATCGCGATATGATGACGATCCCATTCGCTGGGGCGTGATCGCGACGGTGTTCTGGGGGATTGCGGGCTTTGCGGCGGGATTGTTCATCGCCCTGCAGCTGGCCTATCCGCTGCTCAATCTGGAGCCGTTCCTGAATTTCGGCCGCCTGCGGCCGCTGCATACCTCCGCCGTGATCTTCGCCTTCGGCGGCAATGCGCTGATCGCCACGAGCTTTTACGTGGTGCAGCGCACCTGCCGCGCGCGCCTGGCCTTCCCCGGCCTCGCCCGCTTCGTGTTCTGGGGCTATCAGCTGTTCATCGTGCTGGCCGCCACCGGCTATCTGCTGGGGATCACCCAGTCGAAGGAATATGCCGAACCCGAATGGTATGTGGACTGGTGGCTCACCATCGTGTGGGTGGCCTATCTCGTCGTCTTCGTCGGCACGATCCTGAAGCGTAAAGAACCGCATATCTATGTGGCCAACTGGTTCTACCTGAGCTTCATCATCACTGTCGCGATGCTCCACCTGGTCAACAATGTGGACATCCCGGTCAGCCTGCTGGGTTCGAAGAGCTATCCGTTCTTCGGCGGGGTGCAGGGCGCGCTGGTGCAGTGGTGGTATGGCCATAACGCGGTCGGCTTCTTCCTGACCGCCGGCTTCCTGGCCATGATGTACTACTTCGTGCCCAAGCAGGCCGAACGCCCTATCTACAGCTATCGCCTGTCGATCATCCACTTCTGGGCGCTGATCTTCCTCTATATCTGGGCTGGTCCGCACCACCTGCACTACACGGCGCTGCCCGACTGGGCGCAGACGCTGGGCATGGTCTTCTCGATCATGCTGTGGATGCCCAGCTGGGGCGGCATGATCAACGGGCTGATGACGCTGAACGGCGCGTGGGACAAGGTCCGCACCGATCCGATCATGCGCATGTTCGTGCTCAGCCTTGCCTTCTACGGCATGAGCACTTTCGAAGGCCCGATGATGTCGATCAAGAGCGTGAACTCGCTCAGCCACTATACGGACTGGACCATCGGCCACGTGCACTCGGGTGCGCTGGGCTGGAACGGGATGATCACCTTCGCGGCGATCTACTTCCTGGTTCCGCGCCTGTGGAAGCGCGAGCGGCTCTATTCGATCCGCATGGTCAACTGGCACTTCTGGCTCGCGACGCTGGGGATCGTCTTCTACGCCGCCAGCATGTGGGTGGCAGGCATCACCCAGGGCCTGATGTGGCGTGAATACGGTGCCGACGGCTATCTGGTGAACAGCTTCGCCGACACGGTTGCCGCCCTGCACTGGGACTATCTGGCCCGCGCCTTCGGCGGTCTGCTCTACCTCACCGGTGCCGTTTTGCTGGTGATCAATGTGTGGCGCACCATCCTGGGGCATCAGCGTCAGGAAGCTCCGATGAGCACTGCTGCATACAATGAAGAAGCCGACCGTCCGGCGGTCGCTGTTCCGGCCGAGTGAGGAGGGAAAAGCAATGGTAAGCCTTACTCAGCATCACAAGAAGCTGGAACGCAACGTCACCCTGCTGGGCGTGTTCGCCTTCGTCGCGGTGATCATTGGCGGGATCGTGGAGATCGCTCCCCTCTTCTGGATCGACAACACGATCGAGAAAGTGGAGGGGATGCGTCCCTACACGCCGCTCGAACAGGCAGGGCGCGACATCTATGTGCGCGAAGGCTGCTATGTCTGCCACAGCCAGATGATCCGTCCCTTCCGTGACGAGGTCGAACGCTATGGCCATTACAGCCTCGCCGCGGAAAGCATGTACGACCATCCGTTCCAGTGGGGCTCCAAGCGCACCGGGCCTGACCTGGCCCGCGTGGGCGGCCGCTATTCGGACGAATGGCACGTCCAGCACCTCAAGGACCCGCGCGCAGTGGTTCCCGAAAGCGTGATGCCGCCCTATGCCTTCCTGGCGGATCGCGATCTGGAGATCGGCGATCCTGCAGCGCGGCTGGTGGCCCTGAAGAATGTCGGCGTGCCCTACAGCAAGGCCGATATCGAACGCGCCAAGGCCGATCTGCTCGCCCAGGCCGATCCCAATGCCGATGCCGGCGATCTCGCCACGCGCTATCCCAAGGCGCAGGTCCGCGATTATGACGGCAATCCGCAGCGGCTGACCGAAATGGATGCGCTGGTCGCCTATCTCCAGATGCTCGGTACCCTGGTCGACGTGAACAGTGCGGCGGCTCAGGAAGACCTGGCGACGGAGAAGGGCCGATGAGCGGCCATTCGATCTACGACAACCTCCGCCACATCGCCGACAGCTGGGGCCTGATGGCGATGATGGTGGTGTTCGTGGGGCTGTGCCTGTGGCCGTTCCGGCCGGGCTCGAAGGGCCACAATCAGGAAGCCGCCGAAGCGATCTTCAAGGACGATAGCGATGACTGACAAGAGAATCGACGAGGCAACCGGCGTCGAAACCGTCGGGCACGAATGGGACGGCATCGAAGAACTGAACAACCCGCTGCCGCGGTGGTGGATCCTCAGCTTCTATGCCTGCATCTTCTGGGCACTGGTCTATTGTATCGCCTACCCGGCCTGGCCGATGATCTCCAAGGGCACCGAAGGGATGCTCGGCTGGACCAGCCGCGGGCAGCTCGCCACCGAGATGAAGGCGCAGGAAGAAGAACGCGCCGCCAATGTCGCCGCGCTGGCCGGCATGCCGATCGAGCAATTGCCGGGCAATCCGGAACTGATGCGCGCGGCGGTGGCCGGTGGGCGTGCGGCCTTCAAGGTCAATTGCGTCCAGTGCCACGGCTCGGGCGCGGCGGGCAGCAAGGGCTATCCCAACCTGAATGACGACGATTGGCTGTGGGGCGGCGACCTGAAGGCGATCGAGACCACGCTGATCCACGGCATCCGCCAGCCGGGCGACGATCAGACCCGCTTCAGCCAGATGCCCAGCTTCGGCCGTGACGGCATTCTGACCGGCGGTCAGATCAGCGCGGTGGCCAGCCATGTGCTCGCGCTTTCGGGCAAGGGCAAGGACAGCGCCGCGGGGGCACAGCTGTTCCAGGAAAACTGCGCCGTATGCCATGGCGCCGATGGCAAGGGGATGCGCGAATTCGGTGCGCCGAACCTGACCGACGCGATCTGGCTGTACGGCGGCGCTCGCAAGGATGTGATCGCAAGCGTCACCAATGCGCACGCAGGCGTCATGCCGGCATGGGGCAACCGTCTGGACCCCGTGACGATCAAGATGCTGGCGGCTTATGTCCATTCGCTGGGAGGGGGCGAAGATTTCACCGAGCAGGCGGCACCTGCTGCACCCGCAACCCCGGCGGAACCGACCAATGAACAACCCTGACAGAATAAAGGTCCCGGGATCGCATATCCCGGGGCCGGAGAAGCTCTACGAAAAGCGGAAGGGCGTCTATCCGCAGAAGATCGACGGCCCTTTCCGCCGCTTCAAGTGGTTCGTGATGTTCGTCACCCTGGCGATCTATTACGGCACCCCCTGGCTGCGCTGGGATCGCGGGCCCTATGCCCCGGACCAGGCAGTGCTGGTCGATCTCGCCCATCGCCGTTTCTACATGTTCGGCATCGAGATCTGGCCGCATGAATTCTATTTCGTGGCGGGCCTGCTCATCATGGCCGGCATCGGCCTGTTTCTGGTCACCAGCGCCGTCGGCCGCGCATGGTGCGGCTATAGCTGCCCCCAGACCGTGTGGACCGATCTGTTCCAGCATATCGACCGCTTCGTCGATGGCGACCGCAACGCCCAGGCACGCCTCGCCAAGGCTCCGTGGGGCCCGAACAAGATATTCAAGCGCACGCTCAAATATTCGATCTACCTGCTGATCAGCTTCTGGACCGGCGGTGCGTGGATCATGTATTTCGCCGATGCGCCCACGCTGACCCATGATTTCTGGGCCGGACAGGCAGAGCCCATCGCCTATGCGACCGTCGCGGTGCTGACTGCCACGACCTTCCTGCTGGGCGGTTTCGCCCGCGAACAGGTGTGCATCTACATGTGCCCCTGGCCCCGCATCCAGACCGCGATGCTGGACGAGAAATCGCTGATCGTCACTTACAAGGACTGGCGCGGCGAAAAGCGCGGCAGCCTGAAGAAGGCGGAAAAGAGCCCCGGCGAATTCGGCGACTGCATCGATTGCAACCAGTGTGTTGCCGTCTGTCCGACCGGCTACGACATCCGTAACGGGCCGGATATCGCCTGCATCACCTGCGGGCTGTGCATCGACGCCTGCGACCGCGTGATGAAGGAAGTCGGCCGTCCGCGCGGGCTGATCGACTATGCCACGCTGGAGGACAACAAGCGCGAAGCCGCAGGCGAAACGCCGCGCCCCGTGTGGAAGACTATCCTGCATCTGCGCACGCTGATCTATCTGGGCGTCTGGGGCGGGCTCGGTCTGGCCCTGTTGTTCGCCCTCGGCACGCGCAACCATACGGACGTCACGGTCGCGCAGGATCGCAACCCGCCCTTCATGCTGATGAGCGACGGTTCGGTGCGCAATGCCTACACGTTGAAGCTGCGCAATATGGAAAGCCGTCCGCGCAGGATGGAAGTGGCGATCGAGGGCCTTCCCGGCGCCGTGATGTGGAGCGAGGACATGCCGCGCGAGGCGGCCGCCCGCAAGATTGTGCGCGATGTCCCCGCTGACGAGATCGACACGATGCGTGCCTATGTCGTCATGCCGGAAGGCGCAAAGAGCCAGAAGTTCACCTTCACCCTGCGCTCGCTCGACGAAAAGGGCGAGAGCGATAGCGGCGAGGCCAACTTCGAAGCACCCGGAGCAGAGGAATGAACACCACTTCGTCCCCCAAGACAGGCCGTTTCACCGGCTGGCATGCCGCTGCGATCCTCGTCGCGTTCTTCGGCACGGTCGGCACGGTGAATGTGGTGATGGCGCGTTATGCCACTTCCACATTCGGCGGCGTCGTAGTCGAAAACTCCTATGTGGCGAGCCAGGAATTCAATGGCTGGCTCGACAAGGCGGAGAAGTCGCAGGAACTCGGCTGGAAGGCGCAGGCAAGCCGGCTGGCGGACGGACGCGTGACGGTCGCCCTTGGGGGCGCCCCTGAAGGCGCCATACTCAAGGCGGAGGCACGCCATCCGCTTGGCAGGTTGCCCGACGTGCAGATGAGCTTTGCCCGTCAGCCCGACGGCACCTTCCTGTCGGCCCAGTCCCTGCCCGCCGGGCGCTGGATCCTGCGGCTTGAGGCACAGGCCGGCAGCGACAGCTGGCGCGCGGAGGAAGCACTGCAGTGACCGCACTAGCCCGCCAGGATCAGGACCACGCCGTCCAGACGGTGCTTGCCGTGCCCGGCATGCATTGCGCAGGCTGCATGTCCAAGATCGAGCGCGGGCTTGAGGGGCGCCCCGGCATCGTCTCCGCGCGGGTGAACCTGTCCGCCCGGCAGGTCACCATCGCGCATGACGCCTCGGTCCGGCCGCGGGATCTGGTGGAAGAACTGGACCGCATCGGGTTCGAGGCTGAACCGCGCAAGGGCGCACTGGCCCGCTCGCAATCGGCAGTGAAGCCGCTGCTCGCGCCGCTGGCCGTGTCGGCCTTTGCCTGCATGAACGTGATGCTGCTTTCGGTCAGCGTCTGGTCGGGGGCGGATGGCGCCACTCGTTCCATGTTCCACTGGATCTCCGCCGGGATCGGCATCCCGGCCATCATTTACGGCGGCATGCCCTTCTTCAAGTCCGCCTGGGGCGTATTACGGCGCGGCCGGACGAATATGGACGTGCCGATCTCCATCGGTGTGACCCTCGCCACCGCCTTGAGCATCTACGAGACTGTCACTGGCGGGCACGATGCCTGGTTTGACGGAGCATTGATGCTGCTGGCCTTCCTGCTGGCAGGCCGCGTGCTCGACGCGATGATGCGTGATCGGGCCCGTACCGGCGTGGACGCGCTGCTCAGCCATGCAGCGCAGGGCGCCATGGTCGTGGCGGCGGACGGCACTGTCGAATGGAAGAAGGCCGACGATCTGGCCCCTGGCATGGTGATGCGCGTGGCGGCGGGCGAAAGGCTGGCCGCCGATGGCGATATCGTGTCCGGCGGCAGCCGCTTCGACCAGTCGCTACTTACCGGCGAAAGCGCGCCCGTGCCCGGCGCGGCGGGGGACCGCGTGCTGGCCGGTACCCTGAATCTCGATGCCCCGGTGGACGTGCGCGTGCTGGCCATCGGGCAGGATACCACACTGGCGGAAATCGCCCGGCTGATGGAAGCCGCCGCGCAGGACCGCTCCAAATATGTCCGCATCGCCGACCGCGCCGCCCGGCTTTACGCCCCAGCGGTTCACACGCTTGCGGCCCTGACTTTCGCTGGCTGGATGATTGCCGGGGCTGGCTGGTACCAGTCGCTCGTCATCGCGATCTCGGTGCTGATCATCACTTGCCCCTGTGCGCTGGGCCTTGCCGTGCCCGTGGCGCAGGTCGTGGCGAGCGGCGCGCTGATGCGGGCCGGTATCATGGTGAAGGACGGCTCGGCCCTTGAGAGGCTGGCCAAGGCAGACCGTGCCTTGCTGGACAAGACAGGGACACTCACGCTCGGCCGACCGGTGCCCGATCCGGCCGTTCTGGCCAATCTCCCGCCCGACGCGGCAGCCGTGGCCCTGTCGCTTGCTTCGCATAGCCGCCACCCGATTTCCAAGGCGCTGGCCGGATCGCTCACCGCTCGCAATGTGCGCGCTGTCGAGCTGGAAGGCGTGGAGGAACGCCCGGGCGAGGGCGTGTTCGCCAGCTATCGGGGCAGCAAGGTCGCACTGCGCCGCCCCGAAGGGGCGAGCGGCATTGCCGTGACGCTGGAGATCGAAGGGCGCCCGACCTGGCTGATCCCCTTTGCTGATCGCCTGCGCCCTGACACTGCCGAGGCATTGGCGCGTCTGGCGAAGATGGGGGTCGAAGCCTCGATCATCTCGGGCGATCACAGGGAATCGGTCGCTCAGGTCGCACGCGAGACTGGCCTATTCGCCCAGGCCGAGGCCTCGCCGCAGGACAAGCAGGACCTGATCCGCCGGCTGCAAGGCGCGGGCCGCAACGTGCTGATGGTGGGCGACGGGCTGAATGACGGCCCGGCTCTGGCCAAGGCAGACAGTTCCATTGCCCCCGGCTCCGCCAGCGATGTGGGGCTGCAGGCTTCCGATCTAGTCTTCGTGCAGGATTCGCTGATGGCCCTGCCGCGCTCGGTGCATGTGGCGCGCTCCACCATGCGGGTGGTGAAGCAGAATTTCGTCCTGGCGATCGGTTACAATATGCTGGCCGTGCCCCTGGCGATTGCCGGCTATGTCACTCCGATGATCGCGGCGCTGGCCATGTCGACCAGCTCGCTGGTAGTGGTCGCCAATTCGCTGCGCCTCGCGCGTTCGGCACGGTGAGAGGAGGGGCGGAATGAATGTGATCGCGATCCTCATTCCCGTGGCGCTGCTGCTGGGCCTTGGCGGGCTGGCGGCATTCTTCTGGTCGATGAAGAGCGGCCAGTTCGAGGATATGGACGGCGCTGCCAGCCGCATCCTGATTGACGATGAGGAGGATAGCTGATGGGCCCGTTGACTCAGGCCTTCGCCGTGGTGGCGCTGGTCCCGGCCGCCGCCAACCCCTCGCTCATGCTGCGCGGTGAAGCGCTGCTGATGACCCTGTGCGGCGGGGGTACGATCAGCGTGCCGCTCGACAATCCGCTGCCGGGCACGCAGGGTGCCGCTTGCTGTGCCAAGGGCTGCCATTCCTCGGATAAGAAGCGCAAGGGCGCGGGCAATGGGGCAGGCCTGCCCGGAGAGCCCGAGGGCGATTAGAAGCCTTCTCTTTGACCCACCGCAATGCGGAAGGGTGCCAGGCCTGCTCTATAGGCTCTCATGTGGCCTTATTATCCCGATCTGCTCTCGCGGCCCGTGCCGCGTTACACGAGCTTCCCCACCGCCGCCGAGTTCAAGTCCGGCACAGGCGCGAAGGAATATGGCGCCGCGCTGGAAGCCGCGGCCGGCGATGTCTCGCTCTATCTGCACATCCCCTATTGCGAGAAGATCTGCTGGTATTGCGGTTGCAACACTGGCGCGGCAAACAAGAAGCACCGGCTGGCGAGCTATCTCGAGGCACTGCATCGCGAGATCGCACTGGTCGGTTCGCGCCTGCCGCGCGGCGCCAAGGTGCGCCGGATCGCCTTCGGCGGCGGTAGTCCCAATGCGATTGCGCCCACCGATTTCGTCCGGTTGATGGATGCGCTGGTGGTGCATTTCCCGCTCGCCACGCCCGATATCTCCATCGAACTGGACCCGCGCACGCTGGAAGATCATTGGGGTGAGGTGCTGGCGGGCGTCGGCATCACCCATGCAAGCCTGGGCGTGCAGACCTTTGCCCCGCATCTGCAGGAGGCAATCGGGCGCGTGCAGCCGGCCGAGATGATCGAGCGCGCCACCGCCATGCTACGCCGTGCGGGTGTCGGTTCGCTCAATTTCGATCTGATGTATGGCCTGCCCGGCCAGACGCAGCAGGACCTTGAGGAGACGCTGGAACGCACCGCTTTGCTGGGCGCCAATCGCGTGGCCCTGTTCGGCTATGCCCACGTGCCCCATCTGATCCCGCGCCAGAAGCAGATCGACGCGACCAATTTGCCTGGCCAGGACGAACGCTTCGCCATGGCTCTGTTCGGTTATCGCGAGCTGACGGGCCTTGGCTATGAGCCGGTGGGCTTCGACCATTTCGCGCTGCCCGGCGATCCACTGGCGCAGGCGGCCCTGTCGAGCAGGCTGCATCGCAATTTCCAGGGCTTCACTGACGATACGGCACCGGTCCTGCTGGGGCTGGGCGCTTCGGCGATCAGCAGCTTTCCCGAACTGCTGGTGCAGAACGAGAAGAATGCCGGGCGCTATCGCATGCTGCTGTCGCAGGACATCCTGCCCCATTCGGCGGGGATCGTGCGCGACGGGGACGATCAGATGCGCGGCAAGGTGATCGAGGCGCTGCTGTGCCAGGGCGCGGCAGCGATCTCGCTCGAACTGGTGGATGAGGCCATGCCGCTCCTCGCCCCCTATTTCGAGCGCGGCCTGTGCACTTATGACGAAGGCGTGCTGACGATTGCGGGCGAGGCTCTGCCCTATGCACGAAGCATTGCGGCGGCTTTCGATCCCTATCGTCAGGATTCCCAGCGCCGCTTCAGTTCGGCGGTCTGAAACCCTCTCTCCCGGAAAGCGGGGTCTGCATCTGCGGGCCCCGCTTTTTCACGTCTGATCGCTGCGTCTTGCCAAGCGCGGCGAAATTCGTCAGACCTCCCCTCGCAAGACAAAAAAGAAGGCGGCCTGCCCTGGGCTAGGGGGGCAGACCGCCAAGTCGGGAGAAGCGACAGGGGGCTCTTGGCGGTCAGGCCGCGAGCTTATCCCCGTCTGCCCAATTGCCGTGAAGTCCCTGACGCAGTCGCAGGGGAAGCTTGGCACGAGCAACAGGACCTCTTGCGACATCGAGTGCATCGAAGATGCACAAGTCGGAATAGTTTGTGACGTGGTTGTCGACGAGCGCGACCAGCCAGCCGTCGCCTTCCGGCGCGTCCTTGCTGCGCGGAATGAAGCAGGGTTCCTGCAGGGCGCCGTCGGGCCCGCACCACCAGCTCTGTTCCTCGCCGGTGGCGTGGTCATAATGGGTTAGCGAATTGATCACGCCCGCGAAGGGTCCCGGAGGGCCGTTATAGGGCTTGGCGAAATCGTAAGTGATCATCCAGCCGTGGCGATAGGGCTTGCCGGCGAAGCGATCGTCGATGCGCGGGAATTCGCCCGGCATCTTGCCGAGCGGCTCCATTGACTGAATCTCGTCGCTGTTGGAGGCAAGGTCCACGGTAAAGCGCATCAGATTAGTGACGGCTTCCTGCGGGTTGAACGGGCGGCCGTCCTTTTCGGGAAAGAAGGGCAGGCTGCCCGTCTTGCTGGTCGGCAGGTCGAAATGGATCTTCGTCCCGTCCTGGAAGGCGTTCATCACGTGGCAGCCGCACACGCTGGGGTCCATCTTGAACCAGCGCATGTCGCTGCCATCGCCATCGCGCCGCAGCACACCCAGATAGAAGGGGAGGTCGCGGTCGTAATAGAAATGCGGGCGTCCTTCCTCCAGCACGCTCCAGTCGGAGTGATAGGGGCTGACGTTGAACACCGCATAATCGCCCGCGATGCAGAAATCGTGGAGCATGGTGTAATAGGGAACACTGAAGTTCGCCTTGCGCACCACCTTGCCGGCCGAGTCGATCTCGAAATAATGGCAAGCCTCGGTCAGCGGGCCGTCGATGGCATAGCCGAAACCGCAGAAATTGCCGGTTTCGTGATCGATTTTCGGATGGGCAGTGAAGGGCGCATTGCCCAGATCGCCGTCGAAATCCGTGTAGCCGTCAGTCGCCAGCGAATTGCGGTCCATGATCAGGCACGGGCTGTCTTCCTTCATCGCGAACAGCTTGCCGGCATGGACCATCACGTTCGTGTTGGCCGTGCCGCGAATTTCGCCCTTCACGCTCTCATCGTCGGTCAGGTGGTTGCGGTACATGCCGAACAGGCTCTTGCCCGCCGCATTTTCCAGCTTCCACTTGTCGGTCTGGGCATAACGCTGCTTGAAGCTGACCTTGCCGTCCTTGAAGCGGAACATGGAGACCATGCCGTCGCCATTGAAGAACTGGTCATGCGGATATTTCGGCGCGAATTGCGGGTCCGGATGGACGCGATAGAACGCCCCGTCGAGGTCGGCAGGGATTTCCCCTTCGACCTCGAGGTCATTGATGTCCCCTTCGATGCGGATCAGCCGCAGGACATCCTGATAGAGCGGTTCGGGTGGGAAGTGGACCATGGCTTTACCTCTCCTTTATAACGACCGTTACGATAACGGTCGGAGCAAGGAGGGCTTTGACCTTCATCAAATCACGCCGACGCCGGAAGGAATTCGCGATTTTCGAACAATACCGTCGCAGCGGCGGTGTTCGAGATCGGCACGTGATAGTTGGACGCCAGTTCCACCACGTCGCCCGTCAGGGCGCCGCGTGCAGCCAGCCAGTTGAGAATCTCCACCCCCTGACTGCCTGCCAGCTCGACGATTTCGAGAGAATCGTGGCGCAGCAGCGCTTCCGGATTCGGCCCGATATTGTCGAGGCAGAAATGGTCATATTCCTTGTTGATGAAGCCGGCGCGCTTGCCTTCCAGCTGGTGGGACAGGCCCCCCGTGCCGAAGACGACGATCTTCTCGCCGCCCTTCCAGCTCTTGAGCGCACGGCCCACTGCCCGGCCGAGGTCGAAGCAGCGCTTGGGGCTGGGCAGCGGGTGCTGCACCGTGTTGATCGCGATCGGCACCAGCTTGACGGGAAATTCTTCCGTGCCCGGCCAGCATAGTTCGTAAGGAACGGCTACGGCATGATCGACCAGCATCGACTGGCAGGTCACGGGATCGAATTCGCTCGCCACCACCTGCTCGATGATGTGCCAGGAAAGCTCGGGATGGCCGGCAAAGGGACGCTTGAAGGCAATGCCCCAGCCTTCGTCCTCGTGCCGGTATTCAGCGGCAGCGCCGATGGCGAAGGTCGGCATCTTGTCGAGGAAGAAGTTCAGTCCGTGGTCGTTGTAGAACACCACGGCGACGTCGGGCTTTTCCCGCGCGAGCCATTCATGGACCGGATTGAATCCGTCGAAGAAGGGCTTCCAGTAAGGGTCCTGCTGCAGCCCGCGCGCGATGGCGTTGCCGATGCCCGGCACGTGGCTGGTGAAGATGCCGCCTGCAACCTGGCTCATGCTGCTGCCCTCCGGGTGGTTTCGCCATGGGCGAGAAGCGCTGCCTTGAAGTCGTCGAGGCTCTGGCCGGTCTGCAGCGCGCCGAGATCCTGCACGTTGAGGCCGAGGATGCCCGCCAGCTTGGCAAGGTAATAGACGTTGCCGCCTGCATCGAGCATGCCCAGTACGTCGCGATTGCGCACCGCGACCTTCTGTTCCTCGCTCAGGCAGTATTGGGCCATGTAGCCTTCTTCGTCCGCCGCGAAGGCGTCACGATTTTCCTTCAGGTTGAAGGAATAGCACATGGCATTGAGCGCATAGCCCCGCATGGCCAGATCGCCGTCGAACGGCTCCGTGCCAAAAATCTGCCTTTTGCCGCTTGCGGCCTGGCCGGCATTCATTGCGCTATCTCCCGGATCGAATTTCTCACTGCTGGCCGAATAGCCGAGTCGGCCAAGCTTGTTGTTGAGCGGGATCAAAATTGCCCGGCGCCGTTTTGGGGCCGCAAAGCTATCGCTGGATGGGGCGACCTGTTGCCGTTCGACAACAGGGGTAGAATGTCATGTAACTGTCACTGACACGTAGCTGACACGTCACGAACCGTTCCTACCGCCCGCCGCGGACACAGGATCGGAGATATCCCCTCATGAATACCCCTCGTTTGCTCGTATCGACTTGCGCCACGGCCATTGCCGTCGCCGTCGCGACCCCGGCGATGGCCGGCGATGTCACCGGCTTCGTCTACGATGCGTCTGAAACGGCTGCACTGCAGTCGGCACAGGTGCGCGTTGCTGAAGTGAATCGCGTCGTGAGCACCGGCCGCGATGGCAGCTACACGATTGCCGACCTTCCTGCCGGTACCTACACGCTGGAAGTGACCTATGTCGGCGCCGAAACGGTCCGCCAGACAATCGAAGTTCCCGCGACGGGCACGATCCGTCAGGACGTTGCTCTGGGCAGCGGTTCGGATACGATCCTCGTCATCGGTCAGGCTGCCAACGTTGCCAGCGCCCTGTCGCGCCAGAAGGCGGCTGACGGCGTGAGCAGCGTGCTTACCCGCGATGCCGTTGGCGAATTCCCCGACCAGAACGTGGCGGAATCGCTGCGCCGCCTGCCGGGGGTCAATATCCTCAACGACCAGGGCGAAGGCCGCTTCGTTTCGGTGCGCGGTCTCGATCCGGAACTGAACGGCACTTCGATCGACGGCGTGCGCCTGCCCGCCCCGGAAGCCGATGTCCGCTCGGTGGCGCTCGACGTCATTTCCTCGGATACGATTGAATCGATCGAAGTGAAGAAGTCGGCCACTCCTGACATGGACGGCGATTTCATCGGCGCCTCGGTCGAGATCAAGACCGCCAGCGCCTTCGACGCGCGCAAGAACCGCTATTCGGTGACCGCCGAGGGTAGCTACAACGATTACGACGGCAGCGTGACCCCGAAGGGCAGCCTCGACTTCACCCAGAAGCTGGGTGATAATTTCGGCATTGCCGGTTCCGTCAGCTATTACGAGCGCCAGTTCGAAACCGACAATGTCGAAGCGGACAACTGGCTGGAAGTCGACGGCACCTACTTCAATCCCGCCGTCGAATATCGCGATTACGATGTGAAGCGTAAGCGCATCAACGCTTCGCTCTCGTTCGACTGGCGCGCGTCGGATACCACCAAGGCCTATATCCGCGGCAACTGGGCGCAGTTCGACGACCACGAATATCGCCGCCGCACGACCTTTGATCTCAGCGAATTCGAAGATGATGGCCCGTCTTCCGTGAACGGTTCTACCGTCAGCTTCGATACGGCCGATCAGGAAATCACCGTCGAGCGCGACCTGAAGGACCGTTTCGAACGCCAGCTCATCCGCTCGGTCTCCGTCGGCAGCGAAACCGATACCGGCACCTGGAAGTTCGACTGGCAGGCCAGCTATGCCAAGTCTTCCGAAAAGGAAACCTGGTCGCTTGACCCGGTCCGTTTCGCTTCCAGCTTCGATGACGAATCCGGCGTCGTGATCGATTTCGACAATTCGGGCCGTTACATCCCGGTCTATTCGATCGCCAGCGGCGCGGATGAAGTGAACGATCCGGAGAACTACACCTTCGACCGCGTCGAATTGACCACGCTTTCGGGCAGCACCGACGAGGAATACGCCCTCAAGGCCAATCTGGCGCGCACGTTTGCCATGTCCGGCGGCGACTTCACCGTCCAGGCCGGTGCCAAGGCCCGCTGGCGGGAGAAGTCCTATGACTTCGAAATGACCCGCTACAAGAAGTCGAAGAAATATACGCTGGCCGATGTGCTGGGCGAACAGACCTATCGTCTGCTCAACATGGGGCCGGTCATGAGCAAGACCGACACGGCCGAATGGTTCCTCGACAACGAAGCAGACCTGTCGATCAACGAATATGCCTCGGCCCTGGACTCGGCGACCAGCGATTATTCCGTGAAGGAAGACATCACTGCCGCTTACCTGCTCGGCCGTTGGGACAGCGCCACCTGGCGCGCGATCGGCGGTGTGCGCATGGAGCACACGCATAACGAGCTGAACGGCAACGTCGTGACCGATGACGAGGACAATCTCGACCTGCCGCTGGTCGAGCCCGTCCAGTACGAGCGCAACTACACCAATTGGTTGCCGAGCCTGACGCTGCGTTACAGCCCCGAGGATAATCTCGTGTTCCGTCTGGCCGGCTACAAGACGCTGGTGCGTCCCAAGCTGTCGGCCATGGCGCCGCGTTCGACCGTCAATGAGGATAACGAAGCCGAGTTCGGCAATCCCGATCTTCTGCCTTACGAGGCGTGGAACGCGGATGCCGGCGTTGCCTATTACTTCTCTGGCAATGGCGCGATCTCGCTGGGCGGCTTCTACAAGGATATCAAGAACTACGCCGTGACGCAGAGCTTTACGGACTTCACCTATGAAGGCGTGACCTATGACGAGTTCACGACCGCCATCAACGGCGACAGCGCCGAAGTCATGGGTATCGAACTGAGCTACAGCCAGGCCTACACCATGCTGCCGGCGCCGCTGGATGGCCTGCTGACGCAGTTCAACTACACCTACACCCACAGCAAGGCGACACTGGCCGACGGCCGCGAAATTCACATGCCTGCCGCCTCGCGCAATACGTTCAACGTCGTGCTCGGCTACGACAAGGGCCCGATCGACCTGCGTCTGGCCGGCACCTATCGCGACAAGTACCTCGACGAAGTCGGCGGCGATGCCGAAGAGGATCGCTGGGTGAACAACCACTTCCAGCTCGACTTCTCGGCGAAGTTCAAGGTGATGGAAAACCTGCGCCTGACCTTCGACGCGATCAACCTCAACAACGCGAAATACTTCGCCTACCAGGACTTCGGCGGCGCCCAGCGCCTGCTGCAGTTCGAGAAATACGGCCCGACCTTCAAGTTCGGCGTGAAGGCGAACTTCTGATGCGGGTTGGTAAGACTGCTCTGATCGTCACGCTTGCAGGCGCCCTTGGCGCCTGCAGTACCACGCCGCCGGTCAATTCCTGGCCCGCGGCCCCCGTATTCGCTCAGGGCGAGACCGTTCCGGTCGGCACCGGCAATGCCGATGCTGCCGACGATCCCGCGATCTGGCGCAATGCGGTCAATCCGGAAGCCAGCCTGGTGATCGGCACTGACAAGAAGGCCGGGCTTTATGTCTATGGCCTCGATGGACAGGTGCGCGATTTCCATCCCGACGGGCGGCTCAATAATGTCGACCTGAAGGACATGGGTTCGGCCGGTGTGATCGTGGCGGCGAGCGATCGCAATGACATCGCTGCCGCGCAGATTCGCCTGTACCGGCTCGACACGGCCAATGCGAAGCTGATGCCGCTCGGCGCCGTGCCGGGCGGTGCGGGCGAGGGCTATGGCATCTGCCTGCTGGAGCAGCCCGACGGCCTCCACGCCTTCTCCGTGCTGAAGGATGGGAAGATCGAGGAGTTCCGCCTCGAACTGGGCGCCACGCCTGCTTCCGTTCCGGTCCGCACCATGAAGCTTCCGACGCAGACAGAGGGCTGCGTGGCCGATCCGCGCGACGGCACGCTCTATGTCGGGGAAGAAGACGTGGGCATCTGGCGCTTTGCCGCCGGGGCGACCCAGGGTGAGCTTGTCGCCAGGAACGACAATCTTCAGCTTGTGTCCGATACCGAGGGCCTCGCGATCCTGCCCAAGGGCGAGAACGGCGGCTGGCTGGTCGCCTCCAGCCAGGGCGACAACACCTATGCCGTGTTCCACCTGCCGGGCATGGAGCCCGCCGGTCGTTTCCGGATTGCGGAGGGTGCTTTCGGCTCAGCCGAGGAAACCGACGGTATCGACTTGCATGCGGGCGATTTCGGGCCGAAATATCCGAACGGGCTCTTCGTGGCTCAGGACGGACATAACGGCACGCGCGCCCAGAACTTCAAGCTGGTTTCATGGGCCGACATCGAAAAGGCACTTGAAACATGGACCGCACCGCCGGCGACAAACTGACTTTTGCCACGCTTCCCGAGGCTGCCCGTCGCGCGTTCCTGCGTGCGACGGGCAGCGCGTTTGTGGCCTTGGTCGCGGCGAACTGCATGGTCCGCCCGGGCATGGCGGCAGTTCTGAAGCTGGCGGAAGGTTATGGCCCGTTGGTGCCCGATCCCGCCGGCATGCTCGATCTGCCGGCGGGCTTTTCCTATCGCGTTCTTTCCCGTCTGGGTGACGGGATGAGTGATGGCGGCAATGTGCCGGATCATGGCGACGGCATGGGCTGTTTCGCGCTGCCCAATGGGAAGATCGCCCTTGTCCGCAATCACGAATTGATGCCCGATGGGGACAGCGGCGGGGAGATCGCACGCGGTTACGACCGGCAGGACGGGACCGGCCCGGTCCTGCCCGGCGGCACGACCACTATCGTGCTGGATGCCGCGACACTGGAAGTCGAAAGCCAGTTCCGTTCGCTCGGCGGCACGATCCGTAACTGTGCGGGCGGCACCACGCCCTGGGGCAGCTGGCTGACCTGCGAGGAATTCGTCTCAAAGGCAGGTGGGCGCCTGGGGCAGGATCACGGATATGTGTTCGAAGTGGCGGCCAATGCCACTGGCCCGGTAGACCCGGTGCCGCTCAAGGCCATGGGCCGCTTCAACCACGAAGCCGCCTGCGTCGATCCAGCGACCGGCATGGTCTATCTGACCGAAGATCGCGGCGACGGGCTGCTCTATCGCTTCATCCCGAAGGTTCCCGGCCAGCTTGCCGAAGGCGGCAGGCTGCAGGCGTTGGCGCTTGAAGGCGGCCTGACGGACAGCCGCAATCATGACAGCGCGGCGATGCAGGTGGGCGATTGGCATGAAGTCCACTGGGTGGATATCGACGTGCCCGACAGTCCGCAGGACGATCTGCGCCTCCAGGGTGCGGCGAAGGGCGCTGTCCTCTTCGCGCGCGGTGAAGGCATCCACATGGGTGAGGGGGAGCTTTATTTCTGCTGCACCTCCGGCGGCGCGCTGCAGCGCGGCCAGATCTTCCGGCTGAAGCCGCAGGCTGGTGGGGATCAGCTGCAACTCTTTTTCGAAACCGCATCTCTCGATCAGTTCAATTACGGCGATAACCTGACCGTTGCGCCCAACGGGCATCTGGTGGTGTGCGAAGACCAGTATTCGGAAGTGGTCGACAATCACCTGCGCGGCATCACGCCTGCGGGCGAGGCCTATACGCTGGGCCGCCTGCGGATGCAGACCGAACTGGCGGGCGCCTGTTTCTCCCCCGACGGGAAGACGCTGTTCGTCAACGCCTTCAGCCCGACCACGACCTTCGCCATCACTGGCCCCTGGATGGCCTGACCGGCCGACTACTTCCCGCGCCTAGGCGTTCTGAGAAGGCGCCGGCGCGGGGATTTCGAAGCTGCTCCTTTCGAGCAGGCTGTCATTGGGGACGATTTCCATCGCCGGTTCGAGGCCGAGCCGCGTCGCGAGCGCGCCCAAATCCTGCTCGACATGGTCGGCCCACAGATCGGCATGGGTCTCACCCAGGAAGAGCATCAGCCGGTCGCCGGATATGCCCAGCGCGGTATTCCGCAGCGAGGTGCGCGATCCGCCGCCCAGCCGCCGGGCAAGGCGGACGGCCAGCCCCCAGCACAGTGCTTCGTCGAGGCGCTTCGGGCTGGCCAGCCGGGTAAGGACCTTGGGCAGTTCGGTGGTGCCGCAATTGGCCGACAGGGCCGCGGCGATCATCGCGCGGCCTTCATCCGTCAGGTTGATCCAGCGTTTGTAGAGCGCCCAGTTGATGGCCTGGCGCACTCGCAGATTGGGTTCGATCTGCATGGACGCGAGCGCGAGCATAGTGGCGGCAAGGCGGACACGTTCCGATCCCGCCCCGTCCCGAGGAAGGGCGTCTACCGTCCAGCCTGCGATCCGGGTGGCGAGGACGGGCGGTCCGCCGCGCGGTGCGGCAAAGCTGGCGATGCCCGCCAGCAGCGGGTCCTGCGCCCGTGCGGCAGGGTCGAGCCGGTCATAGAGCCGCCCTTCGCGCAGGCCCCAGGACGAGAAGATCAGCCGGGGCGGCTCCAGCTTGCCGAGCAGGATATGCAGCAGCGCGGCCGCATCGGGCAGCATCGCCGCGCGCATGGAGGAAACGCGCATTTCGATGAGCTTTTCGGGTGTCATGGACCGCACGCGCTTGGCGAGCTTGAGCGCCTCTTCGCCCGTCAGTTCGAAGCCATGCGGATCGGTCAGCGGATGGCCTGCTTCCGCCATGGCGAAGCCCGCCAGCGCGCGCCATGTGCCGCCCACCATGTAGAGCGGTTCCGACATGGAATGGGCCCAGTCCTCGTGCTTGAGGGCCTTGTTCACCCGGCGCTTGAATTCTTCCGATCCTTCCGCGCGCAATTCGCCCAGCATCAGCGTGCCCAGTGGCATGCTGGCGCCATGCGTGCATTTGCCGTCGCGGATTTCCACGAGTTCGAGGCTGCCGCCGCCAAGGTCCGCCACGACGCCGCGCGCGCCGGGAAAGGCGCCGATCACGCCCATGGCGCTGGTCCGTGCCTCCTCCTCGCCCGAGAGCAGAGTGGGGGTGAACCCGCATTCGCGCACCAGATCGAGGAACTCGGCGCCGTTTTCCGCCAGTCGCGCTGCGGCGGTGGCGATCACGTCCATCTCGGTGATGTGCAGGTCGGTCAGGATGCGACGATAGCGCTTCAGCCCGGCAATGGCGATCTGCGTCGCCACTTCCGGAATGCGCCCGTCATGCATCAGGTCGCGGCCCAGCCGCGCGGTTACGCGCTCGTTCAGCAGCACGGTCGGCGCGCGCGGAGCCCCGCCATAGACCACCAGGCGCACGGTGTTCGATCCGATGTCGATCACTGCCCGGTGGGGCAGGGTGTTGGGGAATGCGGTGTCCCGGTCGCCGATCACGTGAAATCTGTCCTTAGAAGCACTGTCAGACCCCGCCCTTGCGCAAGGCTAGCTTGGGCACCTTGGCGCCTTCATCCAGCGCGGTACCGCGCCCGGAGAGCGAGGGATTGGTCATGAAATAGCGGTGCAGGTTGAAGGGGCGCTCGCCCGCTTCCAGCCTGTGATAGGTTCCGTCCGGGCCCAGTTCCCAGCTCTGTTCGGTGTCGAGCAGGTTGGCGAGCAGAACCTGTTGCAGCACCTGATCGTGCACTGTGGGATTCTTGATCGGCACGAGCGTTTCCACGCGCCGGTCGAGATTGCGCTCCATCCCGTCGGCCGAGGAGATGAACACCTTGGCCCGGTGGCTGGGCATGGCAAAGCCGTTGGCAAAGGCCCAGATGCGGGCGTGTTCCAGAAAGCGGCCGATCACGGATTTCACCGCGATGTTTTCCGAAAGACCGGGGATGCCGGGCCGCAGGCAGCAGATGCCTCGAATGACCAGCGTGATGCGCACGCCCGCCTGGCTTGCTTCGTAAAGCCGGTCGATCAACTGGCCGTCGGTCAGCGAATTCAGCTTGGCCCAGATGAAAGCGGGTTTGCCGGCGCGGGCATTGGCGATCTCGCGCTCGATCAGATGTTCCAGCTTCGCGCGCAGGCCGATGGGCGAGATCGCCAGCATCTCCAGATTGCGCGGTTCGACATAGCCGGTGATGAAATTGAACAGCTTGGCCGCATCGCGACTCAGCTTGGGATCGGCAGTGAAGAAGCTGAGATCGGTGTAGATCTTCGATGTCAGCGGGTGATAATTGCCCGTGCCGAAGTGGCAGTAAGTGCGCAGGTGGCCTTCCTCACGCCGGACCACCATGCTGACCTTGGCGTGGGTCTTCCAGTCCACGAAGCCGTAGATTACCTGCACGCCTGCCCGCTCAAGCTGGTTGGCCCAGAGCAGGTTCTGTTCTTCGTCGAAGCGGGCCTTCAGTTCCACGACAGCGGTCACGGCCTTGCCGGCCTCCGCCGCGGCGATCAGCGCGGCGATGACGGCCGACTGCTTGCCTGCGCGATAGAGGGTCTGCTTGATCGCCACTACTTCGGGGTCGGCCGCAGCCTGCCGGATGAAGTCCACCACCACTTCGAAGCTCTCATAAGGGTGGTGGATCACGATGTCTTTTTCGCGGATCGAGGCGAAGCAATCCCCGTCATGCTCGAGCACGCGCTCCGGATAGCGGGGCATGTAAGGCTCCCACTTCAGGTCCGGACGTTCTTCCTCGACAATGGCGGACAGGCCCGAAAGGCCGATCGTCCCATCGGTGCGCATCAGGATCGCATCGTCCAGCCCCACCTGCGCGAGCAGCAACTGTTCCGCATCGGGGTCGAAATCGTCCTGCAGTTCCAGCATGATGACCTTGCCGCGGCGGCGGCGCTGGATGGCGGTGCGGAAGAAGCGGACCAGATCCTCGGCTTCTTCCTCGATTTCGATGTCGCTGTCGCGCAGCACGCGGAACACGCCATCTCCTTCCACGCGGAAGCCGGGGAAGATGATGTCCGCGTGACGGCAGATTAGGTTCTCGATGCTGATGAAGATCGCCTCGTCCCCCGGCACGCGCACGAAGCGCGGCAGGGCTGTGGGCACCAGGATCATCTCCACAACCTGCTCGTCATCGGCCAGGCGGGTGAGGTTGAACAGTACGCCGATTCCCTCATTCGCCACGAAGGGGAAGGGGTGGGCGGGGTCGATCGCCTGCGGGGTGATGACGGGGGCGATATTGTCGATGAAATGCTCGCGCAGCCACTTGGCGGCGGCTGCATCGATCCGGCCTTCATCGGCCACATGGATGCCCTTGCCGGCCAGCAGCGGGCGCAGTTCTCGCCAGGTCTGCTGTTGCTGGACTTCCAGATCGGCGATGGCGCTGCGCACGGCGGCCAGCTGCTGCGAAGGGGTGCGCCCGTCGAGCGAGGTGGTGGCGATGTTGCGCTGGGCTTGCCCGGCAAGGCCGGCCACGCGGATCATGATGAATTCGTCGAGGTTGCTGCCCGAGATGGAAAGGAAGCGCAGCCTTTCCAGCAGCGGATAACGGGCATTGCGGGCCTCTGCCAGCACGCGCTCGTTAAAGGCGAGCCAGCTCAGCTCCCGGTTGAAATAGCGGTCCACCGGAGTGGAGGCATCGGCTCTGCTGTCGAGTTGGGTACTCATGTTCCTGCTTGGCAGCGTTGGCCCCTGGCTGGGCGGAATCTTCCGACCGGACACAGGCTCGATGGGAGGGGTATGTTACATATTTGTGAAAATAGCGCCAATCATCCATGGGTGGAAACATCCGGCGATCTGGTCCGCCCCGGATTGCGTCCGAAAGGTCACACCAATTGGTGGCTGAGGGCGATCTGCGCGATGCCGCGCTTACCGTCGCCATTGCGGCCGAGCTGGACCACCACGTCGATCACCGAGGCCGCATAGGCGATCGTGTCGTTGCGGGTCAGGCCGATGCCGGTCTGCATCACCATCAGCGCCAGCTGGTCGAGCGCGCCGCGCAGCGAGTTGGCGTGGATGGTGGAGAAGCTGCCGGGGTGGCCGGTATTGATCGCACGCAGGAAGCTGACGCTTTCCGCGCCGCGCAATTCGCCCAGCACGATCCGGTCCGGGCGCAGGCGCAGGGCGGCCTGCAGCAATTCGTTGGCAGTGACCTTGGCCTCGCCCAGTTCGCCCTTCACGGCCACCAGCCCCACGCCATTGGCGCCGGGCAGCTTGAGTTCGGGCGTATCTTCCACCAGCACGACGCGTTCTTCGGAGGGGATTTCGCCCAGCATCGCGTTGAGGAAAGTGGTCTTGCCGGTGGAGGTGCCGCCGGAGATCAGGATGGTCATGCGCTGGCGGATCGCCTCGCGCAGGAAGGCCACCGGCTGCTCGGCCGGATCGGGCAGGGAAGCCGGTGCCCGCGCCACCAGCGGGCCCGTGTCATAGGCATCGAGCGGCAGGTCCAGCCGGCGGTGGCGGCGGATCGCCATGGTCCAGTGCTTGCGCGTGGCGGGCGGGCCGCAGAACTGGATACGCGCGCCATCGGGCAGAGTGGCGCCCAGCAGCGGATGCTCGCGATTGATGCCCTGATGGCTCACCCGCGCGACCTGTTCGGCCAGGCGCTGCACCAGCCGGTCGTCGATTTCCGGCGCGGGGATGCGCTGCATCCCGGGATGGGCGGCATCTTCTACCCAGACCTCGCCCGGGCCGTTGACCATGATCTCGGTCACCGTGTCGCGGCTCAGCCATTCGGCGAAAGGCGCGAGATAGGCGTCGAGATAGACACTGCGCGGGCCCCCCAGCGGGGCCGGCGCAGCGGCCGAAGGTTCGTCGGTAGGAGCCAGCATATGGACCGATGCGCTCAACTTGGGTTCCTTACAGCGTCGGCGCGGTCGAGAAATCGAGGTCGCGCGCAGTGAAGACGCGGATCGGCTCGCCCTGGCGCACGCGCACCGTGGGGCCGATCTGCCCGTCCTGCTGCAGGGCCGTGGCCGCAGCGCTCTGCCCGCCGCCCAGCACCACGGCCGTGCCCGCGCCGGTAAAGGCGCTGAGCCCGCCGATCACGGAAAGCAGCATGGCCGAACCGAAGCGCTTGAAGAAATGCGTGTTCACATCGCCCGGCAGGCCGGTCATCCCGGCAAAGTCGGTCGCGGGGGAGGCGAGGTCCACAGTGATCCCGTCCGGCCGGATGGCGCGGGTCCAGATCACATAGGCGCGCTTCTGCCCGGCCTGCAGGCCCGACTGATACTGGCCGATCAGGCGCGAACTGCGCGGCAGCAGCACGCGGCTGCCGTCATAGGAGCGCACGTCCTGGCTCACCACGGCGCGGACATAGCCGGGCACGTCGGTGTTGATCGCGGTTTCCAGCACGGCGGGGATCAGCGTGCCCTGGGCAACGGTGGTCTGCGGATCGAACTGGCGCGCGGCCTTGGCCGTGCCGCCGCCCACGCCGCCCACGCGGCTGGCGAAATCGCCTGCCGAGCTGGAGACGGTGCTGCCTGCCGGAGTGGCGGGCGTGACCGCCGCGACCGGCAGCGGCATGGAACTGGCGTCGAACACCACGGTGGGGTTGTTATAGGGATTGGGCGCAAAGCCCGGCTGCGCCCCCGGCATGGCGGAAAGGACCGGGGCAGGCGCCGGATCGGGCGCGGGCACTGGCGGGGCGACGGCCTGCGGCTGCTGCGCGCCCATCTCGTCGGGCGAGGGGACGGGCGGTGCAGCCGGAACCGGCTGGACCTGATCCTGCGGCTGGGCCTGCTGGCCGCTATCCACGCGGGCCGCGTTCATGCCCCACAGGGTCACCACGCCGAGCACGGCGACAACGCCCACGCCCGCCATCAGGCCGACCATGTCGGAACGGCCCTTGCGCTGAGTGACGACCGGGAAGGCATTGCGGCTGGCGAGGTCGATCACCTCGGCGGGCATTGCCTCGCGCGGATCGGTGTCGTTGGCCGAGGACGAGCCCTTCTTTTCGGGCAGTTGCATGGCAAGCCGCATCACTTCGCCTCCCTGTTGCTGGCAAGAGCCGGGCTCTTGCCCGTAATGGCCGCGCCGGCCTGACCGCCATGGGTCAGCGTGGCGACATCGTCGCCCCAGCGCAGGATGATTTCGGCCGGAACGCCGTCGACCACGGTGGTGGTGCCGCGCACGGCATAGTTCACCGGGCCTTCCGTGCCGTCGCGGTCCTTGATCAGGATCGCGGGAATGGTCGCATCGGCCGGCCAGGTGATGAAGGTCGCATCGCCATCGTCATAGACCTGATCGGGCATCAGCTTGGCCGCGCCCTTGCGGCCCCAGGCGAAATTGAGCTTGGCGGGATCGGCCACGGCATAGGGATCGTTCGCCGCCGCCACTTCCAGATCGTTGGGGCCCTGTGGCTGGGCGAGCTGCGTCTCGCCTTCCTCCGCCTTCGGCTCTTCCGGATAGAGGAAATTCAGGACGTAGAGCGGCTTGGCATCGGGCCGGGCGATCAGATCGAACAGATAGGTGTGCCGGTCGGTCACCACGGTCATATTGGTGCTGGCGCGTGCGGAAAGCGGTTTCACGAACAGCAGATTGGCGCGCTTGTTGGGCGTGACCTGCCAGCTGGCGCTGTCGCCGATGGCGACATTCTCGATATGCTCGTCTTCGCCGAAAGTGATCGTGGCCTGCACATTGGGCTTGCCTTCGACCAGCACGACTTCGGACGGATTATAGAGGCGCTCCACAAGCCGCGTGTCCCCGGCATGAGCGGGAGCGGCGGCAAGGGCAGCGGATGCGGCCGCGAGCATCAGCGCGGGCAGCAGGGCGCGGTTCATTTGAACTTCTCCGATGAACGTACGGGGGCGGCGCGGAAGCGGCTGCCAATGCCGCGGGCGCGCGAGGGGGAAGAGGAAAGCGGGCCGGACGCGCCGGCTTCGGAGCCGACGATCCGGGTTTCCCGGCTGTGAGTGGAACTGCCGGAGGGGCCGGCATCGTTGGCGGCCATTCCCGCCACTGCCGGGGCAATGGCGATGCGGCGCGGCGCGGGCGATCCCTGCGCCTGGGCCTGAGCAGCGGCGAGTTCGACGGAAACGGGCGCGTTATGCGCGGTGGGCGCCGGGGCGCTGTCACGCGGCTCGCGCCCGCCCGAACCGGCGAGGCCGAACACGCTCCAATTGCCCACCATCGTGGCGCCCAGCTTGATGACCATGATCATCAGCGAGACATGGACTGCCCCGATCAGGAAGAAGGCCATTGCCGCGCGCGGATCGAGCTTGCCCGGAACCGCGACCAGCGAATTGATGATCGGGACGGCCAGTTCGAGGATCATCGTGCCGCCGACCACCGCGAACAGGGGAGTGACGGCCATCATCACCCAGGCGCGCAGCCAGCCCGCGAAGAGCCCCCGCGTCCCCGGAAACAGGGCCAGCACCACGAAGACCGGGCCCACAGCCATCAGCACCGCCAGCGCAATGCGCGCGGTGACGAGGACCCCGACCGTGCCGAGCAGCAACAGCGTGCCGCCCATCCACATCATGCCTTCGGGCGAGAAAGTGGAAATGTCCTTCCGGGGCGCGCCTGCTTCCTGCTGCTGGCCCTGGCCGGTCGCATCCTGGATCGCGGTGAAGACGATATCGATCTTGTCGCCGAATACCTGCGTGGCCGAGCCCTTGGTGCCGGTCAGGATGCCCGCTATCTGGTCGGGCGCGCCGGTGGCCACGTTCCAGACCAGCGTCTGATAGGCCAGCCAGCTCGTCGCCAGCGTCAGCACCATGCCCAGGGTCACGATGCGCGGCGTCAGCGCGCGGATGCCGATCCGCGTGCGGCCGGTGATCAGCGCGAAGGCGAAGAAGGCGACATACAGCGTCAGGATGATGGTCAGCGCCGGAACCAGCGCCCCGCCCGAGCCGAACAGGCGCCCGAAGGCGGCCTGCGTCATGTCTGCGGCAAGGCAGTCCACCCCGCGCAGCGATGCGCCGATGCCGTTGCCGACTTCGGCCACTGCCTGCTGGCATTGCGGGCTCATTCGGCGGCTTCCCAGATGGCGAGATCGTCCTCGCCCTCATCGCCCCGTGCATTGGGCCAGGCATGGCCGGTAAGGACAGGATACCATTTGGCCGGATCGTCGCCCACAGCCTCTCGCAGAGTGTCGAGGCGGCGCACGGCGCTCTCGCGGCCGGAAAGGATGGTCAGCACTTCGGGCGCGTTGGACAGGTTCAGGCGCACCACCACGCTGGCATCGGGCTGGCGCACCAGGAAGCAGCGGCTGTGCGCGGGCAGCGAGCGGATCAGCGCCAGTTCGTGATCGGTCAGGCCGAAACCGTCGCAATAATCCTCTGCCCGGGCGCGGGCATTGGGCATGAAGATCATCGTGGCGGTCTGTTCCACCAGTGCCGTGGAGATGCGGCTTTCCAGCGCATCGCGGGCGGACTGGGTGGCAAAGCCCACCAGCGCGTTGCGCTTGCGCAGGGTCTTCAGCCAGTCGCGGATGCGGGCGGCGAATACTTCGTCGTCCAGCGCCTTCCAGCCCTCGTCGATCAGGATCATGGTCGGCTGGCCGTCCAGCCGCTCGTCGATGCGGTGGAACAGATACATCATCACCGGCGTGCGCAGGCGCGGGCTTTCCAGCAAGGCCGTCATGTCGAAGCCGAGCACGCGGTTGGACAGGTCCAGCTTGTCTTCCGCATTGTCGAACAGCCAGCCATGCTCGCCATCTTCGATCCATGGGGAAAGGCGGTCGGCCAGGTCGCCCGGCATCGGGCGGCGAGTGCCGGCCAGCAATTCGCGGAAGTGGCGCAGGCGGCGCAGGGCGGGATCGTTGGCATAGGCCGCATCGACCGCGCCCGAAATCGTGGCGAGTTCCTCCGGCCCCTCGGCCTTCAGCAGCACGCCCAGCCAGTCGCGCAGGAAGGCGCGGTTGGCGGCATTGTCGGGCAAGGCAAGCGGGTTGAAGCCCGCCGGATTGCCCGCGGCGATCCGGTCATACCGCCCGCCGATCCCGCGAATGAACAGTTCCGCGCCGCGATCCTTGTCGAACAGGATCGTGCGGGGCGCGAATTTCTGCGCCTGCGCGGCGAGGAAGTTCATCACCACCGTCTTGCCCGAGCCCGAGGGCCCGATGACGCTGAAATTGCCCAGGTCGCCATGGTGGAAATTGAAGAAGAACGGCGTGGCGCTGGTGGTTTCCAGCAGAGTGACGGCATCGCCCCAGTGATTGCCGCTCGCCTGCCCCAGCGCGAAGCCGTGGAGCGAGCCGAAGCTGGCCATATTGGCAGTGGAGATCATCGCGCGGCGCACGATATAGCCTTCATTGCCGGGGAACTGGCCCCAGAAGGCAGGCTCCAGATTGGTATCCTCGCGCACCGCGATCGCGCCCGTATCGGCAAGGGCGGCGGCGCAGGCGGCGCTGGCATCGTCCAGCCGGGCAAGGTCGCTCTCGCGGATCAGCACGCTCAGGTGATGGTCCCCGAAGCCCACCGAACCGGCGCCCAGCTCGTCGCGTGCGGCCAGCATGTCCGCCCGTTCGGCGCGGGCTTCCTCGTCGGCAGAGCGCAGGCGGCGCAGGGCAAGGTCCATCTTTTCGCGGGCGGTCTGCCGCTCGCTGGGGGCGAAGCTCTCGCTCACCACCATTTCGAAGGGCAGGCGCAGCAGCGGGTCCAGCAGGCCGGGCGAAGTGGCGTCCGGATAGTCCTTGAGGCTGAGGATCGAGGCGAAATCGGTGCCGCGCCCGTCCTTTGCTTCCATCGCGTCGAGCCCGAAGCTTACCCGGCGATAGGGCAGCATCAGGCCGATATCGGTATCGTCCACCGGGCGGCGCACGGGGCGCATCTCGCCATTGTAGAGCGCGGAGAGCAGTTCCAGCACTTCGGAATTGGTCTGCCCGCCATTGCCCTGGTAATCGCCCAGCAGGGTGGCGCCATATTGGCCGAGCGAGGCGATCAGCGCGCCTGCCGCCGCGCGCAGGCTGCGCAGATCCTTGGGATCGGCCTCCAGGACTTCCTGACCCTTCCGCTGCCACATCTTGGCCATGCGCTCTGCCAGGCCAGCCTTGCCGCGCGCCGGGCGGCGCACCAGCGTGACGAACTGGTCGTTGATGAACAGGGCTCCGCGGCTCAGCTTCTCGCGCCAGCGCCGGTCGATATGGGCGGACAGCGGGTCCTCGAACGTCGCTTCCAGTTCCACCTGCACCCGGCGGCGGATGACGTGGTGATACATCACGAAGCGCGCATCCAGATTGGCGCGCAGCATCACCTCGCGCGTGGCCGCATGGGCGTTCAGCGCGTCGCTATCCTCGGTCTCGAACAGCAGGCCGGGCACCTGCAGTGCCATCAGCAGCGAACCGTCGCGCAGCAGCACGGTGTTCTCGTCCACCAGCCGGGCATAGGGCAGGCGGTCGCCCGCGAGGGCTTCCTTCGCGCTCCAGGCGGCGGCTCCGATCCATTTCACCATTCGAACAGGCCCTCCTGAGGCCCCAATGCCGCCCGTCAGGCGGCGTAGCTGTTGCAGCCCCAGCGCTTCCAGTTGCGCACGCGCGGGCACTTGCTGACCTTGGTGAGCCACAGGTCGAAGATCCGCGGTTCGCGCAGACAGGCGAAATAGCCGATCACATGGAACACCGCTGCAGCGGGCAGGGCCCAGAAACTGCCGGTGATCAGGAACAGCTCCGTCGTCAGCGCGAAGTTCAGGATGAAGAAGTTATATGTCACCCCGGCGAACATCTGCGGGCGGGTAAGCGCCCGGTGCACGGGGTGGCGGATCAGCTCGCTCACGGATCAGCCCGCCGCGCCCTGGATGCCCGCCACGATCGAGGCCGCGCCGAACAGCACGAAACAGCCGACGATCACGGTCGCCCCGAAACGCCAGTTGAGGCGGCCGGTCAGCATCATGAAGCCCACGGCGGCCACGGCCATCACGGCGACGGCAGTGGCGACATTGCCCAGCATCGTGCCCTGAAGCCACAGGAGGGCAGAGACGATCGGGCCCGAGCCCTGCGGATCGCCCACCTGCTGCTGCGCATGGGCGGCAGCGGGGGCGAGGAAGCTGGCAAGAACGGCGAGACGGGCCGCAATCCTGGAACGAGTAAGCGCACGCATTTAGTCGGTACTCCGCGAATGGTTCGAAAGGCGGCCCATGATCGCCGCCACATAGGCTTTGGTTTCCCGGATATTGGGAACGCCCCCGGCGCTCTCCACCCGGCCGGGGCCGGCATTGTAGGCGGCCAGCGCCTTTTCCAGATCGCCGTCGAAACGGTCGAGCTGCTCGCGCAGATAGCGCGCGCCGCCTTCCAGATTGGCGAAGGGATCGCTGGCATCCACGCCCAGCTGGCGGGCAGTGCCGGGCATCAACTGGGCAAGGCCGCGCGCGCCCTTGGGCGAGACGGCGCCGGCATGCCAGCGGCTCTCCTGCCAGACCAGCGCCTCGATCAGCGCGGGGCTGAGGTCGAAGCGGCGGGCAAGCTCGCGCACCTTGGCGTCATAAGTGTCGGGAACAATGGCGGCATGCCGTTCCGGAACGGCAACGGCCACTTCGGGCACGGCGATATCGTCGGGCACCTGCTCCAGCGCGGCTTGCGGCGCATAGCTGGCGGAAAGCTGCTGGGCCGTTGCCCCTTCCTGACCGAGCGCAGGGCCCGCGACCCAATAGGCTCCTTCGCCGCCGATCTCGAGCACGTCCGCGCGGGCAGGAGCCGCCGCAAGGACGGCTGCGCAGGCCAGCGAAACGGGCGCCGCAGAACGGCCCGCCAGGAGAATCAGGTCCCTCATCATTGCCGCCTGATGCGGGCAGCACATGACAAAGGCGTGACATACACCTTAGCCGATGGGGCGCCGATGGCCGGGCGGGTCGTTCGGCGAGGTCATAAGTAAAAACCCGCGCGAGGGGGCGATCTCGCGCGGGTCCGATGGCCGAAAGGCCGGATCAGTTATGACAGCCCCGTCAAGGGGCCAGAATCAGCGCAGGGTATCAGCGCAGTGCGATACCGGCGCTCTTGTCGAGATTCTTCAACGCCATCTTCGCCGCCTTGCGGGAATCGATCCAGCTGCCGTCGGCCAGCTCGAGGAAATAATGATCCTCGCTCTTGATGGCGGCAGTGAACATCGCCCGGGCATCGGCAATGCGCCCCTGCCGGGCATAGGCAGTGCCGAGATTGATCAGGGCCGCCGGATCGGAAGTCTGCACGGCGGCGCTCCCGTCCAGCTTGGCGATGGCTTCGGCAGTGCGACCTTCCGAAAGGGCTTGATAGGCGACATCGACGCTCTGCGCGCCGGTATCTTCAGCAAATGCGGCAGCCGGGGAACCCGCGGCGACCAGCAGGGCAAGGACAAGGACTTTTCGCATCACAGATCTCCCGCTTGCGTGTTTCTTATGAGGGGAGAGTGTGCCTGACCCGCGCTGACTGCAATAAAAATGAAACAATGTCATCGAAGTGTAACATTTGGCTCCAGGGAGGCCCCAGGGAAGGCGGAATGGAGCATTTTCGGTGCGCGTTCCGTGAGTTGCGTGTGTGACCGGGCAGAGTCCTCAAATTGTAATAAGTGTCACAAAAACTTCATAAAATCCGCCCCGGCGCTCAAGCGTAACTTTGCAAAGAAACTGTCATGTCTCCCGTCTAGCGGGCGAGTCGCGATCAACAGTTCGCGACTTCGATTCTTCGGTTTTTGAGGGGACCGCTCGCCGTGAAAAATATCCACCGCTCGCTCGTTATCGGCTGCAGCCTGCTGGCTCTTTCCGCCTGTGGCCCCGACGACATCGTTTCGCCGGGTACCGGCGGTGACGTGATCATCACGCCCGCTCCTACGCCGGCTCCCACGCCTACGCCCACTTCGCCCACCGGTGTTACCCCGGCTGGCGCCTGCCCCACGATCTCGGACCCGCAGGGCCTGACCGATCGTGGCACGATCTCGGGCCCGACCGGCACGTGGCGCGTTTGCGAACTGCCTTCGCTGATCAAGGTTTCGACCACCCTGCCGAAGATCCCCGGTCTGCTCTATTCGATGGCTGGCCGCGTGGACGTGGGTTGCGATGGCGGCTTCGTGGCTCCGTCCAAGGGTTCTCCCTACACTTCGACGACTGTCGGTTGTACGACCCCGCTTGAAGCCGACACCAATGTCACCCTGACGATCGCTCCGGGCGTGATCCTTTATGGTTCTACCGGTCAGTCCTGGCTGGCAGTCAACCGTGGCAACAAGATCAACGCCGTGGGTACCTCCTCCGCGCCGATCGTCTTCACCAGCGAAGATAACGTCGCCGGGTTCAACTCCAACAGCTCGATCGGCCAGTGGGGCGGCGTGGTGCTGATGGGCCGCGCCATGGTCACTGACTGCGATACCGGCAGCGTCGCCACCGGCGATCCCGCGACTCATACTTGCGAACGTTCGACCGAAGGCGCGAACACTCCTGCCGTCTTCGGCGGCACGGATGACACTTACAATGCAGGTACGATGCAGTATGTGCAGCTCCGCTATTCCGGGTTCGTGCTCAGCAACAACAAGGAACTGCAGGCTCTGACCCTCGAAGCGGTCGGCAGCGGCACCACCATCGATCACATCCAGTCGCACAACAGCTCTGACGACGGCATGGAAGTGTTCGGCGGCAAGGGCGGCGTGAAGTACTACGTTGCCACGGGCGCTGACGATGACAGCCTCGATGTCGACACTGGCGCGCGTCTGGACGTTCAGTACGCACTGCTGATCCAGCGCCCCGGCCAGGGCGACGCGCTGTTCGAAATCGACAGCGACGGCAAGGAAACGGATCTTCCGCGCACCAATCTGAAGGTGTCCAACTTCACTGCCATCCAGCCCGATGTCAGCGCCAATAACGAAGGCAGCGGCGACAAGGCATCCACGCTGTTCCGCGGCAATTCGGACGTCACCCTGTATAACGGCGTGATCTACACGCCGAATAACGAATGTATCCGCATGAACGGCTCGGGCGCCGTGCCGGCCACCCTCACCGTCAAGTCGGTCGCGATGACCTGCAGCGGCGATGGGGTTGCCCAGTATCTCGGCACCGGTTCCTATACGGCGGCACAGGTCCAGGGCTTCTTCACTTCCGGAACCAACAATAACGACAATCTGACTTCGACCCTGACCGGTTTTGTCAATGGTTCCAATGAAGACGCGATCGTGACCACCGATCCCACCACCTTGTCGTCGTTCTTCACGCTGCCCAGCCCGAACCGTGCCGGTGCTGCGTGGACCGGCAATACCACCTGGTACAACAGCTGGACCTGCAACAGCTCGACGGCGAACCTCGGTGGGGCGACCGACTGTACGGCACTGCCCATCACCTGAGCGGCTGCCTGACACGATCTCGGGGGCAGCCGGTCACGTGCTGCCCCCATCCTTACATTCGGTTATTGAGGGAAATCCGATGTCCACCATTTCGCGCCTTGCGGGCGCCTTGCTGTTCACATCTGCGCTAACTGCGCCAGGCATGGCGTTTGCACAGGACGAGGGGGCGACGGATGACCAATCGTCCGCCACTGCTCCGGCCAGTGAGAATCCCCAGTCGCAGGACGAAGATGTGGAGATATCGATCCCGGGCGGCGGTGAAATCGTCGTTACGGGTCGGCGCGACCGCAATATCGAACAAACTGCCGATCAGGTCGTTTCCGTTCTTTCGACCGCGGAAATCGCCCGCACGGGCGAGGGCGACATTGCCGGTGCGCTGAGCCGTGTCACCGGCCTCAGTGTGGTGGGCAACGGCTTCGTCTATGTTCGTGGCCTTGGCGATCGTTACTCGCTGGCCATGCTGAACGGCTCCCCGCTTCCCAGCCCCGAGCCGCTCAAGCGCGTGGTTCCGCTCGATATGTTCCCGACTGGCGTTATCGCCTCGTCACTGGTGCAGAAGAGCTATTCGGTTAACTTTCCCGGCGAATTCGGCGGCGGTGTGATCAACCTCACCACCAAGGCAACGCCCAAGGATGACTTCCTGACAATCGGCGGGGGCGTCTCTGGCGATTCCTTCACCACCTTCCAGGACGGCCTGACCTATTTCGGCAGCAGCACGGACTGGACGGGTTACGATAACGGCAATCGCGACTATCCTTCGCTCCTGCAGGCCTATTTCGATAGCGGCGAGCAGATCAGCGAGCTTCCGGATGCCGATAACAGCGCGATCGCGGCCCAGCTGGTTACCAGCCGTAACGCGGTGCTGCAGCGCTACAAGCACACGCCCGTCAATGTCAGTGCCAGCTTTTCGGGTGGCAAGACCTTCGCGGTCGGCGACGGCGAACTGGGGCTGATCGCCGCCGGCGGATACAGCAACAAATATGTTACTCGCCAGGCGCTCCGGCAGTCTTCGCTCAACGCGGATCTCGAACAGCTGGAATCCAATTTCGTCTCGACGGTCACTGACCAGCGCATCGTCGTCAACGGCCTGCTCGGGTTGGGCTACGAATTCGGCGACAACAACCGCATTCGTTTGACCAATGTCTACGTCCACGACACCGTCAAGCAGGCAGGCCTTAGCCTGGGGCAGCGTCACCAGTCGGATGCGGATTTCCTCCAGCAGAACACCGGCTTCTTCGAGCGGCAGCTGTTCGATACGCAATTGGTGGGCGAGTTCGAAATCACGCCGGCATTTACGGTCGAAGTTCGCGGCGGTTATGCCAATTCCAAGCGCAAGGCGCCGTTTGAACTGTTCTTCGAATATGTGCGGACGAACACGGATGCCGATCCGTTTGGCAAGTATTTCGTCAACCGCCTGAACAACGGCAACGGCGGCGACGGCAGCGTGACTTTCTCGGACCTCAACGAAGATCTGTGGTTCGGCGGGGTCGATCTCGGTTACACGATCGTCGACGGGGTGCGTTTTTCCGTGGGTGGCGCCTATTCCGATACGCACCGCACCAGTTCGCGCCGTGAATACAAGTTCCTCGCCCCCAACGACTTCATGGGCGATGCCAACGTCATTAGCGGCGCCGGGATGCTTCGGCCGGATCTCCTGATGGCGCCGGGGATCGTGACCGGGCTTGGAATTCAGCTGATCGACAACGATCCGGGCAATCCCGCCTATGCTGGCGATCTCGTCAACTGGGCCGGCTATGCAAAGATCAACGCGCAGCTGACCGACGCGCTGAGCCTCGATGCCGGTGTCCGCTATGAGGACGCGAAGCTCGACGTCACGGCGATTCCGGTATTCAACGTGGCTGCCGGCAATGCGGCGGAAGCGCATCTCGCCAATTCCTATTGGCTGCCTGCCGCCACCCTGACTTATGAGATCGAACCGGGAATGCAGGTTCGCCTGAACGCTTCCAAGACGATCGCCAGGCCGCAATTCCGCGAGCTGATCTATCAACCCTATTACGATCCCGACAACGGCCGCCCCTATCGCGGCAACCCGTTGCTTGAAGACAGCCAGCTTTATAATGCCGAAGCGCGCTTCGAATATTATTTTGCCCGCGACGAACGGGTGAGCGCCGCTGCGTTCTTCAAGAAGATCGATAAGCCGATCGAAGCATTCGTTACCGGCGTCGATCTTACGACCTCTTACGCCAATGCCCCGAAAGCACAGCTTTATGGCGGTGAAATTGAAGTCCAGAAGTACTTCAACGTCGGAGATTGGGGTGACGGCAATCGCCGGTTCCTGCTGCTCGGCAACTACACCTACACCAAGTCGAAGCTGGAAGTCGGTCCGGACGACGAAGTGCGTGTCTACGCTGCCTTCGCAACCGATGCCTCGGGTTACTTCCGGGATGGTACGCCGCTGACCGGCCAGTCGGACCATATTGTCAATCTGCAGTTCGGACTTGAGAACGAAGACCGCTTGTCCCAGCAGACTTTCCTGCTCACCTACGCAAGCGAACGTGTGGTCAGTCGCGGTCTGAACGGGAACCCGCCGCAACCCGACGTGATCGAAAAGCCGGGCTTCCAGCTCGATTTCGTCGCGCGCGAAGGGTTCAAGGCGCTCGGCACGGAATTCGAGGCGAAATTCGAGGTTCGTAACATCCTCGGTACGAAGCACGAGGAATATCAGACCTTTGAAGACCGTCGCGTCGACATCAATACTTACGATGTCGGTACATCGGTTGGTGTCTCGCTTTCGGCGACATTCTGATCTAGCAAGGTGAGGCCCGGCGGCTTACCGTCAGGCCTTGCCGCGTTACGCCAAAGGGCAGGAGCAGCCTCTCCGCCCCGCGCTGGCGTCGCGATGAACAAGTTCAAGAGCCACCCACTCAGCCCGGCCGCGAGGACACTCGCGGCCGGGTTTTTTTGGTGCGGGTCAGGGGCGAAGGGTGCGGTTGCAGGAGGCGGAACGTCGCCGCGATGCCGCGGCGGCATTGGCTCGCTCAGCGGGCGTCGATATTCGCTAGGGCGCTTTGGGGCGCCGCTAAGTGCCCTTCAGGGAGCGTCGAGGACGTAGCCCATGGCGTGGACGGTGCGCAGGGGATTGCCCGCGCCGGCAGAGCGGAAGGCGCGGCGCAGGCGGCCGATCCACACATCTACCGTGCGCGGGTCGATCGGCGGTTCCTGCTTGCCGAGCCCTTCGATCATCTCCTGCCGCGAAAGCACGCGATTGGGATTTTCAGCCAGGAAACGCAGCAGGCGAAATTCGTTGGGGCGCAGCGGGATCGGCTTTTCCGACCAGCGCGCCTGCTGGGCGCCGAGGTCGATCTTGAGCGATCCCAGTTCCACCATCTGCGTGGCATGGCGCTGTTGCTGGCGGGACTGGAGCGCAAGGACGCGGTCGAGAATCCGCTGCCGGTCAAGCGGGCCGACAATGTAGTCGTCGGCCCCAGCGCGCAGGGCGCGGCGGCGGTCTTCCTGATCGTCCTGTTCCAGCACGATGGTGATATGGCAGTCCTGCGTGCGCGGGTCCGCGCGCAGGCGACGGCACATTTCCAGGCCGGAAAGATCGACCATCACCCAGTCGACGAACGCCCACATCGGACCTTCCACCAGACGGCGGGGGCCTGCCCCGTCCATGCTGTTGAAAGTGAAGGTCATATCGTCATGGACGAAATCCTCCATCGCGTCCCCCTTGGGGTCTGTCAGGAAGATGTTGACGAGTGCCATAGCCGCGCAATTCCCCGTTAAACTAGGGCGAACTGCCGGGTTCATGTGACTCGTTTATGACGATTAGAACAAATTTGACCGGGCGGTATTTCGCGTCAGTCGAAGCAGCCTTTGGAGATGGTCCACAGCACCCTGTCGGCCGCCTCGATATCGCGCTTGTCCACCTGCGAAACGAGCGATCCGATGAACTCGGAAACCGGCTTGCGCAGCCGGTCGTACAGGGCGCGGCCATCGGGCGTCAGGCTGAAATGCGGGCTGCGCTGGTCTTCATCGTTGCGGTGGCGCTGGACGATGCCCTGCGCCTCCAGCCGGGCGAGGGCGCGGCTTACTTCGGCCCGGTCCACCACGGCGCCTTCGGCAAGGCTGCGCACCGTTCCGCGTTCCGCCAGGCCGAGTTGGGCGAGGCAGCGCCATTGGGGAAGAGTGAGCGTGGAATGGGCCTTGAGCATTTCCACGAATTTGCGGTCGAACAACTTGGCCGTCACCGCCAGGCGATAGCCGAAAAACGCCATGCCGCCGAGGCGATAGGAAGGAGGGATATCCTCATCCGCCATGGGCATTGCCCCATCATTCGCCGGCGCTTTCGCGCCCTGTCCCTTGGCCATTCCCCGTCCGCCTTTTCTATCACCGATCCCCGGTTGACTCGGCTGCTCCGTTCATTGAATAATCAATAAAGAGCGGTGTCGTCAAAGGCACCGGATACAACGAGGATAATCGGGAGAGAAGACGGATGGCAGGGCGTAGCCTGGCCGTGCGCAATCCGCGCACCGGCAAACCGGATCTGGAAATCGAAGTTGCCGACCGCGCGGCGGTGGCCGCCAAGGCCGCCCGCCTGCGCGCCGGTCAGCGCAAATGGGCCGCCATGCCGCCGGAAGAGCGGGTGAAGGTGATGGGCCGCTGGGCGCAGGTGATCGCCACGAAATACCGGCAGGCGATCATCGACGCGGATTCGCATGACACGGGCTATTGCGAGATCAGCCGCATCGCGCCCGACATGATGCTGGGCATTATCGGCGGGCTGTGCGCCAGTGCCCCGGCCCAGCTGAGAGGCGCCCTGCGCGAGGGCGTGGCGCGGGCCAATCCGGACATCCGCTTCACCAGCATCCTCAAGCCCTATGGCCTCGTGGGCATTATCAGCCCGTGGAACGCGCCGACCATGCTTTCCATGCTGCACGCCATCCCGCCGCTGTTCGCGGGCTGCGCGGTGTTGTTGAAGCCTTCCGAAGTGACGCCGCGTTTCACTGGTCCGCTGTTCGACAGCGTGCGTGAAGTGCCCGAACTGGCCGAAGTGTTCGACTGCGTTCTGGGCGATGGCGAGACGGGGCAGGCGTTGATCCAGGAGGCGGATTACATCTCCTTCACCGGCAGCGTTCCCAATGGCCGCAAGGTAGCGGCCGCCTGCGGGGAACGGATGATCCCCTATGACGTGGAGCTGGGCGGGAAGGACCCGCTGATCGTGATGAAGGGCGCCGATATCGACCGGGCGGTTTCCGCCACGATCCGGGGCGCTATCAGCGCGACCGGGCAGGTCTGCTTCTCCATCGAGCGCATCTATGTCGATCGCCAGATTCATGACGAATACGTCGCCGCGCTGGTCGAGCGGGCGAAGAAGATCGAACTCAATCACCCCGATCCGCTGGGTGGCCATATCGGCCCCTTCACCGGGCCGCATCAGGCTGCCATCGTTCGGGGCCATCTGGAAGATGCGCTGGCCAAGGGTGCGAGTATCGCGGAAGGCGGCCCGCCGTTCCAGATCGACGGCGGGGACTATATGCGCCCCACGGTGCTGACGGGCGTGACGCATGAGATGAAGATCATGCGCGAAGAGACCTTCGGCCCCTGCATGCCGGTGATGGCCTATGACGATATCGAGGAGGCGATCCGCCTTGCCAACGATACGGATTACGGCCTGTCCGCCGCCGTGATCGGCCCGGACGAGGAAAGCGCCATGGCCGTGGGCGAGCGGATCGACGCGGGCAAGGTGAGCATCCAGGATGCATTCCTCACCTTCTTCGGATCGGAAGCGAAGAACGACAGCTTCGGCTTCTCGGGTTTGCCGGGCTTGCGGCCGGACCTGACCCGTTACGTGCGCAAACAGGCGCTGCTCATCAATTCCGGCGAGCCGGTCTGCCTCACACGGCAGGCGGTGAGCGCGGTGGATCAGGCAATCGGCTGAGGAGAGGCCAGATGGAAATCACTTTCCCGGATATCCCGCTCTACAAGGGCTGGGGCAAACCCCTGCGCAGCGAATCCCATGTGGAGGGGCTGGAGATCGTCGAAGGGCATCTCCCTGCCGAATTGCGCGGCACCTGGTATCGCTGCGGGGCGGACCGGCAATATCCGCCCATGAATGGCGAGGATATCTTCATTGACGGCGAGGGCATGGCCCATATGGTCCGCTTCGAGGATGGCCATGTCAGCTATCGCAGCCGCTGGGTGGAAACGCCCCGCTACAAGCTGCAGGAAGAACATCGCCGCAGCCTGTTCGGCCGCTATCGCAACCGCTACACCGCCGATCCGCTGGCGGCCGGCACCAGCCCGGGCACGGCCAACACCTCCATGCTGTTCCACGCCGGCAAGCTGCTGGCCCAGAAGGAGGACGCGCTGCCTTACGAGATCGATCCCGATACTCTGGAAACCGGCCCGCAGACCGATCTTGGCGGGCAGGTGAGCGCGGTAAGCCTTACCGCCCACCCCAAGGTCGACTGGGTAACGGGCGAATTGCTGACCTATTCCTATCAGGCGAGGGGCGATTCAACGACCGACTTTGCCATCTACATCTTCGATGCGGACGGCGCGAAAGTGAACGAAATCTGGTTCAATGCCCCCTGGCCGGGGGTGGTGCACGATTTCGCCATCACCGAAAGCCACATCGTGGTGCCGTTCTTCCCGCTCATCACGCCCAGCATAGACGGGCTGAAGGAAGGGCGGCACTTCTACGAATACCACCCCGATAAGCCGACCATGGTCGCCATTGTGCCGCGTTACGGCAAGGCGGAGGACGTGCGCTGGTTCGAAGGGCCGAACACCACCGCCGGGCACATGCTGAACGCGGTGACGGAGGGAACGAAGGTCCATCTCGACCTCTGCCTCTATAACGGTAATTGCTTCCCCTTCTTCCCCGCGCCGGACGGCAAGGTGTGGCCGGCCGTGCCGCCGATCCTCACCCGCATGACCTTCGATCTTGCCCGCAACGATGGCGGGTATGAAACCCGCCCGATCATGCCGGTGCCCTGCGAAATGCCGCGCACGGACGACCGCTGGCAGGGCCGCGATTACAGCCACGGCTGGGTGATCGTCTATCGCTCGGGCGATGGCACCAGCACGCTGGGCCATGTCAACGTAAAGACCGGCGAACTGGACGTGTGGGAGCATGGCCAGATGATCTCCGTGCAGGAGCCCCAATTCGTGCCCCGCAGCCCCAATTCCAAGGAAGGCGACGGCTGGATTCTGTCCTTCCTCAGCCGGCTGGACCAGGGCCATAGCGAGATCGGCGTGTTCGATGCGCTGAACCTCGCCAAGGGCCCCATCGCGCGGCTGCACATGCCGGTGCGCGTGCGCTCCACCTTCCACGGCGTGTGGGTGCCTGAGGATGTGCTGAAGACCGGGAAATACCAGATGGAGGCCGTGGCATGAGCGATACGCCCTGCTGGCCGAACGGCGTCCCCAAGACCATGCCCGCTCAGGATCGCGGGGACATCATGGAAACCTATGCCCGCTATGCCTGGGGCATAGACCTTGCCGACGCCGATCTGGCCCTCTCCGCTTTCGCGCGGGACGCCAGCTTCGACCATCTGTGGCAGGGAGAGGTGAGGGGGCATGCCGCCATCCTCGAGAACCTCAAGGAGCTGTGGTATCACCGCCAGCATTGGTGGCTGGGCCGCCAGCACCTGTTCCAGCACTTCCTGATGACGCCGACGGATGAAGGCGCCCGGGTGCGCTCCATGTTCCAGATCCTGCAGTTCAACATCGAATACGGTACGAACTTCGTCTTCGGCATCGGCACGCGCGACGATATCCTGATCAAGGAAGACGGCGTGTGGGTGTTCAAGCAGCTGCTGGTCAACGCCTGGCGCAGCCTTGAGGACGTGCCATGGAAGGGCGATCTGCTGATGAAGGGCCGCCCGAAGATGACTCCGCCGCGCCACAGCCTGGATGATACGAAGGACGCCGCGGAATGAGGATCACCGCGGCTGTCTCGCGCGCCGGTGCTCCCGCGCCCGTGCTGGAAGAGGTCGATCTGGGCGAACCGCGCGAGGATGAAATCCTCGTCCGCGTTGTGGCGGCCGGTATCTGCCATACGGACCTCCATTCCCACGCGGGCATCGGCATGCCCGTGCCCAAGCCCGCCGTGCTCGGCCATGAAGGGGCGGGAGTGGTGGAGAAGGTGGGCTCTGCCGTCACCCATCTGAAGGTCGGGGACCATGTCGTCATCTCGGGCGGCTCCTGTGGCAATTGCCCGTCCTGCCTTTCCGCCAGGCCGTCTTACTGCCGCGAGGCCATGCCGAGGAGCTTCGGCGGGCAGCGGGGCGATGGCACCACCTCGCTCAGCCAGAACGGCGAGAAACTGGCGAGCCACTTCTTCGCCCAGTCCAGCTTCGCCACCCATTGCGTGGCCAATGCGCGCGGGGCGGTGCCCGTTCCGCAGGACGTGCCGCTCGACATCGTCGCCCCCATGGGCTGCGGTGTGATCACGGGCGCGGGGGCGGTGATCGAGGCGCTGCAGGTCAAGCCCGGCCAGAGCATCGTGATATTCGGCGTGGGCGGCGTAGGCCTCTCCGCCGTGATGGCCGCCCGCGTGGCAGGTGCGGCAACCATCGTGGCGGTCGATAATGTGGCCGAGCGGCTCGAACTGGCGAGCGAGTTGGGCGCCACCCACGCGATCGACGCCTCTCAGGGCGACGTTGCCGGGCAGGTGAGGGCGACCTTGCCCTTCGGCGCGGATTTCAGCTTCAACACCACCACTTCGGCGGAGGTCTTCTCCACCAGCCTGCAAGTGCTGGCGATGCAGGGCACGGCAGGCTTCGTCACTCGCCCGCGCGAGCCCTGGACGCCGGACATGATGGCGATGCTCGCTCACGGCCGCAGCATGAAGGGCATCCTCGGCGGCAGCGCCTCTCCGCGCCTGTTCATCCCGAAGCTGGTCGATCTGTGGCGCCAGGGCCGCTTCCCGGTGGAGCGGATGATCGCCCGCTATCCTTTCCACGATTTCGCCCGCGCCTGGCACGACTGCGAGACTGCCGCCGCGATCAAGCCTGTGCTGATGATGGAGCCCTGAAATGGACCGCCAGACCTTCCACGCAGAACTGCGCGCCATGGGCAGCGACTTCACCATGGACCTGATCGAGCGGACCAACGCCTTGCTCGCCCCGCTGGTCCCCGCGCCGGACGAGGCCCACACCATGCGCGACATCGCCTATGGCCCGCATGAGCGCCACCGCTCCAACCTTTTCCGTCCGGAAGCGGGCGAGCCTGCGCCCTGCCTGCTCTTCGTCCACGATGGCGGCTTCGTCATGGGCGACAAGGGAGCGCCCGGCGCGCCCTTCTACAACAATATCGGGGCCTGGGCGCAGCGAGAGGGCATCGTCTGCGCGGCGATGAATTACCGCCTCGCTCCCGAAGTGCGCTGGCCGGCCGGGCGGGAGGATGTGATCGCCATGATCCTCCATCTCGCCGCCCACGCGCCCGAATACGGGATCGATCCGAGTCGGATTTACCTTATGGGCCATTCGGCTGGCGCGACCCATGTGGCCGACGTCGTGGCGGCGCCCGGAGAGGCCGCAGGCCGCATTGCAGGCGCCATCATGAGCTCCGGCTTCTATGACCTTTCCATCGCCGTGCGCGATCCGTTCAAGCCGCAATATTACGGCGCCGAACTGGCCGACTGGTCGCCCATGTCGCCTCTGCCCGGTCTGATCGCCACCGACGTGCCCTGCCTCTTCGCCCTGTGCGAGCTCGACATGGCCGAGTGCCACGATCAGGCGAAGGCCCTTGCGGATGGCTGGTACGCTGCAAAGGGCGTGCTGCCGGTGCTCTACGTTCAGCCCGGCCACAACCACATTTCCGCAGCCCGCCAGATCGGCAGTGATGTCGATTCCTTCGGGACGCTCCTGAGTGCCTTCGTAAGTGCCCGTTAACGATGGGTGATTAGTTGCGACAGGCAACTGTTGCCTTAAGGATACGGAGACAATGGATTTCGCCGGATGGCCTCCGGCGGCATGGACAGTTGCTGGGCGGAGACATAATCTAACACTGCTGACGTGTATGCCTTTCACCCGGACGGGCGGTCTGCAAAGGGCGAGTAACTTTTGTTATCCGCTGGTTTGCAGGGCGATTGTCACAAAAATGGGTCATTGGGCATGGACGAACGGTGGCTAAAGCGGTATGAAATCCGCCAAATAGGTCACCGATAACAACAAAATCGCCCAAAAAGGGCGGGTCGCAAAGCTTAAAAGGGTCTCACGGGGCCCGACAGAGATTCGACTGCAGAAGCCTCTCACGGGGGGCGATATGAGGGAGTTATACGGATGAACCGCAATACGCGTCGCCTTTTGGCGGTCGGTGTGTCTGCGCTGGCACTGAACTCAATGGGTTCAGGCACTGCTTTCGCAGAGGGCGCTGGCGTCATTCAGCAAAATGATGATGGCTTTGGTGGCCCGGCTTCGACGGTAGAAGCCACTCTGGTCATCACGCATATCGGCGTCGACGCCGATGGCCAGGCCGGTGATACCGATGTTCCCTACGCGGACGTCAACAGCGTCGGCAGCGGCTGGGTGATCCAGACCGGTACGGCGACCAACTTTGCTGACATCGAAATCGTTGCCGCTGGCGATGTGGCCATTTCGGCTATCGCAGTCGACACGAGCGGTTCGATCGCTGACGCCGACGTATTCGGTGCGATCTACCAGGACCCGAACTCCCCGGGTGCAAACACTGCGACGATCCTCAACACCGGCTCGCTTGGTGTTGGTGCCTATGCGCAGGCGACCAACCCCAATGGCGACGCTGACGCCGAGGCGAATATCTATTTTCTGCCTGCGGTGAACCAGAACGCGCATGGCGGTACTGCCGGCAATGCTGCGATCACTAACGACGCGACGGCTGCGGCAACCGCTCCGGCTGAGCTCTATGTGAAGGCTACGGCCATCGCGATTGCCGAATCCGGCGACGGCGATGCCGATGCCTATGTCTACAACGGCATCAATCAGGACGTTGGCGGTTCGGATTCCGCTTCGGCCACGATCACCAACACCGGCGGCATTGATATCGGCGCTGTTGCGACTGCCTTCGGCACGGACGACGCCGATGCTGACGCCGATGTTGACATCGGTATCCGTCAGGATGCGGGCTCGGGCGATAACTCCTACGCGGGTATCTCGAACGCCGCTGGCGGTTCGATCAACATCTCGGCCGTTGCTTCGGCTTCCTCGACCGGCACCTTCTTCGACTCGGGCGACGCTGATGCGGATATCGATACCGGTATCTATCAGGAAGCCGGTTCGGGCGGCGTTGCCACCGTTGAAATCGACAATAACGGCTCGCT
This sequence comes from Fulverythrobacter fulvus, assembly GCF_037154085.1. NCBI lineage: Bacteria > Pseudomonadati > Pseudomonadota > Alphaproteobacteria > Sphingomonadales > Erythrobacteraceae > Fulverythrobacter > Fulverythrobacter fulvus. The sequence goes on along the minus strand of NZ_JBANRM010000004.1, from coordinate 294,852 downwards.
CGGCGTTCTCGCCAGCGCCGATGCTTTCGGTTCGGACGAAGCGACTGCCAACGCCGATATCGATTACGGCATCTACCAGGATGCAGGCGCGGCTGACACTGCCAACGCCCTGATCGTGAACGGCACGGCTGACTCCCCTGCGGCTTCGATCGGCATTCACGCCATCGCTGAAGCCAATGCGGTGAACGATGCCGATGCCGATGCCGACATCGAAACTGGCATCTATCAGGAAGCTGGTTCGGGCGAGAACGCCACCGCTTCGATCACCGGTACCGGTTCGATCGACATCGGTGCGACCGCCAAGGCTCGCTCGACCGATGATGACGCCTTCGCTGACGCTGAAATCGAAGATTTCGGCATCTTCCAGACCGTCGATGGCGGTGCTGGCACGGGCAATAGCTCGCTGGCCATCATCGATGTCGACGGCACGCTGGCTGTTTCGGCCAAGGCAACCGCTTCGGCTGTTGCCCCGACCACGGCGCTCAACTCTGCCGACGACGCCTATGCTGATGCCAACATCAATGACGGTATCCGTCAGGAAGTCGGCTCGGGCGCTCCGGTTAACTCTGCTTCGATCTCGGTTGGCGGCGCCAACAGCGGCGTGTTTGCAACTGCCAAGGCGGTTGCCGATGACGATGCCGACGCCGACGCTTCGATCGACGATGGCGTCTATCAGACCGTTGGCGGTCCGGATACGGCTTCGGCTGCGTTCACCAACTCGGGCGAAGGCGCTTCCTTCCAGCTGGCTGCCGTTGCTTCGGCGACCGGCGGTGAAGACGCAGAAGCCAACGCTTCGGTCGAAACCGGCATCTATCAGGACGCGGGTTCGGGTGGCGACGCTTCGGCGACCGTGACCAACTCTGCTTCGCTGGGTGTGCTGGCTGACGCCAACGCCAAGGGTCTCGGCGGCAGCGCCACTGCCAATGCCTTCATCGATGCGGGCATTGCTCAGGAAGCCGGTGCGGCTGACAGCGCGACTCTCGCGGTCAACAACAGCGGTTCGCTCGGCATCTCGGCTCTCGCTGACGCCACTGCTTCCACCAGCGCCACTGCCAATGCCGGCATCCAGGTCGGCATCATCCAGGAAGCTGGTTCGGGCGGCGTCTCGAGCGCTTCGCTCGCCAACACGGGTGGCCTTGACGTCACTGCTGTTGCCGGTGCGATCTCCTCGGACTCCTCCGCTGACGCCCAGGCCGGTATCGGTGCGGGTCTCATGCAGCTCGTCGACGGCGTTGATGCCTCGGCCAGCTTCAGCAACCTGACCCCGGCTGCAACCGGCACGGCTCCGGCTGTTCCGGCTGAGTTCAACGTGAACGCCACTGCCGACGCTTCTGGTGCGACCTATGCTTCGGCTGACGCGTCGCTCGGCATCGGCATCGGTCAGGTCGCTCTGGGTGACGAAGTGGCTTCGGCTGGCTTCGAAAACACCGGCCTGATGAGCCTCAGCGCGAACGCGACTGCGGCGGCTGACGCCGGTACTGCCGACGCCAACGCCATGCTGATGGCTGGCATCGGTCAGGTTGCCTGGGGCAGCACCTCGGCTCACGTCGACTTCACCAACGGCGCTGACGGCGCGATCGTCATCGGCGCAGGCGCCGATGCAAACGGCGCTGTCGAAGCTACCGCCAACGCCTTCGTCGGCGTCGGTGTTGGCCAGCTGGCGGTTGCTGACGGCGGTATCGTCGGCCCTGACGCGACTGTCGGTCTCGTCAATGACGGTTCGCTGGCAATCGGCGCCGATGCAAAGGCAGTTGCGGGTACTGACGACGCTCACGCGTTCGGCGGTGTTCTCGCCGGTGTCGTGCAGGTCGCAGTTGGCACCACCCAGACCGCTTCGGCGCTGCTGGAAAATGGCGGTGACCTCTCGGTTGCTGCCAACGTCTCGGCCAATGGCGGCGAAGACGCCACCGCGCTCGGCTTTGTCGGCGGCGGTGTCGCTCAGTTCGCTTACGGCGACGTTGCGGCTTCGGTCGGCATGAACAACAGCGGCTCGGTTGACGTTTCGTCGAATGTCAAGGCGACCTCGGGCAGCCTGGGCGGCGGCTCGAACAACGCTGTTGCGCTCTCGGGCGTGCTTGCCGGCAACGTGCAGATCGCGATCGGCAGCGAGGAAGCTTCGGTCAGCCTCGTTAATGCGGCAACTGCTTCGGCCACCACTCCTGCCACCATCGGTGGTGAGGCGAATGCCACGGCGAATGCAGCCAACGAAGCCACTGCGGTTGCCGGTTACGGTGTCGGCATGGCTCAGGTTGCCTACGCTGACGGGAACGCCACTGTCGGCATCACCAACGAGGGTGTGATCGATTACAGCGCCAATGCCTCGGCTACCGCCGGAGCTGACGACGCTCACTCGATTGCCATCCTCGGCGCCGGTGTTGTCCAGGCCGCGATCTCGACCTCGGCTCTTGCCAGTGCCTCGTTCGACAACGGCGTGCTGAGCGTCGGCGCTTCGGCTGATGCCGTCGCTGGCGAAGACGGTGAAGCCTATGCCTTCATCGGCGCGGGTGTCGGCCAGATTGCCTATGGCTACGAAGGTGCAACGGTCTCGCTGACCAATGCCACCTCGCTCGACGTTACTGCCCTCGCCCATGGTGCTGGCGGTACCGACTCGGGTGATGCGCTTGCAGGCGTCCTGATCGGCGTCGGCCAGATGGCCATCGCTTCGGGTACCGGTGCGGACGCGCTGGCTTCGATCACGAATGCGGGCACCGCTTTCGATATCAACGCCTCTGCCAACGCCACGGGTGCCAACTCGGCTGAAGCTTCTGCCTTCGTCCAGGCCGGTATTGCTCAGGTGGCTCTGGCTGCTGGCGATGCCACTGCCAGCCTCGCCAACAGCGGCAGCATGGCTGTTGGCGCAACCGCCAATGCGGATGCAGGCGCAGTCGCCGGCAGCGCCGGTGCGGGTGCGACGGTCGTTTCGGGTATCAGCCAGTCGGCCGACACTCCGAATGGCATCGCCACTGTGGCGATTTCCAACGCTGTCGACGCGGACATCACCATCTCGGCTACGGCCAAGGCTGATGGTACTACCGGTTCGCTTTCCACGGCTGAAGAAGTCGAGGAAACCCCTCCGCCGAGCACCGGTTATTCCTATGCTTCGCTGGGCCTGACCGACATGATGCCCAGCGACAGCTACGGTATCCCGCAGGGCGTGATCTCGCAGAACGTCCAGGCAGGCACTTACGAACAGGAACCGCCGCTTGGTACCGACTCGTTCGACGCTACCGGCTATGACGCCGTCGCGCTGATCGAGAACGAAGGCAGCCTCACGCTGAGCGCCAACGCGGTGTCCAACGCCACCGGCGCCGTCTCGGCCAACGGCATCGTGAACGGCATTACCCAGGTTGCGACCGCCTTCGGTGGCCAGGCTGCGGCAGTGTTCGAAAACGGCAGCAGCGCGGACTTCACCGTCTCCGCTGGCGCTACGGCTACCGGCAGCTCGGCTGACGCCTATGCTGACGTCAACTTCGCTCTGTATCAGTATGTCAGCAGCACTGAATCGCTGGCATCGGTGTCGAACAGCGGCGGGTTCTCGGTCTCGGCAATCGCCAAGGCTGACGCCTCGATCGGCAGCGGCGAAGCTGGTGCTTATGCGACCGGCATCCGGCAGGAAGCCTACGGTTCGACCGTGAACATCACCAACCTCGGCACCATGAGCTTCCTGGCTGACGCCAGCGCCGTGGCTCCGACCCAGGCCTCGGCTGTGGCTTCGGTTGACGCAGTCTACCAGTATGCCTGGGGTAGCGAGGCGATTGCCGAGTTCACGAACGAAGGCACTTTCTCGGCCACGGCTAACGCCAATGCGTCGAGCGCTGCCAGCGGTTCGGATGCTCACGCTTTCGCATCTGCTGACGGTGTCTACCAGTACGTCGAAGGCGGTACGACTGCCGAGATGTCCTTCGTCAACGGCAGCAGCGCCTTCTTCACCGTGGAAGCCAACGCCAAGGCGGTCGGCGGTTACGATGTCGATGCAACGGCTTATGTCACCGGCATCTATCAGAACCACGCCTACGCCACGGGTGTTGCCGCTGATGCGTCGATGACGAACAGCAACTCGATCAACGTCAATGCCAATGCGACGGCCCAGGGCACTTCCTCGGTCTTCGCGAGCGCAGATGCCGATGGTTACATTGCTGGGGGTGACTTCGACACGGTGACGGTCGTCAATGACGGCGCGATCCAGGTTGGTGCCTATGCCAAGGCCGTCGACACGCTGGGCACGGATGACAGCTACGCGTCCGCATTCGCGACCGCGATCACTGTCTATGCCGGTACTGGCGAACCCGGCCTTGCCGGTTCGATCGACAACAACTCGCAGATCCTGGTCAATGCGACGGCAATCGCCGGCAGCGGTTCCTACGCTTCGGCGGGCGGCATCGTGCTCTATGGCGATTACAACACGATGGATGTGACCAACACCGGTCTCATCGACGTGCGGGCTGTTGTCGCCAATGGCGGCACGGCAATCGCAGACGGTATCTACGCGGGCTCGGGCCTGGGCGTGGGCGTGCCGGTTGGCACCGAAACCCTCACCATCACCAACTCGGGCGACATCGACGTCCGCGTGAGCACGGATGGTGGCGATACCTGGAGCTGGGGCAATGCGATCAACGTTCGCGACAACCCGACCCTGACTGCCATCAACCTGAATGGTAACGGCAGCGCTCCGGCGACGATCTACGGCAACATCATCGTTGGCGCCGGTGACACCATCACCGTCGACAATGGCGAAACCCAGTTTGACGGCGAGGTCAATGACGCGCTGAACATGGTGGGTGACCTGACGATCGCCGATGGCGGCGTGCTCTACCTGCGCGACAACCCGGCTGCGACGAACGACAAGTATGCCGGTCCGTCGAAGGCTTGGGTGGACAACCTGAACATCGCTTCCGGCGGTACGCTGGCGCTCGAACTTCCGAACTCTTCGGATGCTGCGGACGTCAACAACAGTGTCGCGCCGTTCAACTACCAGCAGATCTTCGCGAACACCGCGGTTCTGGGTGCAGACAGCGCTCTGGAAATCCGGGCTTCGACCGAAAACGGGCTGTATGATGATGACTACTTCTACAACAACATCATCGACTCCGACGATCTGACGGGCACCTTCGGCGACGTCTATGTGTCGAACACGATGTTCCTCGACCTGACGGACATCTACGACGCGGAAGACAACGTCGACCTGGGCATCAAGCGCGTGAAGTTCGACGACGGCCGCTTCGGCCTGACCCCGAACCAGCTGGCAGCAGCCGGCGGCATCGAGGACGTCTACTCCTCGTCGCTGACTGGTCCGTTCGCCAACATGCTGGCCGAGATCTTCACTCTCGACGTGCCGGAATACCGCTCGGCCCTCAGCAACCTGCACGGTGCGCAGTACGCCACCTACCTGCAGTCGCTGGGTTGGATGGGTAACCGCTTCAACGGTGTCCTGTCCGACATGGGTGAGTGCGCTGCACTCAAGCTCGACGACAGCACCCTCACCTGCCGCCGCGAAAGCGCCGGTATCTGGGGTACGCTCAACTACGGTCAGGAAAACATCGACAGCGATACCACTGCCGATGCGACCGGTTACGAGAGCGAACAGTGGCTGGCTGCGATCGGTGTTGACTTCCCGGTTGCCGAGGACTTCGTGCTCGGTATCGGTGGCGGCTACGTCAAGAACGAAGGCGACTTCGACTGGTACGGCGGCACCATGGACTCCGACGGTTTCCAGGTTGGTGTCTACGGCGCCTACGATCCGGGTCAGTTCTATGTGAAGGCAGCCGTCAGCTATTCTGACCTGAACGGCAAGTCGACGCGGACCGCCACGGTCGGCACCATTACCGGTGCTGTCTCGGCCTCGCCCGACGCCAACATCTGGGCTGCCGGTGGTGAACTCGGCTACCGCTTCGACCTGGGTGGTGCGACCGTCACTCCGTATGCCGGTCTCGACTACGTCTCGGCGAAGCTCGAGAGCTTCGCGGAAGGTGGTACCTTTGCAGGCCGTCTGACGGTGAACGACAGCACGGATGACTTCCTGACCTCCGAACTGGGTCTGAAGATCTCCGGCAACATCGGCGGTATCGTCCCCGAAGTGAAGGCCGGATGGCGTCACGAGTTCAATGACGAACCCGCGATGTTCACCGCCGTCTATTCGGAAGAGCCGGGTACGCCGTTCACGGTGATCAGCCCCTACCGGGCCGAAGATGCGCTCGCTCTGGGTGCCTCGATCGCTGCGACCGTCACCGACAACACCTGGCTGAAGCTGGGCTACGAGGGCTGGATGGCCGATGGGCACGACGTGCACTCGGGTGCGATCACGCTGCGGCATGAGTTTGGCAAGGCTGCTACGCCTCCGCCGCCTCCGCCGCCGCCCCCGCCGCCGCCGCCTCCTCCGCCCCCGCCGCCGCCTCCTCCGCCCCCGCCGCCGCCTCCGCCGGTGTGCAACAAGGGCCCGTACATCGTGTTCTTCGACTGGGATAAGTCGGACATCACGCCTGAGGCTGCGACGACCCTGGACAGCGCTGTGACTGCCTATGGCAATTGCGGTACGGTTCCGATCATGCTGGCTGGCTATGCTGACCGTTCGGGCAGCACCCAGTACAACGTAGGCCTCTCGAACCGCCGCAACGCTTCGGTTCAGACCTACCTTGTCGGCAAGGGCATCCCGTCCTCGGCGATCAGCAGCGAAGGCTTCGGTGAAGCGAACCCGCGGGTTCCGACTGCCGACGGCGTCCGCGAACTGCAGAACCGCCGCGTCGAAATCACCTACGGTCCGGGTTCGGGCAACTAAGCCCGATCCGAACCGCAAGGACCGACAAACGAAAGGCCCGGGGGGAAACCTCCGGGCCTTTTGCTGTCTGGCTTTTGCCTTTCACCGGAGGCACATTCTCCCGAACAGGAAGGGAGAGAGTGGATGAAATTCGAAGATCCCCGGGTCGCCGACATATTCGCCGAATATACTGCGAGGCATAGTGCGGAGACCGCACGCATGTCTGGCATGGCACCCACGGAGATGGGCGCCCATCGGGACGAATTCCTGCTTCCGGTTGGAGCAGAGGCGGCGGGATTTCTTCACGCATTGGTGCTGGCGCGCAAGCCACGGGCGATCCTGGAACTGGGCACCAGCTACGGCTATTCGACCCTGTTCCTTGCCGACGCGGCACGGGCCTGTGGGGCCAGCGTAGTTACGGTCGATCTGGATCCGGCCAAGCAGGATTATGCCCGTGCGATGCTGACGAGGGCGGGCCTTGAGAGCCTCGTGGAATTTCGAAATGGAGACGCGCTCGACATTGTCGGGGCCGATCCCGGCCCGTTCGAGTTCGTTTTCCTCGACATCTGGAAGGACCTTTATGTCCCCTGTTTCGAGGCGGTCTATCCGAAATTGGCGGACGAGGCTGTCGTCGCCACGGACAACATGATCCACCCCGAAGGCGCGCGTAACAGCGCGCGGGCCTTGCGCAAGGTCATCCGCGCAAAGCCCGATCTGCAAACTGCCCTGCTGCCCATCGGGCAGGGGATCGAACTGACGGTGAAGTGGAAGGCAGGTAATCCTGCCCTCTGATTGACGCTGGAAATCAGCCTAGCAGACCCATTTCGAGGATTGCGTCGATCCGGTCGATCACGCGATGCGGCGCCCGGTTGGCAGGCTGGGCCGCCCATTCTTCGAGAGACGTTGTGCCGGTGGTCACGCCGATACCGATCGCACCGCCCAGGCGGGCCATTTCGGTTTCGACCTTGGGATCGTCTCCGATCACGGCGACTTCCGCCATCGGCAGGCCGAGCCGTGCGGCAACAAACTGCATGGCGTGGAGTGAGGGCTTGCCGGTCACTTCGGGTTCGACGCCGGTTACCCGGGCAACTGCACCGCTGATCGCACAGCTATAGCCGAAGGAACGGCCGCTCTGCGTGGCGAAGAAGGGCACGTCGGACGCCGTGAAGAGCGCTGCACCGCCCAGCACTGCTTCGCAGGCGGCATGGATGTGATCCATCGTGCAATCCGGGTGCCAGGCGACATAGACGGCATCGGCGCGCTCTGCATCGGCCTCGCCTGGCATCACGGTGTTCAGGCCTTCGATACGCAGGGCCTCGGCCACGCCATCAGTGCCCAGCACCAGCACGCGTTCCACGCCGCGGTTCTTGAGTACCTGTCCGGCCACGCTGTTGGGCGTGAAGAGGTTCTCGTCGGGGATGGGCAGGCCGATTTCGCGCAGGCGCGGGCCCTGGCGGCTTGCCGGATAGGCGCTGCCATTGGTGAGGGCGAGATAGGGGATGTTCCGGCTCTTCAGCGCCTCCAACGTCTCCACCGCGCCGGGCAGGACCTTGTATTGGCCGAGCTCGCGGTTGGAGAGGATAAGCGTGCCGTCGAGATCGAACATCACGCCGCGCGCAATGCCGATGGGTTCTGCGAATTGGGAATGCGACATGTGGGGTTCCGTTATCAGGCTTCGACTTCGAGCCGGAAGCCTTCCTTTTCGACTGAGATTTCGGTGAGGTCGCGGCGGCTGAGTACGCCGCGCACCAGTTCCATGATCGCGCGTGTTTCGGGGTTATAGACCCGATTGGCGGGACCTGCAGCCTGCATGGCGTCGACCAGATTGGCCGGCATGGTGGCGCGCAGCAGGAATTCCTCGTCTGACAGGTTCGGGCCGATACGCTTCCGCAGGTCCGATAGTTCGGCCATGCCCGGCTCTGCCGCCAGTTCCTTGGTACGCGGATCGGACATGATGCGGTCCATCAGGTTGGGATCGACCGGTTGCATCGGGCGGCCGAACTTGCCGATGGCGAAGCGGATGATCTCGTCCGGGATCACGGCATAGCGTTCTTTGCCCGTCACGTTCATCACGGCCTGGGTCTGCAGCATCTGGGCAAAGGGCGTCATCACGATGGGCCAGCCCAACTCGCGCCGGATGCGGCCCAGTTCCTCGATCACGGCGCCTTCCAGATGGGGCACTCGCTGGTCCGAGAGGTGGCGGCGCATGGTGCCGACCATGCCGCCCGGCAAATTGTGATGGAAATATGCCGCATCGAAGGGCATCGGGTGCCCGGTGGGCAGGCCTTCCGCCTCGGCCAGTGCCGTGAAGTAATTGCAGACTTCCGCCACGGCATCGTCATCGATCTCGACCGTGTGGCCCATGGCGCGCAGATTGGCGATCATCCGCTGGATAGGCGGATTGGAGGTGCCGTCGGCCGCGCCGCCGCTGGCACATTGCAGGGCAGTCGCGCCCAGTTCGACGCCTTCGAGATAGGCCTGCTCGGCCAAGCCGATAGTGCAGTGGGCGTGCAGTTCCAGCGGCTTGTCACCGATCTCGGCCATGATCGCGGGGATCAGGGTCTGGGCGCGCTTGCTGGTGAGCAGCCCGCCCGGGTCCTTGATGTAGAGCGCATCGATGTCCGGGCTGGCAGCCATGATCCGCGCTGCCTCGGCATAATGGGCGTCATCGTGGATCGGGCTGATCGTATAGACGAGTGCGCCCACCACCTGTTCGCCGCCTGCGCGCTTCACCAGGCGGGCGACTTCCACGTTGGACGCCGCATCGTTCATCGGATCGGCTAGGGCGAAGCGACGAATGCCGTTGCGCGCCAGTGTGCGGAAGGCCAGTTCCATGAATTCGGGGCTGGCGGTCTCCCAGGCGATGAAGCGGAAGCCAGTGGAGAGGAATTGCAGCGGTGTGGTGGGGCAGGCCTCTGCCATGCCGCGTATCCGCTCCCACGGGTCTTCCTGCTTGTAGCGCACCGCAACGCCCATATGAGTGGACGTGGTGAAATCGATCGCCTTGAAGCCGCAGCGCTCCATCACCGGGGCGATGGTGAGCGTGCGGGCCGTATCGACGCCAAGGGCGCCCCACAGGCACTGATTCCCATCGCGCAGCGAGGTTTCGACGAGCTGGACCTTTGCCATGGCCTTACCCGCCCGTCTTCACGCGGATGAGGGCCTGGCCTTCTTCCACTGACGTACCGTTTTCCGCGAGGATGGCGACGACCGTGCCGGCAACGCCAGCGCGGACGGAGTTCATCAGCTTCATCACTTCGATGATGCCGATGATGCTGTCCTCGTTCACCAGATCGCCCACCTTCACGAAGGGCGGGTCGCCGGGGCGCGGGGCTGAATAGAAATTGCCGAGCAGTGGGGCGGGCACGTCGACTTCGCCTGCGGCCGGGCCGGAAGCCTGTGCCACAGGCGCCGGTGCGGGAGCAGAGGGGGCGGGCGCAGCGGTGCGCGTGGCAGGGGCAGGTGCGCCAGGCGCATCCTCTTCGTCATAGAGCCGCCAGCCCGAACCGCCGCGGCTGACGCGCAGCTTGAAGTCCCCGATCTCCAGCTTGAGTTCGGAGAACTGGGATTCATCCAGCAGCCGTGTGATTTCCGCGATGTCCTTCGCCGTCAGGATCATCGGCGGCCTCCGAAGATATTCATCACGTGGTTCAGAGGATTGTCTTTCTTTTCTGCCACGGGGGCGACGTCCTTGGCGGACCAGACGGTTTCGGGACGGCTCTGCAGCAGCAGGATGTTGCCCTGCTTGTCGACGGCCCATTCGATGTCCTGCGGGCGGCAGTAATGGCGCTCGATCCTGCGGCCGACTTCACGCAGGGCCTGCAACTCGTCGTCGGAAAGGCAGGGGGCTTCGGCTGTCAGCTTGTCCAGTTCGACTTCCACGATGCCGCCTTCGGGCGCGGGGACCTGCTTGGCGTGCTTGTGCGAGATGTCGCGCACGCTGATCTCGCCAGTGATCTTGCCCATCACCCAGCGATCGGGCGTGACTTCACCGGAGACGACCGCGCTGCCCAGGCCCCAGGCGCCTTCGATGGTGATGACCGACTTGTCGCCGCTGGTAGGCGAACGAGTGAACATCACGCCTGCCGTGCGGGCATCCACCATCTGCTGGATCACCACGGCCATCGCCACGCCTTCTTCGGGCAGCTTGTGCTTGAGGCGATAGGTCATGCTTTCCACCGAATAGAGGCTGCCCCAGCATTCGCGCACGCGGTGGACTGTTTCCTCCGGGGTCAGCACCCACAGGAAGGTGTCCTGAAGCCCCGCGAAGCTGGCGTCCTCGGCGTCTTCCGTCGTTGCGGAAGAACGGACGGCCACTGGCACCGACCCACCGCCGCACAATTCGGCATGGGCGGCAAGGATCGCCTGTTCTACTTCGGCGGGCAGGGGTTCTTCCACCACCCGGCGACGCAGTTCCAGCGACAGGGCCGTCACTGCTTCCAGATTGGCGGGCTCCAGTCGTTCGACCTTGTCGCGCACGCTGTCACGCGCTTCGAGGGCCTTGAGGAACAGCTCGAAGGCATGAGTGGTGACGACGAAGCCCGGCGGCACGGCAATGCCCGCGCCGGTCAATTCGCCGAGGCTGCCGCCCTTGCCGCCCACGGTGGGGCGATCGTGGATGCCCACTTCGCTGAACCAGGCGACCGATTTCACTTCATTGCTCATTGCGTCATGCGTCCTCGAGCACCGTTTCCTCGTCGAGGATGGTCACGGTGCCGCGGCCGCCATCCACCCGGATGCGCTGGCCGTCCTTGATCTTCTGGGTTGCGGTGCCGGTGCCGACCACGGCGGGCAAGCCGTACTCACGGGCAACGATGGCCATGTGGCTCATTGATCCGCCAATGTCGGAAACGGCGGCGCTGATCTTCTGGAAGATCGGCGCCCAGGTGGGATTGGTCACCTGGCAGACGAGGATGTCGCCTTGCTGCAAGCGGCCGATTTCCTCGACGGACTTCACCACGCGGGCAGGGCCTTCGACCACGCCATGGCAGGCGGCGAAGCCCTTCAGCTCCTTTGAATCCGCCTCGGCATCGGCGTTGAGCCAGGTGTCGAGGTTTTCGCGAGTGATGCCCCACAGCATGACAATGGCGGGATCGTCGATGGAATCGGGAACATTGCCCAGAGCAGGCGGGGTGGGGTGCTTGGCCCATTCCGCGATGGCTGCGGCACGCTGCTTGACGATGGCGGGCCAGTATTTGGGCCCGCGCGGCTCGGAGCCGATGCCCCAGGAGAGCATCAGGTCGATGATCGCGCTTTCCAGCTCATATTGGGTGAGGTGGAACACATCCTCTTCCTTCTCGAAGAAGCCGTGATCGCGCAGCAGGGCGCCGAATTCGCGGATCTTGTTGAAGAACAGGTTGGTGTACCAGTGCTCGCAATAGAACTTGTGGCCTTCCACATAGGGGAAGACGCGGTGGGCGAGGTGGATCAGCTGATCGTAGGTCGCCTTGTCCTCATCGGTGTCGAGCAGGTCGCGATAGTCCGCCACTAGTTGTTCGCGTTCCGCCACAAGCTGCCCGGTGGGCCGCTCGATATTCGTGCCGGCTTTCACCTTCTCGATATAGCCCGGCAGAGCCGCGAAGGGCAGGGAGAGGTCGTCGTTCCACGAACGGTGATAGTGGTAGAAGCCATCGCCGGAACTGACGTTGAACCAAGGGTTGCGGCTTGCTTCCAACTCGTCGAGCCAGGCCTTGCCGCTCTCGCCAAGCTGGTCGAGCGCTTCCAGCACGTCGTCGATATACATGCCATCGTGGAACTTGTCGTCCACGCCCAGTTCCACTGCGCGGCGGGCGAGGCGCTTCACTTCCTCGTCGGGGCGGAAGATTTCCGCCTCCATGCCGGCAACCATGCGACTGATGGTCTGGTCCGAAATCTCGGGGAAGGCCTTCTTGCAGAAGTCGAAGAAGGTCATGTAGGCGCCATAGCCCAGCAGCAGGAATTCGAAGTGGTGGTGCCACATGCGGTGGTACCCTTCGATCTGCTTCTGATAGATGTCGAGCAGCGCGTGATTGGCTGCCACACCCTTGCCGGTGTGGGTTGTCTCCAGCGGCTCGTAATCGGGCAGGGAGGGCTTGGGCAGCGCCTGCGCATCCGCGATCAACGCCTTCATCTTGTCCTTCCACTGGTCGTACAAAGTCTCCCAGTGTTCGTAATAATAGAAGGCACGCTGCTGGAACTCGCCCACGCGTTCCTCGATCTCGGCCGGGTCGGTAACGGCTACGCCGCCGATATAGACGCGACCGTTGATGACCCGGTGGTCGATCCCCTTGGCGGTGGGCAGCACATGGACCCGGGTGTTGAACGCACCCAGCGCGACATAGGCCGCCTCTGCCGTGATCATGTCGAAATGATGCATCGGCTCGGGGAAGTGCATTGAGTTGTAAAACCAGAAGCGTTCGTCGTCTTCCGGAGTGAACTGAGTGTAATAGGGGTAGGCGGCCTGGGCGGCTTCGGTGCCCGGCACGACCTTCAGGGAACTAGGCAAGGGAAAGCCCTTGGCTTCATCAGCCATTTCCAACATCCTCCATTCAAATCCCGTTCCCGCGTAGTTCGTGCTCGCGGGAATTTCTTGTTGAGGTCAGGATACTGCCTGAGGCCCGACTTCGGTAGGATTCACGCACATGATGAATAGGACAAAAGCACAAGGCTATTGTCTAAGTTGTGCGTGCGGAAGGTGCTTTGCACTCAGGATTGCGGCGCGTGGCCGGCGCGCCATTCGCGCGGGGTTATGCCGAAGCGCTTGCGGAACTGGCGCGAGAAATAACCTGGATCGAGGAAGCCGTTGCGATAGGCGATTTCCGCGATGGAAAGGCTGTGGGAACGTGGATCGGACAGCATGTCGCCCGCACGTTCGAGCCGAGTAGCGTTGAGCTCCTGAACGAAGCTGGTGCCGCTGCCTGCCAGCAGTGTCTGGAGATAGCTTTTCGAAATGCCGCAATCGGCCGCCACCCGGTCCGGCGAGAGGTCGGGCGAGGCATAATCGTTTTCGATCCGGCGCAGGATCAACCGCGCCAGCTGCCCGCGATGGCGATGCTTGGGGCTGCTGCCTTCGCCGGTTTCATTGACCCCGGTAGCCAGGGCGAGGAGGTTCCCGATCTGCTCGGCGATCAGCGGGCGGGGCAGGGTGGTGGTCTTGAGGCGTGTCACGAGGCATTCAAGCAGGGCACCGAGCGGGGCGCCCCAGCCGTCGCGGCCGTCCATCGGCCGGGCAAGATGTGTGCCCACGTCGGGCAGGTAACGCTCAAGCCAGTTCTGCGGCATCATCAGGTCCAGCGCGCGATGCTCGGTCTCCATCTCCATCTGGTAGAAACGGGTATTGTCCAGCAGCACGAACTGCCCCGCTGCCAGAGTGAAGCGCCTGCCGCCCATGGAAGTCTTCATGTCGCCTTGCAGGGAATAGACCAGTTGAATCGAAGGTGTGGCGCGCATGGCCGCTCCCTCGGCGCCGGTATGAGTAACGCGCTGGGCAGGGGCGTGGAGCTGAAGCAGGCGCAACTGGCCGATGCCGTGGCTCACCCATCGGGCGGCGAAACTGTCCGGATCGAAAACGGTAACCTCGATCGGGGCGATCGTACTGGCGGCCCAGCTGCGCCATTGGTCGATGGCGTCCCGCTTGGCGAGGCCGGAAGAGCTCCACTCCCTGTCGTCATCGGCTTGGCGGTCGCGCTCGGTCACGCATGCCTTATGGCACAGGTCGATCGCGGCGGTCACGGGAAAGGCGGCATTGGGAGCGGCGGAGGGCCCGGGAACGCCTGCAAGGTGGGACCGGGAAGTGAAGGGGGTTCACCCCCCGGTCCATACCGTTCGTCCCCTCCCGCCCTTGTGGCGCCCGGCCTGCATGTCATGCTGCAAGTCCGAAGCGCGCGGCGATGTTCTCATCGAACGGTTGATGCTGCGTTCCCGAAAGGCCCTGGGGCAACTTTCGATCCGGAGGATAGTGCAATTACATTCGTATTCGGAAGGACACGCGCGCAGGGGAATGTGGACATTTGCGCATGCGTATTTGTTCATTTAATCGAATGACTAGCCCATTTCCCGCCATGCACGAGGGGTCGCGTTGAAGCGCTTGCGGAATTGCCGGGCGAAATAGCCCGGGTCCAGAAAGCCGCAGCGGAAGGCGATTTCCGCCACGGAGAGCGACCGCGAGGTAGGATCGGTGAGCAGGGCGCTGGCCTTGTCCAGCCTTACCGCATTGAGCTCGCGCACGAAGCTGGTGCCGGAATTGGTCAGCAGCGCCTGGAGATAGCGCTTCGAGATTCGCAAATCTGCCGCCACGCCTTCCGGTGTGAGTTCCGGATCGGCATAGTCGCTTTCGATACGCCGCATGATCTGCTGGGCCAGCCTCATGCTGGGGCGAACGGAAACCGGCTCCTTCACTCCCAGAGCCAGAGCCACCAGATTGCCCAATTGCTCGGCCACCAGCGTGCGCGGCATGGGGCAATTGTCGCCTTCGCGGGCGATGGTGAGAAGCATGGTGGCAAGCGGCGGGGCCCAACCCTCCTCCATCTCCATCGGCTTGCCGATATGGGACATCGGATCGGGCAGGAACTGTTCGAGCCAGGGCAGCGGCATGATCAGGTCCAGCGCCTCATGCTCGGTATACATGTCGAGCTCGAATCGGTTGCTGTTGTCGATCAGCGCGAACTGGCCGGGCTCGACGTGAAAGTCGTGCCCTTCGGCCCGGGCGTGGAACGGCCCCCTGATGGAATAGATGAGGTGGATAAGATGATCGGCCGCCGCGAGTTCCTGAACGATCTCGCGATGGACGACCTTCTGGGGAGGGGCAACGAGGTGGAGCAGGCGCAGCTGCCCCACGCCGCGGCTGATGAGCCTTGCAGCAAAGCGCTCCGTTCCATGGAGCGTGATATCGACCGGAGACTCCGTCCGCTCCGCAAAATGGCTGCGCCACCGCTCAGCCGCTTCCTCGGCGGACATGCCTTCCGAAGACCATTCCTTGCCTTGCGGCAACATGGCGCCCGGTTGGGTCAGAGGCCGCACCGCAAGGCCTTTTCCGGCAGTCCGGCGGGGCTCAGCCCGCCTTCATGCCTTCGGTGATGCGCTGCGTCTCGGTGCTGGTCGATGCCGGGCCGGTATTGCGCTTGTGAATGCCGCCGGCGCCCTGCGGCGCGAACAGTTCGGGATCGCCGTCGCGCTGCTTGAGGCCGAACAGCGGGAACAGGCCCGGATGACGGCCGAGGCCGCCATAGAGATCGAGGCAACGTTCGATCCAGTCGCGCAGCGGATCGTCTTCGGCGAGTACGGGGCTCGTCTGGCAGACCGAGGCCGTGAACAGGATCGAGCCCATGATGCGAAAATCGGCATAGTTGGGCTGCGAACCGCCCAGCCACTTGCTCTCGCGCAGGGCGATACGCAGCGGCTCCAGCTCGGCGGAAATCTTCGGCAGGCGGTCTTCATAACCGGCCTGCATGTCTTCCAGCTTCATGCCGAGCATGATCTCGCGCGAGTGCGTGATGTATTCGTGATCTTCCGGGTTCGCCAAATTGCGGTAATTGGCGCAGAAACAGCGCATCCACGGGCCGGTGGCCACTTTCCAGAACCATGCGTCGAGCGCGCGGGTGACCGTGGCAACGCTTTCATGCGGGATCAGCGTGGGGCGAGTGGGATATTCGGCGTCGAGATATTCGACGATGCCCCAGCTATCGAGCACCCAGGTGCCATCGTCCACAATGGCGGGCAGGCGTTCGGTCTTGCCGCCGGTACGCTCCAGAATCTTGGTGAAGCCGCCGGGCACGACGTCGAGATCGAAGCCCTTGTGCTTGAGCGCATATTTCGTCGCCCAGACGAACGGGCTGATGGTCGCCCCGGTGGACAGGGCAAGATCGTAGAAAGTGATCGTGTTGTTCTTGGCCAAGGTGGCTCTCCCAAGGAATCGGCACTTGTCGACGCGCAGTGCTACGCCCGCAGGGGGCGCTTGAACACTGACTTATCGCAAATTCAGCCCTTGGCGGCTACGGTAACCGCATCCAGAACACGCTCCGCCCAATCGGGGCGGCAGATCAGCAGGTCCGGCATATAGGTGTCGGCCTGATTGTAGACCAGCGCGCTGCCGTCGATGCGCGAGCAGTGCAGGCCGTGCGCCTTGGCGACGGCCACAGGGGCGCAGCTGTCCCATTCATATTGGCCGCCGGAATGGAGATAGATATCCGCCTCGCCCCGGATCACGGCCATGGCTTTGGCCCCGGCGGAACCCATGGGCACCAGTACGCCGCCCAGCATCTCGGCCACGGCCAGTGCTTCTGCGGCAGGGCGGGTGCGGCTGACGAGCAGGCGCGGCGCGCCATGATGGGCGGGAAGCTCCACCGGCGCATCGCTGCGGAACACAGCGCCTTCGCCAAGGCCGGGCAGGGCGACCGCGCCGAGAGTGGCCACTCCGTCCACTGCCATGCCGACATGGACGGCCCAGTCGCTGCGTTCCTCGCCATATTCGCGGGTACCGTCCACCGGATCGACGATCCAGACGCGGGCCTTGCCCTGGCGTTCCGGATTGTCCTTCTCTTCCTCGGAAAGCAGGCCGTCATCGGGGCGCTGCTGGCGCAGGGCGTGGACGAGGAACTGGTTGGCGACCTGATCGCCGGCCTTACCCAGCGCCTTGCCTTCGAACACGCCGCTGGCGCGCACCTCGATCAGGATACGTCCGGCAACGGCAGCCAGATGGGCGGCGAGTTCTGCATCGGTCATCGCGACAATCTCAGATCTTGGTGGCCGGGTCTTCGGGCGCTTCCTTGAAGCCCCATCTGACCGAACTCCAGGCCCGCTCGTGGAAATAATAGAGGATCATCTTGGTGATCACTTCGGTCGAGGCGATCGCACCTGCCGCCTTGGGGCTGCCGGTGAACAGCCAGGACAGCAGGAAGGTATCGATACTGCCCAACACGCGCCAACTGATGGCTTTCACCACCGATCGGCTGTGAGCTTCCCGTCCCTGGAAGAGGAACATGCCCCCGTTCCTCCTCTCAGCGCGCCGTCACAGATCCGGGGTCCACACGCCCAGAATACGCTCGGCGATCAGATCGGCGGCGTCTTCGGGGCTGGTCCGGGTCGTGTCGATGCGGATTTCGGGGTTCTCCGGCGCTTCATAGGGGCTGTCGATGCCCGTGAAGTTCTTCAGTTCGCCGCTGCGGGCCTTCCTGTAAAGGCCCTTCACGTCGCGTTCTTCCGCCACGCTCAGCGGCGTATCGACGAAGATTTCCACGAATTCGCCTTCCGGCAGCATCGAACGCACCATCTCGCGCTCGGCGCGGAAGGGGCTGATAAAGGCGGTCAGCACGATCAGGCCCGCATCGGCCATCAGCTTGGCCACTTCGCCCACGCGGCGGATATTCTCGATCCGGTCCGCCTCGGTAAAGCCCAGATCCTTGTTCAGTCCATGGCGGATATTGTCGCCATCCAGCAGGAAACTGTGCTTGCCCAGCGCGTGGAGCTTCTTCTCCACCAGATTGGCAATGGTCGACTTGCCCGAGCCAGACAGGCCGGTGAACCACAGTACCGCAGGCCTCTGGCCCTTCAGTGCCGCATGCTGCTGCCGCCCCACTTCCAGCGCCTGCCAGTGCACGTTCTGTGCGCGGCGCAGGCTGAAATGGATCATGCCGGCGGCCACTGTGGCATTGGTGATCTTGTCGATCAGGATGAAGCCGCCCAGCGTGCGGGAATCGCTGTAGCGTTCGAACACGATCGGTCGGTCGGTCGTCACTTCCGCCACGCCGATGGAATTGAGCTGCAGCGTCTTGGCTGCCAGATGTTCCATCGTGTTGACGTTGATCTCGAATTTCGGCTCCGCCACCGTGGCGCTGACGGTCTGCGTCGCCAGCTTCAGCCAATAGCCGCGGCCGGGGATCATCGCCTCGTCATTCATCCACACGATGGTGGCTTCGAACTGATCCGCCACCTGCGGCGGGTCGTCGGCAATCGCGATCACGTCGCCGCGGCTGCAATCGACCTCGTCTTCCAGCGTCAGGGTGACCGACTGGCCGGAAACGGCCACGTCCAGTTCGCCATTCAGCGTGACGATGGACTTCACCCGGCTGGTCTTGCCCGAAGGCACCACGCGCACTTCCTTGCCGGGCGTGATCTCGCCCGAGGAAATCAGGCCGGAAAAGCCCCGGAAGTCCAGGTTGGGGCGGTTGACCCATTGCACCGGCATGCGGAAGCTCTGCGCCTGGGCAGCCGTGTCCGCGATCTCCACCGTTTCCAGATGGTGGATCAGGCTGGGCCCTTCATACCACGGCGTATTGTCCGACGGCGCGACAGTGATGTTGTCGCCCTTGAAGCCGGAAATGGGGATGGGAGTGAATTCCTCAATCCCGATCCCGCGCGCGAATTCGGCATATTCCTCGACGATGGCGTCGAACACGTCCTGATCGTAGCCGACCAGGTCCATCTTGTTCACGGCCAGCACCAGATGGCGGATGCCGATCAGATGGGCGAGATAGGAATGGCGCTTGGTCTGCGTCAGCACGCCCTTGCGCGCGTCGATCAGGATCACGGCGAGGTCGGCGGTGGAAGCGCCCGTCACCATGTTGCGGGTATATTGTTCGTGGCCCGGCGTATCGGCCACGATGAACTTGCGCTTTTCCGTGGCGAAGAAGCGATAGGCGACGTCGATGGTGATGCCCTGTTCGCGCTCGGCGGCAAGGCCGTCCACCAGCAGGGCGAAGTCGATCTCCTGCCCCTGCGTGCCCACGCGCTTGGAGTCTGCCTCCAGCGCGGCGAGCTGATCTTCGAAGATCATCTTCGAATCGTAGAGCAGGCGGCCGATCAGGGTCGACTTGCCGTCGTCCACCGACCCGCAGGTGATGAAGCGCAGCAGCGTCTTGTTCTGATGCAGATCGAGATAGGCCTCGATATTCTCGGCAATCAGGGCGTCGGTCTTGTAGACCGGTTCGAGAGCGGCAGGATCGGTCATCAGAAATACCCCTCCTGCTTCTTCTTCTCCATGGAGGCATCGCCCCCGTCCTTGTCGATCACGCGGCCCTGACGTTCGCTGGTGGTGGTCAGCAGCATTTCCTGCACCACTTCGGGCAGGGTGCTGGCAGTGCTC
The DNA here is from genome assembly GCF_037154085.1 of Fulverythrobacter fulvus. Taxonomy (NCBI): domain Bacteria; kingdom Pseudomonadati; phylum Pseudomonadota; class Alphaproteobacteria; order Sphingomonadales; family Erythrobacteraceae; genus Fulverythrobacter; species Fulverythrobacter fulvus. The sequence continues at coordinate 275,044 of NZ_JBANRM010000004.1, read as the reverse complement.
TCCACCGCGCCGGTCAGCGGGTAGCAGCCCAGGGTGCGGAAACGGATGGAGCGCATCACAGGCTCCTCGCCCGGCAGCAGCGGGAAGCGGTGGTCGTCCACCATCAGCAGCAAGCCGTCACGCTCCACAGTGGGGCGGGGGGCGGCCATGTAAAGGGGCACGATCTCGATCTGCTCCTTCATGATGTACTGCCAGATATCCAGCTCGGTCCAGTTGCTGATCGGGAACACGCGGATGCTCTCGCCCTTGTTCTTGCGGGCATTGTAGAGGTTCCACAGTTCCGGGCGCTGGTTCTTCGGGTCCCACGCATGCGTGGCCGTGCGGAAGGAGAAGATGCGTTCCTTGGCGCGGCTCTTTTCCTCGTCGCGGCGGGCGCCGCCGAAGGCCGCATCGAAGCCATATTTGTCGAGTGCCTGCTTGAGCCCTTCCGTCTTCCACATATCCGTGTGCAGCGGGCCATGGTCGAACGGGTTGATCCCGCGCTCTTTCGCTTCCGGGTTCTGATAGACGATCAGATCCATGCCGGATTGCTCGGCCATCTTGTCGCGCAGGGCGTACATGTCCCGGAACTTCCAGGTCGTATCGACATGGAGCAGCGGGAAGGGCGGAGGCGACGGATAGAAAGCCTTGCGGGCAAGATGCAGCATCACTGCGCTGTCCTTGCCGATCGAATAGAGCATCACAGGATTCTGCGCTTCGGCCACGACCTCGCGCAGGATGTGAATGCTTTCGGCCTCGAGCCGATCAAGATGCGTCAATTGCTGCATAATCGCATCGGCACATGGCTTGTGCCGCGCGCCGGGGCAAGAGCGCGGCAGGGCAGAAATTCTTTGCGGGGGGCAAACTGTGGCTAGGTCTGCCCCTTCGCGCGGTTCGCCCGGTCACCGGCCGGTGAACTGGGCGGGGCGCTTTTCGGCAAAGGCGGCCATGCCTTCCTTCTGGTCTTCCGTGCCGAACAGCCCGGCGAACAGGCGGCGCTCGAAGGCTAGGCCCTGGCCGAGCGGAGTCTCGAAGGCAGCATTGACCATTTCCTTGCAGGCCATGGCGGCCAGCGGAGGCATGGCGGCGATCCTGGTCGCGACCTTCATGGCCTCCGTGAGCAATTCATCGGCGGGAACCACGCGGGCGACAAGGCCCGCGCTTTCTGCTTCCGCCGCATCCATCATCCGCCCGGTAAGGCACATCTCCATGGCCTTGGCCTTGCCCACAGCGCGAGTCAGGCGCTGCGATCCGCCCATGCCCGGCGTGATGCCCAGGGTGATTTCCGGCTGGCCGAATTTCGCGCTGTCGGCCGCGAGGATGAAATCGGCCATCATCGCCAGTTCGGACCCGCCGCCCAGCGCATAGCCTGCCACGGCCGTGATCCACGGCTTGCGAGTGGCGACAACGTGGTCATAGCCCGCGAAGAGATCGGCCCCATACATGTCGGCAAAGCCCTTGGCGGACATTTCCTTGATATCGGCCCCGGCGGCAAAGGCCTTCTCGCTACCGGTGAGGACGAGGCAGCGCTGCGCCGGATCGGCTTCATAGGCGGCAAAGGCGGCGACCAGATCGGCCAGCACCTGGCTGTTGAGCGCATTGAGCGCCTGCGGCCGGTTGAGCGTCACCAGCGTGACGGCGCCCTGCTGTTCGACAAGGATGGTCTGATATTCGGCCAAGGCTGTTCTCCGTTCAGGTCAGCGGCGTCCACTCTTCCCTTTCCGGGAGAGGGGCGAAGATCGCGTCCAGCTTCGCCTCGCTTATGCCTTCCGGCGCGGCGGGATTCCAGCGCGGCGCATTATCCTTGTCCACCAGCAAGGCGCGCACGCCCTCGGCAAAGTCCGGTTCGGCGATCATGCGGGCGGCAAGGCGGTATTCGATGCGCATTTCCTCGGCGAAGGCTTCTGCGTCATCCCGGCGAATGCCGGGATCGCTGCCCGCCTGTTTCCCTCCGCCGGCCAGCGGTCCCGGGTCAGGCCCGGGACGACGTCGGGCCTCCGCGATCTGCCGCAGGGCGACCTTCATGGTCAGCGGGCTCTTGGAGCGCAGGGTGGCCAGTTCCTTGCCCGCCCATTTCGAATCGTCCGCTTGCAGCGCGGCGAGGATGTCCTCCAGCCGGTCTGACGCGAAGAAATGGTCGATCTTCTCGGCATTGCGGGCGAGGCGGGCCTCAGGCGGCTGGACGGACAGCTCCCCAAGGATGGCGGCAATATCGTCCGGCGCGGCGATGATCCGGACCTTGGCCTGCGCCAGCGCCTCGCTCGGCAAATAATGTGTGGCAAGGCCCGCCCAGAGGCATTCCGCCCCGTCCAGCCGCGCGCCGGTAAGCGCCAGGAACGGCCCGATCCGACCGGGAAGGCGCGAAAGATACCAGCCCGCCCCGACATCGGGGAACAGGCCGATGGCCCCTTCCGGCATGGCAAACAGGGTATTTTCGGTCGCCACGCGGAATTGCGCTGGCATGGCAATGCCCACCCCGCCGCCCATGGTGATCCCGTCCATGAAGGCGACTACCGGCTTGGGATAAGTGAACAGCAAATGGTTGAGCCGATATTCCTCGTGGAAGAAGGCACGGCCTTCCGCTCCGCCATCCTCCAGCACCGAGCGGCGCACGGCGGCCACGTCGCCCCCGGCGCAGAAGCCCCGGCCCTCGGCATGGTCGATCAGCACAGCCTGTACGGCGGGATCGTCGCGCCATTCCAGCAGTACCCGCTGCATTGCCTCGACCATGTCGAGCGTCAGTGCGTTGATCGCGCGGGGGCGGGCGAGGGACAGGTGCCCCGCGCCACCATGGATGTGGTGGTGGATATTCTCGCTCATCGCCAGGGCGATAGCGGGCCTGTCAGGTGCAGGAAACCCGCTCGATCACCATGTCGTCATCATAGCTGACGGTCAGCCGGTCGGCCCGGAAGTCCATCGTCACGGCGGTGCGGGGCGGAACCCAGCGCAAGGTGCGCGCACCGGTGGCCTTGATCAGTGCCGCGCCGGTTTCTGCCGTGGCCTTCTGCCCGACAAAGGCCTGCCCGGCCTCTGCCTTGCACTCGCCTTCGGCGCGGGGCTGCGGAGCGGGTTCTTCGGCGCCGGTAGTGGTGCAGGCGCCCAGCGCGAAGGCCCCGGCGAAAGCGGCGGGTATGGCGAAAAGTCGCGTCATCGAAAAACTCCCATTATTCGCAGCGAGTATAGGTCAGTGGCTGCGGCATCGCACCTCCGCCATGCTCGGTGCGCACCAGTTCCTTGCCGCCTTCATTGACGACAAGCTCCTCCTCGCGCGTCCAGCTCATGCCTTCGCCCGTATAGGCGAAACTGGCGAGCAGGCGCTTGTCCCCGCCTTCCTTCACCGTGCCGAGCGTACCGACCGATTCATAGAATTTGAGCTTCTCTGGCCCGATCACCAGCAGCCCCTTGGCATCGCCGCGCGTGGAAGTGCAGTCGGCCGGAACCAGACCCCAGCGGCCCTGTATGGCCGCAGGGATCGCGTCGGGCAGGCTTGCGGGCTCGCTACTGGCGGAAGGCTCGGGCATCGCGGCAGGTGCTTCGCTTTCCGGCGTGGCACTCTCGCTCGGCTCGTCGGAACTGCTGCATGCGGCCAACGCAAGGGCTGCAAGGGTGGAGGCGGCGGCAAGGTGGAGCTTCATGGTGTTCTCCCATCTGTTCGCGGGGGCAATATCTTCTGCAATATCAACGCCCGATGTACCGAACCTTTCCGCCGCCCGGCTCGGTTAGCCCTCCTGGACTACCGCTTCGGCTTCGATCTCCACCTTGATCTCGGGCCGGTAGAGCGAGCTGATCGCCACCAGCGTGCCGGTGGGGCAGGTGGCCTTCAGGTGTTTGGAGAAGGCCGCGCTCACTGCATCGGCGTCCGCAATGTCGGTCACGAACATGCGCACGCGCACGACGTCGGCCATGGTGCCGCCCAGTTCCTCGATATATTCGCCGATCAGCGTGTAGATGCGGTCCGCCTGATCGCCTGCGCTTTCGGCGGGGGGCATGCGGTCGTCGATCGTTCCCGCGACGATGATCCGGTCGCCCACGCGCAATGCACGGGTGAAGCCCACTTCTTCCTCGAATTTCGAGCGGGGGGCGATTCGCTGGCGGGTAGTCATGTCCGGGTTCCTCTCCTTTGACGTTTCCTCTTCCTATCGCCGATCGAGCCAGGCCGCGCCAGAGCCGAGACGGGGCGGCATGGCGTCAGCGGGAAGATTGACTCTGTCACAGCTTTGGGGAATCGCGCTCGCTCGTTTTCCCCCGTGGGGGCGTGCAAGTTACAGGAGAAGGCCAGATGGGCCTCCAAGTGAACCCGATCCTGCCGAAGTTCGGCGCCGAATGTTCCGGCCTCGATATCACCCGTCCGCTCTCGCCCGAAGAGCTGAAGGAAGTGACCGATGCCATGGATAAATTCGGTGTGTGCGTCTATCGCGACACCGGCCTGACCGACGAGCAGCACGTCGAATTCAGCCGCAATTTCGGCTATCTGGAGCGTGTCCCCGCCCGCGAGGGTATGAAGATGCGGCTGCCCTTCCGTGAGCTGTTCGACGCGTCCAATCTCAATCTGGAAGGCGAGATCACGAAGGATCCGGCCGCGATCCAGTATCGCAAGGGCGATCGCCTGTGGCACACGGACAGTGCCTTCATGGAAAAGCGCACGTCCTATTCGCTGCTCTTGGCCCATCAGGTGCCCAGCGAAGGCGGCGAGACGTGGTTTGCCGATACCCGCACTGCCTATGACGATCTGCCGCAGGACATGAAGGAATTCCTGGCCGACAAGGTGGGCGTGAATTCCCTGTGGTGGAGCCGCAAGCAGGCCGGCGCCGACATTGCCGAAGAGGAAATCGACGCACGCCCCAAGGCACGTCACCCGCTGGTCCACACCCACAAGGGGTCAGGTCGCAAGGCGCTGTTCATTGCCGCCCACACCATGGACATCGAAGGGATGGACCCGGAAGAGGGCCGCTCGCTCATCAAGCAACTGATCGAGCACTGCACTCAGCCGCAATATATCTTCAGCGTGAAGTGGAATGCGGGCGATCTGGTGATCTGGGACAATCTGTGCACCATGCATCGCGGCGGCGAGTTCGATTACGAACACGAAAAGCGCGACATGCGCCGCACTACAGTGCGTGAAGGGACCGAGCCGCACACGATGGAAACCGGCGACGATCCTTTTGCCGAGCTGTTTTCCAGCACGCCCAAGACGGTGGACATCGTCGGCGCGCGCGAAGGCGGGCGTTAAGTCGGGCTGATTGCCTGGTGCGTGGTTCGGGAACTGGACGTCAGTCCAGTTCCAGGATCACCGCATCCACTGCCAGACTGGCGCCGACCGAGGCGTTGATCTGCCTGATCGTGCCCGATTTTTCGGCGCGCAGGAGGTTTTCCATCTTCATCGCCTCCACCGTGGCCAGAGGCTGGCCGGGTTCCACGGCCTGCCCTTCAACCACATGTAATGCCACGAGAAGTCCGGGCATCGGGCAGATCAGCAGGCGCGAGAGATCGGGCGCCTCCTTCTCGATCATATGTGCACTCAAAGCCGCATAACGGGCGTTCAACACGCGCACATGCGTACCGAAACCGCGCGTGGAGAGCATGTAACCGAGCCGCTTCGGCGTGACCTGAACCGTCAGCGGAGCGCCGTCCAACTCGGCGAAGATGATCCGGTCGCCCGGCGTATATTCAAAGGCGATCTCCACCGGCTCGCCATCCACCGTGATCGCATCCTCCTCAATGCTGACCAGATAATCCGTCCCGTCGATTGTTGCCTGCCAGTCGCCCGGAGGGGCAGGCGGGCCATTCAACTGCCCGTCGATCCGCCGCGCGCGGTCGGCATCGATCGTGGCGATGGTTCCCGCAATGGCCGCAAGAGCCCGTAGCAGTTCCGGCGAGGCCGGGGCGCCGATGAAGCCTTCGGGATATTCCTCTGCGATGAAGCCGGTGGTCAGTTCGCCCGCGCGGAAGCGGGGGTGCTGCATCAGGGCGGAGAGGAAGTGGAGGTTGTTGCCCGGCCCCTCGATCCGGAAGGCGTCCAGCGCCTGCACCTGAAGGTCCGCCGCTTCGCTGCGTGTGGGGGCCCAGGTGATCAGCTTGGCGATCATGGGGTCGTAAAAGATCGAGACTTCGCCGCCTTCGGTGACGCCATCGTCAATTCTTACGAATCCCCGCTCGTGCTGAGCCTGTCGAAGCACGCGCGCTTCGACAGCCTCACCCGCGCCCTTCGACAGGCTCAGGGCGAACGGCTGTTGGTGTGAGGCCGCTTCAGGCGGCTGATAGCGCACCAGCCGCCCGGTGCTGGGCAGAAAATTGCGATAGGGGTCCTCGGCATAGACGCGGTTCTCGATGGCCCAGCCGTCGATCCCGATGTCTTGCTGCGTGAAGGGCAGGGCCTCGCCCGCCGCCACGCGGATCATCTGTTCGACCAGATCGATCCCGGTGATCGCCTCGGTAACGGGGTGTTCCACCTGCAGGCGGGTGTTCATTTCGAGGAAATAGAAGCTCTCGCCAGTTGGGTCCGCGCCGCTGACGATCAGTTCCACCGTGCCCGCCGAATGATAGCCCACCGCCCGCGCCAGCGCGACCGCCTGCTCGCCCATGCGGGCGCGCATTTCGGGCGTCACGAAGGGGCTGGGGGCTTCCTCCACCACCTTCTGGTGGCGGCGCTGGATGGAGCATTCACGCTCGTTCAGGTGGACGATATTGCCATGGCGGTCGCCCAGAACCTGGATTTCGATATGGCGCGGGCTTTCGATGAATTTCTCGATGAAGACGCGGTCATCCCCGAAGGAGTTGAGGCCCTCGCGCTTCACGCTCTCGAAGCCCTCGCGCACGTCCTGTTCGGACCATGCCAGCCGCATTCCCTTGCCGCCGCCGCCCGCGCTGGCCTTCATCATCACCGGATAGGTAATTTCGCCCGCAATGCGGACGGCATGTTCCGTATCCTCGATCTCGCCGACGAAGCCGGGGACGACATTCACGCCCGCCGCCGCCGCGAGACGCTTGCTCTCGATCTTGTCGCCCATCGCCGCGATGGCATTGGGCGGCGGGCCGATGAAAGCGATCCCTTCCGCCTCCAGCGCCTCCACGAAGCTCGCCCGTTCCGACAGGAAGCCATAGCCCGGATGGACGGCCTCGGCCCCGGTGGCCTTGCAGGCGGCGATGATCTTCTCGGGCAGGAGATAGCTCTGCGCGGCGGGGGAGGGGCCGATATGCACGGCCTCATCCGCCAGCTTCACATGCGGACTGCGCGCATCGGCATCGGAATAGACCGCCACCGTGGCGATCCCCATGCGCCGCGCGGTGCGGATGATCCGGCAGGCGATCTCGCCGCGATTGGCGATGAGGATTTTGGTGAACATGACGGCTCCTACAAGCCGTCACCCCAGCGAAAGCTGGGGTCTCTGGCCGCTGGGCTGGACGTGGGGGCCTGCGATTCCAGCTTTCGCTGGAATGACGAGATAACGGCGATGCTGCCTCTCACATCGTCATGCTGAACTTGTTTCAGCATCCATCTCTCCTCCCGCCCTGACATCGCATGGGGAGAAATGGACCCTGAAACAAGTTCAGGGTGACGAGGAGGGAAGCTGATCATCGTCTACTCCCCCACAGGCGGCATATTATGCCCCAGCAACCGCAGCATATCCGCCGCGCATTCGACCACATTGCTGCCCGGCCCGTAAATCCCCTGCACACCCGCCTCGCGCAGGAAGTCGTAATCCTGCGGCGGGATCACGCCGCCGGCCACCACCTTGATGTCGGCGCGGCCTGCTTCGCGCAGGTGGCGGATCAGTTCGGGGATCAGCGTCTTGTGCCCGGCGGCGAGGCTGCTGGCGCCCACGGCGTCCACCCCTTCGGCAAGGGCGAGGGCGGCGGTTTCGGCAGGGGTCTGGAACAGGGGCCCGCTGATCACGTCAAAGCCCATGTCGGTGAAGGCGCTGGCGATGACGTTTGCCCCGCGATCATGCCCGTCCTGCCCCATCTTGGCGACCAGCAGGCGCGGCTTCCGGCCGAGACGGCGGGTGACGGCTTCCACGCCGTCCAGCACCTGTTGGTAGCGTGGATCATCGCCATAAGCGGGGCCGTAAATCCCGCCGACCGGCTGGGGCTGGGTGCCGTAGCGGCCGAAGGCGTCCTCCAGCGCGGCGGAGATTTCGCCGAGAGTGGCGCGGGCGCGGGCGGCCTCGATGGCGAGGGTGAGGAGGTTGGCGGCTGGGTGAAGCGTTGGCGTGTGGCCTTCGACAGGCTCAGGCTGAGCGGGTGTTGGAGCCATCCCAGATCCTCTCCCGCCGGGGGAGGTGGCATCGCGCAGCGATGACGGAGGGGGATTGCCTTCGGGCACGCCCCCACCACCGTGCTGCGCACGGTCCCCCTCCCCCGATGGGGGAGCAGCTTTGGCAGCCGCCGTCAGCGCCGCCAGCGCATCCCGCACCTTCGCCTCGTCCCGCCCGGCCTTCACGGCGGCAATCCGCGCGATCTGGCTTTCGCGCACGGCGTGATTGTCCACTTCCAGCGTCTCGATCCGCTGCTCCTCGGCGAGCCGGTATTTGTTGACGCCCACGATCACATCCTCGCCCCGGTCCACGCGGGCCTGACGCGCGGCGGCGGCCTGTTCGATCAGGCGCTTGGGCATGCCGCTGGCGACGGCCTGCGTCATGCCGCCCATGGCGTCCACTTCGGCGATCAGCTTGCCCGCGTCCTCCACCAGAGCGGCAGTCAGCGCCTCGACATAATAGCTCCCGCCCAAAGGATCGGCCACGCGGGTGATGCCGCTTTCCTCCTGCAGGATAAGCTGGGTGTTGCGGGCGATGCGCGCGGAAAAGTCAGTCGGCAGGGCCAGCGCCTCGTCCAGCGCATTGGTGTGCAGGCTTTGCGTCCCGCCCAGAGTGGCGGCCAGTGCTTCCACCGTAGTGCGGATGACGTTGTTATAGGGGTCTTGCTCCTGCAAGCTGACGCCGCTGGTCTGGCAATGGGTGCGCAGGGCTTTGGACTTTTCGTTTTTCGCGCCCAGTTCCTCCATCACTTTGCACCACAGCACGCGGGCGGCGCGCAGCTTGGCCACTTCCATGAAGAGGTTCATGCCGATGCCGAAGAAGAAGGACAGGCGCGGGGCGAAGGAATCTATGTCGAGCCCAGCGGCCATGGCGCGCTTCGCATATTCCTTGCCGTCGGCAATGGTGAAGCCCAGTTCCTGCACTGCCGTCGCCCCGGCCTCATGCATGTGATAGCCGCTGATCGAGATCGAATTGAACTTCGGCATCTCGGCCGAGCAGAAGGCGATGATGTCGCTCACGATCCGCATCGATGGCTCGGGCGGATAGATGTAGGTGTTGCGGACCATGAACTCCTTGAGGATGTCGTTCTGGATGGTCCCCGATAGCTGGGCGCGCGGCACGCCCTGTTCCTCGCCCGCGACAATGAAGAAGGCCATGATCGGGATAACGGCGCCGTTCATCGTCATGGAAACGGACATCTCGGCCAGCGGGATGCCGTCGAACAGCAGCTTCATGTCCTCGACCGTGTCGATTGCCACGCCTGCCTTGCCGACATCGCCCACCACGCGGGGATGATCGGAATCGTAGCCGCGATGAGTGGCAAGGTCGAAGGCGACCGACAGGCCTTTCTGCCCGGCGGCGAGGTTGCGGCGATAGAAGGCGTTCGATTCCTCCGCCGTGGAGAAGCCCGCATATTGCCGGATGGTCCAGGGCCGCACCGTGTACATGCTGGCATAGGGGCCGCGCGTGAAGGGGGCGAAGCCGGGCACTCCGGGGTCGGCGGGCGCATCTTCTGCCGTATAAAGCGGTTGGACCGCGATCCCTTCCGGCGTGTGCCAGGTGAGGTCCGCGCCCTTGGCTTCCTTTTCCGCGCGGGCCTGCCAGTCGGACTTGTCAGCCATGTGCGGGTGTTTCCATGATCTCGGTCAGCACGCCGCCCATATCCTTGGGATGGAGGAAGAACACCGGCGTGCCATGCGCGCCAATGCGGGTGGGGCCCAGGATGCGCTTGCCCTGTGCCTCGAAGGCGGCGCGGGCGGTGGCAATGTCAGGCACTTCGAAGGCCAGGTGGTGCTGGCCGCCTTCCGGGTTCCGCTCAAGGAACTTCGCGATGGGGGAGTTTTCTCCCAGCGGCTCCAGCAGTTCGATCTGAGTGTTCGGAATGTCCACAAAACACACCGTCACACCCTGTTCGGGCATGGGGAAGGGGTTGTAAATCTGGGTGGCGCCCATCGCATCGCGCCAGAAGGCGATGCTGCGGGCAATGGATGGCGTCGCGACGCCGACGTGATTGAGCGGGCCCAGATCCATGTGCGAGCACTAGCGCGATGCGGCCGGGCGGGAAATGCCGAACTCGAATTCTGTCACTTTCCTTGCATGGTTCGGTTATAGGCGCGCCAGAAATACCGACCTAACGGTGGAGCGATTCGAAATGGGTTCCTTTTCCATGGTGCACTGGCTGATCGTGGCCGTGGTGATCCTGATCCTGTTCGGCCGGGGCAAGATCTCGGAAACGATGGGCGATTTCGGCAAGGGCCTGCGCAGCTTCCGCAAGGGCATGGCCGAAGATGACGACAAGCCTGCCAGCACCGACACCAAGCCTGTCGCGCAGATCACGGCCGATCAGGCCGACGCCGCCAAGACCGGCAGCGAAACCGGCGAACGCAACTCGTCGGGTAACTGATCCCGCCTGCCCTTCGCGGGGCGATGCACAGAGCCATAACGCCGCATCGCGGCGGGCCTTCTCGTGCGCCTGTGGGGCCGGTCAGGCGGCACCTTTCTTCTGCGATGCAGCACAAGTTCTCATTTGAAACTAAACTGTCAAGAAAGTCACGATTCCGTCCCTAAACTGACCCTCGCATTTCAAAATCCCTCGTCAATGCCGCGCTGCAACAAAAAACCATGAGGGACCAAAATGCGACTCCATCAGCTCCGTGCGGGCGTGCTCATTGGCGCCAGTCTGACCTGCCTCGCGCTAGCCAATTCCGCCCATGCCGAAGAAGCAGCGGCGGCCGCCGAGACGACCGACAATGAAATCGTCGTCTACGGCAAGGGCGAAACCCGCCAGGTGCAGGAAATCTCCTCGGACGATATCGTCACCCTGCTGCCGGGCACCAGCCCGCTGAAGGCGATCGAGAAGCTGCCCAGCGTCAACTTCCAGGCGGCCGACCCCTTCGGCAATTACGAATGGTCCACCCGCGTTTCGATCCGCAGCTTCAACCAGAACCAGCTGGGCTTCACGTTCGACGGCATCCCGCTGGGCGATATGACCTATGGCAACCATAACGGCCTGCATATCAGCCGCGTGATCAGCCCCGAAAACGTGGGCCGCGTGGAAGTGTCGCAGGGCGCGGGCACGCTGGGCACGCAGTCGACCAACAATCTGGGCGGCACCGTGCAGAGCTTCTCGCGCGATCCGGAAGACCATTTCGCCGCCGACGCTGCCGCCACTTACGGCAGCAACGATACGATGCGCGGTTTCGTGCGCCTCAATGCCGGCAGCGCCAATGGCCCGCGCGGCTTTGTCAGCTATGCCTATGGCTCGACCGACAAGTACAAGGGTAAGGGCACGCAGGACCAGCACATGGTCAATGCCAAGGTCGTGATCCCGGTGGGTCAGGCCGAAGTCGACGGCTGGCTGAGCTATTCGGACCGCCGCGAGCAGGACTACCAGGACATGTCGCTCGATATGCTGGACCGGCTCGGCTACGATTCCGACAATCTGTTCGGCGATTATGCTCTGGCGATCCAACTCGCCGACGTTGCCAACAATATCGACTCCTTCAATAACACCACCGGCCTGCCGGGTGCCGACGGTCTTTCGGATATTACCGGCCTTGCGCCGAGCAATCCGGCCGCGGGCAAGGTGTTCCCGGGCAATTACAAATATGTCGACGATGCCTATTACGATGCGGCAGGCCTGCGTAAGGACTTTGTCGCCTCGCTGGGCGTGAAGGCGCCGCTGGGCGACAAGGTGAACCTCTCGGTCAAGGGGTACTACCACAACAATCGCGGCATGGGCCTGTGGGCGACGCCTTACGTTCCCAGCCCCAACGGCACGCCGATCTCGGTTCGCACCACCGAATATGAGATCGACCGTGGCGGTATCTTCGGCTCGCTCGACATCGATCTAGGCAGCAATCAGGTCAGCGTGGGCGGCTGGTACGAACATAATGAGTTCAATCAGGCCCGCCGCTTCTACGCGCTGGCAAGCCGCACCGATCCGGGCTTCTCATTCCGCGATTATCCGAAGAACCCGTTCTTCACCCAGTGGGAATTCGATTTCACCACTGACACGCTGCAATATTTCGTGGCCTACAAGATCGACCTCGGATCGCTGAAGGTGAATCTGGGCTGGAAGGGCTTCAAGGTCACCAACGAAGCCGATGCCGTGGTGCAGGCGAGCTATCCGGAAGGCAAGATCACGGCGGAAGATTGGTTCCAGCCGCATGTCGGCCTAGTCTACGAACTGTCGGATAATGCCGAAGTCTTCGCCGGCTTCACGCAATCGACCCGGGCCTATGCCTCGGCCACCACGACTGGCCCGTTCTCGACCAATCAGGCCGGGTTCGATGCGATCAAGGATACGCTGAAGCCAGAAAGCTCGGACACCTATGAAGCAGGTTTGCGCTACAACACCTCCAGCTTCAACGGCGTGATCGGCGTCTATCTGGTGAACTTCCAGAACCGCCTGCTTTCGGTCGCAGTCGGCTCCTCGATCCAGGGCAACCCCAGCGCGCTGCAGAATGTCGGTTCGGTCCGTTCGATCGGCTTCGAAGCGGCGGGCGATCTCAAGCTGGGCAGCAATTTCTCGCTCTATGCGTCCTACAGCTACACCGACGCGACCTATCGCGACGACGTGCTGGACGGCGATGGCAACGTGATTTCCGCCATCAAGGGCAAGACGCTGACTGACAGCCCCGAACATATGCTGCGTGGCGAACTGGCCTATGACGATGGCACGATCTTCGGCCGCGTCGGCCTCAACTGGATGTCGGAACGCTACTTCACTTACCTGAACGACCAGTCGGTAGATGCACGCCTGCTGGCCGATGCCAGCATCGGCTATCGCTTCACCGACAAGATCGAGTTGCAGCTGAACGCCACCAACCTGCTCGACAAGCAGTATATCTCGACCATCGGTTCGGGCGGCTACGGCAATTCGGGCGACCGCCAGACCCTGCTGGTCGGTGCTCCCCGTCAGGTCTTCGTGACCGTCAAGGCCGGCTTCTGATCCGGCCGGGCACGGCGGAGGTCATTCTCCGCCGTGCCTGCCCGTCCGGTTTCGGCATGGAATTCGGGGCGCTCCTTTGCGGGGGCGCCCTTTCCATCTGGCTGAAACATGGCCGGTTCAATGTCTTTCTAACCAGATCCCGCAACCGGAGCTCCCACCATGGCCTTTGCCGCCCCCGTCACTCGCCGCACCACTCTTGCCGGTCTTGCCGGAACGACTTTCCTCGCCACTCTTCCCTGGCGTGCGGCGGCGCATGACCTGTCGGCCAATCCGGTGTTCCGTCACGGCGTGGCGAGCGGCGATCCCGATCGGACCAGCGTGGTGCTGTGGACCCGCGTGACGGCGGAAGGCACGCCGGAGGTGCGCTGGCAGCTGGCGAGCGACCTTGCCTTCGAAAAGATCGTGAAGCAGGGCACCGCCACAACCGGGCCGGAGCGTGACTATACGGTGAAGCTGCTGGCCGACGGGCTGGAGCCGGGTGCGGCCTATTATTACCGCTTCCAGCTTGGCGATGCGATTTCCCCCGTGGGCCGGGCCCGGACGCTTCCTGAAGGGCAGCTGGACCGGCTGGGCATCGCGCTTGCCTCCTGCTCCAATTACCCCTTCGGTTTCTTCAACGCCTATGATGCGATTGCGCGCGACGCGGACGTCGATTTCGTGCTGCACACGGGCGATTACATCTACGAATATGGGCAGGATAGCTGGGGCGACGATGTCGGCCGCACGATCGGCCGCCGCCATGAACCGGCGCATGAGATCGTCAGCCTGTCGGACTATCGGACCCGCCATGCCCAGTACAAGACGGATGCCGGTTCGCAGGTGATGCTGGCCGCGCACAGCCTGCTTGCCTGCTGGGACGATCACGAAAGCGCGAACAATCCCTGGACTGGTGGGGCACAGAACCACCAGCCGGACAAGGAAGGCGATTGGCAGGCCCGCCGCGCGGCCTCGATCCAGGCCTATTTTGAATGGATGCCCGTGCGCGAACCGGAATGGCTGGCGCAGAAGGGCCGCAGCCGGATGCAGTTCTGGCGCAGCTACAGCTTCGGCGATCTGGCCACCCTGTTCACGCTGGAAACCCGCCACACGGCCCGCGCCTTGCAGGTCGACTATCTCGATTACGCAGACAAGATCGCCAGCGCCGACGACGCCCGCCATCTGGTGAAGGACGTGATCGGTGCGCCGGGCCGCACCATGCTGGCGCCCGAGCTTGAGGCGGACCTTTCCGCTGCGCTCGAGCAATCCGTGGCAGGCGGACAGCCCTGGCGCCTGATCGGCAACCCGATGCCCATCGCGCGCACCAATGTGCCTGACGTGGTGGCGCTCGGCCTGATGGCGGAACCTGCCGCCGATGCCTCGCTGGAAGCGCGGGCGCTGGCGTGGAAGGGCAAGTGGAACCTGCCATTCTATCCCGACACCTGGGATGGCTACGAATGGGCGCGCGAGCGGCTCTACGATCTCAGCCGCAAGGCGGGCGCGGGCGATCTGGTCTTCCTTACGGGCGACAGTCACAGCTTCTGGGCCAACCAACTGGCCGATTCCTCTGGCCGCCCGGCGGGCGTCGAACTGGGCACGGCGGGCATTACCTCGCCCGGCGATTTCATGGCTAGCGGCTTCGGGCCGGAGCTTTCGGTGAAGTTCGACAAGGTCTTCGCGGATCACAATCCCGAGGTGGTTTGGACCGACAACATGCATCAGGGCTATGTCCGCCTCGAACTGACGCGCGCGGGCGGGCAGGCAAGCTTCGTGGCGGTCGATACGGTGCTCAAGCCCGATTACCGCACGCTGGTGGTCAATCGCTTCGCGCTGGCGCGCAAGGATGGCGCCGTGGTGTTGCAAGGCTGACCTGCACGGGTATCACGCGTATTTCTTGTTCCCATGGATTTCAATCCATGAAACGGATGGGAAATGCGTTTCAAGGGACTCGATCTCAACCTGCTGCTCGCCTTTCAGGTGTTGCTGGAAGAACGGAACGTCACGCGCGCGGCCCGGCGGCTGAATGTCAGCCAGCCGGCCATGAGCGCGGCGTTGTCCCGCCTACGGGACTATTTCCAGGATGAGCTGCTGGTCGTCCATGGCAGGCGGATGCATCCCACGCCGCATGCAGAAAGCCTTGCCGGGCCGATCAACCAGTTGCTGGGCGATGCGGAGGCGCTGATTACCGCCTCCGCGCGCTTCGATCCGGCCGCCACCCGGCGGGCCTTCCGCATTGTGGCTTCGGATTATATCACCAGCTCGGTCGTCGCCCCACTGGCCGCCCGGCTGGCGCAGGAGGCGCCGGGGATCAGGCTCGAGCTGATGCTGCCGGCCGAGGAAGCCGCGCAGCTGGTGATGGAAGGCAAAGCCGATCTGATCGTGACGCCCGAAGATTTTGCACAGCCGGGCCAGCCCTGCGAATTGCTGTGCGAGGAGCGGCAGGTGATCGTCGGCTGGGCGGATAATCCCGCCTTTGCGGGGCACTTCTCTCAGGCGGATTTCGGCAGGTTGGGGCATGTTGCGGTCCATGTCGGCAGCAATCGCGTGCCGTCCTTCGCTGATCGCCAGATCGAGCAGATGGGCTACGCTCGCAGGGTGGAGATCACCTGCGGCAGCTTCACCATGCTGCCCTGGCTGATCGAGGGGACCCAGCGGATCGCCATCGTGCATGAGAGGCTGGCCCGCCTGCTGGTGGCCCATTTCCCGCTGGCGATTGCCGAAATTCCGTTCCCCTTCCCGGTCATGCGCGAAGCGATGCAATTCCATCGGGCGCGGGAGATGGACGAAGGCCTGCGCTGGTTGCGTGGCGAATTGCGGCGCGAGGCCACGCAAATCCAAATATAAATCAATCTGATTGAATATGATAATATCAATCGCTTTTTCGGATTGAACTGTCTGCCCTACCTTCTCCCCAACGGAGAAGAATCGGGAAGGCATAGGATGCAGGATTTGTCGGTGCTGGTCATCGGCGGCGGGATTGGCGGGCTGACATCGGCCATTGCCCTTCGCCAGAGCGGTTTCGCCGTTACGGTGATCGAGAAGGACCCTAGCTGGTCCGTCTATGGCGTGGGGATCATCCAACAGGGCAATGTGCTGCGTGCCGTGGCTGAGCTTGGGCTGCTGGAAGGCTATGTCGCATCCGGCGTCGGCTTCGATGCAGTGGAAGTCTTTATGCCTGACGGTACGAGGATCGCCCGCGTTCCTTCGCCGCGCCTGCTGGAAAGCTATCCCGCCAATCTTGGCGTGGGGCGGCCCGCGCTGCACAAGCTGCTGGGCGATGCTGCTCTGGCGGCTGGGGCCGAGGTGCGGCTGGGTGTGACGGCCAGCGAAATTGCCAATGGCGCTGAAGGGGTGCGGGTAGAATTCTCGGATGGAAGCAGCGGCACCTACGATCTCGTGATCGGGGCGGACGGCGTCTATTCGCAGACCCGTGCGATGCTGTTCCCGGAGGCGGAAACGCCGCAATTCACCGGACAGGCGGTGTGGCGATACAATCTGCCCCGCACGCCGGGGCTGGACGCACTGCATGCCTATAATGGCCGGATCGGCGTGGGCCTTGTTCCCATCGGGCAGGATGTGATGTATCTCTATGCCACCACGCCCGAGCCGGGAAACCCGCGCTATCCGCGCGAGGGGCTGGCGGCGGCCATGCGATCCCGCCTTGAAGGCTGCGCTCCGGCGATCCGCGATCTGGCGGAACAGATCACTGACGATGATGGCGTTGTCTATCGCCCGCTGGAAGGCATGCTGGTGGAAGGGCCGTGGCACAAGGGCCGGGTGGTGCTGCTGGGCGACGCCGTCCACGCCACCACGCCGCATCTCGGGCAGGGCGCGGGCATGGCGATCGAGGACAGTCTGGTGCTGGCAGAGGAGCTTGCCCGCCATGCCACTGTCGAGGAAGCGCTGACGGCCTATCGCGCCCGCCGCTTCGATCGCTGCGCCTATATCGTGCGCGCCAGCCTGGCCATCTGCATGGGCCAGCTCGGCAAGGGCCCGCTGGTCGATAATGCCAAGGCGACCGCCGAGATGTTCCACTTCACCGCACAACCGATCTGAGAAAGGACAGGCCATGAGCCGTGTGACGGATATTCGCTATGTCGGCTACGGCGTGACCGGTTTCGATGCCGAGCGAGCCTTCTATGCCGCGAAATGGGGACTGGAAGAGGTCGCCTCGGCCGAGGGTATGGCGTGGTTCAAGGCCGCCGGAAGCAGTGAGCATCACGTGGTGCGCCTGCGCGCATCGGATGCCGATCATGTGGACGTGATCGCGCTCGCGGCTGCGGGGCCCGCCGATGTGGAGGAACTGCACCGCAAGGTCGCAGAAGCCGGCTGCCGCATCGTCCACGGTCCGCAGGCGCTGGAGGGGCCGGGCGGCGGTTATGGCTTCCGATTCTTCAGCCTGGATGGCCTGCCATTTGAAATCTCAAGTGGAGTTGAGGTCGGTTCAAGCCGCGAGGTTGAACGCTGGGAAGGCATTCCGCTGCGCATCAGCCATATCGTGCTCCATTCGCCCGATCATCAGGCGCTGGTGCGCTTCTTCACCGATGTGCTGGGCTTCCGCGTTTCGGACTGGCTGGGCGATTTCATGTGCTTCCTGCGCTGCAATTCCGCCCATCACCGGATCGCGATCCTGCCCGGGCCGCCCTGCCTGAACCACGTCGCCTACGACATGGCGGGTGTGGACGGGATGATGCGTGGCATCTCCCGCCTGAAGCAGCACGATATCGAAATCCGCTGGGGGCCGGGGCGGCACACGGCGGGGGACAATACGTTCAGCTATTTCGTCACGCCTGGCGGCTTCGCGGTGGAATATACGGCCGAACTGGAAGAGGTCGATTTCGAGACGCACCAGCCGCAGGTCCATGCCCCCGCACCGCGGATCATGGACCAGTGGGGCGTCGGCGTTGGCGGACCGCAGACCATGCCGCACGCCGCGCCCGACGCGCGCCTGTTTCAGCCGGCGGGAGTCTGAGCCAATGGCGCTGTTCGAATTCTTCCCGAACTATGTCTGGAACCTGTCGGTGGCCATGGCGCTGGAGAGCGGCGCGCAGATCGGCGAGATCATGGATATGTGCCTGCCCCTGCGCGATGCTGCCGATAGCGGTGCCGATGCGGGCACGCCGCAATTCATGGCGCAATGGGTCCGCGTGGCCGACAGGCTGATCGAGCTTGCCGACGAGGATGAGGCGAAGGGCCGTGGCTTTTCCGCGTCCGACAAGCTGGAACGCGCCGCGCTTTATCTGTTGGTGGCGGAACGGATGCAGGCGCAGGGCAGTGCGGGGCGGGAGGAGACCTATCTGCGTGCCCGCGCAGCCTTCGACCGCTCGACCGCGCTGGGTCGGATCAACCGCGAGAGAGTGGAAATCCCGCTCGCCCACGGCACCATGCCCGCGCTCTACACAAGGGCTCCCGGGCCGGGGCCGCATCCGGTGGTGGTCTATTGCAACGGCCTCGATAGCTGCAAGGAACTGCTCTACTGGTCGCGCCTGCCAGAGGCGCTGGCCCGGCGCGGCGTCTCCACCCTGTGCGTCGACCAGCCCGGCAGTGGCGAGGCGCTGCGTCTTCAGGGCCTGCCGGTCGATCCCCATAGC
This sequence comes from Fulverythrobacter fulvus, assembly GCF_037154085.1. NCBI lineage: Bacteria > Pseudomonadati > Pseudomonadota > Alphaproteobacteria > Sphingomonadales > Erythrobacteraceae > Fulverythrobacter > Fulverythrobacter fulvus. Next base: position 256,289 of record NZ_JBANRM010000004.1, on the reverse strand, counting down.
GAGAACTGGGCATCGCGCGCGGTGGACTGGCTGGAAACGCAGCCCGACGCCGATCCGCATCGCATCGCGATGACCGGCATAAGCCTTGGCGGCCATTTCGCCCCGCGCGCCGTGGCGTTCGAGCCGCGCTTTGCGGCAGGCGCCGTCTGGGGTGCGAACCACAATTGGGCCGAGGTGCAGCAGAAGCGCATCCGGCGCGAGGGCGAGAATCCCGTGCCGCATTACTGGGCGCATGTAATGTGGGCCTTCGGGGCGAAGGACATGGAGGAATTCCTCGCCCGCGCGGAGGAGATGCATCTGGAAGGCGTGATGGAGCGCATCCGGGTGCCCTTCCTCGTCACTCATGGCGAGAAAGACCGACAGATCTCGCTGGAATATGCCGATCGCAGCTATGCCCAACTGGTTAATGCCCCGCTGCGTGAACTCAAGATATTCACCGAGCGCGAGGGCGGGGTGGAGCATGTTGGGGCAGACAACATGTCCTACGCGCGCGATTATATCGCCGACTGGCTGGCCGGGCAGCTTGGCGGTCATACAGGGTGAACAGGGCGGCCTGAAAGAAGCGGCCACAAGAAGCGGCCCAAACGAAGTGGTTGCGGGAGAGAAGCAGATGATGAATACCCCTGTGCGCAGGATCGTGACCGGGCATGACGCCAAGGGGGCAGCGATCATTCAGGAAGACGGTGCGCCCGCGCGTATCCAGCGCATCGGCGGAGAACGGGGCCCGCTGTTCTACGAAATCTGGAACACGCAGGAGACGCCTGCCCGGATCGACCGGGCTTCGGGCGAACCGGTGGAGGAAGGCATTCGCCTTTCCCCGCCCACTGGCGGGACGCGTATCCGCGTGCTCGATATCCCGCCCGACGATGCCAGTTTCGATACGATGACCCCCGAGGAAGCGCGCGCGCATTTCGCCGAAGTGGGGGAGACGGACGTATCTTCTCACAGCGGCGCGGGCTCGCGCCATGCCTTCATGCACCGTACGGAAACGGTGGACTACGGCATCATGCTCGAAGGCGAACTGACCCTGATCGTCGATGAGGGCGAGACAGTGATCCGCCCCGGCGACATCGTGATCCAGCGTGGCACCAATCACGGCTGGGCCAATCGTTCAGGCAAGCCCTGCCGCATCGCCTTCGTGCTGATCGACGGCAAGTTCGAGGATGGGCTCTGATGCGCCTGGCCACGCGCGAGAACGGCACGCCGGATGGAGAGCTGGTGGTCGTCTCGGCTGACGGCACCCGCGCGCTTGCCGCCGGGCCGCGCTGGCCCAGCCTGCTTGCGGCTATCGGCCAGTGGCATGCGGCGGAGGGGGACCTGCGCAGCCTCGCCGCGCGCGTAGAGGCGGGCGAGGGGCGCTCGCTCGATCCGGCCAGCCTGCGGGCACCCCTGCCGCGTTCCTGGCAATGGCTCGACGGTTCCGCCTTCCAGGCCCATGCCGACCTGATGCAGGTCGCTTTCGGCACCGAGCGGATCGAGCATGACAAGCCGCTGATGTATCAGGGCCTGTCCGATCGCTTCTATGGCCCCTCGGCGCCGATACCCTTCCCTGACGAGGCGCTGGGCATCGATTTCGAAGGCGAGTTCGGCGTGATCGTGGATGCAGTGCCCATGGGCACCAGCGCGCGCGATGCGATGGACCACATCAAGCTGATCGTGCAGATCAATGACTGGTCGCTGCGTGCGCTGGCCGTGCCGGAAATGAAGACGGGGTTCGGCTGGATTCAGGCCAAGCCCGCTTGCTCCATGGCGCCCTTCGCCGTCACGCCCGATGCGCTTGGCGATGGCTGGAAGGACGGGCGCGTGTGCCTCGATCTCGCCATTGAGTGGAACGGCGAACCCTTTGGCCGGGCCAATGGCCGTGAAATGGGCTTCGGCTTCCATGAACTCGTCGCCCATGCCGCCGCCACGCGCGATCTTGTGGCGGGCACGATCATCGGATCGGGCACAGTGGCGAACGAAGCCTATGCCCAGGTCGGCTCAAGCTGCATTTCCGAACGCCGCGCCATCGAGATCATCGCCCACGGCGCGCCGCAGACCGGCTTCATGCATTTCGGCGACCGGGTGCGGATGGAGGCTCGCGATTCCGTGGGAGCTACGCCTTTCGGCGCGATGGATCAGGTGGCGTACAAGGCGGGAGGTTGAGCGAGCGCGGCGTCTCTGCGCTCAAAAGCGAAAGAGAGAGGTTGACGTTGCGCCGCTGGTCGTGGCACTCGCCCGCCATCTCACAGGGTCAGGCGATAACCGGGATGTGATACACACCGGCTCCGCCTCGCCAAGTGCTTGATAGTGCGGGTGTAGCTCAATGGTAGAGCAGCAGCTTCCCAAGCTGAATACGAGGGTTCGATTCCCTTCACCCGCTCCATCGCCAAAGGTGTTGGTGCGCGAGCGGGTTGTCATCGAGGGGCTTGGTGCCATTCGACCACGACATTGGGTGAGTTCGCGATAAAGAATTCTCGACACCCATGAAGCGTGCGGTGATTGATTTCTGCCACTCCTTCCGCGTTGAGTTGGTAGGTGCCGGCATCACCGTGACGGAAAAGAATGCATGTCGATGGTGAAATTGGTAGGGTGACTTCTATTGTTGGGTGACCAATTCCGAGCCGGTGCCCCGGCGGATTTTCGTAATCCCACCATGTCACCGGAGAGTCTGAAGTGATGAATTGGCCAGCGTCAGCGCTCGCTTGAAGAACTACCATTCCCATTCCGGTCATAGCTTTTGCTTCGATAAACATGTGGTTAGGAAGCCATTCGCCGAATTGAGCGGCCGTTTTCTTTCGCCAATCTTCTAGAGAAATGCTCGTGCTGTCGTTCGATGAACTTATCGATCGGAGACCTTTGGCGACCTCTCGCCGCTCATCCGGAGGCAACGCCTTTAGATGGCGATCCATATCATCGCCGACCTTCAGTACTTGGTCCATGAACCTTTGCCAGTGATCTCGCGCTTCAGGTGAGCGGCGATGTAAGCTCGCCACAAAGATCAACAATTCCGCGTGTTCGATTTCCGTCAGTTCGTCTCCATTCTCGAGTTTCGGCCTGATCCTTCCGAAAGCTGTTTCGCGAGCGTGAAGGAATTCGGTTTCAACGCGAACGTCACGTTCGCCGGCCTCTCCATAGATCGTATACAAATCGTCTTGAGAAAATACGCGCTTCACCGGCCGCCAATCGACGTATTTCCCGTCCGAGTTATAGCGGTGAATGATTCCGGGGCGGTTTGGGTCGCACCATGCCCGCGAGTAGACCTCGGGAATCCAATGCTGATTTCTATGCTCGTCAGCCATCAGCGAAGATTAATCGCTAAAACGCCCGGAATGCGAGGGGAAACCGCGGAGATTCATGAGAGACTATTGCGGATGATTCCCTTCACCCGCTCCATTCCCTTCACCGGCTGATCCATAGCCTCTGCTTGCAGGGCCGGGGCGGCTTGCCTTGCGGGGCCGCCCCGGGGGCTGCTCAGGGCGTCTGGCCGTAGACCAGATAGAGGATCACCAGCACCACCACTGTGACGATGCCCGTCGCGACGAGCGCAACCTCGCGCGGGCGCAGGCGGCTGAGATAGTGATCGCGGCAGAATTGCCGATATTTGCCCAGCACTGCGTGATTGGACGAAACCAGCGCGCAATCGAGCGAGGACGCTTCCCTGCGGAAATAGTGAATCAGGGCCTGCAGCTCCTCGCCATCGAGGTCGGGGTAGCGTTCGAGCAGGCGCTCGGCAGCCGCACGCCTTTCGGCGGCGGCGGGATTGTCGGAACTCATGTGTCATATCCTGTCCGGACGGGAAATCTGGCCGCAGCGGATGTGCGGCCGGTGGCCGGTCAGGCGAGGGGCGGTGCCCTGGGACTGAGAAGGAAAAGGGTCGTCTCGAAAAGCGGGGGGCCGCGTGTATCCGGGCGAGGTGCGAAGGGGCGGCTGGGCAATTGCGCGGCCAGCGGAGGGCTCTGCGTGACGCAGGCAGCGGGCAGCGGCGGCGCGGGCTGAGGCTGTGCCTGCCTGCGCTCTTCCGCCCGCGTGCTGCAGCCCACGGCGACATCGGCGGTCGATGCGCTGAAGGCGGAACCGCTGACGCGCTGCATGGGCTGGCCCGCAGGCAACACGGCATGCGCGGCCGCGATCAGCACCAGCAGGGTGCAAATCCAGCGCCACGCTCCGCGTTTCATGTCCATTGCCACGCTCATATCCATGCCTAGCTAGGCATTCGAGGCGCGATTGGCCAGTGCCGGGCGATGCACGCCATGCTAGGCTTGCCGTCATGCCCGCCTTTTTCTTCGCCTTGCTCGCCACTTTCCTCGCCGCCACCGGCGGGCGGGACCAGCGGGTGGTGAGCATGCTGGCGGGCAAGCTCGGTGCCAGCGGACCACTGCTGCTGGCCGGGTGGATTGCCAGCGTGGCGACGTCCGCCGCTGCGGCTTTTGCGGGGGCGGGCCTGGCGCAGCTCATGCCGCCGGAAGGCAAGGCAATGTTTGTGGCGTTGGCCCTGCTGCTGGGCGCGGGCGAGCTTGCCTGGCCGGTGCGTCTGCGCGACCCGGCGGAGCCGACGCGCTCCTTCGTGGCCATCGCGCTGGTGATCGCTTCGCGCCAGCTGACGGATGCGGCGCGTTTCCTGATCGTGGCCTTTGCCGCATCGGCCGGATCGCCGACGCTTGCGGGGCTGGGCGGGGCATTGGGCGGCGGCGCGGCACTGACGCTGGCATGGGCGCTGGGCGGCCAGATGGAGCGGCATGTGAACCTGCGTGCGGTCCGTCTTTCGATCGCCGCCGCCATGCTGCTGGCGGCCGTCTGGACGGGCCTTGCCGCGCGGGGAATCCTCTAGGTTGTCTTCCGATTTCGCGCCGGAACTTTCGCGCCGTCTCATGCGTTGCGGTCTTATCGAAAGGTGTCCTTCCGCAGCCTGCCCGCAGCCACCGAACCCCCGGCGCGTGGGATAACTGCTCGGCCTGGCCCTTTGGATCCTGGACAGCGGGGCCGCCGTGGCAATGCTGCGGCGGCCTTTCCGTAAGGCGAGCCTGTGATAGGGTTGGCCGATGACTCGGCCTCATATGATCCACGGCGCGGACGATCGCGCGATTGCTCACTGGCTCCACGACCAACTCTCGGCCGCGCTCGGACAGGCAGAAGGGGGTGTGGCTATTACCGTGCCCGGCGGATCGACCCCGTTCCCCATTCTCGAACAGCTTGCTGCCATGCCGCTCGATTGGGGGCGTGTCGCCGTGTGGCCGGGAGACGACCGGATCGTGCCGGAGGATCATCCGGCCAGCAATGTCGGCCGCATCCGTGCCTTGCTGGAGCCTGCCGGGGCGAAAGTGCTGGCGTTGACGCCCGAAAGCGCGCCGCCGCATTTCGCGCTGGCCTGGCTGGGCATGGGAGGGGACGGGCATATCGCCTCGCTCTTCCCCAATACCGATCCCAAGGTCGACGATCCGCGCAAGGTGCGCCGCCTGACGCCCGATCCCTTGCCGCCGGAGGCGCCGTTCGACCGGGTTAGCCTGACCATTCCCGCGCTGCTTGCCAGCGATGCAATCCTCTTTGTGATCCGGAGGGAAGACAAGCGCGCCCTATTCCTGGCAGCGCTGGACGGTAAGAACGACCTGCCCGTGGCGCGCCTGCTGGGGGCCGCGCGCCAGCCCGTCACATGCTTCACCTGATCCCCGCACCTCTGCACCGGGCCGGGCTGCGGCTGGCCCACGGCCTGCGCAAGGCGTGGTGGCGGCTGGCCAAGCCGCAATTGAGCGGCGTGAACGTCGCGCTGCTGAACGATGCGGGCGAAGTGCTGCTGGTGCGCCATGCCTATGGCTCGGGCAAATGGACCCTGCCGGGCGGCGGCCTCAAGCGCGGCGAAATGCCAGAGCCGGCAGTCCGGCGCGAAATCGCGGAGGAACTGGGCTGCAAGGCCGTGGGCTTGCTGGCACTGGGCGTGAACCGCAGGCTGCTCCATGGGGCACCCTGCGTCAGCCACATCTATTCCGCACGGCTGGAAGGTGAACTTCGCCCCGATGGGCGGGAGATCGCCGAGGCGCGCTTCTTTCCGCTCGATGCCTTGCCGGAAGGGCGGGTGGCGCTGGTGGATGCGGCGCTCGGGATGCTGACGGACTAGAGCAAAGACAATTGCGCCATGTCCTTATGCGGCGTGCTGCTTTCCTCGCCTTCCAGCGCTGACAGAGTGAGGCCCATCAGCCGGATCGGCAGGGGCAGGGGCAGCATTTCGTTCAACAGGGCATGGCCGAGCTTCGCGAATTCTTCCTTCCCGCTCACGAAATGGGTGAGCGAGCGGGCGCGGGTGACGATGCGGAAATCCGTAAAGCGCAGCTTCAGGGTGACAGTGCGTCCGCGCGCCTGAGCCTCCTCGATCCGGCTCCAGACGATATCGGCAATATGGTCCAGCGTTTCGTGCAGGGAATGACCGGACGAGATATCGTCCATGAAAGTGCGTTCCCCGCCCAAAGATTTGCGCGGACGATTTGCGCGCACCAGCCTGAGGTCGATCCCCCGCGCCGCGCGATAGAGGTAGTCGGCGAAGCTGCCGAAATGCTGCTTGAGGAAAGGCAGGTCCTTTTCGCGCAGATCGGCACCGGTCTCGATCCCAAGCTTCGTCATCTTTTCCGCCCCGCGCGGGCCCACGCCGTGGAAACGCCGCACCGGCAGCACGGCCACGAAAGCGGCGCCCTGGCCGGGGCGGATCACGCACAGGCCGTCTGGCTTGTTCTGGTCGCTGGCCAGCTTGGCGAGGAACTTGTTGTAGCTCACTCCGGCGCTGGCGGTGAGCTGGGTTTCCTTGCGGATACGCTGGCGGATCAGTTCAGCGATGCGGGTGGCAGAGCCGATGCCCTTGAGATCCTCCGTCACGTCGAGATAGGCCTCGTCGAGGCTCAGCGGTTCGACATGGGGCGTGTAGTCGCGGAAGATCGCGCGGATCTGCTGCGAGACCTCGCGATAGGTATCGAAGCGCGGCTTGCGGAAGATCAGCCCGGGGCAGAGCTGCTGGGCGCGCAGCGACGGCATGGCCGAGCGGACCCCGAACTTGCGCGCTTCATAGCTTGCGGCCGCCACGACACCGCGCCCGGTCGCGCCGCCAACCGCCACTGGCTTGCCGCGCAGATCGGGATCGTCGCGCTGTTCCACGCTGGCGAAGAAGGCATCCATGTCGACATGGATGATCTTCCTGAGGCCCAGTGCGGCCTCCCCATCGTCGTGTTCGTCGCGGTCCATGGCGTTGGCGGCAGGTTACCGCCGAACGATCCTCCCGTCACCCCGGCCGCGAAAGGTAGAGTGCGCCGAACGACAGGAAAATTGTTAGCACTTGCAACAATTCTCACTGGCCATGCCTTGTAAGAGCGGGCAATGGGCGCGCATGGCAACGGATTCCAACCTTTCCCCACCGCGCGTGCTGGGCAATACCGAGCTGGTGGTGCTGACCGCCATGCTGATGGCGCTGCACGCACTGGCGATCGACGGGATGCTGCCCGCAATTGACGAGATTGCCGGCGAATTCGGCATGCTCGATGCCAATAAGCGGCAATATATCGTCAGCCTGTTTCTGCTCTCCACGGGTGCCGGCACACTGATTCCCGGCCTTCTGGCGGACCGTTTCGGCCGCAAGAAGCTGCTGATGGTTTCGCTGCTGTGCTATGTCGTTTTCGGCGTCGCCTGCGCATTCGTGACCAGTTTCGACCAGATGCTGATCATGCGCATTATCCAGGGCTTCGGCTCGGCCGGCCTGATGGTGCTGCCCGGCGCGATCATTCGCGACCAGTTCGAAGGCGACAAGATGGCGCGCGTCTTCTCCATGATCTCGGCCGTGTTCATCACCGTGCCGGTGATCGCGCCTTCGCTGGGCCAGCTCGTGCTGGAAGTGGCGGGCTGGCGCTGGATCTTCGTGGGGCTGAGCGTCATGGGCGTGGTCATGGCGATCTGGGCGGGCATCCGCCTGCCCGAAACGCTGCACCCTGAATTCCGGCAGGAAATCCAGCCGAAGATCCTCGCCCGCAATCTCTATATCGCGGCCACGTCGCGCCAGGCGATCGGCTATGTGCTGGGCACCTCGCTGGTGATCGGCACCGTGTTCGGCTACGTCAATTCGGCTCAGCAGCTGGTGGGCGAGCATTTCGGCGCGGGCGACATGTTCCCCTATATCTTCGGCGGAACGGCGGCGACGATGGCAATTTCCAGCATCGTCAATTCGCGGATCGTGGAGCGTTTCGGCGCCCGCCGGGTGAGCCATGCGGGCTTGCTGGTATTCATCGTCATCAGCGCGCTGCAGGTGTGGGTCTCCCACTCGCCGCACAGCGCCTCGCTGCTGTGGTTCCTGCCGCTGATGGCCTGCAACCTGGCGCTGCTGGGCTTCCTGGGCGCCAATTTCGGCTCGATCGCGATGCAGCCCTTTGCCGAGATCGCCGGGGCGGCCAGTGCCATCCAGTCCTTCCTGCGCATGGTGCTTGCCGCGCTGATTGGCCTCGTCATCGGCCAGAACTATGACGGCACGGCCCGCCCGCTCGCCTGGGCGTTGCTGCTGGCGGGCGTTTTTGCGCTGCTGCTGGTGCTCTATAGCGAGAAGGGCCGCCTGTTCCGCCGCCTCCATCCGCGGCCGGGTCCGCCGGTGCATATCCACTGATGGGCCGCGCGGGATGACCGGGCCGTTCGACCTCATCGTCATAGGCGGCGGGGTCAACGGCGCGGGGATCGCTCGCGATGCACAGGGGAGAGGGGCGCAAGTCCTCCTGCTGGAGGCGCGGGACCTTGCCAGCGGCACATCCAGCGCCAGCACCAAGCTGGTCCATGGCGGGCTGCGCTATCTCGAATATTACGAATTCGCGCTGGTGCGAGAGGCGCTGAGGGAGCGGGAAGTGCTGTGGGGCATTGCCCCGCACATCATCCGCCCGATGCGCTTCGTATTGCCGTGGATGCCCCATCTGCGCTCGCGCTGGATGCTGCGGCTGGGGCTGCTGCTCTACGATCATATCGGCGGCAGGAAGCGCTTGCCCGCCGCCGACACGATCCGGCTGGGCCACCATCCCGCAGGCGCGGCGCTGGCCCCTTCGCTGCATTGGGGTTTCGAATATTCGGATGGCTGGGTGGACGATGCCCGGCTGGTCGTACTCAACGCGCTCGACGCGGCGGAGCGCGGGGCACAAATCCGTACCCGCACGCCCGCTACGGCGATCAGGCGGGAGGGTGAGCTATGGGCAGTGGAAACGCCCGCGGGAACATTCCACGGCCGCGCTCTGGTGAATGCTGCCGGGCCGGGGGCGGACGATGTGGCGCGGCTGACGGGGCAGGCGCCGCGCTTCTCGCTGCGACGGGTGCGAGGATCGCATATCGTGACGCGCCGCCTGTTCGACCATGATTACGCCTATATCTTCCAACTGCCCGATACGCGCATCTGCTTCGCCATTCCCTATGAGCGGGACTTTACCCTGATCGGAACGACTGACCGGGATCACACTGGACCGCTGGACCGGATCGAGGCGTCTGAAGACGAGATCGCCTATCTGTGCGAGGCGGCGAGCCGCTATTTCGCCAGGCGCGTGACTCCTGCCGATGTCGTGTGGACCTATTCCGGCGTGCGCGCTTTGGTGGACGACGGATCGGGCAGGCCGGAGGCGGCAACGCGCGGTTATCGCCTGCCGCTTTCCCCGCCGGAAGAGGGCGCGCCCTTGCTCGATGTGTTCGGCGGCAAGATCACTTCCTACCGCCACCTTTCGGAAGCGGCAGTGGACACGTTGGCGCGGCGCATCCCAGCCTTGTCTGGCCCCGGATGGACGGCAGGGGCGCCGCTACCCGGCGGGGATTTCCCGGTGGACGGGCAGGCGGCGCTGGCAGACGAGTTGAAGCGGCAGCACCCGTTCCTCTCGACAGTGGAGGCGACCCGCATCATTCGCGCCTATGGCACGCGGGCCGGGAGATGGCTGGGCAAGGCGAAAGCGTGGGGCGATCTCGGCCGCCATTTTGGCGCGGGGTTGAGCGAAGCCGAAGTCACTTATCTGCGCGAGGTCGAATGGGCGCGCACAGCAGAGGACGTGCTCTGGCGGCGCAGCAAGCTGGGCCTGCATATGAGCGAGGCCGAGCGGGCGAGCGTGGCGCAGTTCATGGGTTCCTAAATCCTCCCCCAACGGGGGAGGGGGACCATGCGAAGCATGGTGGAGGGGCACGTCCGGCAGGCGAAACGTCGCGATTATGGCAGGTGCCCCTCCACCACCCTGCGGGTGGTCCCCCTCCCCGTGTCGGGGAGGAGCTTGTCTTACCCCTCGTGATCGATCTTCCGCCGGAACGTCTCGGGCAGCCACAGCAGGCCGACCAGCAAGGTCAGCACCGCCACGCCCACCGGGTACCACAGCCCGGCATAGATATTCCCCGTCGCGGCCACGCAGGCAAAGGCGATGGTGGGCAGGAAGCCGCCGAACCAGCCATTGCCGATGTGGTAGGGCAGGCTCATCGCCGTATAGCGGATGCGGCTGGGGAACAGTTCCACCAGCAACGCGGCGATGGGGCCGTAGACCATGGTCACCAGCAGGACGAGCGCGGCAAGGATGGCGATCACCAGCGGTGTATTGGTGCGCGCGGGATCGGCCTGTGCGGGATAGCCCGCCTGCGCCACGGCAATGGTCAGCCGCTCGCCATAGCTTTCCATGTCGTCCGCCGGGATGGTAATCGCGCCGATAGTCGTCTCGCCGCTGCCGCTCGCGGCATTCTCATAGGGAATGCCCGCCTTGGCGAGCGTGGACTTGGCGATGTCGCAGGCGGTGGTGTTGAAATTGGTCTTGCCGATGGGGTCGAACTGCACCGAGCAGCTCGCCGGGTCCGCATGGACCACCACTGGCGCCTTGGCCTGTGCCTCGGCCAGCGCCGGATTGGCAGCGGCAGTGAGGGCGGAAAAGAGCGGGAAATAGGTCAGCGCCGCCAGCGCGCAGCCCGCCATGATGATCGGCTTGCGCCCGATGCGATCGCTCAGCCAGCCGAAGAATACGAAGAAGGGTGTGCCGATGGCCAGCGCGGCGGCGATCAGCACATTGGCGGTTGCCCCGTCTACCTTCAGGATCTTTTCCAGATAGAACAGCGCGTAGAACTGGCCCGTGTACCAGACCACCGCCTGCCCGGCGACGGCGCCCAGCAGCGCGATCAGCACGATGCGCAGGTTCTTCCAATTGCCGAATGCCTCGGTCAGCGGGGCCTTGGAGGTCGTGCCTTCGGCCTTCATTTTCTGGTAGACCGGGCTCTCGTTCAGTTGCAGCCTGATCCACAGCGAGACGACCAGCAGCAGGGCCGAGGCATAGAAGGGCAGGCGCCAGCCCCATTGGGCAAAGGCTTCCTCACCCAGTGCCTCGCGCGTGCCGATCACCACCAGCAGGCTGGAGAACAGGCCCAGCGTCGCGGTGGTCTGGATGAAGCTGGTATAGAAGCCGCGTTTCCCCTCTGGCGCATGTTCCGCCACATAGGTCGCCGCCCCGCCATATTGCCCGCCCAGCGCGAGGCCCTGCAGCAGGCGCAGGCCGACCAGCATCAGCGGCGCGGCCACGCCCACGCTGGCATAGGAGGGCAGCAGGCCCACGGCGAAAGTGGATGCGCCCATGATGCCCATGGTGACGAGGAAGGTGTTCTTGCGCCCCACAAGATCGCCCACCCGCCCGAATACCAGCGCGCCGAAGGGCCGCACGGCAAAGCCCGCCGCAAAGGCGGCGAGGGCGAGGATGAAGGCAGTGGTTTCATTGACGCCGGAAAAGAACTGGGCCGAGATGATCGTGGCGAGCAGGCCGTAGAGGTAGAAATCGTACCATTCGAACACCGTGCCGAGCGACGATGCCGCGATCACTTTCCATTCGGTCTTGTGGACCTGCGCCTGTTCGGCACCGGGTTCGCCCATGTTTCTCTCCCCTCTATGTTTTGCGGGAGACTGCCTGCACCTGCGCGGGGAGGCAAGCGGGCTTAAGTCAGCCCGGCGCGCGGGCCATTGCGGCAAGCTGGCGGCGGTTCCATTTGGGTAGGGCGTCCATTCGGGGCGGGGGCAGCAGCGCGGCGGCCAGCCCCTTGGCCACGAAGCCCAGCTTGGCGCGGCCGGATGTGTGGACCCGCTCGTCCCACGCGGCTTCGCCCCGGCGGCCGACTTCGGTTGCGATCGCGCCATAGATACCGGCGGCGGAAAGGATCGCCCAGCGCTGGCGGAAGCCCAGTTGCGCAGCGCCGATGCGCGATGCCTGTTCGTGTTCCTGAGACAAGGCCACCAGCCGCGCGGCCAGTTCGGCCAGGGCAGGTCGGTGCCGGGGCGCCATGATCTCATTTTCGGGAATGTTCTTTTCTGCCAGCCATTCGGCAGGCAAGTAACAGCGCCCGGCTTCGGCATCCTCGGCAATGTCGCGCGCGATATTGGCCAGCTGGAAGGCCAGGCCAAGGTCGCAGGCGCGGTCCAGCACATCCTCGCGCCGGGCGGGCACGCCCATCACCACTGCCATCATGACGCCCACCGCGCCTGCCACGTGGAAGCAATAGCGCATCAGGTCGCCTTCGCTTTGCGGGCGCCAGCCGTCGGCATCGAGCGCAAAGCCTGCGATCACATCTTCCGCCATGGCAGGCGTGATGCCGCATTCATGGGCGACGAGGCCGAAGGCGTCGAAGCAGGGATCGCCTGTGGGCTGCCCGGCAAAGGCCTTTGCGGTCAGGTCGCGGATTTCCGCCAGCCGGTCATGCGCGCCGGCCTGATCGCCCAGAGTGCCGCCCATGTCCTGCGCATCGGCCAGATCGTCGCAGCGACGGCACCAGGCATAGAGCAGCCATACGCGCTCACGCGTGGTGCGGCCGAACAGCGTGCTCGCGGCGGCGAAGCTTTTCGATCCCTCGCGGATCGTATCCCGCGCCTGGGCGACGAGGGTCGGGCGATCAAACGTCATTGCGAGGAGCGGAGCGACGAAGCAATCCAGTGCCGCCTGTAACTGCCCTGGATTGCCGCGGGGCCTTCGGCCCCTCGCAATGACGAAAAGAACTCACAAATCGTCCGCCTTCATCGCGAAGATCGGGCGGTGCGGTTCATAGGCGGCCATGGCGTCCAGCAGATCGGGCAGGGTCTCGCGCGCGATCAGAATGCCCTGATGGGCCGGGCGGACGAAGCCGGTTTCGGCCATGTGGCGGTTGAAGGCGATCAGGTGATCGTAATAGCCGAAGGCGTTGAGCAGCCCCACCGGCTTGGTGTGATAGCCCAGCTGCGCCCAGCTGACCGCTTCCCACAATTCGTCCATCGTGCCGACGCCGCCGGGAATGGTGACGAAGCCATCCGACAGGTCAGTGAAGGCCTTCTTGCGTTCATGCATGCCGGAAACGATGTGCAGCTCGGTGCAGTCGGTATTGGCGATTTCGCTGCTGGAAAGCGCATCGGGGATCACGCCGATCACTTCGCCCCCGGCCTCCAAAGCGCCGCTGGCCACTGCCCCCATCAGGCCCAGCCTGCCGCCGCCATAGACCACGCCGATACCGCGCGCGGCAAGGCCTGCGCCCACTTCATGCGCGAGCTGCAGATAGCGGGGATCGGCGGGCGAAGCAGACCCGCAATAGACGGCAAGGCGGCGGATCATTCGGGCGCCGCTTCCGCCTGCGCACCTTCGGGAGCGGGGATTTCGCGGCCGCACAGGGCCTTGAAATAGATTGCTTCGGAACTGCCGTAATTCACCGGGCGGAATTCCGCACCGGGCGTGGAACTGGAGGTCGCCACAACATCGCCCTGCAGCAGCCGGATGCCGCGGATCTTGGCGGCCTGCCCCTTGCAGTCCACTGCCACATCCGTCTGCATCACACCGTTGGGCAGTTCCTTGCGGAAAGTGCCCAGCGTGACTTCCGTTACCCCATCCTGCGCTTTGGCCACGCTCTGCGTGTCGATTTCCACGGCGATGTCGCCGGCCAGCCGCTCCACCTCTTCCCAGTTGGCGGCGGAAAGGCCCGCGGGAACGGCCAGCAGGGCAATCGCACAAAGGGCGGAAAGCGGTTTCATTCCTTCATGTCCTCCAGCATCAGCTTGGCAGTCGCCTTGGCGCTGCCGACCACGCCGGGAATGCCGGCGCCGGGATGAGTCCCCGCTCCTACCAGATACATGTTGCGGATCACATCGTCGCGATTGTGGCCGCGGAACCATGCGCTCTGCGTCAGGATCGGCTCAAGGCTGAAGGCGCTGCCGACATGGGCGTTGAGATCCAGCGCGAAATCGCGCGGGGCGTAATGGAACTTGGTGACGATCCGGTCATGCAGATCGGGGATCAGCCGCCGGGCGACTTCATCGAGGATGCGCTTTTCCAGCACGGGGCCGACCTGTTCCCAGTCGATTGGCAGCTTGCCCATATTGGCCACCGGCACCAGCGCATAGAAGGTGCTCTTGCCTTCCGGCGCCATCGATGGATCGGTCACGGTGGGGTGATGGAGATAGATCGAGAAATCGACGGGCAGCACGCCATGCTCGTAAATATCGTCCAGCAGGCCCTTATAGCGCGGGCCGAACAGGATCATGTGGTGCGGGATGCCGGGCCAGGTGCCCTCGATCCCGAAATGGACCACGAACAGGCTGGGCGAAAAGCGCTTCTTCGCCAGCGATTTGGCTTCGTCCGCCCCGCGCTTGGTGCCGCCCAGAAGATCGCGATAAGTGTGCATGATGTCGGCATTGCTGGCGACGGCGTGGAAGCGTTCCTTCCAGCCGCTGACGGTTTCCACCTCAGTGGCGGTCGTCCCCACGGTGTGGATCGCCTTGACCGGATCGTGCAGGCGGATCGTGCCGCCCAGCCGCTCGAAATGGCGGACCATGGCTGCGATCAGCCGGTTGGTGCCGCCGCGCGCCCACCACACGCCGCCATCCTTTTCCAGCTTGTGGATCAGGGCATAGATGCTGCTGGTGGTCATCGGGTTGCCGCCCACCAGCAAGGTGTGGAAGCTGAACGCCTCGCGCAGTTTCTCCGACTGGATATATTTGGAGACGATCGAATAGACCGAGCGCCATGCCTGGTACTTGGCCAGCGCCGGGGCTGCCTTGAGCATGGAGGCGAAGTCCAGGAAGGGCACGTGGCCCAGCTTCACATAGCCTTCGTGCCAGACGCCTTCGGAATAGCGCAGGAAATCCTCATAGCCGGTGATATCGGCGGGGGAGATGCGGGCGATTTCGGCCTGCAGCGCGGTCTCGTCATTCGAATAGTCGAAATTCGTCCCGTCGGGCCAGTTGAGCCGGTAGAACGGCATGACCGGCATCAGCTCGATATCGTCGTCCATCTCATGCCCGGTCAGCGCCCACAGCTCGCGCAGGCACATCGGGTCCGTGATGACAGTGGGCCCGGCATCGAAAGTGAAGCCGTCGCGCTCCCAGAAATAGGCGCGCCCGCCCGGCTTGTCGCGCGCTTCCACCACGGTGGTGGCAACGCCTGCCGATTGCAGGCGGATCGCCAGTGCCAGCCCGCCAAAGCCGGCGCCGATGACGCAGGCCTTCTTTCCGGGATAGGGAGCCAGGTCGGGGGTCATGCGGCCTCCTGCCCGTTCATTGGTGTGCCTTTCTGCAGCAATGCGCCCAGCGCGCGGGTAAGGGGAACCGGCGGCTTGCCCATGAGGATGCGCGCCTTGTCGAGCTGTGTCGAGCGCCCGGCATAAAATCTCTCTATCAGCCCCTGCTGGAGGCCATAGAACCGCTCGAATATGCGCCAGCGCTGGGTCGGGTCGGCGGCGCCGAACAGCATCTTGCCCAGCAGGCGATAGAAGCCGGTATCGCGCCAGTGATGGCGCGCGCGGGCTTCAAGCATGGCGGCCATCTGGTCTGCCGGAAGATCGGCATCGCGAGCGATGGCCAGCGCCGTCTCTACCGCGAAGGGCACGGTGTAGGATGTCAGCGGATGGGAAAAGCCCGCCAGCGCACCTGCGCGGCCGACACCGCCGATCCGCCGTTCCGCCTGATAGGCGCCGAAGTTCCCGCCCGTGATCACCGGCAGAACCCCCGTTTCGGAGCCGAGTAGATCGCCCTCCCACCCATGGCGGGCGCAATAGGCGTCGATCCGGCCGGACAGCAGGCTGCGATCGAGCAGCGGGCTATCCGCGTAATAGGTATCTTCGATGAACAGCTCTTGGCTGGAGAGAGGCAGGACATAGACGAAGCGGTATGCGCCCTGATCGGCAATGCCCACCTGTTCGATGGTGCTGTCCATGATGATCGGGCGTTCTACCCCATGCGGAGCACGGGTGCGCATGTGGCGGCCAAGGAATATTTGCCAGCCGCCGGTGAGGTGCGCCGATCTGGGCTGGCCCCGGCAATCGATCACGGCCCGCGCGCCGATCCTCTCGCCATTGTCCAGGATCACGCCCGCCGCATCCAGCGTCACCACTTCGCGGCCTATGCGGATTGCGCCATCGGGCAGCATGCGGCGCAGCCCGGCGTCGAATTCCGCCGAGGCAAGCGAGCGATAGGGCGAGGACAGCGTGCGGACACGGCCGGGAAAGGCCACGTCATAGCCATTGTCCCATTCGACCTTGCGGAAAGGGTGGAGCAGGGCGGCGCCTTCGGGCGAAAGGTCGCTTTCGAACCAGCTCCAGCGATGATTGCCGCCCAGCACCTGCTGCGCTTCCACCACCACTACCGATACTTCGGGCCGACTGCGTGCCAGCGCCGCGGCGATCAAGCCCCCGGCCAGCCCGCCGCCCACAATGGCAATATCGAATTGGCGCCCGTTCATGGGCATGGCTTTAGCCGATGAGGCGGCTCGCGCAATGCCCGGGGGCTGCCTGTCGTTACTCGTCAGGCAAATCGTCGGAGAACGGCGCGAAAGTGTCATCCAGCGCGGCGTCCATGCGCGCTTCTTCCTCCGGCGTCATGGCTTCGTTTTCCATTGCGGCACGCACGGCGTTGATCCGCGGCTGAAGCGCATTCATCTTGGCCAGTGCCGGATTCTGGGCGAAGACGGTCTCCACTTCCTGGCGCTCTTCAGGCGTCAGCGTAAGATAGGCCTTCACACTGGCGGACCTGATGTCTCGCGCGACGGCTTCCGTGTCTACCTGTTGGTCGAAATCGCCGCCCATGCCGCGCATGGTTTCCTCGCCGGTGAAACTGCCGCTCACCCCTGCCAGCAGCTTCTGCCCCACTTCCGAGCGATAGAAGGCGGCCAGATCGCGCGCTTCGGCGGCGGTCAGGCCGCCCTGCAATACCGCGATCATTTCCGGAAGATAGGCAACGCGCACACGTTCGGAATAATCCATCAGCACGGGCCGGACATTGCCGCGCAGATTGTTCATCAATTGCGGCTCTTCCTCTTCCAGCAGGGCGAATTCGGGTGCCTGCCGCCTGATCTCGGCGATCATCGTATCGAGGATGTTCTCGATCATCACCGTATCGTCCACCCCTTCGCGCATGGCGGCGTAAAGGTCTTCATAGGCACTGGTCTGAGCCGCCTGCACCAGCCTCGCCTCTTCTTCGGCGGCAGCCGGCGCGGGGCCGAGAAGCATCGCGAATGCGACGGGGGCGGACAGGCGGGCAAGGAAATGCATGGCGCGGCGAGTGATCATTCCGCGATGATTAGGTCGTAAACTCATAAATGCCAGTCACGAGGCATCCAAATGGCGAACATATCGGGCCGAAAGGCGCGCCGCGACGGCTTGCTGCCATCGCAAGCGCCTTTCGGTTCGAGATGGAAGCCATTTGGATGTCCCGCAGGGATTTGACCAAAATGGCCCAGCGCAGCGTCGGAGAGGCTGGAAATATCGACATATTCCTGCGCCTCTCCTCCTCGCGCCGAGCCATTTTGCCTCAAACCTCGTGACTGGCATTTATGAGTTTACGACCTAGGGCGATGAGGAAAAACACAATTGCGCATGCTTGCGGATGGGAAGCTTCGCGTGCAGTCAGCAGGCATGGCACTCAACACGGCATCGCTCCTCCCCCATCGCCGCGCCCTGTTCGCCACGCTGGCGGTGATGGCGCTGGTGCTTGCGATCCTGCTGGCGATGCACCGTCCGCCCATGTGCGAGTGCGGCACGATCAAGCTGTGGCACGGGGTCGTGCAGTCATCCGAGAACAGCCAGCACATCGCGGACTGGTATTCGCCCAGCCACCTGATCCACGGGTTGTTGTTCTACTTCTTCGCCCACATCCTCTGGCGACGTTTTCGCCTGTTCGGGGGCCTTCCTGCGCGCTGGGCACTGCCGATCGCCGTGGCGTTCGAGGGGTTCTGGGAAGTGCTGGAGAACACCCCCTTCATCATCGACCGCTACCGCGAAGTAACGGTCAGCTGGGGCTATGTCGGGGACAGTATCGTCAATTCCATGTCCGATATCGGCTGGATGATCGTGGGCTTCCTGCTTGCCAGCCGCCTGCCGGTATGGGCCAGCGTGCTGCTGGGCGTGGCGCTGGAACTGTTCACCCTGGCGATGATCCGCGACAATCTGACGCTCAACGTGCTGATGCTGCTCTGGCCCATGGACGCCGTGGTCCAGTGGCAGGCCGCAGGCTAACTTGCGATAGCAGAAAACCGCGTAAAACCTGCGCTGGACAGGGCAGCGGCTCGGCCTTACTCACTTGCACAAACACTCCCCCGAAGCGGAGGTGACCGAGGATGCCGAATAATTTCGACCCTACTGCGTGGAGCGCCGCGCTGCTGGGCCTGTTTGCCGTTTTTGCCGCCGTGGGCGCCCTGCGTCAGCCGGGCATGTGGCGTGCCATGGTGGACGAGATCGACAAATCGCCCGCGCTGCAATTGCTGAGCGCGGCGGTGGAACTGACCTTCGGCGCGGCGATCTATCTCGTGAACCCTTGGGATTCGGGCGACATCGTCACCTGCGTGATGAAGGGCATCGGCGGGCTGATGATGATCGAGGCGCTGGCCGTGGCCGGCTTTTCCGATCTCTATTTCCACCTCTGGCTCAAGAACCTCGCCGCCATGCATCGCGTATGGGCGGTAGTGACGCTGCTGGCCGGGCTGACCCTGGCGGTTTCGGGCTTCATGCGCTTTACCTGAGGGGCGCTCCAGGTCGTCATCCCGGCGAAAGCCGGGATCGCTGGCGGCTAGATGATCGGTTCGAAGAGATGCCCCCAAACGGGAGGCGCTTTCGATCAACCCGATCTTCCACGCGCGGGGCCGCACACCCAATCGATCGCGATCCCGGCTTTCGCCGGGATGACGAACTTACCTACGGCCTCAGCGTCTTCTCCCGCTGCGGATAGACGTCATAGGTCTTGCCGCGCACGGTGATCGTCTCGCCCTTGAAGGCGCGCAGTTTGCTGTCACGGGCGCGATGGCCGGTGATGGTGGCCTTCTCGCCCGCCTTCGCCGCATCCGGGCCGAAGCCGGAGCCCTGCGCCACGATGGGCGGGGAAAGGTCCACTTCCCACAGTCCTTCATCGGTGCGCAATTGCAGGTGCATGTGCGGATTGCCGAAGCTGATCGAATGGATCGTGCCGGACAGGCGGCTTTCCTTCTCTTCCGTCCAGCCCCAGCCGTGATGGGCCATGGCAGAGGCAGGCAGGGCCAGCGCGGCGGCCGCGGCGAGCAGGCGGCTTGCGGAAACGCTCATGGCGTATCTCCTTTTCACTTCTCCCGTGAAACGAAAGATAACACGCCTTCCGGCCGGCTACGAGGGCCTAGGCGCGCTGGCGCGGCGGCTGGGAAAGGCCCGGAATGCTGGCGGTCAGCAATGCCTTCCAGCCGCGTTTGCTGCGTTCGATCAGCGGGCCGATCATCATGCAGCTGCCCACCACGCAGAGGAAAGCGGCCAGCACGTGGAGCGGGTTCTTCACGTCATAGCCAGTGGCGGCATGGGCGAAGCGCAGCATCGGGTAATGCAGCAGGTAGAGCGCGAAGGTGGATTGGGCGGCGAAGGTGATCGGCCGCCGCAGCGGCTCCAGCCATTTCTCGAGCGAGGATGCCAGTCCGTGCGCGCCGAGGAAATTGAGCGCCACGAACGGCCCGATGAACCAGCTCGACAGGAACTCGTCCGAGAAGCCGAGATAGTGGACGACATTGTCCGGCCCGATCAGCCATGCGGTGACCAGCTTGAGCATCTCCGGCGCGCCGCTCCAGCGGAACCAGCCATAGAGCGCGATGGAGCCGAAGAAGGCGAGGGCCGCCTTGTCGGCAGTCAGCGCGGCGCAGCGCGTGCGCTTCCACGTCCACACGCCCAGCCACCAGATCGGCGCCAGCAGCAGGATCTTCGGCCCCGCCAGAACCACCAGTGCCCCGGCGATTGCGATCCGCTTCCAGCCGGTGAGATAGAAGGCCGCACCGAAGATCGCGTAATAGACCGCCTCATATCCCAGCGACCACCACGGCCCGTTGCTGAAAGGGCGGATGGAGGAAAACCACAATTCGTTGGTGAAGGTGAGTGCGCGCAATGCCCGCCAGACCGGATCGCTCGCCTGATACCACCATTGCGCATAGGCCGCCGGATCGAGCGAGCGGCCCCACTGGTCGATCAGGATCGTGATCGCCAGTGCCGGCACTGCAACGGACCACAGTCGCGCAAGGCGGCTGGCCGTATAGGCGCCCAGAGTGGTTTCCTTCTCATGCGCGACATGGGCGATGACGAAGCCGGAAAGGACGAAGAACACCATCACCGCATCGTTGCCCAGCAGGCGCCAATATTGCAGCATCCCGCCGCTCAGTTCGGCATAGGCAAGGTGAGTGGCCACGACGACCAGCGCGGCCGCGAAGCGCAGCAGATCGAGATAGAGGGAAAGCCCCCGGTTCATTGGCCCGGCAGGGACGGCGCGGTTTCTGCCTCCGCCGCCGGTTGCACCGCATCGCTCTCGGGCGCGGTGCTGCCGGGTGAGGGGCGGCGCAATGTGCCCCAGGCATAGGCGAAGGGCTCCAGCAGCGCCGCGCCCAGATTGGGGTGGGGCTGCACTTCCTCGTCGCCGATGCCGAATTCCAGCTCCTCGCGTTCCTTCGGCAGATAGATCGTGCCCAGCATCCAGTCCCAGATGGCCAGCACTTCCCCGTAATTGCGGTCGAAATGGCGGCGGGCCTTGCTGTGGTGGATCTGGTGGAGGGCAGGGCTCACCACGATCCGGTCCAGCACCGGGCCGTAGGACAGCCAGATATGGGTATGGCGCAGGCTGGCGGCGCAATAGGCGAACAGGATGAAGCCCAAATTGGTGCCCGCCAGCACGGCCAGCCCCGTCTTGCCGCCGAAGAAATAGAGGATCGCCCCCTGCACCGGCGCCACGATGGCGCAATCGATGGCGGCGCTGATCAGTGAATAGACCGGATGCTTGCGCTCCAGCGTCAGCGGATTCAGTTCCTCGGCGGAATGGTGCACCCGGTGGAAAGCCCAGAGGAACGGCACCTGATGCGACAGGCGATGCGTCACGTAAGTGCCGAAATCGAAGGCGAGCAGCAGCAGCAGGGCGAGCAGGCCCAGTTCCAGCGCGCCGGGCGTGCTTTCCCGCACCGGGCCGAAAGCGGCGGTCAGCCCGCTGGAAATCGCCATGGCCACGGCGGTGACCGAGAACAGCAAGCCCGCCCAGCGCGCCGGTTCCAGCAACCGGCCGAACAGGAACACCTGCAGGTCCACCGCGAAGGTGCGGGACCAGTAGACACGGCGCGGGAAGGCGTGGCGCAGATAGGCGAGCAGCGAAAACCCTTCGCGGCCGAAATAATGGCGATAGGCCAGCATACCGACCAGCCAGCCGACGATCAGCGCCAGCAGGCCGGTGCGGGCCCACGGCGATACGAGGTCCAGCGCCAGCTGCTGGCTGGTGGAGGCAAGATATTCAGCCAGCTTTTCCAACATCGCCGTTCCCTTGGGCCGTTCCGGGGGCCATCTGCCGGGGCCATCGCGTTAGCGGCCCGCTCCCTAGACCAATCTTCCATGCCCGAACAGCGTTAGCACCGGGTTAAGCCGCTCCACCTGCCGCGCCCCGCTTGCCGCCGCGCGTGCGAGCGCCTAGGTTGCGACTCATCCCCGGGGAGCCATGCCGGTCCGTTTCGGACCATCGGCTGAGAGGTGGGCGTTGCGCCCCACGACCCGTCGAACCTGAACCCGTTAACACGGGCGGAGGGAGTGGAGGGCGTTCTTCCCGAAGATACAGGCCCGCCATCCGCTCATCCGCCTGCATGGAGAGCATGAATGGCCGACATCAATTCCCCTATCGAGATTGGCGTGACCACCGGCCCGATCCGGGGCAGCCGCAAGATCCATGTCGGCCCGCTCGGCGTTGCCATGCGCGAGATCGATCTGGAACCTTCCAGCGGCGAACCGCCGGTGCGTGTCTATGACACATCCGGCCCCTATACCGATCCCGCCGCGCAGATCGACATCCAGCGCGGCCTGCCGCAGCTGCGCCGCCAGTGGCAGCTCGATCGCGGCGATGTGGAGGAATATGCCGCGCGCGAAGTGAAGCCGGAAGATAACGGCCAACTCGGACCGGATCGTTCGGGCGGCGTGCCTGCCTATCCCAATGTCCACAAGACAGTGTTGCGCGCCAAGCCCGGCGCGAACCTCAGCCAGATGCATTATGCCCGCCGGGGCATCATCACGCCCGAGATGGAATATGTCGCCACGCGCGAAAATCTCGGCCGCGAAATGCTGCGCGAATATATCCGCGACGGGCAGGATTGGGGCGCTGCCATCCCCGATTACGTGACGCCCGAATTCGTGCGCGAGGAAGTGGCGCGGGGCAGGGCGATCATCCCCAGCAACGTCAACCACCCCGAATGCGAACCGATGGCCATCGGCCGCAACTTCCTGGTGAAGATCAACGCTAATATCGGCAATTCCGCCGTGGCCAGCGATGTGGCCAGCGAAGTGGACAAGATGGTCTGGTCCATCCGCTGGGGCGCGGACACGGTGATGGACCTTTCCACCGGCCGCAATATCCATGACACGCGCGAATGGATCATCCGCAACAGCCCCGTGCCCATCGGCACCGTGCCGATCTATCAGGCGCTGGAAAAGGTGGGCGGCATTGCCGAGGACCTGACCTGGGAGATCTTCCGCGACACGCTGATCGAACAGGCCGAACAGGGCGTGGATTATTTCACCATCCACGCCGGCGTGCGCCTGCCCTATATCCCGCTCACCGCCAAGCGCGTGACGGGCATCGTCAGCCGTGGCGGCTCGATCATGGCCAAGTGGTGCCTGGCGCATCACAAGGAATCGTTCCTCTACGAACATTTCGACGAAATCACCGAGATCATGAAGGCCTATGACATCGCCTATTCGCTGGGTGACGGGTTGCGTCCCGGCTCCATCGCCGACGCGAATGACGAGGCGCAATTCGCCGAACTCTACACGCTGGGCGAACTGACCAAGCGCGCCTGGGAACAGGATGTGCAGGTGATGATCGAGGGCCCCGGCCATGTGCCGATGCACAAGATCAAGGAGAACATGGACAAGCAGTTGGAAGCCTGCGGCGAGGCTCCGTTCTACACGCTCGGGCCCCTCGTGACGGATATCGCGCCCGGCTACGATCACATCACCAGCGGCATCGGCGCGGCTATGATCGGCTGGTATGGCACGGCGATGCTCTGCTACGTCACGCCCAAGGAGCACCTCGGCCTGCCTGACCGCGACGACGTGAAGGTGGGAGTGGTCACCTACAAGCTCGCCGCCCATGCGGCGGACCTTGCCAAGGGCCACCCGGCGGCCAAGGTGCGCGACGATGCGCTGAGCCGCGCGCGCTTCGAATTCCGCTGGCGCGACCAGTTCAACCTCTCGCTCGACCCGGATACTGCCGAGCAATATCACGACCAGACGCTGCCCGCGGAAGGCGCCAAGACGGCGCATTTCTGTTCCATGTGCGGGCCGAAATTCTGCTCGATGAAGATCACGCAGGAAGTGCGCGATTTCGCCGCCAAGCAGAATGCCCCCATCGAGACTTTCACGGCCGCCGAAGAGGCCGAGGCAGGGATGCAGCAGATGAGCGAGAAATATCGCGAGATCGGCAGCGAACTCTACATCGGCGCGAATGGGCGCGAACACGATTGACGCTGACCAGCCGGATGCCGCATTTCGTGGCATCCGGCGTCCTGCCGGGATTCGCTTTCCACCTTTGCTTTTCGGAGCATTTGCATGACGAAACTCCCGGCCCTGTTCGGCACGGCCGCCACGCTTGCGCTGCTGGCGGCGGGTGCCGCCCATGCGGAAATGAGCGATGCCTCGATCGAGGCCTATAATCGCCATGTCGACACGGTGAATGCCGACAAGGACCAGATGCAGCGCGAACTGGAACTGATGCGCGCCGCGCCGACCACGGCGGAACAGTGCCAGCATATCGAGAATATCCGCGAGCTGGGCTTCGATGCGCTCGCTTCGCTCAACATGATGAAGCAATTGGCCTCCAGTTCCGACGATCAGTCGAGCTATGACAGTGCACAGCAGACTTTCGAGGAACTGGAAGGTCAGCTCGCCAAGGTCCGTGCGCTCAAGGAACAGCGCTGTTCCTGAGCGGCAGCAAGTCCCGCTTGCCCCGCATCGTGCTGCCCGGCACAAGCAGGCGAGCCATCATCCACGAAAGCCACCTATGCGCCGCCTGACCGCAATTTTCCTGCCGCTCGCGCCGCTGTTCCTCATGGCCGGGGCCCAGCCCGCCGCCGCGCAGGGGGAGAGCTTCTACGTCCAGCAGTATAATTCCGCGGCCAGGGATCTAGCCCGGAATTTCAGCGAGCTTGAAAGCCTGCGCAGCCGGATGCGGGTGGAGCGGGATTTCACCGTGGGCTGCGGACTGCTCAGCAGCGTGATCTACCGGCTCGAGGAAATGCAGCGTATCCTCAAGAACATGCTCGGATATCTGGACCAGCTGGGCGATGTGGAAGCCTATAATTCCTCGGTGACCGATTATAATAATGTGATCGAGGACCTGAACTCCTCGCGCGACGATTATGCGAGGCTCTGCGCGGATCGGTAAGCGCTCGGCCGGAGAGAAGCGGCGGCAGGGGTGACGCCGTCGCCGGACAATCTCTGCCATAATGGACCATCAATCCGGCGCTCGCCCGGTCGCTTCTGCCACCCGTAGCGCCGCCCGCAGCACCACCCGCGCCATTTCGCCAAGGCAGGAAATCCGCCGTTTGCCGCGCCCATCGAGCCGGTCTCACGGATCTTTCCTCGGTCCGGCGGCGCAGGGCGTGCAATCGCTGCGGGGGCATCGGGCGGGTAAAGGTAAAGGGCTGAGTAAGCATCCTTAATTGCGCCCGGTCCCGGCTCTGGCATCGTCCGCCGGAAAAGGGGCGCATCATGATTCACGAGGTTTTGGAGGACGAAGACAATTCCGGCCCAGCCGAACATGCCATGTGTTCGAGCGAGCCGGGTAGCGGCGCGCGCGGGGAGATGTCTGCCAAGCAGACGATCCGGCGCTGGCGCAAGGACCCTGCCTTCCGCGAGGCCTATATGGCGCTGGCGGAGGAGTTCGCCCTTGCCCTGCAAGTTGTCGAAGCCCGCTCGCGCGCCGGGCTCACGCAGGAGGAACTGGCCGAACGCATGGGCACCAGCCGCAGCGCGATAGCCCGGCTGGAAAGCGGCACTGCCCGCCCTTCGGTGACGACGCTGGAAAAACTCGCCCGCGCGACCGGTAGCAGGCTGCGGATCGAGCTGGAGGGGTGAGTAGCCTTCCGGATTGAACCGTGCCGGCCCATCGGCATTCTGCGCGGGCAGGGGGCATGACGGTGCGCAAGGTTTACGACGACGAAGTGGATTACGGCCCGCCCGAATTTGGCGTGCGTTCCAGCGACATCGGCAGCTTCCTGCCCGAAGGCACCTATCGCCCCATTCCTATAGTCTGGTTCGCCTCTGCATGGTTCCTGCAGAGCATCGTCCTGCTGGTGGTATTCTCCAGCCTGTTGAACACTCACCCGGCCATCAACATCATCGCCTGCGGACTGCTGACCTACGCCATTGGCCGCTGGACCTTCCGGCGCGGCATGGCCGGCGCGGGAAAAGGCTGGCGGATATTCACCGCACTCGCGCTGGGCTTCAACTGGGTGGTGGTGAGCGTGGCGGCTCTGGCGCTGTATTGGGATGCCGTGGGGTCAATGCCCAGCTGAAACCTCGTCTTCGCAACGACGACGAAGATTGGCAGACGAGGGGGCGCCTTCAGCCCCACCCAAAACCCTTTCCTACACACCCCCATCTGTGGCTTATCCTGCCGGATGACTCGCCCAGCCCAACCCGCCCGCCGCTCGCGCCGCTATGTGCCGGCTTTCGTTCCCGTTCCGCTGCGCGCTCGCGCAGATGGGTGGACGCCGCGCAGGCAGGCGGCGTTTCTGGGGTATCTGGCGCTGACGCGTTCCGTATCGGAGGCGGCGCGGCGGGTGGGGATGGCGCGGGAGACGGCCTATCGCCTGCGCGCCCGGCGTGGGGCGGAGAGTTTCGTGGCTGCGTGGGACGTGGCGCTGGGCAAGGTGCGGGGTGACACGCACCGTTCGCGAAAGGTCACAGGCTACGAGCTGGAATATCGGGCGTTTGAAGGTGCGCTCAAGCCGGTGTTCCATGCCGGGCGCTTTGTCGAGATTGCCCGAAAACCCGACAATACTGCGCTGTTGCGGCTGGTCGCCCGGCCGCATCTGGCGCTGGCGGGCCGGTCCGACGGCGAGGAAGGGGCGGGCGGAAAGTCACAGGTTTCGCGGGCCGTTTCGTGTCACTTTTGAGGGGTATGGCCGGGATGCGGCCGGGGGCGGGCAGGCCGCGCCAAATCGCTGTCCCCCGGCACCATCCGGCTCTATGCCGCGAATTTGATATACAGGAGCGATAATGGCCGATCTCTATCTCAAGGCGCTGGAATCCGAACGCAAGGCGCTGTGGGCCACTTGCCGCCTCAAGGGGCTGGCCAAGGGCACGCCGGAACGGCTGCGCATCGCCGCGCTGGATGAACAGATCGCTGCGCATAAATCGCGCAAGCAAGGGTAGGGCCCTGGGGTCAAACTCCCGCTGGCCAGTGACAGGCTTTGGAGTCATGGCTGGGCAGATGCTCGTGCGAAGGAGACCTTCGATGATACTTGCTGCCATGCGACCCGCGCAGTTCGCGCCCATTCTTCTGCTCTCGCTCGCCAGTTGCGCCAGCATGCCTGACGGTGGATCGCGGCAGGCCCGCATTGACGCCCGCTTTGACGAGGCAGCGGCGATGGAACGCTCCATCGCCGTGGCGCAGAGCTTTCAGGGCAAGTTGCAGGCGCAGCTCGCTGCCGCCTTGCAGGCGGGCGGGCCGGTTCAGGCCATCGGCGTGTGCAAGCAAGCCGCGCCGAAGATCGCCGCGGAGGAATCCGCCGCGAGCGGTGCGCAGGTGAGCCGCGTGGCCGAGCGCAATCGCAATCCGGCGGGCGGGCTGACCGAGGAAATGCGGCCCTATTACGCGAAGCTGGCCGAAGCGCCGCTGGTCGACGGCTTCCCCGCCACTGCCATGTGGCGCAGCGGCACGGGCAAGGCGGAACGGATCAATGTGCTGCGGGCCATCCCGATGCAGGACAAGCCTTGCTCCACTTGCCACGGCACCAATATTTCGCCCGATCTGGCCGAACTGCTCCACGCGCTCTATCCGGCGGACCGGGCGACCGGCTTTGCGCCGGGCGAAATGCGCGGGGCCATGCTGGTGAGCTGGCCCGCGAGTGTCTTTGAGGTGAAGTGATGCGTTCCCTATCTGCGCTTTCCTGCCTGCTGGCGCTGGCCGCCTGCCATTCGGGCCATGGCAGCGGCTTGCCCGGCGATGCGGAGGACCATCAGCCCTTTCACGAAATAGGCGAGAAGGAACTGCTGCATTTTTCCGGCACGGAACCCTTCTGGGGCGGGCAGGTACAGGGCACGGCGCTGACCTATACCACGCCGGAAGATCTGGATGGGCAGGCCGTGGAAGTGAAGCGCTTCGCCGGGCGCGGCGGCATTTCCTTCAGCGGGGTTCTGGACGGCGCGCCGTTCGATCTGGCGATCTCGGCTGCGCCGTGCAGCGACAGCATGAGCGACCGGGTCTATCCTTTCTCCGCCCTGCTGAGCGTGAAGGGCGAGACGCGCCATGGCTGCGCCTGGTCGGCCGAGCACCCGTTTACCGGGACACAGGCGCCCTGATGCCGGCAAGTGTCGTCATCGCGAGGACCGCAGGGACGACGCGATCCAGTGCGTCACGCGCCGGGCCCTGGATTGCCGCGCGGCCTTGCCGCTCGCAATGACGAGCTTGCCGAAGGCTCCCTAGGCGGGGTGGAAGTGGCTGGAAACGAAGGCTCCGCCAGCGGGGCGCGCCTTGCGGGCATCGGCCTTCTTCCACGCCTGTTCGTGGAAATAGAAGGCCACGGCATTGATGCAGGGCTCGATCAGGGCGATGCCGCCGGCCAGCGCGATGGAACCGGTGAGGGCATAGGCGACCGTGAAGCCGACGGTGAGGTGGACGGACAGATAGGTCAGCGTTTTGATCAGGTCGCGGTTCATGGTGTTTCTCTTCGCTTTCAGTGCGTCGAGACTATTGCGAATGGTTCGCATCTTCCAGCGCATTGCTCCGCTCACACTGATCGGAAAGGGCGAAGAAGGCGCCTTTCGCCCGGCCTGAACGAGCGATAGAGCCGGACGACGGGGATAGAACGTGGGCGATTGGCGACATGGAGAGTTGCGACAGGGCCGCCAGCCAGTTCGACCGGCTGTGGCAGATGGAAATGTCCTACAAGGTGCGGGGGGACGACATCTGTTCGTGACGGCGCCTTAGCGCTTCTTCACGAACTCCGCGCGCAGCACCAGGCCCTTGATGCCGGGATATTTGCAGTCGATTTCCTGCGGGTCGCCGGCCAGGCGGATGGACTTGATCAGGGTGCCCTGCTTCAGGGTCTGCCCGGCGCCCTTGACTTCCAGATCCTTGATCAGCGTCACCTGGTCGCCATCGGCCAGCAGATTGCCCACCGCATCGCGCACTTCCACCTGATCGGCAGCCGCCTGCTTGGCCGCCAGTTCGGAAGCCGGCATCCATTCGCCGCTTTCCTCGTCATAGACATAGTCTTCGTCGTTGCCGGCCATGATCTGCTCCTGTTGGAATTGCCGGGTGCCATGGCAGGCGCGCAGGGCCTTGGCCACCCCTCTTATGCAGGCACGTAATTATGCCGCCTTGCCCGACAGGTCCGGCTTGGGCATCATGCGGACAAAATCAAATATGGGAGAAGAAGTGAGATGCGCTGCAAGTCTCTTTTACTCGTTCCACTGAGCCTTCTGGTCATCGCCCCTTCGCTTTCTGCGCAGAAAGAGGTCAGCGGGCAGAAAGATGTCGCCATGGCGCAGGAATTCAATTTCTCGGTCACGGAAGTGAAGAAGGAAACCGAGATCGTCGCCGGGATCGACAAGAAGATTGCCGCGACGACCGACCTCAAGGAAGGTTGCGGGCTGCTGGCGGAGAAGCTGGACCATCTGGGCAAGGCCGATGCACTGCTCGACCGGATGATTTACGCCGCGAAGGAACTCAAGCGCCGCAAGGAAACCGAATCCGCCGAAAAACAGCAGAAATCGGTGAAACAGAGCATCGAGATCACCAAGGGCGACGACGAACGGCTCTGCTCGGCCCTGCGCGCCGGCTGACGGCGTTTCCTGCCGGACGGGCGGCTTGGCCGAATGCCGGTTGACGCCGCCCGGCCGCCGGGCCACCTCCGGTTTTCCTGAAGCCCGAAGGATTTCCGACCATGGCCGTGCAGCCCAGCCTCTATATTCCGCATGGCGGCGGCCCGTGCTTCTTCATGCCCGATCCGCAGGGGATCTGGCGCGGGATGGAAGCCTATCTGAAAGGGCTGGCCGCCAGCCTGCCGGAGCGGCCCAGGGCGATCCTCATCGTTTCCGGCCATTGGGAAGAGCGTGGCTTTGCCTTTACCGGCGCGAGTGCGCCCGATCTGGTGTTCGACTATTACGGCTTCCCGCCGGAAACCTACAAGCTCACCTGGCCCGCGCCGGGGGCGCCGTGGCTGGCCGAAAAGGGTGCGGAGCTGATCCGCGCCGCAGGTATGCCCGCGGGTATCCACCCGTCGCGCGGATACGATCACGGGGTGTTCGTGCCCATGAAGGTCGCCTTCCCGGATGCGGATATTCCCTGTGTGCAGATGTCGCTGACCGCTGGACTGGACCCGGCGCTGCACCTTGCCGCGGGCGAGGCGCTGGCGCCCCTGCGCGAGGAAGGCGTGCTGATTATCGGATCGGGCATGAGCTTCCACAACATGCGCGCCTATGGCGATCCGCGTTCCGAAGCGCCCTCGCGCGAGTTCGACCAATGGCTCGAACAGGCAGCCGAAGCCGATGCGGGCGAACGGGCGGAATTGCTCACCGGCTGGCAGGCGGCGCCCTTTGCGCGCTTCTGCCATCCGCGCGAGGAGCATCTCATTCCGCTGGTGGTCGCCGCCGGTGCATCGGGCGAGCCGGGCACGCGCGACTATGGCGAGGTCGTGCTAAACAGCGCGGTCAGCGCCTTTCGCTTTCCTTGAGGGGCGGGCGGGGCCGCTACCTCACTCCATCAGCTCAAGCGGCTGGGGTAGTTTGGCGAGCAATTCGTCCGAAAACACCGCGTCGATGTGGAAGAACACCATGCGGGTAATGGCATCGCTGCGGTTTTCCCACGCATGGTCGGTCCCGCGCTGAACCACCACGTCGCCGGGGCCCAGCACGACTTCGCTGTCGGTCAGGTGCAGCACGACCTCGCCTTCGATCACCATCGCATAATCCAGCGTACGGGTGCGGTGCATCACGGTCTTTGTGCCGCCCTGGCTGGCGGGATAAAGCTCGATCTGCCGGATCAGATGGCCGCTGGGCGGCATGATAGTGAAGGGGCGTTCGTTGGGCTCGCCCTCGGGCAGGGAGGTCAGCGAAGGGACAGTCTGCGGCGTGCTCCAGATTTCGATGAAATCGGCACCCACTGCTTCGCCCTGCATGGGGTGGTTCTGGGGTGGCGGCCCGTCTGAAATCACCACCGAATTGCCCTGCGCATCATGGCCCGTGACCACGCGCCTGCCCTTGAGTTCCATCATGCTCTCTCCCCTTGTTATAGTGCTTTGGGAACGCGGGCTGGTGCAACCGGTTCCTGGGAAGTCAGCGCCCCTCGATCCATTTCCACCAGCCGGGGATCAGCGTGATGGCATGGGGCTGAGCAAAGGCCTCCCAGCCCAGCGCAGCGATCACGCCATTGCTTTCCTTCGCCCGGCGTCCTTCCGCCAGCGACCAGGTGATGTGCCAGGTGGAGCCGTCCGGCCGGTCGGTCGATCCGGAGATCGAAACTACCAGTGCTTCCACTCCTTCGCCGTCATCGGCCCGGCCCACGACAAGGCAATCGACCGCATCCGGCAGGGCCGCCCCGTCCGCGCCGGTCTTGTAGGTGACATGCTCGGCCATCACCTGCTCATAGCGGGGCGGGTGGAGCGCCAGCAGGTTTTCCCTCGTTTCGGGATCGAGCAGCCAGCCATGAATGATGCGCTTTTCCGCCATCGGCCGGGAATGGCGCGCCTGCCGCATCGGGGCAAGAGCGCGGGGGAAATTCCCGCCATGCCCTGCTGCTTGCCCTTGTCCTTTGCCCGGACTGGGACCTAAGGGGATCGCATTGCCCGCCAGTTTTGAAAGGATTCACCATGGCAGCCAGCGCAGGACATGCGGCACTCGCAATCGCCCGCCTCGGCGCGCCCGGCCTGATGGGCAAGGGCGGCTTCCGCCTCAAATCCGCCGCCTTCGACGATGGCGAGGAACTCGATCCCAGCTTCACGGCTGACGAGGACGATGCCGTCGCCCCGCCGCTGGAATGGACGGCCCCGCCCGAAGGCGCGGCGGAGCTGGTGCTGATCGTGGAAGATCCCGATGCCGCGGGCAAGGAACCGGCGTGCCACTGGCTCGTCTGGGGCCTCGCCCCGCAAAAGGGCCAGCTGCTGGAAGGAGAAACCCCGCCGCGCACTGGCAAGAATGCGCAGGGCAACAGCGAATGGATGTTGCCCCGGCTGGAAGAGGGCGACCGGCACCAATATGTGTTCCAGCTCTTCGCGCTGGATACCAGGCTCGATCTCTCGCCCGGCAGCAGCCGCAAGGCACTGCTCGAAGCGATGGAGGGCAAGGTCATTGCCGCCACTATCCTCACGGCCTTCTATGAAGGGCAGGACGGCGAGGAAGAAGGCGACTGGGACGATGTCGAAATCGACGCGATCGATTTCGACGGGAACTGACGCGCTACTCCTTCGCATCCGCGAAATATTCAAAATGATGAAGCGCCACTCGCTTGCGCGTGCTATCGGCAGTGCCCATCTGAATAACAACTCGCGGATTCGCCGCTTCTGACGAGCGGGGGCCGCGCGAGAGGAGAAGCGCAAAATGGCTACCATCGTCGGCGGCGTCGCGACGTCGCACACCCCCACCATCGCCTTCGCCAAGGACGGCGGCAAGCAGAACGATCCAGTCTGGCAGCCGATCTTCGAAGGTTATGAGCCGGTGCAGGCGTGGTTCCGCGAGAAGAAGCCGGATGTGCTGGTCTATATCTACAACGACCACATGACCTCGTTCTTCGACCATTACAGCCATTTCGCGCTGGGCGTGGGCGAAAGCTATTCGGCGGCGGACGAAGGTGGCGGCCCGCGCGATATTCCCGCGATCAAGGGCGATCCGAAATTCGCCGAACATGTCGCCCGCGTGATGGTGGCCAATGAATTCGACCTGTCCTATTTCCAGGGCAAGGGGCTGGATCACGGCGCTTTCAGCCCGCTCTCCGTCATGGTCGATCACGACAAGGAAAACGGCTGGGCGGTAAAGCTGCTGCCGATCGTGTGCGGCGTGCTGACCGTGCCGCTGCCCAGCGCCCGCCGCTTCTACAAATTCGGCAAGAGCCTGCGCCAGGCGATCCTGTCCTATCCCGAAGACATCAAGGTGGCGATTGCCGGCACGGGCGGCCTGTCGCACCAGGTGCATGGCGAAGGCTGCGGCTTCAACGATCCCAAGTGGGATGCCGAGTTCATGGAACTGCTGGAAAAGGATCCGGAAAGCCTGCTCGACCTGCCGATTGCCGAACTGGCCCGCCGTGGCGGCTGGGAAGGCGCGGAAGTGGTCATGTGGCTGATGATGCGCGGCGCGCTGGCGGCCGAAGTGGAAGTGACTCACAAGACCTACTTCCTGCCCTCCATGTGCCCCATCGCCACGATGATCCTGGAAGAGCGCAGCGCCGACAAGCCGGCCGAAACTCCGGAAGAAACCATCGCCCGCGCGAATTGGGACTATGAAGGCGCCGAGGAAATGGAGGGCACCTATCCCTTCACTATCGAGCGCGCGGTGAAAGGCTTCCGCCTCAACCACTTCCTCCACTCGCTGACCGATCCCAAGATCCGCAAGCTGTTCCGAGAGGACGAGGAAGCCGCTTACGAGCAGGCCGGACTGACCGAGGAAGAACGCCGCCTTGTGCGGACACGCGACTGGATCGGCATGATCCATTACGGCGTGATCTTCTTCATGCTCGAAAAGCTCGGCGCCGTGACCGGCATCGGCAATATCGACATCTATGCCGCGATGAAGGGCCTGTCGGTTCCCGAATTCCAGAAGACCCGCAACGCCCAGATCAATTACGGCGTGGCTGGCAAGGAAGACTGATTGCTTCATTGCGCCGGCATCGTTGCGGTGCCGGCGCAATGCCTTATTTTCAGGCCTAATAGCCTGTTATCACGGGGTAATACTGACGTACAATTGCGTAGCGCAATTGAGTTGTGTCGGAATTCTTTACAACTAGGGTCGCGTCGCGACGCAGCTGGGAGTCGGGACTGATTTGGGCTAGCCGGGGCACCGGTAAAAAATGGATAGCCGGTGTTCTATCCGCCGTCGCTTCCCTGAGGGAAGCCACCCCGTGCCAAAATTAAAGCTGCGCGCTGGGTCGTGAAACAGGCAATGCGGACTGCGCGTATTGCCCGCTGCGTGTAGGGCTGAATCCGGATACCCTACACGCCGCGTCACGCGCTTGCATTTGTAGCCGTATCGCCCAGCGGCCTCACCCTGACCCCCTCCTTTTCCCCCTCCCTGCACCCCCTTGCGGCGTTTTCGCAAGGGTAGCTTGCTACCCATCCGCTCGCCTGCGGATGGCGCCCCGTGTCGCGGGTTGAGCGCGATTTGCGACATTGGTCGAAAAATATCGTCCCTGAGCGATTTTTTGGGAACTGCCCGTCTCAAAAGGCGTTCTAAACGCCCCCGAAAATCCGGTCGCTGCGTTGTGGTATCCGCCCTGTGTGCAATCGTTACACTTCGTTACCTTTTCGCCGTTGATGCCTGTCCGATTTCTGTCTCTTAGGACATTTGTATGCGAGGAATATCCTCGTTAATCAGGCGATTCGTGCGAAATTAGACGTGATGTATGTTAGTTAACAATCTTGCCAGCGTGCAGGCCCTCGGCGGCAGGCTGAAGGCTGCGGTCGAGCAGGACGATCGCCGCAGAACAAATGATCTAATTCGTGAACTAATCCGGCTGGATGCCCCGATCGGGCCGCAATGGCATGTCATTGCGCAGATCGCTGCCGATAATGGCGAGGTGACGCTGGCACGGCAGGCGCTCGACCTGTTCACGCAAAGCGCGAACGACAATTCCATGGCCGTTTTCCAGAAGGCCGGCCTGCTCGCGGAAATCGGCATCTGGCAGGATGCCTATGACCTGATGAGCGGGTTGCCGGAGGTCGTGCCCGACCGGGCTTCGAATGCCTATAGTCGCGGCACCTCGGCGCTCTATGTCGGAGAGACCGAGCAGGCGCGCAATCTGCTGGAACTTGCGACCGATCTGCGCCCTCAATCGGGCACGGCTTGGCATTCGCTGGCGACGCTGATCGACTTCGCCTCCGAACCGGAACTGGCAGAGCGGCTTCTCGCGGCGGGACAGGCACAGAGGGGCGCGTCCCCGATCGATCAGGCGAGCTATCTTTACGCCGTGGGCAAGGTCCATGCGGACCGGGGCGACCATGCGCTGGCCTTTGCCGCATTTGCGGATGGCGCACGCCGGATGACGGCGATTGCACCATACAGCCGCGAGCGCGACCGTATCGGCGCGCAAGAGGCAGTGAACGGCTATACCGCCGCACGGATTGCCGAACTGGGGCGCAAGCAACGGGAAGCGACCGACCGCACGATTTTCGTCATGGGCCTGCCCCGATCCGGCACTACTCTGGTCGAACAGATTCTCACCAGCCACAGCGCCGTGAGCGACGGGGGCGAGATCAATCGCCTTGGATTGTTCGCCAAGGATGTGGCGGGCGTTTCATACGATGCACTCGCCCGATATGCCGCGGCTGAGGGAGCGCCGGAAATTGCGCGCCTGTGGCATCACTGGCTGGACGAACGCTTCCCCGGTTCGGGCCGCATCGTGGACAAGACCAACAATAGCAGCCGCCTGCTGGGCTTCGCGGCTTCCCTGCTGCCGCAGGCGCCTCTCATCTGGCTCAGGCGCGATCCACTCGATTGCGCGTGGTCCTGTTTCCGGACCTGTTTTATGCACCGCATCCCGTGGAGCTACGATCTGGAAGACATCGCCTTCCATTTCCAGCTGGAAGATGCGCTGATGGCCCGGTGGCAGGAAATCCTGGGGGATCGCCTGCTGGTGGTATCCTATGAGAGCCTGGTGACTCAGCCGGAAATCTGGATCAGGCGGATATTGCAGCATTGCGGCCTGGCCGAGGAACCGCAGGTGTTCAGCCCGCATGAGAACCGCCGCACGGTGACCACCTCCAGCGTGATGCAGGTGCGCAAGCCGATCAACCGCGCGGGGATCGGTGCGGCGCAGCCCTATCGGGAATTCCTCGCGCCCTTCGTCAGGGCCTATCAGGGCTGACCCCTGCAGGCCGATCCGGACAGGTTCGGCCTGCTTCTTCACAAATATGAAGTTTTCACGCTTTGACCTCGCTCAAAGTGCGTAGGGCCCTATCCTCCTAATCCGGCATCATTGTTCGATCCGGGAGTCGCATGGCATAATGGCGGCCATCCCGTGGAGAGGGAGAGCATTGCCATGGCCGAGATTGTCGGCGGTTTCGCCGTTTCGCACACCCCCACCATCGCCTTTGCCCATGATGCGGGCAAATATGACGATCCCGTGTGGAAACCGATCTTCGAGGGCTTCGAACCGGTGAAGCAGTGGCTCGCCGAAAAGAAGCCGGACGTGATCCTGTATATCTACAACGATCACATGACCTCCTTCTGGATGCGACATTATTCCCATTTCGCGCTGGGCATCGGCGAGGAATATGCCGCGGCCGACGAAGGCGGCGGCCCGCGCAACATCCCGCCGATCAAGGGCGATCCGGAGCTTGCCCAGCACATCGCCTTCGGCATGGTGGCAGACGATTTCGACCTGTCCTATTGGCAGGGCATGGGGCTGGACCATGGGGCCTTCTCGCCGCTGTCCGTGCTGCTGCCCTATGATGATGAGAATGGCTGGCCCGTGAAGATCGTGCCGCTGCAATGCGGCGTGCTGGAACTGCCGATCCCGCGTGCGAAGCGCTTCTGGAATTTCGGCCGATCCCTGCGCCGGGCGATCCAGTCCTATCCCAAGGACATCAAGGTGGCCATCGCGGGCACTGGCGGCCTCTCCCACCAGGTGCACGGCGAACGCTGTGGCTTCAACAATGTCGAATGGGACATGGAATTCATGGACCGCCTGCACAAGGACCCGGAAAGCCTGATCGACATCCCGGTGGGCGAGTTGGTGAAGCTGGGCGGCATGGAAGGCGCCGAAATCGTGATGTGGATGCTGATGCGCGGCGCGCTGGCGCCCAAGGTCAACAAGCTGCACCAGAGCTTCTTCCTGCCCTCCATGACCTCCATCGCCAGCATGATCTTCGAGGATGCGGAACCTGATCCGCTGCCGGTGACGAAGGAAGAATATGCCGCGCGCATGATGGCAGACGTGGCCCCCGCGCTGGGCCTTGAAGGAACCTATCCCTTCACCGTGGGCGTCAGCGCCAGGGCTTGGCGGATCAACAATTTCCTCCACACCATCGTGGAACCGGGCTTCCGCGAACGCTTCAAGACCGACTTTGAAGGGCTGGCGGCCGAATACAAGCTGACCGACGAGGAAAAGCGCCTGATCCGCGACTTGGATTGGATCGGCATGATCCATTACGGCGTGATCTTCTTCAACCTGGAGAAGCTCGCCCCGGTGGTCGGCCTCGGCAATATCGACGTCTATGCCGCGATGAAGGGCATGAGCGTGCCGGACTTCCAGAAGACCCGCAACGCCGCGATCAATTACTCGGTGGAAGCGAACCCGAGCTGATTTTGACCCTTGGGCGGGCCCACCCCAACCCCTCCCGCTTGCGGGAGGGGCAGCGAGACTTGGCGGCGTAGCCGCCTAGTCGCAGCGGGGTGGGCAGGTGTACCTTCCCCGTCTGTCAGCCTTCCTTGTCATCCCGGACCTGTTCCGGGATCCCGCTTTTCGGCGCTCGCAGAGGCGCAAAGGCGCGGAGCGGTTGTGCCCGGACGCCGTCCGTCTGTGTGTTCGCGAGAGAAGTTATCGGCTTCCAACAAAGGCCGCAAAGACCGTAAAGGCGTTACCGCGAGTCCCCACCCTTCGTTACCCCCGCGAAGGGGGGCAGCTACTTTCCGCGTGAGAAGCCAACGGGACCCCGGGACAAGCCCGGGGTGACGAAAAGCCGGTGCGTCGCCAAGATTGACTCACCCCGGCGCCCACCCCTCGGGCGCCAGCGTAAACCCCGCAAACTCGAACCCCGGCACCACCACGCAGCTCACCAGCGAATAGCCTGCCGAGCCGACCGGCGGGGCCTCGGCGGCCTGCCATTCGCCCGGCGCGATTACGTGCTGGACGGCGTGACCGGCCGCAACATCGTGCCCCAGTATCACGCTCGAAACCGGCCCCGCATCGCCGGGGCTGAGCGACAGGCGTAGCGGATCGCCCGCGTGGAACAGCCAGATTTCCGCCGCGTCCACTCTGTGCCAGTGGGATCGCTGACCGGCCTCCAGCAGGAAGTGGATCGCCGTGCCGCCCGCGCGGGTGCCGTCCGGGGCGGGCGCGCGCCAGGTCTCGCGATACCAGCCTCCCTCGGGATGCGGGGTGAGGGACAAGCGGTCGATGATCTGGCGGGCATTGCTCATGCGATTGGCCTAACATGCGCGCGCGGCGGCTATCAATGTGGCCAGGGCTTGCGATTTCATGCCGGGCGCGCTGATATGCTGCCCTGCAACAGGAGTTTCCATGCCGCGCTTCCGCACCGCTCTGCTTGTCACCGCGCTTTCCGCCGCTTTCCTTGCCGCACCCTTGTCCGCCAAAAGCCCGGAGGAAACCGCCGCCGCCGCTCTGGCTGCCGCGCCGGTCTGGGACGGACACAATGACGTGCCGGAGCAATTGCGCGGCCGATACGGCAATGTGATCAACCAGTTCGACTTCACCGATACCAGCAAGGCCCCGGCGACCGAATGGAGCGGGGTGGGCATGCACACCGACCTTCCGCGCTTGCGCAAGGGCAAGGTCGGGGCGCAGTTCTGGTCGGTCTATGTCGATGCGGACCTGCCTCAGCCCGAGGCGGTGGTCACCACGCTGGAGCAGATCGACGTGCTCAAGCGGCTGGTGGTGCGCTATCCGAACGATCTGATGCTGGCGACCAGTTCCGCCGATGTGGAAGCGGCGATGAAGCAGGGCAAGATCGCCTCGCTGATGGGAATGGAAGGCGGCAGTTCCATCGACGGCAGCCTGGGCGTGCTGCGCCAGATGTACGATCTCGGTGCGCGCTATCTCACTCTTACGCACTCGAAGACGCTCGACTGGGCGGACAGTGCTACGGATACGCCCAGGCATGGCGGCCTGACCGATTTCGGCAAGGATGTGGTGCGCGAAATGCAGCGCATCGGCATGCTGGTGGACCTCAGCCATGTGAGCGAGGACACGATGTTCGACGCGCTGGATGTGGCGAAGGCCCCGGTGATCTTCAGCCATTCCGGCGCGCGCGCGGTGAACGGCCATCCGCGCAATGTGCCCGATGCGGTGCTCTCGCGCCTGAAGGACAATGGCGGCATCGTGATGGTGGTCGGCCTGCCGAACTATCTGGGCGAGAAGCGCCGCCAGTGGGGTGCGGATCGTGCGGGCGAGGAGGCCCGGCTCAAGGCGCTGTGGCAGGGCCAGCCCGACAGAGTGAAGGACGCGATGGAGGCCTGGGGCAAGGCGCATCCCGAGCCCAAGACGAGTGTGGCCGACATGGCCGACCATGTGGACCAGATCCGCAAGGTGGCGGGTATCGACCATATCGGCCTTGGCGGCGATTATGACGGGATGGACACCGGGCCGGTCGGCATGGAAGACGTGGCGGGCTATCCGGCGCTGTTCGTGGAACTGGCCCGGCGCGGCTACAGCCAGGCCGACCTTGAAAAGATCGCCAGCCGCAACATGATGCGGGTGCTGAAAGCCGCGGAAGCCTATGCGGCGGCACATCGGGCCGATCCGCCGATCGAATATCCCGAGAAGGACTAGCCCTTCTTGCGCGGCAGGCCTTTGCGAGCGGTGGAGGCCAGGTC
Organism: Fulverythrobacter fulvus; assembly: GCF_037154085.1. Classification (NCBI taxonomy): domain Bacteria; kingdom Pseudomonadati; phylum Pseudomonadota; class Alphaproteobacteria; order Sphingomonadales; family Erythrobacteraceae; genus Fulverythrobacter; species Fulverythrobacter fulvus. Next base: position 216,917 of record NZ_JBANRM010000004.1, on the reverse strand, counting down.
TTTCAGTTCCTTCTCGCTCATGGATTCATACATCTCGCGGGAAGCGCCCTTGAGGGAGGATTTGCCGGTATCGCCCTGCTTGGCGGAAAGTGCGGCTCCGGCGGCCATCTGCTGCTTCTTCGAGCGGGCGGGCATGGCAGCCTCCCTCAACTCGTGCTCAGCGCCGCGCTGACCCACACGACGGTCATCGCCACGATTGCCAGGGTGAGGCTGAAGAACAGCACGTAGCGCACGATATGCGGGGTGGACCCGGCGCGCGCTTCGTCGGTTTCGAGGCGGATTTCCTCGCCCCGCTTTCCAGAAGGCTGTTGCATCGGAATTCTCCTCTTCCGCGGCCCCGGCTGCGGGGCCTCACCCGATCTACGGGCGGGAAGGGGAGAGCGTTCCGCAAGGACGGGCGGAGCGGGCCGCCCGTGCGATCAGTCGCGCAGCAGGTCGTTGATCCCGGTCTTGGAGCGGGTCTGCGCGTCCACTGTCTTGACGATGACGGCGCAATAGAGGCTCGGGCCCGGCGTGCCGTCGGGCAGGGGCTTGCCGGGCATGGAGCCGGGCACGACCACGCTGTAGGGCGGGACCTTGCCGTAATGGACCTCGCCAGTGGCGCGATCCACGATCTTGGTCGAGGCGCCGATATAGACGCCCATCGAAAGCACTGCGCCTTCGCCGATGGTCACGCCTTCCACCACTTCGCTGCGGGCGCCGATGAAGCAATTATCCTCGATCACCACCGGGCCGGCCTGCAGCGGTTCGAGCACGCCGCCAATGCCGACGCCGCCGGAAAGGTGGACGTTCTTGCCGATCTGGGCGCAGCTGCCCACCGTGGCCCAGGTGTCGACCATCGTGCCTTCGCCGACATAGGCGCCGATATTCACGAAGCTGGGCATCAGGATCACGCCCTTGCCGATGAAGCTACCGCGGCGGGCCACGGCGCCGGGCACCACGCGGAAACCGCCTTCGCGGAAGCGCGCATCGTCCCAGCCGGCGAACTTGCTCGGCACCTTGTCGAAAGCGGGGGCGCCGGCCGCGCCGCCATCGACCACGACATTGTCGTTCAGGCGGAAGGAGAGCAGCACGGCCTTCTTGAGCCACTGGTTGACCGTCCAGCCGCCATTCCCATCGGGTTCGGCCACGCGGGCCTTGCCGCCATCGAGCAGTTCCAGCGCGGCTTCCACCACTTCGCGCACATCGGCGCTGGCAGGAGTGACGGTGTCGCGGGCTTCCCAGGCGGCTTCGATCGCGGTTTCGAGCTGGGCGGACATGGGGCAACTCCTGTATCTGTTATCAACCGTCATCTGCCGGACTGGCGATGAACTGTTCAAGGGAACGGGCGAGCGACTAACCCCTCGCTTGCCTTGGGGCAAGGCGCATTGCAGACACGGCGCAAGGGTTCCGTCGCGCAATCGGGATGCGTGGCCGGGAAAAGGGCAAAGCCGTGCGGCCGGGGGAGGGCGAGTTTACCTCATCTTTACCCTGGAGGGGCGAATTCGGCTTGTTAGGTAGAATTGCCAAGACTGGGGGCAATCATGAGGGTAATTCATTCGCTTCGAGCTTCCGTCGGGAACGGGGCCATCCTGTTCTCCATGGCCCTGCTGACTGCCTGCGGCGGAGGCGGCGTGAACAGCACGCCCACGCCCAGCCCGACGCCGGTGCCAACCCCAACGCCCACGCCGGTTCCGACCCCTACGCCGACACCGGTGCCCACACCGACGCCTACCCCTACTCCAACTCCGACACCCACCCCCACGCCAACTCCAACGCCGACACCGATCAGCTATGTGCCGCCGCCCCAGCCGAGCGACACGATCGGTTACAATACGACCGAATACCGCCGGTCCGATGGGCCGTCCTTCCACGGCGCGGCCACGGCATGGGTGGCGGGGAATACTGGGCAGGGATCGGTCATTGCGGTGATCGATACTGGCATCTTCCAGTCGAACCCGGAATTCACCGGTCGTATCAGCCCGGATTCCACTGATATATTCTCTTCGCGCGGCATTCTCGAGGCCGAGGACGATCACGGTACGCTGGTGGCGATGGTCGCCGCGGCGGATAACGACAATGGCGCGAACGGTACGGTCGGCATTGCCTATAACGCCACGATCCTTGCCATCCGCGCCGACGAGCCCGGAACCTGCGCCAGCGCGAATGACTGTTCCTTCGGCGATATCGGGGCGGCGATCCAATACGCGATCGCGCATAACGCCACCGTCATCAACCTGTCGCTGGGCGGGTCATCCGCATCTTCGACAGAGATTCAGGCCATTAAGGATGCTTCGGCTGCGGGGATCGTGGTCGTCATCGCCGCGGGCAATGACGGGGCGAACCGGCCCGATCCGTTCCCCCGCAGCCTGACAGGCACCGGCTTCGACAACGTGATCATTGTCGGTTCGGTCAATGGTGCGGGTGTAATCTCCGATTTCAGCAATCAGGCGCGCGGGCGTGAGGACGTCTATCTGGCCGCACTGGGCGAGGACGTCACAGTCTATATCGACGGTGGCTATTGGCTGATCAGCGGGACGAGCTTCGCTGCGCCCCAGGTCGCGGGCGCTGTCGCGCTGCTCGCCCAGGCTTTCCCGACTCTTACGGCGTCCGAAATCATCGAACTGCTGCTCACTACCGCACAGGATGTGGGCACGCCCGGCACTGACAGTGTGTATGGCCGGGGCATTCTGGACATACACGAAGCGTTCCAGCCGCAGGGTACGACCACTCTGGCGGGCAAGAGCCCGGTGGCGCTGGCGTTGAATGATACTACTGCCGTGGGTTCCCCCGCGATGGGCGATGCGCTCACCACCGCTTCGGTCAATACCGTGGTGCTCGACAAATATCGGCGGGCCTTCAGTTACAATATCGGCACGTCGATGCGCTCCGCCACTTTGCAGACCCGGCTGTACGACGCGATCGGTGGGCAGACGCGCTCGGTTTCCTCGACCAGCGACAAGGCGGCGATCGCCTATACGATAGACGCTTCGAACCGCAATGCGGTGCGCGGCATTCCGCAGGAACTGATGCTGACCACGGAAGAGGCCGATACTGCGCGGGTTCTTGCCGCACGGGTGGCGCTCAAGCTGGCACCGGACATGCAGCTCGGCTTTGCCTATGCCGAGCGGCCCGATGGGCTGGTGATGCAGATGCAGGGCCAGGATCGCCCCGCATTCCTGATCGCGCGCTTTGCAGGCTCGGATGACGGCACCTTCCACCGTGCGGATATGTCGGTTGCCATGCGCAAGCAGTTCGGCGGCTGGGGCCTGACGCTGGCGGGCGAATCCGGCGCGGTGATGAGTGGAAATTCGATGTGGCTGGCGCAGGAGGTTTCCGGCCGCCGCACGCGCGATGCGATGCGCAGCTTCTCGCTGACGGCCGACCGGCAATGGGGCGGATTGCAGACGTCGCTCGGGTTCGACTGGATGCAGGAAGAGCGCACCGTGCTGGGCGGCCGCTTCCACGAGGCGTTCGGCGGCGGCGGGGCGAATACGCTGTTCGTCGATGCCAGCGCCGGATGGCAGTTCGCGCCCCGCTGGAAACTGTTCGGATCGATGCGGAACGGCTGGACCTATGCGGATACCAGCAGCGTGATCGAGAGCGGATCGGTGATCTACAGCCGCGCCTGGTCAATCGATCTCCAGCGCAGGGGCCTGTTCGGCAATTCCGACAGTGTCGGACTGCGCGTGGCCCAGCCGCTCCGGGTGGAGAGCGGCGGGTTGAAGCTCAACCTGCCGATTGCCTATAGCTACGACACCGAAAGCGCGACTTTCGGCTCGGTCCCGCTCTCGCTGGCGCCTGACGGGCGCGAGCTTATGGGCGAACTGGCCTGGAACGGCCCGCTCTGGGGCGGCTCGGCCTCGGCCAGCGTCTATTACCGGCGCGAACCGGGCCATTACGCGGCCATGCCCGACGATCAGGGCGTGGCGCTGCGCTGGAATACGGATTTCTAAGGGCGCTGGGCTTTGTCATCCCAGTCCCTCCAACCTCCGTTCGTCCTGAGCTTGTCGAAGGACACGCGGGACATTTGCCCAACCACAATGTTCGAGTGCGCCCAGTCCAGAACTCAGCGAGTGTCCTTCGACAGGCTCAGGATGGGCGGGTGTGGGTGAGTTCCTCCCTTTCGTCATTCCCGCGCAGGCGGGGAGTCGAAGACGTCCTTGGACAATCCAGCAGCAACCGTCGAACTGGGTTCCCGCCTTCGCGGGAATGACGAAGGTTGGGGTTGGAGCGCAGGCACAAAACTCCATCCGGCGGCGACCCGGACCTTTACGCCAGCGTAGTGCGAGTAAACCAATCGCGCGGCCGGCACGGCGTCAGGATTGGCGCGTGCAGGAGGCGGGGGGAGAATAGCGAAAGGCCGGGCACCTCCACCGTGCACCTGGCTCTGCCCAATCGGAAACCGGCCGGGAAAGGCGCCCGCGGGCTCGCAGCCGGGCATCCTTTCCTTGCGGGTGATAATCCCGCGCCATTCGTGGTTCATCGCGAACATCCCGGGAAAGCCTGCCCACGTAGGGCCGGGATCGTGAGGGAGCCGGTGAAGCCGCGCATCCGGTAACCGCATCTGGCGCAAGAGGCTTTGCCGTGGGGTAACGCCCCCAAAGACACGCACCCGCACCGGCCGCGTTGTTCGAAGCGAACAAGGGAGGAAAGGCAGTCGACATGCCGCCCTCCGGATTGAACCTTGCGACTTGCTATCGCAGCAAGGTGCGGGGCATATAACCGAAACGGTTCGTGAAGTCAAGTATAATCGCCAAATGCGCCACTTCACATCACCTGTCACCCCGGACTTGTTCCGGGGTCCAGCTCCTTCCGCGTAGAAAGCGGGATCCCGGAACAAGTCCGGGATGACAAAGGAGGTGAACCCAATCTTCGTCATTCCCGCGCAGGCGGGGATCCAGCAGCAACCGTCGAACTAGGTTCCCGCCTGCGCGGGAATGACAAAGGTTGGGTTGGGCACACCCCCTCAGCGGCCTTTGCGCTCTCTGCGCGAACCCCAAAACCGCCGTCAGACCAGCCCGCTCAGGGCTCCCGCATCAGGCCGCGCACGAAATCGATCAGGCCGGTCTGGCGCATGCGCTTGAGGCGTTCCGCTTCGAGGATGCCGCGCACCTTTTCGAAGCAGGGATCGATATTCTCGTTGATCACGACGTAGTCGTAACCGTCCCAATGGCTGATCTCGCTGCGGGCGCGGGCCATGCGGCCCTGGATCACCTCTTCCGCATCGGTCGCGCGGGAGCGCAGGCGCTGTTCCAGTTCCTCTATGCTCGGCGGCAGCAGGAACACGCGGACCACGTCCACTTCCATGCGTTGATAGAGCTGCTGGGTGCCCTGCCAGTCGATATCGAACAGGAAATCCTGCCCGGCGCGCAGGCCTGCCTTGATCTGCGCCTTGGGCGTTCCGTAGCAATTGCCGAAGACTTCCGCCCATTCGAGGAATTCCTCCTCTTCCACCATCCGGTCGAAAGTGGGGCGGTCCACGAAGATGTAGTCCTTCCCGTCGACTTCGCCGGGGCGCATCGGGCGGGTGGTGACGGAAACCGACATGGCGATGCCGGGAACCTGTTGCAGGATCTTGCGCGCGATCGTGGTCTTCCCCGCGCCCGAGGGCGAGGAGAGGATGAACATCAGGCCGCGCCGATGCAGGGAGTCTTGATTGGCCATGCGCGCTGTTGCCGCATGCAGGCGGGGTGAATCAAGCCCGGACGAGTGCGGGCAGGGCGATCAGCGGCCCTTTTCCTCTGCCTTTTCGGGGGCTGCCGCCATTTCGGTTGCGGCCTGCTCTTCCGCCTCGCGCACACGCTTGCGCCGTTCATACAGGGCCTTGGCCACCAGCCCGCCGCCCACCACAATCGCGCCGGGGACGGATCGCGTGGCAAGGCGGGTAACCGCGGCAATCGCGATGGTGCTGACAATGCCGCGGCCGACCACGGCATCTTCAAGCTCGCTGGGCTTGTAGCCCGCGACATTCAGGCGCTTGTCCAGCGAATGACGGGCGATCCGGGCGCCTTGCCGCATGGCAAGGCCCGCAAGTTTCGCCCCTGTCGATTTGCCGCCGTTTAGGTTTGCCCCGGTCTCTTTTGCCACGGTGCTGCCTTTCGCCCCCGGCCCTGCTTGCGGTTTACTTCTTGCGCCCGAAATCCACGGTCACGACGTTGGAACCGTCTTCGCTCGTGGCGGCGGGCTTGCCTTCGCTATCGCGCGAATCGTTTTCCGCATCGTCATGCGGCTCGGGCTCCAGATCGCCCACGGCGGCCTGGAACTGCAGGCCGAAATCCACTGCCGGATCGACGAAGGCCGTGATCGCGGCGAAGGGGATGTCCAGCTTGGCGGGCACCTGGTTGAAGCTCAGCCCCACAGTGAAGCCCTCTTCGTCCACCTTGAGATCCCAGAACTTGTTCTGGAGCACGATCGTCATCTCATCCGGGAAGCGTTCGCGCAGATGGGCAGGGATCGAAACGCCGGGCGCCCCGGTCTTGAAGGTGATGTAGAAGTGGTGCGCGCCGGGCAGCGTGCCGCCGGTGGCTTGCACTTCGCCAAGCACGCGGCCGACCACCGCGCGCAGCGCTTCCTGCACGATTTCGTCGTAGGGGATCAGGCTGTCGGGCGTATCGTCGCTCATGGGCGCACAAGTGGCGGGGGCAATCGGCCCGGTCAAGCCGTTTTGAAAGCCGTGCAGGAGATTGATTCCCCTGCCCACAGGCCTATAGGCGAGCCATGCGTACAGCCCGGATCGAACGGAACACCAAGGAAACCGAAATCCTCGTCGAGGTGAATCTCGACGGGACGGGGGCTTATGACGTCTCCACGGGGATCGGCTTTCTCGATCACATGATCGAACAGTTCAGCCGCCACTCGCTGATCGACGTCACCCTGAAGGTGAAGGGCGACCTGCATGTCGACCAGCACCATACGACGGAAGATTCGGCCCTCGCGCTCGGTCAGGCCATCGGCCAGGCCCTGGGCGACAAGGGCGGGATCGGCCGATACGGCAGTGCCTATTCCCCGATGGACGAGACGCTGGTGCGCGTGGCGCTGGATATTTCCGGCCGCCCCTATTTCGTGTGGCACGCCAAGTTCACGCAGGAAAAGCTGGGCGAACTGGATACGGAACTGGTCGAGCACTGGTTCCACTCCATCGCGCAGACGCTGGGCATCACGCTGCATATCGAGCTGCTCTACGGCCAGAACAACCACCACATCTGCGAGGCGACCTTCAAGGGTTTCGCCCGCGCGATGCGCACCGCGGTGGAGATCGATCCGCGCAAGGGCGGGGCGATCCCTTCCACGAAGGGGCAGCTTGGTGGCTGAGCCTCTCGCGCTGATCGATTACGGCGCCGGCAATCTCCACTCGGTGAAGAACGCGCTGGTCGCCGCCGGGGCGGAATCGGTGATGGTCACGGCGGACCCTGAACTTGTCCGCATGGCCAAGCGCGTCGTTCTGCCGGGCGTCGGCTCGTTTCGCGCCTGCTTCGAAGGGCTGACCGCCATCGAAGGCCTGGTGGACGCGATCGAGGATCGCGTGCTGGGCGACGGCGTGCCGTTCCTGGGCATCTGCGTGGGCATGCAGCTTCTCGCCAGCCGTGGACTGGAATTCGGCGAATGCCCCGGCCTTGGCTGGATCAAGGGCGAAGTTCGCCCGATCGAGCGGACCGATCCGGCGATCAAGATCCCGCATATGGGCTGGAACGACGTGATCCGCAGTGCCCATCATGACGGGTCGGAACTGATCGAGCCGGGCGAGGCCTATTTCCTTCATTCCTATCATTTCGTGCCCGATGACGGCCAGCATGTCGCCGCGATGACCGATCATGGCGGCGGGCTGGTGGCCGCCGTGGCGCGCGACAATCTGCTGGGGGTGCAGTTCCATCCCGAAAAGAGCCAGGCCTATGGCCTTGGCCTGCTCAAGCGTTTTCTGGAGTGGCAGCCGTGATCGTATTTCCCGCCATCGACCTCAAGGGCGGACAGGTGGTGCGCCTTGCCGAAGGCGACATGAACCGGGCGACCATCTATGGCGACAATCCGGCGGCGCAGTCGCTGATCTTTGCCGAAGCGGGCGCGCAGCACCTGCATGTGGTTGACCTGGACGGCAGCTTCGCGGGCCGGGCGGAAAACCGCGAGGCGGTGGAAGCCATCGTCGAGGCCTTTCCCGGCTATGTCCAGCTGGGCGGCGGCATCCGCAATCGCGAGGCAGTCGAAGGCTGGTTCGATCTGGGCGTTGCCCGCGTGGTAATGGGTTCGGCCGCGCTGAAAGACCCGGAATTCGTGAAGGACATGGCGCGCGAATTCCCCGGCGGGATCGTGGTGGCCGTGGATGCGAAGGACGGCATGGTCGCGACCGAGGGCTGGGCCGATGTGTCGGACGTGCCGGTGGTCGATCTCGCCCGCCGCTTCGAAGATGCGGGCGTCGCCAGCCTGCTGTTCACCGATATCGGCCGCGACGGCCTGCTCAAGGGCGTGAATATCGAAGCGACGGTGGACCTTGCCCGGCGCGTGGACATTCCCGTGATCGCCAGCGGCGGGGTGAAGGGGCTGGACGATATCCATATCCTCTCTCTCCATGCGCAGGACGGGATCGAAGGCGTCATCACGGGCCGTGCCCTGTATGAAGGGCGGCTCGATCTGGCGGCGGCGATCCAGATGGCGGGGCGGGCGTGACTGTGACGTTGGCGCGTGGCCTTCGACAGGCTCAGCATGAGCGGACCTTGTGTCCGGCCTTCCTGCACCCGCTCAGCCTGAGCCTGTCGAAGGCCACGCGCAAAGGTAAGCGAGCATGACCGTCCGCATTCGCGTCATCCCCTGTCTCGACGTGGCCGATGGCCGCGTGGTGAAGGGCGTCAATTTCGTCGATCTGAAGGATGCCGGCGATCCGGTGGAGCAGGCCCGCGCCTATGATGCGGCGGGCGCGGACGAGCTGTGCTTCCTCGATATTTCCGCCACGCATGAAGGGCGCGGCACGCTGATCGATATCGTGCGTCGCACGGCGGAAGTGTGTTTCATGCCGCTGACCGTGGGCGGCGGGGTGCGTAGCGTGGACGATGCGCGCGCGCTGCTGCTGGCCGGTGCCGACAAGGTGGCGGTCAATTCCGCCGCCGTAACGCGCCCCGAAGTGGTGAGCGAGATTGCCGAGCGCATGGGCAGCCAGTGCATCGTCGCCTCGGTCGATGCGCGCTGGAGCCATGACCACTGGGAAATCTTCACTCATGGCGGCCGCCGCGCGACCGGGATCGACGCAGTGGAACATGCCGTGAAGCTGGCCCGGATGGGCGCGGGCGAGTTGCTCGTCACCTCGATGGACGGGGACGGAACCCAGAAGGGCTATGACCTCAAGTTAACTCGAACTATTGCCGACGCGGTCTCCGTGCCGGTAATCGCCAGCGGCGGCGTGGGCACGCTCGACCATCTGGTGGAAGGCGTGACCAAGGGCGGGGCGAGCGCGGTTCTGGCTGCCTCGATCTTCCATTTCGGCACCTATTCCATTGCCGATGCCCATGCGGCCCTGCGCGCGGCGGGGCTTCCTGCCCGAGGCTGATCGGGCGGCAATCTCAGGCGATACGCGCTGGATTGCTTCGCTACGCTCGCAATGACGATGGACAGATCGGCTGGATACTGTCGGGTGGGCTTACAGAACGCGGCTGGCGCTCTTCTGTGTTAACCAACAAATCGGGCGAAGCAGGCTGAATACTGGGTGGTGGCATGCGGTTTGCGTTAATATTTCCGATGAAACGAATTGCCGCCCGCCTGCTCTCGATGCTGCCCGCGCTATGCGCCGCCGCGCCCGTACTCGCCGGTGACGGCGCTGCCGTGCCGGAAGGATCGGCTCTGGCCCTGTTCGCGCTGGGCATTGTCGGCGTGATTGTTGGCTGGCGGGGCGGAATGCGCCCCAAGGATCGCAGCAAGCGTCGCAAGTAGGCCGGAACCGGCCGAGTCCGCCCTCAAACGCTTGACCGGGCCGCGCGCCCTGTCCATGTCGCGTGGCCATGGATACGCTTACTCGCCTCGAACAGACCATCGCCCAGCGCATGGGTGCCTCGCCCGATTCCAGCTATGTCGCCAAGCTCCACGCGCGCGGCCTGCCCGTGATCGCGCGCAAGCTGGGCGAGGAAGCGGTGGAGACGGTGATCGCAGCCCTTTCCGGCAGCGAGGAAGAACTGGTGGGCGAAGCGGCCGACCTGCTGTTCCACCTGATGGTGCTGCTGGCTGAAAAGCAGGTGCCGCTTTCCGTTATCATGGCCGAGCTTGACCGGCGCGAGGGCACGTCGGGCCTCGTTGAAAAAGCCTCGCGGAGCGAATGATGCCGATCGACGCCACCCTGCCGTATGACGACCAGAATATTTTCGCGAAGATTCTGCGCGGGGAAATCCCGAACCGCACCGTCTTCGAGGATGAATGGGCATTGGCTTTCCACGATATCGCGCCGCAGGCGCCGGTTCACGTCCTGGTGATCCCCAAGGGCGCCTATGTGAGCTGGGACGATTTCTCCGCGCGCGCCGCAGCGGAGGAAATCGCGGGCTTCGTGCGTGCCGTGGGCCATGTCGCGCGGGAACTGGATCTGGTGCAGCCGGGCTATCGCCTGCTGGCCAATCTGGGTGCCCATGGCGGGCAGGAAGTGCCGCATCTGCATGTTCACCTGTTCGGCGGGCAGCCGCTGGGGCCGATGCTCAGCCGCTGATCGCGGGCCATCAACGGTTCATCCCACAATGTAAAAAAGCCGTTCTTGCCGAGCGAGTCGGCAACGGGCTAAACCGCTGTGGGAGAGCATGGTGACGCAGATCGAACCCCACACCGGCCGCTTCGAAGGCCCGGACGGCAGGTGGCGCCACCTTTTCGCCGTGCGCGTCTATTACGAGGATACCGACCTGTCCGGCATCGTCTATCACGCCAATTACCTGCGCTGGTTCGAACGTGCCCGGTCCGACATGCTGCGCCTGCTGGGGATTGACCAGCGCGCCGCGCAGGAATCGGGCGAGGGCGTCTATGCCGTGGCAGGGCTGACCATTCGCTATGCCGCGCCTGCCCGGCTCGACGACGCGGTACGGATCGAAAGCCACGCGCTCGATCTCGGGGCCGCCAGCGTCACTCTGCGCCAGAAGGCGTTTCGCCACGATATTCTCCTGGCCGAGGCGGATGTCCGCGTCGGCTTCGTCTCTCCCGAAGGCCGCCCGCGCCGCCAGCCGGCCGCATGGCGCGATGCCTTCGCTCCCCTGCTTGCTCCAGAAGGAACCGCATGACCCAGCTCGCTTTCCTGGCCGCCTCCGCCGCGCCCAGCCGTCTCGATCCGATCCAGCTCTTCCTCGATGCCGATATCGTGGTGCAGGTGGTGATGGGCGGCCTGCTGCTCGCCAGCATGTGGGTGTGGATGATCATCGTGTCGTTCAGCCTGCGCATGGCCTCGGTGAAGCGCCGCTGCGACGATTTCGAAGGTGAGTTCCTCACGCTCGACAATCCGGAGGCATTGCTGGGCGAACGCCGCCGCCAGCAGGTGCCCTCCGCCGCCATCGCCGCGGCCGGTCTGGCTGAATTCCGCAAGTCCACTGCTCGCCCCGGTTTCGACCGCGAGGGCGTGCGCCAGCGCGTGGCGACCGCGATGGAAGGCCAGGTGGCCGAGGAATCCGACAATCTCGCCGCGCGCCTGAACTTCCTTGCCACCACCGGTTCCGTGGGGCCGTTCGTCGGCCTGTTCGGCACCGTCTGGGGCATCATGAACAGCTTCTTCCAGATCGGGCAGCAGCAGAATTCCTCGCTCGCCGTGGTTGCCCCCGGTATTTCGGAAGCCTTGTTCGCCACTGCCATCGGGCTGTTCGCGGCCATTCCGGCAGTGATCGCCTATAACCGCTTCAGCAACCGCGTGGGCCTGTTCGAGGCGAGCCTGCAGCGCTTTGCCGACCGCTTCGGCGCGAAGCTCAGCCGCGATCTGGAGCGCATCTGATGTCGATGGGGGTTGCCTCCTCTTCCTCCGGGCGGCGCCGGCGCGGGCGCAATCGCCGCGCGCCGATGGCCGAGATCAACGTCACCCCGCTGGTGGACGTGATGCTGGTGCTGCTGATCATCTTCATGGTCACCGCGCCGCTGCTGACCGCGGGCGTGCCGCTCGACCTGCCTGACAGCCGGGCCGATGCCCTGTCGCAGGAGAAGGACCAGATCACGATTTCCATCGCCGATGACGGCACTGTCTATCTGGACGAGGCGCCGATCGAGCGTGGCGGGCTGGAAGCGGCGCTGGCGAACATTCCGCGCGACGCGGAAGGCAAGCCGCCGCTGGTCACCCTGCGCGCCGACAGGGCGCTGGATTACGGCAGGGTGATGGAAGTGATGGGCGAGTTGAGCCATGCGGGCTTCGGATCGATCTCGCTGGTCACCAACAGTTCAGTCGAGGCTCCATAGCGTCTGGCCATGATCGCGCTTCCTCGCCCCCGTCTTCGCAGCGACGAACTGATCGGCCTGATCATCGCGGTCGTGGCGCATCTTGCGCTGATCGTCGCGTTGACCATCCATGCCCTGCGCGCGCCCGCGGTCATCCCGCCGCCGCCGCGCGTAACCGTGAACCTGACCGAGGAAGTGGGGCTGGTGAACGAAGGGCCGCAGGTGGCGCAGGAAGCGCAGGCCTCGGTCGCGCCGACCATCGCCAAGGATATCGCTCCGCCGCCCGCTCCGGCCCCTGAACCGAAGCCGGTTCCGAAGCCGAGCGTAAAGCCGGAGCCGAAGCCGTCGGCCAAGCCTTCCCCCAAGCCGTCACCGAAACCAAGCGCGAAACCAACGCCGCAGAAAAAGCCGGAACCGCCGCGCGCTTCTCCCAGCGCGCAGCAGCGCCCGGCGAGTGCTACGCCTGCCAAGCAGCCTCCCAAACCGCCGCAGCCGCAGCCTGCCAAGACCGGGGGCGGCAGCCGCCTGGGCGACAATTTCCTGGCCGGCGCGGGTAGCAGCGAGGCCGAGGCGCTGATCCCTGCCTCGCAGATCGGGGCCTCGGAAAAGGCTTCGCTGGTTCAGGCGATTTCCCGCCAGATCAAGCCGGAATGGCAGGGCCGCTCGCCTCAGGGGCTCGATGCGGAAAAGTTGGTGACCATCCTTTCGTTCAGCCTCAATCCTGACGGCACGCTGGCCGGGCGGCCCAAGGTCGTGCGTCAGGAAGGGATCAACGATGCCAATCGCGCCCAAGCCGGGCGTCATGCAGAAATCGCCGTCAGTGCTGTCCAGCGGGCAGCGCCCTTCAAATTGCCGAAAGAGTATTACGAAGCATGGAAGAAAGTCTCAGCATTCCGTTTCGACAAGGCCTTGTCGCAATGAGCAAGCGAATGGCTATCCTGCTTGCGGTGTTCGTCTCGGCGCCGCTTGCCGCACAGGCGGGGGGTGGCGAACTCGCGCCCGCTTCGACTGCAGCCGGGGATGCCGCGGACGTGGATGAAGGTCTGGTCGGTTCCGTTACCGACGAGAGCGCCTGGCAGGATCTGGGCATCGCCATTCCGTCCTTCGCCACCAACGCCAATGTCCCCACGGCCGCCAATACCGAAGGCACGGCCGCGTTGGGGCGCGAACTGGCGCGGGTGATTACGGCGGACCTCAAGAATAACGGCCTGTTCCGCCCGGTGGGGCCGGACAGCCTGCCGCGTCCGGATTATCCGGATATCACCGCGCCCAAATGGTCCGTCTGGCAGTCGCGCAGCGCGGAAATGCTGGTTCATGGCTATGTCCGCGCGGGCAGCGACGGGCGGCTGACCGTGGGCTGCTATCTCTATGACATCACCCTGAAGGACGAACTGGTGCGCGAAGGCTGGGTGGTTCCGCCCAGCGACTGGCGCCGTGCGGCGCATAAATGCGCTGACCTCGTCTATTCGCGCCTGTCCGGCGAAAGCCCGTTCTTCGACAGCAAGATCGCCTATATCGCCGAAACCGGCCCGAAGGATCGCCGGATCAAGCGACTGGCGATCATGGATTCCGATGGCGCGAACCACCGCTTCATCACCAATGGCCAGGCCACTGCGCTGACCCCGCGCTATTCGCCGGATTACAAGCAGATCGTCTATCTCAGCTATCTGAACGGCAATCCGAGCATCTACATCTACGATATCGGCACGGGCAAACAGCACCTCGTGACCAAGAGCAATAACCCGACCTTCGCCCCGCGCTGGTCGCCGGACGGCAAGTGGATTCTCTATTCCATGGCGGTGGGCGGCAATACCGACATCTATCGCATCCGTGCCGAAGGCGGGCAGAGCGAGCGACTGACCGACAGCCCGGGCATCGATGTGGGCGGTTCCTATTCGCCGGACGGCAGCAGGATCGTGTTCGAAAGCGACCGTTCGGGCACCCAGCAGGTCTATGTGATGAATGCCGACGGATCGAACCAGAAGCGCATCACCTTTTTCGGCGGGCGTGCGGCCACGCCGGAATGGAGCCCGCGCGGCGACCAGATCGCCTTCACCCATATCGTCGGCAATTTCCGCATCGCGGTGATGACCCCCGATGGCAAGAATGTGCGCCACCTGACAGATAGCTGGCAGGATGAGGCCCCCACTTGGGCGCCCAATGGCCGTATTGTGCAGTTTTTCCGCAATACCCGCAATTCGGGCGAGACGTCCCTGTGGCAGGTCGACCTGACCGGGCGCAACGAACGCAAGCTGCCAACCCCCGTTGGGGCTTCCGACCCGGCATGGGGTCCCGTACTGCCGTAAAAGTGTTACATTAGGATTTTACCGGCTAACCCCCCCGTTAGCCCCTTCGTAGGAGAGCGAATATGCAACGTCTCGTTTCCGTAGCAGCGATCGCCGGTGCAATCGCGCTTGCCGGTTGCAGCAAGAACGCCGAACCCGAACAGCTTCCGCCGCAGCCCGCCACGGTGGCAACGCCCACCCCGGCACCGCGCCCCACCCCGACGCCGACCGGCCCGATCCCGGGCAGCAATGCGGACTTCGTGGCGCAGATGCAGGGCCGCAACGTGGTCTATTTCGACACGGACAAGTTCGACATCGACGCGACCGACGCGGCGGCCCTTCGTGCCCAGGCCGAATGGCTGAAGCGTTACCCGGCCAAGCGCGCCACTATCGAAGGTCACTGCGACGAACGCGGCACGCGCGAATACAATATCGCGCTGGGCGAGCGCCGCGCCAATGCGGCCAAGAACTATCTTGTCAGCGTGGGCATCGATGCCTCGCGCCTGGCGGTGGTCAGCTATGGCAAGGAACGTCCGGTGGCGCTGGGCTCCGATGAAGCCGCATGGGCGCAGAACCGCCGCGCCGCCACGATTACGATCGACTAATCGGCGGTGAATTGCAGCGCCGGAAGTTCCGGCAGCCGCAGCAGATTGGCGGGCGCTTCGATTTCGATCGGGGCGCCCGCAATGCCTTCGCGCACGGAGAGCGCGGCAAGTCCCCCGGCATCCGCATCGAATGCGGACGGGGTGGCACAAAGCGCATAGGCCGCCATCGCGAAGATGGAGAAGGCTGCGGAAATGGCGAGTTGCTTGCTCACGTCCCTAGGGTAACTCCTCCGATCCTCGGATAGTTCCCTAATTTCTTTTTGCAACGCAGCAATTGTCTCAAAGTGTCGCGCCTCAACCCCTTTGCAGGGGCGGGGGCGAGCGCCTATGTCTGGCGGATGGTCAAGGAATTCACTTTATGAGCCGCGCGAAACGAACGCTGGACTGGGGCTTTCCCCGCTGGCGCGGCTATGGCAGCTCGCGCGAGGCGGCGACCGTGCGCCTGTGCGACCGGCACAATTGTACGGAGCCGGGCAATTGCCCCGCGCCCAAATCGCCCAACAGCCCGGATCGCTGGTATTTCTGCCAGCAGCACGCGGCCGAATACAACTCGAAGTGGAACTATTTCGAAGGGCTGGACGAGGAAGAGGCGCAGGCCCGCGCCAAGAGCGAACAGCGCGCCAATTCCGGCTATGCCGAAGCCTCGCATTATGGCTGGGCAGGTTCCGGCGACGGCAGTCGCAGCAGCGACGAGATGCGCGCGCTGGATGTGCTCGGCCTTGAATCGGACGCCGATTTCGATGCGGTAAAAAAGGCATGGCGCGCCAAGGCCAAGGAAGTGCACCCCGACGTCCGCCCCGGCGACGAAGAGGCGGCCAAGGCGTTTCAGGCGTTCCAGGTGGCTTACGAAGTGCTCCGCCAGGCGGAAGAACGGCGGACCTGGAAGGGCTGAGGGCGCCTGTTCCTGCCCGGCAAGAATTAGCGCAGCCTGAGGCAAGCACAGGCGCGCAGGCCGTTCGACGATTGCGGCACAAAGGGGAGAGGAATTATGCAGGCGGTGTTTCGCCGGAAGGTCCGGCTATGCGCGGCGGCGGCCGTGTTCCTTGTGGCAGGCGCGTTTCCCGCGCTTTGCGGGGCGCAGGCGGCCGGGAAGGGCAGCATCGTGCTCGAACGGCAGGGCGGCTTCGCGGCGGGCGGCACTGTGCTGGGCGATCCGGCCAAATCCTCGCTCCATTGCGATCACGGCTATGTCGAATATCAGATCCCGGTAAAGGCGCGGAAGACGGCGTTGTTCATGTGGCACAGCTCCAGCGCACTGGTGTGGCAACAGCGCTGGGATGGCGGGGAAGGCTTCCGCGACATTTTCCTGAAGCGCGGCTTCCCTGTCTATCTA
The DNA here is from genome assembly GCF_037154085.1 of Fulverythrobacter fulvus. Lineage (NCBI taxonomy): Bacteria > Pseudomonadati > Pseudomonadota > Alphaproteobacteria > Sphingomonadales > Erythrobacteraceae > Fulverythrobacter > Fulverythrobacter fulvus. The sequence continues at coordinate 200,349 of NZ_JBANRM010000004.1, read as the reverse complement.
TGGGACGGCCCGCGGGTGGGCCGGGCCAATTGGGGCTGCGAGGAATATAGTTACAAGCCGCTCGTCGGACGCGATCAGGGCAATTTCACGGCTTGGCGCTTCGGCAAGAGCTTCGGCGAATGGTTCCCCGGCATCCAGTTCCCCACGCAGGACAAGCGGGCCTACGACCAGGCCATGCGTGCCCGCTACGAGGAATTCGACATCGTGAAGAATGTCCGCCTTGAAGCGGCGGCGGGCGCGAAGGCGATCGACGAAGTGGGCCCCAGCGTGGTGCTCACCAATTCTGCCGGCGGCCTGCGCGCGCTGCTTGCCGCGACGCAGAGCGGCAATGTGAAGGCCATTGTCGCCTATGAGAACCCGGGCTTTCCCTTCCCCGAAGGCGCCGGGCCTGCCGGGCCGGAAGGCCCCTTCGGCCCGATCCGTGTGAGCGAGGAGGAATTCGACCGGCTGACGAAGATCCCGCTGCAATTCGTCTGGGGCGACAATATCGCGGACTCCGCCACCTGGCCTGCCAGCCTGAAGCAATGCGAGCAATTCGTAGAGCTGATCAACCGGCGCGGCGGGAAGGCCTCGATCCTCAAGCTCACCGATGTGGGCCTGAAGGGCAACACGCATATCCCCTTCATGGACATGAACAACCGCGCCGTGGCGGATCAGCTATCGGCCTTCCTCAAGCAGCAGGGGCTGGATCGGCGCTGAATGGAGGGGGTTTTCCTCTCCCCCTTCGTCATTCCCGCGCAGGCGGGAATCCAGTTCGGAGGTTGCGGCTGGATTGTCCAAGGACGTCTTCGACTCCCCGCCTGCGCGGGAATGACGAAGGTGAGGAGGCGGTAACAGCCGCCTAGCCCGCCAGCGCCGCCACGCCCCATACCGCCGCCACGATCAGTATCGCGCCCGATATGTCGAGCGCGATGCCCGCGCCCACCATGCGCGGCAGGCGGATGCGGCCAGTGGCCCAGGCGATGGCGTTGGGGCCGGTCCCCGCGGGCAGCATGAAGCCCCAGCTGGCGGCCATGGCGGCGGGAATGGCCAGCAGCACCGGATCGGCGCCCAGCGCCACGATCAAGCTGGCGACCACCGGGATGATCCCGCTGGCCGTGGCGACATTGCTGGCAAATTCGGTGATGACGATCACCATCGCCACCACGGCCAGTGCCACCACCAGCAGCGGCACGGAAGAAAGCGGCAGCAGCGACTGGCCCAGCCAGTCCGCCAGCCCCGATGCGGTCATCCCCGCTGCCAGTGCCAGCCCGCCGCCGAACATCATGATCACGCCCCAGGGCGCGCGGTCCGCCTCGCTCCACACCAGCATCGGCCGCCCGGTGCCATCGGGGATCAGGAACAGGCTGATGCCCGCGATCACGCCGATGGTCCCATCGGTCAGCGATCCCTTGGGCAGCACTGTTTCGAGCAGGGGCTGCGCCATCCAGGCGACGAATGCCAGGATGAGGACGGGAAGGAGCCGCTTTTCGGGGAGCGACCATTCGGGCGGGCAGGCAATCGCCTGGCGCGCGGCGGCGATGTCGAAGGGGTGCTGCGCCGTTTTCTGCACGCGAGCGATGATGAAGGCGGCCAGCGGAATGCCCAGCAGCACGATGGGCATGCCGTAAAGGCTCCATTCGGCAAAGCTGATGTCCAGCCCGATGGATTTTTCCAGCAGGCCCACCGCGATCGCATTGGTCGGGCTGCCCACGATAGTGCCGAGCCCGCCGATGGAGGCGGCAAAGGCGATGCCCATGGGCAGGGCGCCCGAAAGCCCGTCCTGATCCCGCGCCGATGCGCCGCCGCCATCCAGCACGGCCAGTGCCATGGGCATCATGATCAGCGCGGTGGACGTGTTGGAAATCCCCATGGACAGCACCGCAGTGGCGAGCATGAAGGCCAGCAGCAGCCGCGTGCTGCCTCCGCCCGTGCCCACCCGCGCCAGGATGGCGAGGGCAAGCCGCCGGTGCAGCCCGGTCCGCTCGATGGCGAGCGAAAGGAACGCCCCGCCAAGGATCAGGAACAGGATCGGCGAGTAATAGGCCGAGGCCGTCTCATTGGCGTTCATGACCTTGGCAAAGGGGAGGACAACGAAAGGCAGCAGGGCTGTGGCGGTAAGCGGCACGGCCTCGGTCATCCACCAGGCGGCCATCCAGAAGGTCAGCCCTGCCACGGTCCATGCCTGTGAGGGCATTCCGGCAGGGGCAGGCAGGATCAGGGTGAGGAGGAAACCGGCGATTCCGGCCGCAAGGCCGACATGTTTCGCCGTCAAGGCACCACTTTGCGCCAACTTCTGCCCCCTTTACCTCGCCCTGACGCAATCCTAGCTTCCATGCGGCTCGTGACAAGGAGTCTGGCAATGGCCGAAGGCAAGGTTCTGGGGATTGGCGGCGTGTTCCTGCGGGCAGACGATCCTGCCGCGCTTGCCGCTTGGTATCGTGACCAGTTGGGCTTCACCGTTACCGCCGCGGGTGAGCCATCGCCCGATGGGGCGTGGTTCTGGCAGGCGGAAGCCGGGGCGACAGTCTATTCGCTGTTCCCGCGCGACAGTGGCTATTTCCCCACGGATCGCCAGGTGATGATCAATCTGCGCGTGGCGGGCATCGCTGCCTTGATCGAGCGGCTGCGGCAGGCAGGCATTGCGGTGGAAACCCGCGAGGAGTGGGATCACCCCGATGTCGGCCGCTTCGCGCGCATTCACGATCCCGAAGGCAATCCCATCGAATTATGGGAACCGCCCGCGAAGGGGTGAGGCGCTGCTGACAAACGACTCCGCCCCAAAAGCAAAAGGCGCACCTTGCGGCGCGCCCTTGCGAGGTTCTGCGATAGAGGCGTCGCTTATTTCGGCGACAGCACCATCAGCATCTGGCGGCCTTCAAGCCGGGGATAGGCTTCGATCTTGGCGATCTCTGCCACATCTTCCTGCACCCGCTTGAGCAGGTTCATGCCCAGTTCCTGGTGGCTCATTTCGCGGCCACGGAAGCGCAGGGTGATCTTCACCTTGTCGCCTTCCAGCAGAAACTTGTTCACGTTGCGCATCTTCACGTCATAGTCATGCGTGTCGATGTTGGGGCGCATCTTGATTTCTTTGATTTCCTGCGTCTTCTGCGTCTTGCGCGCAGCATTCGCCTTCTTCTGCGCCTCGTAGCGGTACTTGCCGACATCGAGGAACTTGCAGACTGGCGGATCCGCATTGGGCGACACCTCGACCAGGTTCAGGCCGACATCGGCCGCCTGTTCGATCGCCTCGCTCGTATACATCACACCCAGATTCTCTCCGTTCTCGTCAATGACGCGAACTTTGTCGGACTGGATGAAATTGTCGAAGCGCGGCCCGCTTTTCACGGGGGGCGTCAGCATTCGCCGGGGAGGACGTGCTATTGTGCGGTCTCCTGTAATCGTTTTTGTCTAGGTTTTCGAAGCGCGCGTCTTAATGGGATTCTTCCGCCAGCGAAAGGGGGCTGGTGCGGAATTCGGCGCTATCCTGCACGCCAGAGCGGGAATTGCAGCAACCGGTCCTTCGTCGGCACCAGCGCATCCACCCGGCGGGCGGGCTGCATGGCCTGAAGGATGGCAGGATCGGCGGCGTCCATACCCCCCGTCAACGCGCCGAAAGCGGGCAGGATCATCCGTCCAGCACCAGATGGGGACGATCCCGCCACTGCGCAAGGGCGGCTGATCGAACGGCCGCGCGCGGTGAGTTTGAACTTGGGGTGGAAATGGCCCGAAAGCTCCGCCCGCACCTCTCCGGGCAGGGCCTGATGGCGCAAGATGATGCCGGAAACTTCCAGTTCCTCCACCAGAGTGCCGCCCGCTGAACCCTGCAGCTGCGAATCGTGGTTGCCGGTGATCCACACCCAGTCCACCGCGCGGGTCAGTGCATCGAGCATCCCGGCCGCATGGGGTTCCAGTCGCAGGGCGCCGCCATCGTCATGGAAATTGTCCCCCAGGGTGAAGACCCGGCGAGCGCCGGTGGCGCGGATCGCCTGTGCGAGGCGCCCGAGCGTTTCGCGGCTGTCATAGGGGGGCAGCATCTGGCCGTGACTTGCATAGAAGCTGGCCTTTTCCAGATGCAGATCGGCCACCAGCAGTGCCTGTTCGCGCGGCCAGTACAGCGCGCGGCCATCGACCAGCACGAATTCCTCATCCGCGAAACCGTGGGGCAGGAACGAAAGAGGAACCATGGCAGTGCCTTGCCGTGGGGCGGCGGGTTTGGCAAGGGGGCGTTTGCCTGCAAGTGAACCGCCCGCCCTGAGCTTGTCGAAGGGCAGTCTTTCTTTCTCGAAGAATGAAGTGCGGTCCTTCGACAAGCTCAGGACGAACGGATTTTGTTATGACCGACTGGACCCCTCAGACCGCCCAATCCCGCGAATGGTTCGAAAGCCTGCGCGACCGAATCTGCGCCGCCTTCGAGGCGATCGAGCGGGAGGCGGGCAGCGATGCCAGTTTCGAATATACGCCGTGGGACCGCGAAACCTCTGACGGCACAGAAGGCGGCGGCGGTGTGCGCGGCCAGATGAAGGGCAAGGTGTTCGAGAAGGTGGGCGTCAACGTCTCCACCGTGTCGGGCAATTTCGCCCCCGGTTTCGCCCAGACGATCAATGGCGCGAGCGAGGACGATCCCGGCTTCACTGCCACGGGCATCAGCCTTGTGGCCCACATGGCCAATCCGCATGTTCCGGCAGTGCACATGAACACGCGCTTCCTCACCACCAGCAAGGCATGGTTCGGTGGCGGGGCGGACCTCAATCCGCCGATCCCTTACGAGGAAGATACCGAAGCCTTCCACGCCGCCTTCCGCGCGGCCTGCGCGGGCCACAACCCCACCTATTACGAGAAGTTCAAGAAATGGGCGGATGACTATTTCTTCATCCCCCATCGTAACGTGGCGCGCGGCGTGGGCGGCATTTTCTACGATCACCTCGAATGCGCGGACCTCGCCGAATGGGAGCGCAATTTCGCCTTCACCCGCGACGTGGGCGAGGCATTTCTCGACGTGTTCCCCAGGATCGTGCGCAAGCGCATGGGCATGGAATTCAGCGAGGCGGAAAAACAGGCCCAGCTTGAATGGCGCGGCCGCTATGTGGAATTCAACCTGGTCTATGACCGGGGCACATTGTTCGGCCTGCGGACCGGCGGCAATATCGACGCCATCCTGATGAGCCTTCCCCCCGAAGTGAAGTGGAGCTGACCCGCATGCACCGTATCGACCTCGCCCAGGCCAATGCCATGATCGAAGCCGCCCTGAACAAGGGCACGGAACTGGCGCTCAAGCCGCTGACCGTGGTGGTGCTCGATGCAGGCGGGCACATGATCGCCTGCCAGCGTCAGGACGGGGCCTCGAACATGCGGGTCAAGCTGGCCACCGGCAAGGCGGCAGGCGCGCTGGCGCTGGGCGTTTCGAGCCGCACCATCGGCGACATGGCGCTGGAACGCCCGCACTTCATCGCCTCGGTCGACACGATGGGCGAGGGCGGCATGGTCCCGGCGGCGGGCGGCGTGATCGCCTGCGATGCGGACGGCGTGGTCGTGGGCGCGATCGGCATTACCGGCGATACGTCGGACAATGACGAAGCCTGCGCGCTGGCGGGCCTTGCGGCGGTAGGGCTGAAGGCGAAGAACTGAGGGCTACATTTTCGTCATCCTGAACTCGTTTCAGGATCTATTTCTCCGGATCGAGCGGCGGTGCGTGGGGAGGGATGGATGCTGAAACGAGTTCAGCATGACGGATGGCTCAGTTGGAAACTGCCGCCCGGAACTCCGCCAGCTTCGCCAAAGCCTCGTCCAGTGTCGCGTCCTGCTTGGCAAAGCAGAAGCGCAGGAAGCCTTTTTCCTTCGTGTCGTGATAGAAGGCTGAGACGGGGATCGTCACCACGCCTGCCTCGCGGATCAGGCGTTCGGCCATCTGCTCGTCATCGGCGGGCAGGCCCGAGGCGGCGAGATCGACCGTGACGAACCACGTGCCGCTGGATGGCAGGACGGCATAGCCCGCCGCCTCCAGCCCTTCCACCAGACGGCGGCGGCTGGCGCCATATTGGGCGCGGTGGGCTTCGTGCCATTGATGGGGCAGGGCCAGCCCTTCGGCCACGGCCCATTGCAGCGGCGTGGCAGTAGTGAAGGTGAGGAACTGGTGCTGCGCTGCAATGGCATCGGCCAGCTTGGGCGCGGCGACGGCCCAGCCGATCTTCCAGCCTGTGAGGGAGAAGATCTTGCCCGCCGAGCCCACCTTGATTGCCCGGTCACGCAGCACCGGGATGGCGAGGGGCGAGACATGTGGCGTGCGGTCGAAGATCATGCCTTCCCATACCTCGTCGCACAGCAGCGCCAGATCATGCGCCTCGCAGATCGTGCCGAGCCGTTCCAGCTCAGCAAGCGGCGTGATCGTGCCGGTGGGGTTGTTGGGCGTGTTGAGGATGATCAGCTTCGTGCGGGGCGTGATGGCCTCTTCCAGTTTCTCCATCGGGATGGTCCAGTGCGGGGGCACCAGATTGAGCAGCTTTGCAGTGCCGCCCGCCCGCTCGATCAGCGGCAGATAGGCGTCATAGCAGGGCTGCAGCAGGATCGCCTCGTCCCCCGGCTGGATCAGGGCGAGGATGCTGGCGGCCAGCGCCTCGGTCGCGCCGGAGGTGACCACCACTTCCTCTTCCGCGACTTCCAGCCCCTGTTCGCTTCGGTAATAGTCGCACACCGCGCGGCGCAGTTCGGCAAGGCCGCGCATGGGCGGATATTGGTTCGATTTCTCCACCAGCGCGCGCCGGGCGGCCTCCAGCAGTTCGGGCGCATGCTCCCGGTCGGGGAAGCCCTGGCCGAGATTGATCGCACCCGTTTCGCGCGCGAGGGCCGACATGCGTTCGAAGATGGTCGTCGTGGCTGCGTTGGTCATCGCCGCCTTTCTGGAGCGCGTTGCGGCGGCCTGCAAGCGGCCAGAGCTGCTGGATTTGCGGAGCGGATTTGACGAGCGCCTCTTAATCGTGGAATTGGTGTTAAACGAAACCAGTTCCCCCGATCCCTGTCCGGAGAATCCGATGCGCGCCGCGCTCAAGTCGTTCCTGCTGTCTCTCTCGCTGCCCCTGTCGCTGCTCGCCGCTGCCTGTTCGGGCGGGGCGGACAAGCCGGCCGAGGAAGCGATTGTCTCCCCGATCCTCACCAGCGAGGACGCGAAGGACGCGGCCACTTTCGCCCAGCCCGAAGTGGCGCGGGTGACGCATGTGGCGCTGGACCTCGCATTGGATTTCGCGGCGAAGACGGTGAGCGGCACGGCCACGCTGGATATTCTCGCCAGGCCCGATGCCGATACCATCGTGCTCGACAGCAACGGGTTGAAGATCGCGAAGATCACCGATGAGAGCGGGGCGCAGCTGCCCTTCACAATTGGCGCGAAGGTGGAAGGCAAGGGCGAGCCGATTAGCGTGACCATCGGCAAGGCCCGAAAGATCACTATCGCCTATTCCGCCGCGCCCGATGCGGAGGCGCTGCAATGGCTGGCCCCGCAGCAGACGGCGGGCGGCAAGCAGCCCTATCTGCTCAGCCAGGGGCAGGCCACGCTCAACCGCAGCTGGATTCCCACACAGGACAGCCCCGGCATCCGCCAGAGCTGGGAAGCGCGGATCACTGCGCCCAAGCCGCTGACGGTGGTGATGTCCGCCCTGCGCGTGGGCGAGCCGGAGGATGTGGGCGATAATCGCCGCGCCTTCCGCTTCCGCATGGACAAGCCGGTGGCGCCTTACCTGATCGCCATTGCTGCGGGCGATCTGGCCTATCGCGAACTCGGCCCGCGCACCGGCGTGTGGACCGAACCTTCCATGCTGGATGCCGCTGCGGCCGAACTTTCCGATACGGAGAAGATGGTGGAAGCAGCCGAGAAGCTCTACGGCCCCTATCGCTGGGGTCGCTACGAGATGATCGTCCTGCCGCCCAGCTTCCCCTATGGCGGCATGGAAAACCCCACCATGACCTTCCTGACGCCCACCTTCATCGCGGGCGATCGCAGCCTGACGGGGCTGGTGGCGCATGAACTGGCGCATAGCTGGTCGGGCAATCTCGTCACCAACGCCAACTGGTCCGACAGCTGGCTGAACGAGGGGATCACCTCCTATTTCGAAAACCGCATTGTGGAAGAACTCTACGGCACCAAGCGCGCGCAGCAGGAAGCCGCGCTGAGCTTTGCCGAAATGGAGAAGGCGCTGGCCGAGGAAGGCATGAATGCGCCGATCACCGCGCTGCACCTCTCGCCCGAACTGGGCGTGCCCGATGGCGGCAATTCCGGCATCATCTACGACAAGGGCGCCACTTTCATGCGCACGGTGGAAAGCATCGTGGGCCGCGAGAAGTTCGACGCCTGGCTGCGCAGCTGGTTCGACAAGCACGCCTTCCAGCCCGCCACCTCCGCCATGCTGCTGGACGATATGCGCGCCCATCTGGTGAAGGGCGATGCGGAGATGGAAAAGAAGCTGATGCTGGATGACTGGGTCTACAAGCCCGGCCTGCCGTCCAACGTCCTGCGCCCGCCCGCTTCCGCCTTTGCCGATGTGGACAAGGCTGCCGAAGCCTATCGCGCCAGCGGCACGCCCGATGCTAGGGCATGGGGCACCTGGACCACGGCGGAACGGCTGCGCTTCCTGTCGAAGGTTCCGGCAAAGCTCGATGCGGCAAAGCTGGCCGCGCTGGATTCCTCGCTGGGCCTGTCGAAGTCCGGCAATAAGGAAATCCTGTTCGCCTGGCTCGAACTGGCGCTGAACAACCGTTACGATCCGGCAGTGCCGGCGGCGGAGAAATTCCTCTCCAGCGTGGGCCGGACCAAGTTCGTCAAACCGCTCTTTGCCGCGCTGATGAAACAGGGCAGCTGGGGCCAGCCGATTGCCAAGCGCATCTATGCCAAGACCCGTTCGGGCTATCACGCAGTGACGCAGGGCGCGGTAGACGAGGTGGTCGGCAAGCCCGCCTGACGCCAGCCGCGTTGCAATAGCTTTCCCACTCGAGCGCTTTCCCGTTGCAAAGTGGGGGGTCTTGCCCCCATTTGGGAAGCACAATGCTGCGTCAGTACGAACTTGTTGAGCGGGTAAAGGATTACGCCCCCGATGCCGATGAGGCGCTCCTTAACCGCGCCTATGTCTACACCGTGCAGAAGCACGGTTCGCAGAAGCGCGCCAGTGGGGACCCCTATTTCTCCCATCCGGTAGAAGTCGCCGGGTTGATGACCGACCTGAAGCTCGATCAGGAAACGATCATCACCGCGCTGCTCCACGATACGGTGGAAGATACGCTCGCCACGATCGAGGATATCGAGAAGAATTTCGGCCCCGATGTCGCCCGGCTGGTGGACGGCGTCACCAAGCTCTCCAAGATCGAGCAGATGCCCGAGGACGAGCGGGCGGCCGAAAACCTGCGCAAGTTCCTCCTCGCCATGAGCGAGGATTTGCGCGTGCTGCTGGTGAAGCTGGCGGACCGGCTGCACAACATGCGCACGCTGCACTTCATCAAATCGCCGGAAAAGCGCCGCCGCATCGCGCGCGAGACGATGGATATCTATGCCCCGCTGGCCGAGCGGGTGGGCATGTACGAATATATGCGCGAGATGCAGCTCCTCGCCTTCGAGCAGCTGGAGCCGGAAGCCTATGCCACCATCACCGGGCGGTTGGCGCAGATCCGCAGCCAGGAAGGCGGGCAGGTCGATGACATCGCGCTGGCCATCAAGCAAGCGCTGGCCGAAGCCGGGCTGAAAGTGGAAGTATGGGGGCGCGAGAAACACCCCTATTCGATCTGGAAGAAGATGGCCGAACGCCATGTGAGCTTCGAACAGATCACCGATATCATGGCCTTCCGCGTGCTGACCGAAAGCGTGGAGGACTGCTATCGCGCATTGGGCGTGCTGCACACCACCTGGCAGTTCATCCCCGGCCGCTACAAGGATTACATCTCCACCCCCAAGTCGAACGGTTACCGTTCGCTGCATACCTCGCTGATCTATGAAAATTCCATGCGCATGGAAGTGCAGGTCCGCACGCGCGAGATGCATAGGCTCAACGAATTCGGTCTCGCCGCTCACTGGGCTTACAAGCAGGGCGGCACCCGGCCTGACGGGCAGGTTGGCTGGCTGCGCGACCTGATCGAGATCGTGGATGCCAGCCACGATGCCGACGAATTGCTCGAGAACACGAAGCTGGCGATCTATCAGGACCGCATCTTCGCCTTCACGCCCAAGGGCGCGCTGCACCAGCTGCCCAAGGGGGCGACGCCGGTGGACTTCGCCTTTGCCGTCCATACCGATCTGGGCGCGCAGGCCGTGGGTGCCAAGATCAACGGCCGCCACATGCCGCTGCGCACCGAACTGCACAATGGCGACGTGGTGGAGATCATCAAGGGCAGCCATTCCGAGCCGCAGCTTTCCTGGCTGGGCTTCGTCGTCACCGGCAAGGCCCGCGCTTCCATCCGCCGCGCCGTGCGCGCCAAGGAACGGGCCGAGATCGCCGCCATCGGCCACAAGCTGTTCGATCACATCGCCGACCGCCTGCCCGCCAAGATCGGCAAGAAGGCCATCCGCGCTGCGGTGGACCGGCTGGGCATGGAGGACGAGGACGAGCTGATGTACGCCATCGGCGCGGCCAAGATCAAAGATCGCGAAGTGATGGAAGCGCTGGTGCCCGGCAGCACGGCCGACATGCCCGAGCCGGAAAAGCAGGAACGCGCCATCTCCATCCGCGGCCTCACCCCTGGCGTGGGCTTCAAGCTGGCCGAATGCTGCCACCCCGTGCCGGGCGACCGCATCGTGGGCCTGCGCCATCCGGGCGAAGTGGTGGAAGTCCACACGATCGACTGTCTGGAACTGGCCAGCGGCGTGGATGCGGACTGGGTGGACCTGTCATGGGGCGAACGCTCGCAAGGCGCCACCGGCCGTGTGCGCGTGGTGCTCTACAACCGCCCCGGCACTCTGGCCGAAGTCGCGGGCATCTTCGCCAAGAACCACGCCAATGTGATGAACCTGGTCCTCTCCCAGCGCGACGATCCGTTCCACACTTATGAAGTGGACCTCGAAGTGCAGGATTTGGCCCACCTCACCCGCATCCTCAGCGCCCTGCGAGCGAGTGATGCACTGGCCGAAGCGAGCCGGATGTAGCGGTGGTACCGAGGACTAAGAGGCGGGACATCCCCTCTTCGTCATCCTGAACTTGTTTCAGGATCCATTTCTCCGGATCGAGCGGTGGTTCGTGGGGAAGGATGGATGCTGAAACGAGTTCAGCATGACGGAACTAGCCCACACCCCACCCAAACCTCCGCCCATCCTGAGCCTGTCGAAGGACACGCGCTGACCTTTGGGCCGGGCGCATTCAAGTCAGCCTCATGGGGCTGCCGTTTCCTGTGTCCTTCGACAAGCTCAGGATGAGCGGGTGTGGGTGAGTGGGGCGGGAAGCGTGGCGCACGCACACCCCATCATCCGGCGGCGAGCCCGGACCTAACGCCAGTGTGAAAATCCAAAGGAACCGCGCGGCCGGCAATGCGCCGGAGGCAGTGCGGAAGGTTTATCTTGCGAGTGGCCCGGGCGCCTGTTCCGCAGCGCGCATGGGCTCGGCCCTGTCCGGAGCGGCTGGGAAGCGCGGGCGGGCTCGCACGAGGCGCACTTCCATCGCGGCTGGTGCCGCGCCTGATCCGATCCGGCGGCTGGGCCGGCGAGAGCCTGCCCAAGGCGCATGAGCGCCGGCCGCGATGCGGGAGTGACATTCCCCTGTTGTGTGCAGGAGCACCCGCGATTGGAGGGGAAGGCAAGCCGGCCGAGCCGCCTCCCGGTTCCATATCCTGTTTTGAGATGCAGGATGGGCGTGCATATAACCAAATAGGTTTAAAATGTCAAGAGATATGTGTGAATTCGGCAATGTCGTGAGTCCCTGCGCAGGCAGGGACCCAGTGCCCAACCGAGCGCCTTGACCATGGACCCCGGCCTCCGCCGGGGTTCACACATTCCGAACCTAAAGCAGCTCCAGCTCGATCTCGAGCAGGTCGCCTTCCTCCAGCCCTTCCGCACGCTGGATCGCCTTCTTGACCGGCAGGAACCAGCCGCCTTCCTTCTGCGGGAAGACGGAAGTGGACCAGCGACTGTCACCAAGGCTGACATTCACTTTCACCGATCCGAAGCCGCGCCTTTTGCCCAGTTCCAGCCTCCGCATCAGCTCATGCCCCCGGATCGCCTCCTCGGCCTCGCCGGTGATGCTGACATAGCCCAGCCCGGCAAAGTCGCCGAGTTCCCAGTGGAGCAGGGGCGCTGCGAAGCGGATGGTTTCGCTCATGGTTCGTCCCTTCGTCATTGCGAGCGGCAACGCCGCGAAGCAATCCACGGCCCAGCGCGCAACCGCCCTGGATTGCTTCGCTTCGCTCGCAAAGACGAACAGGAAATCATTGCGCCAACACCCGCCGGATGGGCACCGGCACATTGCAGATATCGGCGCCGCCCGCCGGGACCTTGTAGAACTCGTCCTGCCGGTTGGCGCGCGAATGGGCATAGGCGGCGAAGCTGTCGCTGTCGGTCGAGAGATATTCGAACCGCGGCAAATTGCGCGCTTCCGCCCCGATCCGTACCGACAGGATCGGCACGCGCTTGTCCGCCTCGTCGTCGCCATAGAAGCCCAACTCGCCATGCCCGCGCGGCAGGCTGGAAAGATGCTCGATCCCTTCGATAACCCGGCCCACCAGCGCGATGTTCCGGTCCAGCTGGCGCGGCGCCTGTCCGATCACGACATAGAGGTCGCTGCCCGCGCCGGTGCTTTCCAGATCGCGCGCCACGCCGACCATGCCGTAGCAGTGGACGGGCCACCAGTTCCCGCCGCTCACATGCATGATCGCCGGCTCCATCGCGACCGGAAAGCCAGCAGCAAATCCAGTTGAGACAGCGTAGGCATCACGCGCCCTTACGGCTGTGGGGCGGGGCAGGCGGCCTTCATCCGGCACTGTATACTCTCTCTCCGGCACTACCTTCAGCCCCTCCGGCAGGGCCTTCTCCTCCGTCACATCGCCCCACTGGACCACGTAATTGTCCTGCACGCGGTAGACGCTCGTCCCGTCCCACCAATGCGCCGCCGCCAGCTTGCGGATATTGCCGACCCAGCCCTGGCTGAACGGCGCGGGCATCAGCTGGATCACCACCCGCCGGGCATTCCTGTCGCGATCGGGTGCAAGGTCCATCACCATCAGGTCAGCAGGATCGATCGCAATCCAGTCTGCCGCCGGCGCCGCCGCCACGATGGAAGTGGGCGTCACGGCCTCCTCGGCCGAAGCGGGCAGGGCAAGGGCAAGCAGCGCAAGCGGGGCGAGGCGTTTCATGAGTGGCAGAGTGCCATTGTCCCTCGACATTCGAAAGCCAATATCCGCCCGCCCTGAGCTTGTGGAAGGGCCGTTTTCCCCTGACGGTAAAGACTGTGCTTCGACAGGCTCAGCACGAGCGGGGGGGGCTAAACCATTTCCTCCAGCGCATGCATCGCCTCGTCCGACAGGCCGAAATGGTGCCCCACCTCGTGAATCACCACATGGGCCACCAGATGTTCCAGCGTCTCGTCCCCGCGCGCGATCCATTCGTCCAGGATCGGGCTGCGGAACAGGCGAATCCGGTCGGGCATGGTGCCGGAATGGCCGATGCTCTTCTCGCCAAGGGGCAGGCCCTCGTAAATTCCGGTCAGTTCGAACGGATCCTCGATACCCATGGCCGCCAGCGTTTCGGCATCGGCGAAGTCTTCCACCCGCAGCACGATATCGCCCAGATGCACGCGAAACTGCGCCGGAAGCCGTTCCAGCGCGGCGAGGGCGATAGCCTCCATTTCCTCGGCGGAAGGGGCAAATCCGAAGCGTCTTTCCATGGAATGTCGATTTAACGCCAAGATAGCCACCTGCAAGCTTGCCCAACTGCGCGACCCGCGCTATCGGCCCGCCTTCCGTCAGGCATGCGGAGCGGTGGCCGAGTGGTCGAAGGCGCTCGCCTGGAAAGTGAGTATACGTCAAAAGCGTATCGAGGGTTCGAATCCCTCCCGCTCCGCCACACCATCTATTTTTCCGTCTATAAATCAGAGGTTTAGTGGCGCGAGGCTGATCCCGCCCAACATTCCAGCCAACATATCTGCGGACATGTAGTGTGTGATTGCGTCCCTGCGTTGGCGCTGCCATTAGCCACAGCAGCGCCAACCAGTGCGAATGTGTTCGGGAAGAGCTAAATGGTTACACCCTTCGAAGTCGAGTTCGACGAAAACGGCGCAATCGTGGATTACCTGTCGGGCGATAAACTCGTTTCCACGCCCGAAGAGCGGGTCCGGCAACGATATCTAAGGGTTCTCCATCTCGAATATGGCTATCCCAAAGACAGGATGCGCCGAGAGGTTACGATTCAGCGCGGTAGCTCAAATTTAATTGATGGAGCCGGTAAGCCCGTTCGCGCTGACATAGTGATTTACACCACAGCACAGGCTGCGCGCACCAACGATCAGGGAAAATTCTTCATTGTGGTGGAGTGTAAAGCCCCCACAGAGAAGACCGGATATAATCAACTCGTTTCATATATATATAACACAAGCGCAGCTGGTGGTGTCTGGTTCAATGATTCCGGCGCAGACGATGAAGTCGTTTATTACCGACGCCTGAGCCAACCTGATAACAGTTTGATTCCTTGGGTCGGTATCCCCCGGTCAAATGAAACGTGGGATTCGCTGGGCCGCAGACCCAAGGCCGATCTTATTCGACCCAAAGATATCAAAGGGCTACTTCGTCGCTGCCACAATAAGCTGCATGGGCGCGGCACAGACGGCGAAGAATCTGACCTCACCATGGACATGGTGAGATTGATTCTCGCCAAAGCCATGGACGAAGAGCGGTCCGACCCGCTTCCAGCGTTTTATTGCACGCCAGAAGAATATGGCAGTCCCGAGGGCCGGGAAGCAGTTGCTGACCGCATATGCGATCTCTTTGAAGAGGTTAAGCGAGCGAATTCCGATGTCTTCTCGCCGGAAGATAGGATTGGGGTCGGAACGCGTGTTATCGCAGACGTCGTAGTTGAATTGCAGGATTATCAGCTCGTATCGCCCATAAGTGATGCGGTTGAATGGGATATCATGGGCCATGCCTATGAACAGTATACGTCTGTTCATCTCAGGAGGGAGAGAGGGCAATTTTTTACTAACCGTATCGTCATCGATATGGTCGTGGAAATGTGTAATCCCGACTACATGGACATTATTCTCGACCCCGCGGGAGGATCGGGCGGCTTCCTAACAGGGGCTATGCGGTATGTGCGGAGCAAGATTGTAAACGGGCAAGGAAGCGCGACAGCGAAGGCGCGACAGCTGGATCGGCATCGCACCAATCTTTTTATGGTCGAAAGCACCAAGCGCCTCGTCCGCGTTGCGAAGACTGCTATGATCCTAAATGGCGACGGCCACGCCGGTATGACTCCGGGCGACAGCCTGGGTGAATACGACGCTTTCGAGCGCTCGATTATTGCTAGAGCCGGGCGGGGAATGCCGACTTGCATCCTTACAAATCCGCCTTTTGCTGGTGTCGGCGAAGGGAGAGTCTCACACCAGGAAACCCTAAATCGCTTCAAAACTGGGCAGCGATGGGCCGATGTGAATGGCGAGTATCGCCCAACGGGAGACCTGCTTTCAGAAGGCGCTCCGCCTGAATTGCTGTTCGTGGAGCGTTGCCTTGATTGGCTAGCGCCAGGCGGCACACTCGGCATCGTCCTCCCTAAGAGCTTTCTCGACACGAATACATATCGGCCTGGACGAGAGCTGCTGTTCCGCTCCACCCGCATCAAGGCGGTGATCAATTTACACAAAGACACGTTCCAGCCGAATACCGGAACTCGCACTTGCGTCATTATAGCTGAGAAATTGCCGCTCGGTGAGGAAGCTGGTGACTACCCAATTTTCATGGCAATATCTCGGCGCGTAGGACAGAATAGCGAAGGCGTCCCTGTCTACAAACATGACGCGTTGAATAACCTTACGTCTGATATCGACGAAGACATATCTGACATTTTGAATTCATACAGGGATTTTCTGAAGAACTCCCTTGTCAAAAGCCAATATGTTTTCTCCATCAATGCAAGTGACGTTGATGCCTTGCGCCGCATCAATCCGCAGCTGTTCCTTCCGCATCTGAATGAAACGGTAAAGCAGATCGAGAGTATCGACGGAGTTTCGGGATGGACCGCAATCCCGCTTGATCAACTGGACCCAGGCATAAAGATTTTCAAAGGGCCTCGCCTCAAGAGTGAAAATCTGATCGTAGAAGGTCCCGGCAGCGGCATAGAGCCATACTATACGCCGAGTGCCATGCTCCAAGAGAAAGGCGATAGCGCAAAGTGGCTAAACGTGAGCCGTGCAGATAAAAAGCAAATAGCCACCATTAATGCCATTCGAGTCCACAAGGGCGATATCGTTATAAGCCGATCCGGAACGGTTGGGCGGGTTGCTATCATAACCAACAAATACGATGGAGCAATCGTTAGCGATGATCTAATAAGGGTTCGCACTTCTGACGAGGAAAAACGCGCGTTCCTATTCACGTATTTACAGTCGCGGTTTGCCCAAGATCAAATGAGTCGAAACGAATATGGCGCCATACAACAACACCTTGAACCGCAGCACATCCGAGATATTCTGATCCCTTGGCCTGATGACAGCAGCCGGCTTGGCGACATCATTGAAAAGGCTAATATGACCGTGCGCGCACGTGAGGAGCTTGACGCATTGAATCAGGAACTCTCTGCGGAGACTGCATCCCTCATCGACACACTCATCGCCGCTGCTGCGGGTAATGCGGGAACCGAATAAATAAACACGACCGGGCCGCTCCGGCGGCTCGGAACCGGTCGGTTTCGAGCCTCAGGCAAGCTCTATATCGAAAACTAGCCGTTCAGGCACTTGGGCGCGGCAGCTACTGCTAGCCTGGTATCTGACGCAGCCGTTTGCCTACTCACCAGCGTTAGCGCTGGCCCACGCGCGCTACGGAAGTTGAGGCACAAAGCCATGGACCATGGCTAAGCTCTTAAGGAAATCGCGCTCTCTCTTTCCGTTTCGGCAACAGGCTGCGTTCCATTGCGCGCCTCTCTTGCTTGGCACTTGCGGCGCGGTTCCCGGCGCGCTTATCCGTCTGTGATCCGGTGCGATACGGCCACCCACATCGCCACGAGCCCGGGACTCGATATGGCCGGATGCAAGGCGTTCGCCAAATATGAAGGTCGCTTGCTTAGCAGCCGTTTCGTCAAAGCGACAAGCATTGCCTTTCGTCGGACCAGCCGCCAAAAAGACGCCGAGGTTGAGGGCAATGGGGCGGGAAATGTTCGATAAAATCAGAGCACAAGTTGCGAGCGACTATTTCCAGCAGAATTTCCCGAACGACGGCCAGCGCTTCGTAGCTTGGTATTTGCGTAACGTCCTGTTCCGCGACATGAACGAGACAAAGGCCGACATAACCGATGGCGCGGACGACAAGCAGATTGATGCAATTATCGTCGATGATGACAAATCCATTGTCCGCATCATCCAAGGCAAGTTCATCGGGAATGGTAGCGTTGATGGCGAACCGCTACGCGAAGTGCTGTCGTCGTGGATTCAAATCAAGGATTTGGCACGGCTTCAAAACGTGGCGAACAGCAAGCTGAAGGCTAAGCTGTCCGAACTGGCAACGGCTCTTGAAGACGATTACGAAGTTTCATTCGAACTGATAACCACCGGGGCGCTGACGCCAGCCGCGCAAGCCGACTTGGCCGCGTTCCAAGAGGAATTGGCGAAGCTAAGCGAAAATGAATCGTTCGACGCAACGATTCACGTCATTGACGCGGACGAACTTCAACGGCGCTACGAATACGCCATTGAAGCCGACAACCCCAGCCTGAATTACAAGCTGGACCTGTCCGGCGCGAAGCACATGTATCACGAAATCGCGGGAACGCCGGTCGTCGTGGCGGCGCTACCGTTGAAGGAATGCATCAAGCTGCCCGGTATCAAGGACGGCACGCTGTTCCAGAAGAACGTGCGCCAAAGCCTTGGAACGAGCAACGCGGTCAACAAGGGCATTCGCCATTCGATCCTTGGCGATAAGCGCAGCGATTTCTTCTTTTTCCACAACGGCGTGACGGCACTCTGCAACAAGATGACGTATGACGATGCCAGCCAGTCGCTTTCGCTGCACGGGCTTAGCGTCGTGAACGGCTGCCAGTCGCTCAACACCATATTGTCGTGTAGCGAAACGGTGAAGAAGGTTGATGATGCCTTCATCCTGTTCCGGTTCTACGAAATTCCGCAGCGGGACCGGGCGGACAAGATTTCGATCAACACGAACTCGCAAAGCGCTGTGAAGGCACGCGATTTGCGCAGCAATGACAAGCGGGTTCTGGCGCTGAAAAAGGCATTCGAACTGAAATACCCGACCGGCTATTTCATCACCAAGCGCGGCGAAGCGGCTCCCGCTGATCGCAACAAGGCCGAAGTCGTCGAACTGTCGGAATATGCCAAGACGTTGATCGCGTGGCAGACGCTAAGGCCGAACCTGTCCTACGGCGAAACCAAGATTTTCGACAAATATTTCGAAACGCTGTTCAAGAACAAGGACTACCCCCCCGAAAACGTCATGGCATTGAACAAATGGATGAACGCCGTTCGCCGCACTTGGGTTTCGGACAACCCGCTAAGCTTGAACGAGACGTTGTTGGCGATGAAAGCATATGCGCCGTATCATCACCTTTACGCCGTCGCGATGTGCTTCGCCATTTCCAGCAACCAGTCAGACCGGGTTCCCAACCCGGCGCGCGCATGGAAGGCTGCCGAAGCGGCTGGCATGGTCGATGAAATCGTGCGGCTTGGCGGAACGGCGTTGAACATGGCGCTAGAAGCGGCAGCGAACGAAACGCAGCCGCCCAACCGCGTTTTCAGCCCGCAAAACTGGATCAAAACCAAGGGCTGCCTGTCGAACATCAACATGGCCGTCCGCAACTATTTCAACATGCTCAACGTCATGCCGGGCGGTGCGGAAATGAAGAAGAAGCTGAACGACGCCGCCGTTTTGCCACAGGAAGCATTCGAATATCGTTGGTCCGCCGACTAAAAATCTTATGCCGATGGGGTCTTGCGCATGAGTTCAGGTCTTGAGTTAAAGCCGACAACCAATCCGCCCGAAATCGACTGGGAAGATGGCGATTCAGCCGTTGAAGCCATGGTTGAATGGTTTCACGCCAATTTCGAAGACCCTGCCATGGAGACGCCCTACGAGAGCGCCGAAGGTGGCTATCAATACATTTGGGGCGGTCCATATGACGCGCAAGAGGAACTTTGGGACGCTTTTCCCGACGCCACCGAAGAACTGATTTCCCGTGCGGCTGACGAAATTCAAGCCGATGGCCTGTTCGACTGGGCACCGGCTGGAAGCCGCATTCAGCCGGATGATGAACCCGACGAACCTCTTGAGGCAAGGCTTGAGGCGCTTGGCGGGCAGCTAGATCGCATAGAGCAGCATATTGCCTATTGGCGTAATCGCCCCCCAAATATCGGCCATAACGGTCCACCTGATGAATTCCGGCTTGAACCTGACGACGCCGATTTGGTGGCAGCCGAAGCCAGCGTTGCCGAAATTCGCGTTGAACTGGCTAAGCCAGACCGAGAGAACACAGCCGACGTTGAAGTCATCGAACGTGCTGAAAGCGCATTTGAGAAGCTGGCCAATAAGGTTTGGGGCTGGATCAAGAAAGGGGCGGGCTTGCTTGCTGGCGGTGTCGTCGCTGGCGTTGGCAAGGGTATGGGTGAAGACCTTTGGAATGATCCACATGCGTTTTGGGACGTTCTTCAGGATGCTGGATCGACACTGGCGCAATGGGCCGAACACTTAACTGCGCTACTGTAGGTCGCAAAACGACCAGATTCATGCGCTACCGCGTCAACATATCCAAATCCCGGCGAATCTTGCGGTTGCGGAACGCCCGACCGAACATTTCGGCAAGTTCTTCGTCGGCCATGTCGGAAAAGTCCGGTTCCTGTTCGCGCTTCAGGATCAGGCCGCGCGGCACCAATGACGCGATGATGCGCAGATAGGCGGCTGGATCGTCCGTGCGAAGCTTTTCCAGCGCGTCCGCGCCATGTTCGGCGAAGTCGCCTTCGATGGCCGCAAGGAAGGTTTCGGTGAGCCGGTTGCGGCTGCCTTTCTTGCGGCCACCGCCGTTATTGCCCGATAAAAAACGGCCTTGCCCATCACGTTCGGCGACTTGGCTCCCCCCTGCTAATGGCGCTATCGGCGCTAATCCGCTGTCCAGTTTAGCAAGGATAGCGGGCTTAGCGGGCCAGCCGGAATTGTCGTCGCTCATGGGACCAGTCTCCAAACTTCCTTGCGTGGCTTGCCGTCAACAACTGTGCTCGGCGGCAAGCGTTCGAGCCAGCCGCTTTCGGCCAGGACCGTGACGGCAGCGCGCGCGGCCTTCGCCTCACGCAATTCTGACGGGCCGAATTGATAGATCGTCGCCAGATGCAGGACGGGGTTCGGCTGGCCCTGCCACCAGTTCAGCAATCGTTGCGCCGTGCGAAGTTCGCGCGAAATCGTTGCCCCGCCGTTCAGTCGCAACATTTCATTGGCGTAATAGGTGGCGAGCGTGACGGCGGGATGCAATCGCATAGATGGCGGGTCCAAGGCATCGGGCATATCGGGGCGCGTGACGAACTGGCGCTTCAGCAAAAGGGCCAGCCGATTGTTGTAATCGGTCAGCACAGTATCCGTGCCGATGCCGGGTTCCTGATAAAAGCGCGTGCCCGCCGTGCTGTTCGGCGCGACGATCAGCATTCGGGCCAACAAGCCTATGCCGTCAAACATGGTGTCGCCGAAAAGCGTATCGGCAACCACCGGCTGCAACATGACATGCGCCGAACAGCGCCGTCCGGGCAGGAACTTTTCACCCGTGCCGACGCGCAATCGCCGGATGGGATCGCCATCCCATAGCGTGTTGAAAAGCGCGGCGGTGCGCATTCGCGCCTCATCATTGAAGGCCGCGCCGCCGATTAGCAGCCCGCCTTCCGCCGTGAACACGCCAGCCATAGGACGGCCTTGGGCAAGGTGCAGCGTAAGGGCTTCCGGTGTCGGGTCACGTGTTGATGATCGCGCCGGATGTCCGGCATACGGCTCCGTTGATCTGCGCGGGCGATTTTACGCGCATTTCTCCTGATCTCGATATCTGGGATGCCTGGCCATTGCAGGACCGTGCAGGAAATCCGGCCGCGGTCGGCACTGGCGAGACGCTGTGGATGGCGCTCGCCGCGCCGCATCAGGAAAACCCCGATGAGCGCCATGGACTTGCCCGTATTCACCTCTTCCAGAAGGACGCGGTGGGTTGGACGCATCTGGGGCCAGTCTTTCCCGATGGCTTCACTCCCGGTAGTCGAGAATGGTCCGGCTCGGCGGTGCTCGACGCGGGCTGCATGGAAGTGACCGTATATTTTACTGCTGCAGGCTGGCGAGGAGAGACAGCCCCGAGCTTTACGCAAAGGCTGTTCTCCGCCCGTGCACGCCTTGTCGGCAATAATGGGGCCTATCGTCTTGAGGGTTGGAAGGGCCTGGAGGAGTTTATCCGCCCCGATCCGAACTGGTACATGGACAGTGACGCCGGCACTGGCTCAGTGGGAACCATCAAGGCGTTTCGGGACCCAGCCTTTTTCCATGACCCTGCAAGCGGCGCGGGTTACATGTTCTTTGCAGCGTCTCTGGCTGGCTCGTCTCATGATTTTAATGGGGTGATCGGAGTTGCCAGTACACGAGGAGGCGCGGGGGGAGGATGGACCTTGTTGCCACCTCTAATAAGCGCGGACGGACTGAACAACGAACTGGAACGCCCGCATATGATCATGCATGGCGGCAACTACTATCTGTTCTGGTCGACACAGAGCCAGGTCTTCGAACCTGTCGGCCCGGTGGGGCCGACCGGCCTTTACGGTATGGTGTCGAAGCGTATCGATGCGGGATGGCAGCCGCTTAACGGCACCGGACTGGTCTTCGCCAATCCGGCTGAGGCACCGGGGCAGGCCTACAGCTGGCTTGTTCTGCCTGACCTGTCGGTGATCAGTTTTGTCGATAATTGGGGACAGTCCGCAGGTTCGGCCACGCGGCGTTTCGGCGGTAGTTTCGCGCCTGTCCTGAAGCTCCGGCTGGATGGTCAGGAGGCGGGTCTGGAGCTTTAGGCTATGGATGAAGGGGCTTTTCTCGCTGGCGTGGAACTGGGCGGGACCAAGTCGATCGCGGTTCTGGCTCAGGGGCGTAAGATCGTGGATCTGGTCAGGGTCCCCACAACCTCTCCGCAAGTCACTTTGGCGGTGCTGGCGGCGCAGCTTGCATGCTGGGCGGAAAGCCCTGGCTTCCTGTCGTTGGGCATCGCTTCATTCGGTCCATTGCAGCTGAATGCGGGGAGAGCGGATTTCGGCACCATGCTGGACACTCCGAAGCCGGGGTGGTCCGGTGCGCAGGTGGCGGCGTTGCTCACAGCCGGACTGGATTGCCCCTGGACAATCGACACGGATGTCAACGGAGCGGCCCTGGCCGAGTATCGCTGGGGAGGAGGGAGAGGCTGTGACAGCCTCTGTTATCTTACGATCGGCACTGGCGTCGGCGGAGGGCTGGTCATTGGCGGGAGTCCGGTTCATGGCGCGATGCACCCGGAAATCGGACATTTACGATTGCGTCGATCAATGGGGGATGACTTCCGGGGCAATTGTGAATTCCATGGTGATTGTATCGAAGGGTTGATCAGCGGACCGGCGCTCGCCCGCAGATTTGGCAGCGAACCGGCCCTGATTCCGGACGATGATGAGCGTTGGCGGCACGTTGCGTCAGACCTTGCAGAGCTCGTCGGCGCTATCCTGTTCACCACATCTGCGCAGCGGGTTCTGATTGGCGGTGGCATTGGCGTTGCACGCCCCCGGTTGATCGACATGGCCCGCCAACTCGTGGAGGCGCGTGCGGGAAAATACCTCCCGTTCCTCAATAGCGAAACCGTGCAGACGCTGCTGGCTCCGCCGGAACTTGGTGAAATGTCCGGGCCATTGGGAGCAATTGCGTTGGCGGGGCTTGATGTATGAACGGCTACCGTGCTCCTAGTAGAGCGTCGATTTTCTGTCATTTTTGACGAGGGATGCGCATCTTGCGAGTGGTTCGCTAGACCAAGTGCAGCGGTTGGTAAGCGGGGAGGGTTGGCGCGCCGCGAGGCCTTGCCTCCGCAACTACTTCAGCCGGGAACGCCAGCTTGTTGATTGTCAGGCTTACAAGACCCGCCGTTCCGCGGCCTTGGCTGAGTGGCGAACCCCTGCCGCCTGGGCCCATTCCGAAAAGGGTGGAACTGCGCCGCCCGGAGGCACGTTGCGAATAGGCTGACAGCTCCGCCAAATACTCCCTTGCACTTCTGCCAAACTGCCCCGGTAAGTCCCGGGTGCGCCTATGGGTGCTGTCAGACGAGGCGCAGCGGTCGGTAAAAGAGCTGTAGGGAAGGAGGCAGCAATGTGTCGTCCTCGCAAGCCCCGGTAGCCTGTGCAAACGCTTCAACTGATCGCTCAAAGAATCATGTGCCTCATGGTCGCGATGTATGTCCAGTTCTCCCTGTCTTTGCGGAACGTCGAGGATCTGCTGTTCAAGTGCGGGATCGATATCTGTCAAGAAACTGTGCAGCTTCGGTGGAACCGGTTCGGCCCGTTGTTCGCTGCGGATATTCGTAGGTAGCGGGTAAGCCGGATGCGCGGCTTTCGTCATCTACGCTCGCGAGAGTATGATCGCTCGCGTGTGGCCAAGACCTGATGGTCTTCGTCAAGCAAGGGATATCTGAGGTGCTTATCTTGCATTCCCAAAGCATCTTGGATGGGTGCGGACGGGGCGAGAGCGCGTTGAACCTGACAGTGCCGTTGTCCTGCTC
The DNA here is from genome assembly GCF_037154085.1 of Fulverythrobacter fulvus. Taxonomy (NCBI): domain Bacteria; kingdom Pseudomonadati; phylum Pseudomonadota; class Alphaproteobacteria; order Sphingomonadales; family Erythrobacteraceae; genus Fulverythrobacter; species Fulverythrobacter fulvus. The sequence continues at coordinate 176,465 of NZ_JBANRM010000004.1, read as the reverse complement.
TAGACAAGCCAGGTTGGTGCAAGCCACCATTCGACTCAAAGAGAGGAACGGGCGATGAGTGGCGACGCTCGCACGAACGGTAAGATCACAATCATCGATGTCGCGCGTATGGCCGGCGTTTCGCCCTCTACCGTTTCGCGCGTGATCAATTCACCCGATCTCGTGAATAGCGAGACCCGCAAGAAGGTGAAGAAGGCGCTGGACGATACGGGCTTCGTTCCCAATCTGCTTGCTGGTGGCCTTTCTTCCAAACGCAGTCGAACCGTGGCGCTGTTCATCCCCTCAGTCGCTTTCGGCCTGTTCGATACCACTATCCGCGTGCTCGTGCAGGAAATGGCGGCGCGCGGTTATCAGGTGCTGATGGGGTTCGGCGGCCGTTCGGACGAGGAGTTCAACCGAAGTCTGGTGATGGCCTTGGCCCGGCAGCCTGATGCGATCATCACGATTGGCCTCGCCTATTATCCGGAAACGCGAAAGCGCCTGCTGGATGCAGGTATTCCCATCGTTCAGGCATGGGAACGGCCGAAGAACCCGGTGGAGATGGTGGCTGGATTTTCCCATGAGGAAGTCGGTGAGGCTCTGGGCGAACATGCCCTGCGGATGGGTTACAAGCGGATTCACCTGCTGTGGAACGCGGGGGCCAAAGGCTCGCTCATGAGGTTCGGATTGTCCCGTATTCTGCTGGAAAACGGGATGCCGGAACCCTCGATCGAGATATTCCCGTTCCCCGGCAACTTCATGCAGGGCAAGAATGCGATGAAGGGAATTGCGCGGCTTGGTGCAGACAAGCGGCCTGATTGCGTGATCTGCGCATCCGACTGGCTGGCCCACGGGGCCATCGTCGGCGCCCTGGGGTCGGGGATGAAGATTCCGGAAGATATTGCCGTAACCGGTTTCGGTGATCTCGATTTTGCCGAGGGCATCGAACCGTCGCTGACCACGATCCGGATCGACGGCGAAAAGATCGCCTGCCAGATCGTGGAACTGCTGATGGAAAGGATGTCAGGCAAGCCCGTCCGCCAGCCGATTGTGGACCTGGGCTTCGAACTCATCCAGCGTCAGAGCGGGTAAGGCCTTCTTCGGGCAACCTGCACCGCTCTTGCGAAACAGGCGCTTGCAAGCAGGCTGGCGGCAACGATGCACAGCGCCACCGGCGCAAGCGTGCCGTCGTTGATCAGGCTGACCAATGCACTCACCGACGCGCCAAGGCATAGCTGGACAATGCCCAGCAGGGACGATGCCGTGCCGCTGCTGTGTTTGAGCGGTTGCAGCAGCAGGATGGTCAGCGGTGTCAGCAGGACGCCGACCGCCAGATAGCCGAGCGCGAAGAAGATCGACGGATAGACAGGGGCGTCCTGCTGATTGACCGAGGCGACCAGTCCAGCCGCCGCGGCGATCATCAGGGCAAAACCGCCTGTAACCAGCCTGTTCGTTCCCACTGCCTTCATCATCCGGGGCACGATCTGCGCGCCGCCTACCTGCGCGATGCCGCAGGCGACCATGAGCCCGCTGATGTGCCAGCTGTCGAACCCATATTGGGCTGCAAGGACGGAGGGCGCGCCGGCGAGAAACGCGAATGACGTGCTCATGACGAGGCCGCTGGAAAGAGCCAGAGAACGAAATTCAGCCATTTTTGCGACCTGCCAATAGCTGGCGAAGGTCTTCGTCAGAGGTTCCTGGCTCTGCTGGGCTGGCGGGTTGGTTTCCGGCAGTGAAAAGTAAACGAGCAAGGTCAGGACCACGATCGTTCCTGCGATTACCCAGAATATGGCGCGCCAGTCTGCAACGGTGAGCAGCATGCTGCCGAACAGAGGGGCGATTGTCGGCGATACGCTGGATACAAGGGCGACGATGGCCATCAGGCTCGCGGCTTCAGGCCCGGTGTGCAGATCGCGGACGATGGCCCGCGCGATGGCGATACCCGCGCATGCGCCCAGGCCCTGGATGAATCGCGCCAGCGTCAGGATTTCGGCGTCAGGCGATATTGCGCACAGGATCGAGCCGAACAGGAAGATGGCAAGGCCGACATAAAGCGGAGGTTTTCTGCCGACCCTGTCGGACAATGGGCCGTAAAAGATCTGGCCTGCCGCAAGCCCGATGAAGAAGCTGACCATGGTCTGCTGCAGCGCGCTCGATGACACCGCCAGTTCCCGCCCGATGGCGGGGAAGGCGGGCAGATAGAAGTGAATCGCAGAAGGGCCGATCGCCGTTATCAACCCCAGGATAACCGCCATCCTCAAATGACTCGTGTGGATATCACCAACTCCCGTTCGCGTCGTTTTAGGGGAAGATGCCTATGATAACGATTTCACAAAAGCAAAGGATTTTCAGGAGGCTTGGTTGAGCACCTGTGTGGCGGAAGCTGAAAGGAAATCGAAAAATATCTATTAAAACCAATTATATAACTAGAATTTAGCCAGGAATCTGCGTGAAACGCAACAAGCGCGCTTGACGAAATTATAGAAAACGTTTTCAATGCTCCTCAGCGGACCGGTAGAGTCCAAATTCATGAACGGGAGAATGACGGATGAAGGTTCCTTTGAACCGGCGCGTGCGCCTTGCTGGCTGCTCGCTTTCGGCAATCATTGTCGCGGTTTCCGCGGCCCCAGCTATCGCGCAGGAAGATTCTGCGGGCGAGAGCGCTGCATCTTCTGAGGCAATCGTGGTGACGGGCTCGCGCATCGCGCGAGACGGTTCCGATGCGCCAACCCCGGTTCGGGTGGCCGACGCTGAAGCGCTGACGCAGTTTTCGCAGGTCAATGTCGCCGACAGCCTGAACCGCCTGCCGTCTTTCCGTCCGGACAAGACGCCAGCAACCTCCCAATTCGATTCCGGCAACGTCGGCGGCAATTACCTCGATCTGCGTGGCCTGGGGGCCAACCGCACGCTGGTGCTGGTCGATGGCCGCCGTTTCGTGCCGAATTCCATTTCGGGCACGGTTGACGTCAACCTCGTGCCCAGCCTGCTGATCGACCGCGCGGAGATCGTCACTGGCGGCGCATCCGCGGCCTATGGTTCGGATGCAGTCTCCGGCGTGGTCAACCTGCTTCTCGACAAGGATTTCGAAGGGCTGCGCGGACAGGCGCAATATGGCCAGGCCGAACTGGGCGACATGCAGGAATATGTGGCCGCTCTCGCCTATGGCGGCAGCTTTGGCGGCGGTGCAGGCCATTTCATCGTCGGTGCGGAATATGTCGACAATGAAGGTTCGGGCGATCAGCTTTCCCGCGGTTGGGGCTCGAATGACGGTTCGGAGATTTCCGTCATCCTCAGCGACAGCACCCGCATTCTTTCCAATCCCGCACCCGGTGTCGGCGGGGTGCCGGCCAATATCATTTCGGCTGGCGCGCGTGTGAGCTTCGGGGCGCCGGGCGGCCTTATTACTTCGGGGCCGCTGGCGGGGACCCAGTTTGCACCGGACGGTTCGCCCTATCCCTTCGAATATGGCGACTACCGGACGTCCCTGTTCATGCTCGGTGGTTCGGGCCCGACCAATTGGTACGCGGTCCCCTTTATCAAGCAAGTCGCTGCAACCAAGCATCTGAGCACCTTTGCCCATCTCGATTACGAGCTTGGCAACGGGGTCGAATTCTTCGCGGAAGGTTCCTACGCCTGGTCGCAGGGGTTTAACTACATCGTCGAGCCGATGGATTTCGGATCGAACGCGATCAAGCGTGACAATCCCTATATCCCGCAAGCCATCCAGGACGAGATGGACGAGCAGAACATCACTTCGTTCCAACTGGGGCGCGTGGGCAACGATTTCGGCCCGGGCAGGTACACGAGTACCAATGAAGTCTACCGGATTGCAGCGGGCCTCAGCGGAGAAATCTCGTCGAACTGGAGCTGGGATCTCTATTACCAATATGGGCGGACCGATTACCGATTCGACGGCGAAAATCTCAAGAACACCGCCAATTACGCGCGTGCCGTGGATGCTGTGCGGGCGGATAATGGCAGCATCGTCTGCCGGGTGGCGCTCGCTGACCCGAGTACCCCCTGCCGACCGCTGAATCTGTTCGGGGAGAACAACTGGTCTCAGGATGCCTATGCCTATGCCTTCGGGGAATCCTATTCGACCCTGAGTTATCAGCAGCATGTTGCGGCGGCCAATGTGCAGGGCGATCTGTTCGATCTGCCTGCCGGTCCGGTTTCTGCTGCATTCGGTGTGGAATATCGCTCGGAAAGCGCAAGCGGGCAGAGCGATGCGGTTTCCAAGGGCAATGGTTTCTTTGTCGGCAACCAGCCAGCCTACGATGGGAAGCTCGGCACTATCGACGTGATCGAAGGCTATGCCGAAACCATCGTGCCTCTGCTGGCTGACCGCCCGCTGGCCGAGAAACTCGAGCTGAACGGCGCGGTGCGCTTCACGCATTACAACCCTGCCGGCTCTGTCGTCACATGGAAGGCGGGGCTGATTTACGAGCCGGTCGATTGGCTGCGTTTCCGGGCTTCGCGCTCACGCGATATTCGCGCGCCCAATATCGGCGATCTGTTCAGCCCGCTGGTGGCGACCTTCCGCGGTATCGTGAACCCGACTACCTTGCAGCAATCGCTGGTTCCCGCTCGCACGGGCGGCAATCCGAACCTGCTGCCTGAAAAGGCTGACACCACCACGATCGGTGCGGTTATCGCACCCACTGGTCCGCTGTCCGGCCTGCGTTTCTCGGTGGATCTTTACGAGATTAAATTGAACGGAGCGATCGGTTCCATCGGTGCCCAGACGCTGGTCGATCGGTGCTTCTCGGGGGCGACGGAGTTCTGCAGTGCCGTGGACATCGATAACCAGGGCGAGATCACGCAGGTGCGTGAAATCCCCTTTAATCTCAATCAGTATATCGCGAGGGGTATCGACTTCGAGCTTGGTTACAGCGGTTCGATCGGTTCTGTCGGGATCGATTTCCGGTCGCTTGCCACTTACACCAAGGATCTGATCACGGTCGATTCCCGTGGTTCCATCAACCGGGCGGGCCAGTCCGGCAGGCCGATCTCGGGTGTGTCGGGTGTGCCCCACTGGATCATCTACAACACCGTCAGCGCCGATTTCGACAAGCTGCGTGTCGCACTGGCTCACCGGTGGATCGCGCCCAGCAAATATGACGCCACGCTGATCGGTCCCGACGATCCGGCCTATAATCCCTCACTGCCGAACAGCATCAACGACAATACGGTCGATGGGCGGCATTATTTCGACCTTACCCTGAACTATAAGCTCGATCTGGGCGGCAGTTCCGAGGTCGATGTCTACGCGACGGTGAGCAATCTGTTCGACACGGATCCCCCGGTCGCTCCGTCCAATTCCGGCGCTACCAACAATGCCTATTTCGACGTTGTGGGCAGGGCCTATCGCGTCGGCACGCGGTTCTCGTTCTGAGCAGGCCGATGGAAGCGGACAATCATCCCGTGTCTCGCCGCGAGTTCGAGGACTTGCGGCGAGAGCTTGACCGGCAGCAATCGATCGAGGCGATCCGCAGGCTCCACTATGCCTACGGCTATTACATGGATCGCCTGCTTTTCGATGAAGTGGTGGCTCTGTTCGAGGATGATTGTTCGATCCATTTCCAGGGCGGGGTTTATCTCGGCAAGGCGGGTGCCAGGCGGCTCTATGGCGGCAGGCTGGGACAGTTTGCACAGCGCAAGGGGCTGCTGGTCGATCACCTCATGCTGCAGGGGGTGATCGACATCGCTCCGGATGGAAACACTGCCGATGCGCGGTTCCGGTGCCTTGTCCAGGGTGGCGTGCATGAAACGGTCGCTGCGTCAGATGGCCGCCGCAATCAATATTGGCACTCAGGACTTTACGAGAATTCCTACAGCCGGACCAGCGGGGCCTGGCGGATCCAGGCCTTCCGCTACACCACTGTGTGGGAAGCGGATTACGATCTTGGCTGGGGCAAGGCCGATCCCACAGGCAATCGGGCGAAGCCTGCGGACACATGTTTCCCGGAAGATCCATGCGGGCCGGATCGGCTTGAGGCCATGCCGGCGCTCTTCCCCGATAACGAGACTGTCCCCTTCCATTATCCAAATCCCGTGACCGGCCAGCGCTGGTCAGCGACTGCCCCGGAAAGCTGAATATGGACGCCGTTGCATCTACTTCCGGCACACCGGCGATTGCAGTGCCGCCTCCCGACACCTTTTCCTCGGCCATGGCGCGGCGCTGGTTTCTGGGCGTGCTCTTCCTCGTGTCGATGCTCAATTACACCGATCGGGTCATCTTCTTCATGATGGTGGACGATATCAAGGTGGACCTTGGCCTGTCGGACTTCGAAATCGGCATTGCCGGAGGTATTTCCTTCGCGCTCTTCCAGACCTTGCTGGGCTTGCCACTGGCCCGTCTGGCCGAACGCCGCAGCCGCACGACGATCATCGCTGTCTGCACCGGCTTCTGGTCGCTGATGACGGCGGCCTGCGGACTGGCGACCAATTTTGCCCAGCTGATGATCGGCCGCATGGGGGTGGGCATAGGCGAGGCCGCCTTCCTGCCTGCGGCATCGTCATTGCTGGGCGATGCCTTCCGCGCAGACCGCCGCGGCGGCGCAATGTCGATCCTGCAACTCGGCAGCCCGGTGTCGGCCATTTTCGCCGCCTTGCTGACCGTATTCGTCGCCGGAACCTTTGGCTGGCGGGTTGCCTTCTTCGTTGCGGGCCTGCCGGGGCTGCTGGTCATGATCCTGGTGTGGAGGCTGCGCGAGCCGGAGCGCGGCAAGGCGGATGGCGTGGTGGAGGAAGCGGTGCCGTCGCTGCTGGATGTGCTGCTGGCGCTCCTGAGGCGGCGCAGCTTCCTGTTCGTTGCGCTCGCCGCCTTGCTGGTGACCATGGGCATGCACGGGATCAGCAATTTTCTGGCCGCCTATTACGGCAGGACATTCGGCCTTTCGACCGGACAGGCGGCGATGATGTACGGCTTCATCAATGCCTTCGCGCTTGGTTGTTCGATGATGATCGCGGGCTTCGGCATGGACTGGGCGGGCAGACTGGATCGTCGCTGGCATGCCTGGATTCCGGCTGCGGGCGTCCTGCTTTCCGCGATATTCTACGCCATCGCCTTCAGCCGGGATTCCATGGTCAGCACCGGCTTCTTCGTGATGCTGGGCGGGCTGACGCAGTTCTTCTTCTATGTGCCCACGCTCACTATGGTCCAGAATATGGTTGGGCCGCGCATGCGGGCTTCGGCCATCGCGATCATTTCCGTGATTACCGGCCTGATCGGGGGCGGGGCCGGGCCAGCTCTGACCGGGGTGTTGAGCGATCGCTTCGCAGTTGCCGCCTTCGATCACGGGGGCGGCGCGTTCCACGCGGTTTGCCCGAATGGCGTAGCGGCGGAGGGGAGCGCACCCGCACTTGTGGAAGCCTGCACCAGCGCGGCTGCCAGCGGATTGCAGGGGGCTTTCCTGGTGCTCTGCGGGCTGTTTGCCTTGAGCGCGGTGTTCTATTTTCTGGCCGCCGGGTTTGTTGAACGCGATGCCTTTCGCCCTGAAAGGAGAGCCGGGGCATGATCGCACGCGAAGCCCTTGTCGCCGCCTTTGATGCCTATCTGCGGGCTCTGGCTGAAGGACGGCCCGAAAGCCTGCCTTTGGATGAAGGCGTGCGGTTTACCGAATGCGGCCAGGCGATGCCCATCGGCAGTGGGCTGTGGGGCACGGTCGAGCAGGTCGGATCGTGCTACGCCCGGTTTGCCGACGTCCGCCTTGGCCAGGTGGCAGGCTATTGCGCGGTTCGCGAAGGTGGCGATCTGGCCGTGCTGATGGTGCGCCTCGCCCTATCGGAAGCCGGGACGATCACCGAAATAGAGACCGTGGTCTGTCGCCGACGGGGCGTGCTGTTCCGGCCTGAGGCAATGTTCGCCCCATCGCCCATTTTGCGCAAGCCGGACTGCCCGCCCGACAGGGAATTCCTTGCCAGAGTGCCGCATCTCTATTTCGACGCGATCATTGCCGACGATGCCGCCATGCTTCCCATCCGCGACGATTGTGTCCGCATCGAATGCGGGGAGGCGGTGACATGTCAGCCAGAAGATGGCGCGCGCAAGGCAGCCCGTGGCTTCGATCTCTACTCCATGGGGGTCGCCGAACAGATCGATTGCCAGTTCTTCTGCTACTGCACTGCGATCGAGGAGCGCCGCGTCTATGTGGATGAGGAACAGGGGATCGCCTTTGCGATGGCCCGGTTCGATTTCCCGGGTACGGTCCGTTCATGGCGCTTCAGGCGTGGGGAAGAACGCCCGACCGAACCGCACCAGCGCGTGCCGCGCTCGATCCTGATCATGGAGGCTTTCCAGGTCGACCATGGCCGGATCACCGCCATCGAAACCATCTTCGAAAATTGCCCCTTTCTGATGCCCACCGGGTGGTGAGCAGCAGGACAAATCAATGCCTCAGGACAACATGGTGACCTCAATTTCGACTGCCAAGGCGACTAATCCGGAAATGGAACCGCTGTTCGCTCCCTTTAAGATCAAGGGCCTGGAATTGCCAAATCGCGTGGTCATGTCACCCATGTCGCGATACGTTTCGCCATCTGGCATCCCCCCGGCAGAATTTGCTGCCTATCACAGGCGCCGCGTGGAAGGCGGCGTGGGGCTGATCATGACCGGCGCAACCGGCATTGCGCGCCCGGCCTCCAATAACGATCCCAACCTTGCCATTTTCCATTCGGAAGCTCTCCCTGTCTGGCAGGACGTGGTCGACAGCGTACATGCGGCGTCCGGCAAGATTGCGCTGCAATTATGGCACGCCGGATCGGCGTGGAACCGCGATGCGGATTTCCGCCCCGGCCCGATAGAAAGCCCGTCCGGCATCAACGATCCCTGGCTTCCGGCAAGTCAGGGCATGAGCGAGAACGACATCGCAGACACGATTGCGGCATTCGCCACAGCTGCCGGAACGGCGAAGGCAATGGGCTTCGACGCGATCGAGATTCATGGTGCCCACGGCTTCCTGATCGATCAGTTCTTCTGGAAGGAAACCAATCGCCGCACCGACAAATGGGGCGGCGAAACCCTGGCGGAACGTGCCCGCTTCGGCATCGAAGTGATGCGGGCGGTGCGCCGCGCGGTCGGGCCGAAGTTTCCTCTTTTCATGCGGATTTCCCAGTGGAAGGCGCAGGATTACTCGGCCCGGCCAATCGAAACACCGGCGGAACTGGAAATGTGGCTGGGGCCGCTCGCGGATGCGGGGGTGGACCTGTTCCATTGTTCGCAGCGCCGTTTCTGGGAGCCGGAGTTCGAGTTTTCCGAAATGAACCTGGCCGGCTGGGCCAAGAAGCTGACCGGGCGGGCATCGATGACGGTGGGGTCGGTCGGCCTGACCGGCGATTTCTTCCATCGCGGCCAACTGCGCCACGCGGCGCTCGACGATCTGATCCGCAGGCTGGAAGCCGGGGAATTCGATCTAGTCGCGGTCGGCCGGGCGCTGCTGGCGGATGCCGCCTGGGCGGAAAAGATCAGGGAAGGGCGCGAGGCGGAACTCAAGCCCTTTGGCCGTGAAGTTCAGGAAGTCTTGCGGTGAGGATGCGGTGAACGCCGCTGCGCTGCGTGAAAGTGAAATCCAAGGAGGAATTGAGGGAATGGAACCTGTGCTGCCAAGGGGATTGAGCAAGTCTGCGCTCGACAGTGCGCTTGCGGCATTCGGGCGTGTCGTCGGCGATGAATGGCTGTTTGCCACCGAGAACGACCGGCTGACCTATACCGATCCCTATGCCTTCGGCAGTGGCGAGAAATACGCCCCTTCGGCCGCGGTGGCTCCTGCGAACAAGGAAGAAGTGCAGGCCATCGTCAGGCTGGCCAATGAGCATCGCGTTCCCTTGTGGCCCGTCTCGCGCGGCAAGAACCTCGGCTATGGCACTGCATCTCCGGCGATTGCAGGCAGCATCGTCGTGGACATGACGCGCATGAACCGGATCATCGATGTCGATCCGAAACAGGCCTATGCCGTGATCGAACCGGGCGTCGGTTTCTTCGACCTGTTCAATTATCTGGAAGAAAACGGCATCCCCTTGTGGATGTCGGTGCCGGGTAATTCCTGGGGCAGCATTATCGGCAATGCGCTGGAGCGCGGCCTTGGCTACACTTCCTACGGCAATCATTACGAGCAGCTTTGCGGCCTGGAGGTCATCATGCCTGACGGCGGGATGATGCGGACAGGGCTGGGCGCGATGGCGGGGAACAAGGCCGCGCATTGCTACAAGTTCGGCTTCGGCCCTTCCTGGGACCAGCTGTTCTTCCAGTCGAACTTCGGGATCGTCACTCAGGCTGGGGTGTGGCTGCAGCCTGAGCCGCAGATGTCGGCCAAGACGCGGATCCGCCTTCCGAAGTTCGAGGATATCGGTTGGGCCATCGACAAGCTGGCGGAACTGCGTCGCCTCAACGTGATCGAGCACAATTTCGTTTTCGGCAATTATCTCCACGATGCAGCAGTGCTGACGCGCCGCGAGGACTGGTACCAGGGCAAGGGGGCACTGCCGGATGCGGTCGCGCAGAAGATCATCGACAAATACGATTGCGGTTGGTGGAGCTTCGGGCTGAACACGACCGGGCATGAGGGCAAGGTCCGTGCACATATGGACGCGATGGCCGCTGCCCTGGGGCCGGGCATCGAACATGAAATCGAGTGGGAGACCTGGGAGAAGGGGCAGCCGATAGCCAGTTCCGCCCGGGGTGTTCCAAGTGTGTTGGCACTGCACATCGTCAATTGGCATGGCGGCAGAGGCGGGCACATGGGCTTTTCCCCCGTCATGCCTCCCGATGGGGCGCTGGCACTGGCACAGGCCAAGGAGATGAAGGGCCGCTTCGACGAATTCGGTCTGGATTACTACACATCGTTCTCGATGGGCCAGCGGCACATCAACAACATCAACCTGATCATTTACGACCGTGACGACGAGGACATGATCAGCCGTGCGCGGGGCCTGTTCGACGCCCTGATTAAGGACAGCAAGGCGAACGGCTATGCCGAATATCGCACCCATGTCGAATATATGCAGCAGATCGCCGACACGTTCGATTACAACGATTCCGCCCTGGCCCGGCTAAACAACCAGATAAAGCAGGCGCTTGACCCCAATGGCATCATCGCGCCCGGCAAGAGCGGGATCGGCAGCAATTTCACCTATGGGAGGACGGCATGAGCCGGAACGTCCGCGCAGTCGCGCTTGGGATTGTCGCCGTTGCAGGCTTGGCCCTGGCCAGCACAGCCTCTTCCGAAACCGGTCAGGTGTCGGCCAATGGCAGTGCAGCGAAAGCGGCCAGGCCGGAGGCGACCTATTTGCAGCATTGCGGCATGTGTCACCTGCCGGGCGGCACGGGCACACGTATGCTGCGCCTGCGGCTGGGCGAAGAGGGCTCGCTTCTGGCTGAGAGGGACGATCTGCCCGGTGAGTATGTCGAATATGTCGTGCGGCACGGCATAAATTCCATGCCTCCGATCACCCGCGCCGATGTGACGGAAAAGGAGCTGGCAGAGATCGTAGCTTACCTGACGCGCGATCAGGAGCGGGGCAAGTGATCGGTCGGCGTAGTTTCCTCAAGGCAGGGCTGATCGTCGGTGCCGGGTCTGTTGCCGGTCCGGCGCTGGCCGCCCAGCGCGGCGGGCGTGCACATCTGCAATTGCTGATCGATGGTCGGCTTCGAGAGGCGGCCAAATTGGCGCGTAACTCGAATGCGCTCACCGCCGATGGCAGTTCCCCTTTGCGCGTTTTTGAGGGCGGAGCCGATCTGACGAACGCGCAGGCTATCATCCAGGAGGCGGGATCGGTGCCGCTCGTGGGCATAACGAGGTTTTCCGACCGGCTGATCTTTGAGGGGCTGGCCCGGCAGATGGGCCATGAATTCCATCTGGTGAGCGATGAGAGATCGGTGAACGGGCGTTTGGCCGCCGGCCATTGGAACCGGCTTGAGCGGGATATGGTCCGTCACCTGAACGTGAAGCTCATACCTGCGGAATGGAAAGCCATCGTGACGAGGCTGGCCCAGGAACGTGGGGCGAGCATCTGGCTTGCCTTGCCCGGCGCTGGGAACAGGGCGAGATAGCTCTGCCAGACGAACAAGACCCCCGACGAGGGTACAGCTTTGCAGTTCATTAAGGAGACGCTGAACCGCCTTGACTGAGTGGCAAAGCCTGAATGGCGTAATTGCGCGGCTTGCGTGGATGAAGCCGGCGCTGTCAGACAAAGTGCACCGGTTGGTAGACCAAACGGACCTACCAGCGTTCCGCTATTAACGTGGTGCAAATGCAGCGCTGGTCACCAGCCAACCTCCGACGTCGAGCAAATCTCGCGAGGTGATTTGTTGGCAACCTGCGGCATGGCAATTCCTCCTTTGGGAGCGGGGATGAGGTGGGTTTCTTTAATCGCCCAACCAATCGGCTGTGATCTCGCCCCTATGCCCTTCCGGCGCCAGCGCGGCGCGCAGGGCCTCCAGCATAGGCGGCAGCGCCTGGGTGAAGGCGTAGGGCGGGTTGACGATGAATAGGCCCGCGCCGTTATAGATGCCGGGCTGATCGCTGTCGTACAACCAATGCTCCACGCACAGGAATTTCGGGATGCCGAGCCTGCGCAACTTGTGCTTCCACTGCGCATGAGTGGGGCGCTCCTTCAGTGGATACCAGATCACCGTCACGCCATGAGCCCATTTGCGGTGAGCGGCGGCCAGGGTGGCCGTGATGCGCGCGCGTTCGTCCGTCTGCTCGTATGGCGGGTCGACCACCACCACGCCGCGAGGCGTTCGGGGCGGCACCATCGCCAGCCAAAGCTCGTAGGCGTCGCGCTCATGCACGGCAGCGGGTGTGCCGCGCATCACGCCGCGCAGGGCGTAGGCGTCCTCGGGATGTTTTTCGTTGAGGATCAGGGAATCCTGCGGGCGCAGAAGCTGCGCCAGAATCTGCGGCGAGCCGGGGTAGAGGTGCGGCTCGGCCCCGACATTCACCGCCTCTACGGCGGCGCGGTAATGGTCCAGCAAGGGGTTCGTGTCGGCAAAGGCCCGCAGCACGCCCTGCATGGACTCGCCGGTGCGTTGGGCCTCATCGCCGTAAAGGTCGTACAGCCCGCAGCCGGCATGAGTGTCGATCAGGGTCAGCGCGCTCTCTTTGAGCTGCAAGGCTCGGACGAGGGCGATCAGCAGGCTATGCTTCACGACATCGGCGCTGTTGCCGGCATGGAAGGAATGGCGATAATTCATTGGGCTGTAAAATCCTGACGACTTGCCTTGATGACGATTGAGAGCGTAGCGGTGCCTCCCGCTGTTGACTTCGCCTAGACAGAGATATCCTCGAACTGGCCCGGTGCGATCCCGGCGACAGTCCAGTCGCCGATCGACCAGCGCACCAGCCTGAGAGTGGGCAAGCCGACCGCCGCCGTCATTCGGCGCACTTGCCGGTTGCGCCCTTCGCGGATGGTGATTTTCAGCCAGCTGTCGGGAATGGACTTGCGCTGGCGTATCGGCGTATCGCGCGGCCACAGGTCCGGCTCGTCAATGCGCGCAACTTCGGCCGGCAGGGTCATGCCATCTTTGAGCCGGACGCCCTTCCGCAAGCGCTCCAGCTCCAGTTCCTGTGGATCGCCTTCGACCTGCACAAGGTAAGTCTTGGGCAGCTTAAAGCGTGGATCGGCAATTCGCGCCTGCAGCCGCCCGTCATCGCATAGCAGCAGCAGGCCCTCACTGTCCCGATCGAGCCTCCCAGCGGGATAGACGCCCTTCACCGCAATGAAGTCCGACAATGTCGAGCGAACCGTTGGCGATCCGCGGTCGGTGAATTGCGACAAGACCCCGAAGGGTTTGTTGAACAGAAGCAGCCGGGCCATCTGGAGCTCATATCGCTCGATTGCGGCTATGTCTTCAGGCTCATGCCGCTGCCGGATAGGCTGCGTCGGCGCTGTCAGATCAGATGCGCCGGGCCTTTTGGGTAGGCGAGGGTAGGGCGTAGCGACAGGCGCACGTTCTCGACCAGGCCGTTGCGCTTGGAGCAGGCTGCGGCGGCTGGAGACGCGCCAAGGAGCCCAGATGCTCAGAGTCGATCAGCCGGCGGATCCCAGAATGATATCGGCGGTTGGGAAGACGAAACTCGATTGCTCGCTTGGCCCGCAGACATGGTCACCGACGCCTATCAAGGCGTGTTCAACAATCGGGATATGAGTGCTGAACAATTCCTTTCGGGAGTGATTGTTCCCTTACATCGCAAATATGCAGACCAAATGCCTGGATTTACAGGCCTAAATCCCAACGCATCCGCCTGGGATCCTCTGCTCAATGCCATGAAAAGCAACCTGACCGATGACGGTCGGATCGTGGGAAATCGAGAGATCAACTTTGTGTACGAGGTGAGAGCTACAATTAAGCAGAGGGCAATTGGCGAGTTTTACACAAATGAAAACACGGCATTTGCTGCGGGAGTTGTCACGGAGGTAACTGGAGCTGAACTCTTTGAATCTGATGGGCATATTGCTCGAATTAGAGAGGAGAATACTGATTTCGCTGCTGGTGAGTGGGCCGGATTCGTCATCAGCATTGGTGATCCGCGGAGCTTGGCAAAGCATGGCTTGAGAGAAGGTGTTGAGGGGCTCGGCGAAGCAGGCATCAGAAATAGCGACGATGCGGTAGAAGCAATCGCACGGCACACCGATGACTTTGCAGAGATATTCTACCGCAAGCTTGACGAATTTATGGTCGCCGAAGGTGATGACGCGGCGCGTCTGGCGGATGAATTGGCGAGCATGTCCATGCATGGTTCTGGGGATAGGCTTGTCCTTGGAAGGCATCCCGGCTACATTCAAGAAGCCATGCAAAACGGCGGGGTTTGGTATGAAACTCCTAATGATTTCTTCCGCCGGTTGGAAGCGTATGGGGGGTGGATTTCGCAGATGCCAAGGCCTGGCAAGTCAATGAATCGGTTCTGCGTCAACAAATGCGGGGAGGCATCGCTCGAATTGATATTACATCAGAGGGTTTGGAGCATGCAGCAAGAAATCTAAACTCGTTCACGGCACGTGAGATTAGGTTCATAGAATCGAATTTGGATCAATATGGATACGTTCTACGTGGATCGAGCTACGTAAAAAGATAGATAGCCCCGATGACGTCAAAGACATTCTCCAAGATTGCAGAACTTGTCGCCAAAGCTGGCGGCAAGGTTATTAGTGAAGAAGCTCGGAGTGGCTTTCTCGAATTGATCTTCGAGAAGATGGGGCGGATATTTTCATTGAAATATCATTTTACTGAAGGAATAAGTCTTTCGTGTATATATAAGTCTGGTGAGCGCATTGATGTTCTAAGCAAAATATATCCATTTGTTGGGGATTCGCATTCTTTAGAGGATGTTTCATATCATATAAAAAATACCCCAGGTTCTTCAAATATGGTGGAGCACGCTGGAATTCTTATTGGAATGATACCGAAGTTCTTTGAGCTTGAGAAACTGCGCTGACAGTGCACTAGAATTCCGGGTAGAATTCGGGATTACGGTGACAGTGCACTAATTATGCCTTGGCGGGTTTTGGTCCCCGTTTGGCGGGTCTGGGATTGCGCCCGGCAAGTTCCGCCACCCGATCGAGAAATGCGTCCTCGCCCAATGGGCGGCCCACCGGTTCCGAGCGGCGCAAAGCCTGCGAAAGTTCAAGGTCTTCGCTTGCCTCGATCAGTGCGGCGATGTCCGGGAAGCGGTCGAGCACCGGACGAGCGGCGGTGGGCCCGTCGCTTAGCGCCAGATCGAACAGATCGTGTGCGCTCGACCAGCGCCATTCGCGCGCACTTTCGACGAGGCGGCGCTTACGGGATTGAGCGCGATTTAGCGCAATACTGCGGCCAAGAGGGCATAATTTCATCCAGCAGCTATTGACGCGGCATCCTACACATCAAAAGCGGTTGATCAGAAGTCTGGCATTGTCTCTCTGGGGTGAGTTGGCGCTGGATGACGAAGCTGTTGTAGATCGCACAGTGAGTGGAAGCGAAGCGCTGAGCCTGCTCTGGGGACTGGAAACGCTGCATCTTTCGTTCGTGCCTTCGCAACGGAAGGTGGGAATTTTCTGCCCGATTGTTCTCCTGCAATCGCCCGGGCTGGTGCAGTGCCAAACCACTCTGTACGCACGACGAGGCCGGTATGAAGCAAGGCGGTCGGTGAGGATCCTGTCCGGCGCGAAGCTTTGGTTCTTTCGCAGTTTTCTCAGCAGTTTCATCGCGGCGGCCTTGTTCCGGGCTTCTGCACGAGTACGTCCAGGGCTTCCCTTTCGTTGTCGACAGCTCGCCGCATGGACATGCACTTGGCGCCGATGCGAACAACCATTTCGTCGAGATGCCGCAGGCCGTCGGCACGGCCGCGTCTGCGCCGAATGTTCGTTGCGATCGCCGGACCGAACTTGTTGCCCAGCACCGGAGATATCTACCTCAGGCCGATCCTACGCTCTGCGAGCAGGTCTTCGACACCCGCATGCTCACGCCGAACCGGAAATGCGGCGAGACCGGGTGGCGGATGATCTCCGGCGGAAAGCGATGGCGTTTGAAGGAATTGGGCTTCATCGCCCTCTGTTTGCCGACAAAAAACTCGCGTGTGGATACAAGTTGCGGTTAGAATGCAGCGACCATCTAAGTCGCTATCTGGGTCAAATGTTCTGAATGTAGACACGCCTTTGAGCCCGCCCTTCAGTAATTCAGTTCCCTGTTCTGGAATAGATCGCACAACGTTCGGCGGGCCCAAAGGATGAACGGGTCATTATTGAACCTCCGGTGCCAATACTGGTTGATGGTCAGGCTCGGGAGGTAAAAGGATGGCTCCAGAATCTTTATATTGCCGGATCTCTGGTAATATCGAGCGATGGAGAGGGCGGTGGTGGCAATAAGGCCATCGTTCTTTTCCAAAATGAGGGGAATGGATGCCATGTGCGGGGTTTCGATCCGAACCTTGCGATAGAGCCCTTCCTTCTCGAACAGGTCGAAGATCGTCGTGCCGGTTTGAGCGCGTGTGCGCGATTGGAGCATGATGTGCTCGCATGAGGCATATTGTTCCACGCTGATCGTGCCGGTGATCTTGTGGTGCTGCGATGTTACGATAACCAGCCTGTCTTCATAGAGTTTCTGACAGAGTATGTCGGCAGATGCGGTGTTGATCGTCCCGACATAGAGATCGAGTTTCCCTTCGCCGAGCAAGGGCATGGCCTCTTCGGCGGTATAGGGCAGGGAGAGAATTCTGCCTGTTGCATTGTGCTCGCGAAGATAGGCGGCCAGCTTTGGCAGGATCGCCATGTCGCCCGCGTCGCCAAGAGCCAGCATCAAGGGGCGGTCGGACTTCTCGGGATCGAAATTGTGGCTCGGCAGCAGAGTGACGCGTGCCAGTCTGATGATCTCAGTGACATAGCCTGAAATCTCGATGGCTCTGGGCGTGGGTGCCATGCCGTCCTTCGCGCGGACGAACAGGGCATCGCCGAATACTTCGCGCAGGCGTTTCAGCGCGTGACTCACTGCGCTTTGCGACATGTTCAGTTCTTCTGCGGCCTGTGAAACGCTCTCGCAGCGCAGCAGGGCGTCCAGGATCACGAGCAGATTCAGATCGAGTTCCCGCAGTTTTTCCCTGCCCATATGCCCTCCCGGTTCACCTGCAATTCGGCCGTAAATATGCATGCCGTCAATAATGATTATCGCGTCAGTGTTATAGTGAACGGAAATTGGCGGTGATAATCAGCCCTTCGCCGAGGGATGAGAGCGGGTGGATAAACCCGGCCCCCGGTGCGGACCGCGCACGCCAAGAGGCGCGGCACGAGCAAAATGCGAGGGGAGGATTAAATGAGGCTCCGTACATTTCTTTGTCAGACCGTGTCTGCTGCTGTTTTCGCCAGCGCGCTTGTCGGTGGGCAGGCTTCGGCTCAGGAAGCCGGTAATGCGGCCGAAGCGGCTGATTTTGAACCGACCGGCCAGGAAATCGTGGTTACGGCGCGTTTCCGGCAGGAGGCACTTCAGGATACGCCCATCGCGATTACAGCCGTGACCGGCGAAGACCTGCTCAAGAAGGGCGCGGTCGACATTTCCACGGTCGCGGATTCCGCGCCCAATATGCTGCTGACCAGCGGCGGGACGTTCCTCGGCAAATCCGCTAGCGTTTCCATTCGCGGCGTCGGCGAAGGGGATTACAACTTCGCCGTCGAAGGCGCGGTGGGCTTCTATGTGGACGATGTCTATCATTCGACCGTCTTCGGTTCGCTGTTCGACCTGCTGGATGTGGAGCGGGTCGAAGTGCTGCGCGGGCCCCAGGGCACGCTGTTCGGCAAGAACAGCATCGGCGGCGCGATCCGTCTCGTCAGCAATCAGCCCAAGGGCGACAATTCGGCATCGCTGCGGCTGACCACTGGCAGCTTCAATCGCTTCGAGGCGCGCGGCCATATGGACCTCTCGCTGATCGAGGATCGCCTTGCCCTGCGCGTGGCGGCCAATGGGCGCCGCCGCGACGGTTACATGAACGTGATCGACTTCGCCTGCGCCAATCCTACGCTGACGGGAACCGGCGAAGGGCCGCTGGCCTATGTGATGCGCCCGCGGACCACTGCGGAAGACTGCAAGGTCGGCACCGAAGGCGGCGAGGATGTGTGGAGCGGCCGCGCTACGCTGAAAGCCACGCTGAGCGACGCGCTGACTGTGACCGTTGCCGGGGATTACTCGCACGATGGCGGCGAAACTTCGCCCTACAAGGTCATCGCCCAGTCCGACCTCAGCACCGATGGCACGTTCGGCAATGCCAATGATCTGGTCTATATGGCCAATTATGGCGTGCCCTATGACGAGCGTTTCATCACGCCGGACATGTACACCAGCTACTCCACTTTCAGTGCGGACCTGACCGGGCTTTCCCTGCCCAATATCAGCGTGGTCGACAGCTGGGGGCTACGCGGCAATATCGATTGGCAGTTGGGCGACAAGATCAGCCTGAAGTCGATCACGTCCTACCGCACCTATGACGGCCAGTTCAGCCGCGACGGGGACCAGTCTCCGCTCGATGTCGGCGGGTCGCGCACCTGGCTGGAGCATGAGCAGTTCAGCCAGGAACTGCGCCTGTCCGGCCTTTCCTTCGCCGATCGCCTCGAATGGACTGTCGGTGGCTTCTACTTCGACAGCTCGGGCCGCGACATCAGCGAAATCCACATCCCCGAACTGCTGTTCTGGCCGCCCATCGTACTGCGGACGGACGACCCCGTGTCCAGCGAGACCAAGGCCGCCTTCGCCCACGGCATTCTCAGCCTGACCGACCGCCTCAACCTGAGCGCGGGGCTGCGTTATTCGGATGAGAAGAAGACCTATTCCTACATTCGCGTGTTTGCGGGCGAATTCAGGCAGGGCGACGTGTTCTTCCCCCGCTCGGTGCGGACCACCGCCTATGACCGGGTGGACTGGAAGATCGGTGCCGATTTCAAGGTGACGGATGACGTCATGGTCTATGGCCTAGTGTCGACCGGCTTCCGTGGGGGCGGCTTCAACCCGCGCCCGCTGTTCCCGGGCGAGGATACTATCGTCAAACCGGAAGACCTGATCAGCTATGAAGGTGGCTTCAAGGCCGATCTGTTCGACCGGCGCTTCCGCCTGAACGTGTCGGCATTCTATGGCGAATATTCGAACCTCCAGCAGACCGGTTTCGGCCCGGATGCCAATACGGGCGCGCCGATCATCACGCGCACCAATGTGGGCGAATCCACCATTCAGGGCCTGGAAGTCGAAGCCGTGATCCGTCCGGTCAACGGACTGACCTTCAGCGGCAGCCTCGGCCTGACCGACTACGACTATAAGGACCTCGGCTCGGCCGCCGGTATCGCGGGTGCACCGTGCCTGTCCTGCAAGCCGATCAGGGTCCCCAAGACCACTTACAGCCTGTCGGCCGAATATGCGGTTCCTGCCGGTAGCATCGGCGATATCTCTTTCGGCGCGGATTATAACTACCGCAGCCGGGTCTATTACGACCTGACCAATAATATCGAGAATTCGCAGGCGGGCTATGGCTTGCTCAATGCCCGCATCGGCTGGTCATCGCCCGATGGGTTGTGGGACGTCGCATTCAACGTGACCAACATCACCAAGGAAGAATATTACGCGTCCATCGGCACGGGTTCTTCTGCGGGCACGGCGGGGACCCCCGGGCGCCCGCGCGAGTGGAGCCTTTCCATCGGCCGCCAGTTCTAACCTCCCAGTTCCCTGGTGTCTGACGGCGAAATCTCCACTGGCTCGAGCAGGTCGGTGGAGATTTTGTCTTCACTGCGCGGTAGGAGGCGCGTTTTAATCGTGGAGGATTTCAGTGCAGCGTGAGTTCAATCTTTTGATCAACGGCAAGGCAGAGGCCGGCGTTTCGGACTTTGACGTGATCAACCCGGCAACCGGTCAGGCATTTGCCACGTGCCCCAAGGCGGACAAGGCCATTCTCGACCGCGCGGTGAAGGCCGCCCGCGATGCCTTCCCCGCATGGTCCCGCCTGAGCGCGGACGATCGTGCAGGCATGATCGAACAGCTCGCCGCCCGGCTGGAAGCACGGGCGCCGGAATTTGCCAGCCTGCTGACCAGCGAACAGGGCAAGCCGCTTGACCAGGCAATGGGTGAAGTGATCGGCTGCACCTTCATCCTGCGCGCGTTCCGTGACCGCCGCCTGCAGGACAAGGTCCTGCGCGACGAAGGCGGCAACCGCGTTATCGAACACCGCACCCCGCTGGGCGTGGTCGCGGCGATCACGCCCTGGAACTTCCCGCTGGTCCTGCTGATGAACAAGCTCGGGCCGGCACTCGTTACCGGCAACACCATGGTGGTGAAGCCCGCGCCGACCACGCCGCTGACCACTCTGCTGTTCGGTGAAATCTGCGCCGAGGTTCTGCCTGCCGGTGTGGTGAATATCATCGCCGACCAGAACGATCTGGGCGAGGCGCTGACCAGCCATCCGGGCATCGACAAGATCGCCTTCACCGGTTCGACCGGCACGGGCAAGAAGGTGATGGCTTCGGCTGCCGCTTCGCTCAAGCGCGTGACGCTGGAACTGGGCGGGAACGATGCAGCTATCGTGCTGGACGATGCCGACCCCAAGGTAGTCGCCCGGAAGATCTACGATGGCGCGATGACCAATGCCGGCCAGATCTGCGTTGCCATCAAGCGCGTCTATGTGCCCGAAGGCCTATATGACGATTTCTGCGACGAGATCGCCCGCATTGCTGACGATGCCAACGTGGGCGACGGTTCCGAACAGGGCGTCACCATCGGCCCGGTGCAGAACAAGATGCAGTTCGACAAGATCTGTTCGATGCTCGACGAAGCCCGCGAGCGTTCGACGGTAATCGCCGGTGGCACTCCGCTGGAAAGCGACGGCTACTTCATTCCGCCGACGATCCTGCGCGACGTTCCCGAGGATGCGGCCATCGTGCGCGAAGAACAGTTCGGGCCTGTGCTGCCGGTGCTGAAATATGAAGAGATCGGCGATGTGATCGCGCGTGCCAACAATTCCGAATTCGGCCTTGGCGGTTCGGTCTGGGGCAAGGATCTGGCCCGGGCCATGGACGTGGCGCGCCAGATCGATTCCGGCACGGTCTGGATCAACCAGACGCTGGCGATCGATCCGAACATTCCGTTCCGCGGCAGCAAGCAGTCCGGCATCGGTGCCGAACTGGGCGAAGCGGGCCTGAATGAATACACGCAGGCACATGTCATGAACGCGGTGGAACTGGCCTGAGCCCAAAGGGGCAAGGTCACTTCCATGACTTGAACATATCGGGGCAGGATATCCGTGACGACTTCAGCTGAAGAGAATGCTCCCACGCTGGAGCAAGGCGGAGTTCCTGCCCCGAATGGCGGGTGGACGACAGTGTCTGTCTACACGCTGGTGATGCTGACCATCACCTATGCGTTCAATTATTTCGACAGGCTGCTGATCTCGCTGCTCTACCCGCTGATCCGCGAGGATGTGCCGCTTACCGATACGCAGTTCGGCCTGATCACCGGGGTCGCTTTCGTGCTGGTCTATGCCGTGATGGGCGTGCCGGTGGCGCGGCTGGCGGATCGCGGAAGCCGCAAGCTGGTGATCGGCTGCGGCTTTTCCTTCTGGAGCGTGATGACGCTGCTGACCGGGTTTGTGTCGAATTTCTGGCAGCTTGCCGCCACGCGTTTCCTGATGGGGGTGGGGGAATCCTCTGCCAACCCGTCTTCCTCCTCGCTGCTGACCGATCTGTTCGACCGCAAAAGGCGCCCGATTGCCTTTGCGGTGATGGTGTCGGGCACGTCGATCTCTTCCCTGCTGCTGACCCCGGCAGCGGGCTGGATCGCGCATACCCATGGCTGGCGGACGGCGTACTGGATTGCAGGCGGCGTTGGCCTGTTCTTCGGCCTGCTGGTCATGCTTACGGTGAAGGAGCCCAAGCGGGGCCAGTTCGACGCTGGCGGCCCTCCGCCGGAAGAGAAGGCGCCGTTCTGGGACGCTGTCTTCTATCTGCTGCGCAGGCGGACTTATATCTACACGACGCTGGCCGCCTCGCTGCTGATCATCTCCTTCTATGCCTACATCATCTGGAACACGACCTTCATGGTGCGCGTCCATCATATCGACGTGGCTCAAAGCGCTAGCCTGCTGGGGCCGATACGCGGTGCGGCAGGGCTGGCCGGGGGGCTCTCATCCGGCTTCATTCTGGCTTGGTTGATGCGTCGGGACGAACGGTGGCAGGTGTGGCTGCCCGCATTGTGTTTCGTGACGCAGGGCTTGGCGCAATATGTGTTCCTGTTCTCGCCCAATCTCTGGATTCTGGGGCTGGGCGCTGCGGTGGACAGCTTTGCCGTGACGATGGCGGTGCCCCTGATCTCGCTGCTGCTCGTCCAGATCATGCCGTCGCGGATACGCACGCTGGGCATGGCCTGCTATTTCCTCATCAACTCACTGCTGGGCGATATTCTGGGGCCGCTGGGTGTGGGCATCCTGAACGATCAGTTCAATGCCATCTGGGGCGATGAGGCCATCCGATATTCCATGGCGATCACGGCCGGGATCGCGATCGTTGCAGGGCCAGTCCTGCTGTTGGCAGGGCGGCACATCGAAGAGGACAGAAAGGCTGCTGAGAACCGGGCATTCGGGCGCTAGCGGGTTCGGCAGGGCTGCCAAACCCGCTGCACCTGCTTTTCAAGCAGTGTGTGCGCCATCTCTTCGATTGAAACGCTGACAAGGAACATCGTTTAGTCGTCTTGGCTGAGTGGCAGAACGGCGTAGCTGCTCGTGCTCAAAGCCACAGCTATGCCAATAGGAGGCAAGTTGCGGTTAGACTGAAGGCACCAGCGCAGGAGATACAGGCCTCTCGCCACTAGCAGGAGCTGGCGACGGTTGGATTGTCCGCACTGGCCCGATGTCATAGACGACCGACTGGTCGATCGAGACCGAAGGGGGAAGGAAGAAAAAATGGATCTGGGCATCAGGGGGCGGAAAGCGATCGTCAATGGGGGCAGCGCGGGCATGGGGCGAAGCGCAGTCCTTGCTTTGGCGCGCGAAGGGGCGGAGGTATACGTTTCTGCCCGCGGCGAAGAACGGCTGCTTAAGGCCTGCGCTGAAATAGCCGCAGAAACCGGAGCCAAAATCGTTCCCATCTGTGCCGATCACAGCAGTGCCGAGGGGCGGGAGCGTATCCTGGCGGCATGTCCCGAACCGGACATTCTGGTAGGTACTTGCGCGCCGCCAGCTTTCACGCCCGATTACCGCGCCATTACCGACGATCAATGGCGCGAGGCGATCGACATATCGCTGCTTTCGCCGGTCGAGTTCATGCGCCGTGTGCTGGACGGCATGGTGGAACGCAAATGGGGACGGATCGTCAATATCGCGACAGTGGCCGCCAAATATCCCGGTGAAATCCGGGTTCTGTCCGGGAGCACCCGCGCCGCGCTGGTGAACTACACTGTGGCCGTGTCGAAACTGGTCGCCAAGCACAACGTCATGATCAACAACCTCCTGCCCGGCATGCATCACAGCGCCACGGTGGAAGAGCAGTTCACCGGTCGTGCACGGGCCAATGGCACGACCTATGAGCAGGAAGTGGCCGAGTTTTCCCGCGAATGGCGCATCGCGGCAGGCCGCTTCGGCGATTGCGACGATGTCGGTGCCTTCGTGGCCATGTTCTGCAGCGAATTCGCCAATTACATCACCGGCCAGAGCCTGGTGATCGATGGCGGGGCGACGACCTCGACCTTCTGACGGAGCGATTATCCGCCGTTGCCGGGGAAGAGCGCCCCTGCCAGCGGCGGGGGCATGGGACGGGCGACGTGTTCGCCCGTCTGCCCGGCAAATTCCTTGAGGATCGGGCCGGACCAGTCACGGATGACGCGTTCGGCCAGGCCCCATTTCCCGTCTTCCTGGCGAAACAGATCCTCGTAATATCCCATCACATGCAGCAGGTGCGGCCCGTCTCCCTGGCGCAGGGCCACTGCTGCATAGGACCGGGCGCGGGCCCCATCCGGGGAGGGGCTGACGATCGTGTTCGTCACATGATGCTGACGCCCCGCGGAGGTCGGCAGGTCGCGGAAGAACGTGGCGAAATGGCGCAGGGCATCATGGCCCTGCCAGCGCATCGGTGTCTCGAAGGCGTCCCACACCAGCGCCCCGTCGCTGCAGAAGCAGGTAACGAAGTCTTCGACATCGCCCGTGTCGAGCGCCCAAGCGTAGCGGGAAATGACGTCGCGGATTGCCAGTTGGTCGGCAATGGAGAGTTCCGGTGCCATGGTCAGTTCACCGCGTAATAGTCGAACAGGGTCGAGGCACCCTGGCGCTCTGCAACGCCAACGAAGATCGTGCGGTTGAGCCACTCATGCCGCCCCGCCGGGGCTTCGAAGCGCGGAGTGACGCGGCAGTAATTGTCGGCTGGGGCAACGGTCTCGTCCGCCTCGATGCGCGCCATCACGTCCGGGTTCGAATATGCGATGCCGCGATTGTGAATATAGATCGGGGTGCCGTCGTCTGCTTCCAGCATGTAATGCGCCTCGAACTCGATCAGCCCGCTGGACCACATGCGCGGCCAGTCTCCGCCGGAATTGGGCACGACCCTGCCAGTCAGGCGAGGGCCGAGGATTTCTCCGCCCTGCAGCCCCACGAAGCCGCGCGTGAAGGAGGTGTATCCGGGAGTAAATCGCACACGCGGTCCTTCGCCGAAATCGAGCCTGATGCGAAAGGCAAGGTCCAGCTTCGGTACGTCCAAGACAATCCTCCAACCCGGTAGCCGCGTTATGCGCTCAGCTGCGGGCAGACAGTAACCGAGAGGCATACCGGGTGAAAGTGTATCACTGCACCAAGCCTGGATGCGGAAAGCACGGGCTGGGCCTTTGCACGCCCCAATTCCCGCGCCGCAATCTCCAGTTGCGGGCCGTGACGATCCCGGAGAAAGGCGATCCTGGAGAAAGGCGAGGGAAATACTCGTTCAGTCCCCTCCGGCGGGCTTGCTCCGCCCGGCGCGATCGAAGCTCACGATAAAGGGAGCGACCACCAGCAGAGAGGCTAGTACGCCGATGGCAAGCGAGAAGCTGCCACTGCTGCCGACGAGAACGCCGGTGAGCCAGGGGCCGATGATCCCGCCAGCCGTGCCGAACATGCTGATCAGCGCGATCACACCGACAGGAACGCTGTCCCCGCCAAGGCGGACCGCGCTGGGAATCGCCCAGAACACACCCTGCGCAGCCCCCAGGCCCAGTCCGGCGACGAACAACAGCGCCAGCACTGGCCAGCCTGGCTGGAGCGCCGCAGCGGCGAGCATGGCAAGGCCGGCCGCCGCGCTCGGTATGCCGACATGGCGCAAGCGTTCGCCCGCCCGGTCTGACAGCCTGCCGTTCACCGCAAGGCCGATCGCGATTCCCAGCATAGGTAGGGCGCTGAGCGTTCCGATCATCAGTTCGCTACCGCCCAGATCGAGTTTGCGGACCAGTTGGGGCAGCCAGAAGGCCAGCGCATAGGCGCCGGTCATGATCAGCAGCCAGCCGATGGAACAGCGCCATAGCCAGGGATCCCGAGCGATCTGCGCGAAGGCTGGGGCAGGCTGTCCGTCACCGCCGTCGCCGGGTGCCATCTCCTTGTCGAGCCAGGCCAGTTCTTCGGCCGTAAGCCAGCGAGCCCGATCCGGCCGGTCAACGAAATAGAACGCTGCCGCCACCGCCAGGACCGCATTCGGGACGGCAACGGCCAGGAACATGTAGCGCCAGGCCTCCATGCCCAGCGGGTTGGCGATACCCAGCAGCCACCCGCAGAGCGGCCCGCCTAGAACCATCGAGAGGGGCACTGCCAAAAGTGCCCCGGAAAGCGCCCGCGCGCGAATGGAAGGCGGCGTCCATCGCGAGATCAGCCAGGTCATCCCAGGCGCGAAGCCGGCCTCCGCCATTCCGAGCAGGAAGCGTGCCGCATAGAATTCTCCCGCGCTCTGCACATGGGCCATCCATATCCCGGAACAGGCCCACAGCAGCACGGAGATAAACAGCCAGAGCTTGATGCCCAGGCGCTTCAGCAACCGGACATGGGGGTACTGGAACAGGAGGTACGCGATGAAGAACATGCTCACGCCCTGTCCGAACTGCTCGGGCGAAAGGTTCAGATCGGAAGACATGGCGCTGCCTGCGTAGCTGACATTCACCCGGTCGATCGAATTCACGAACGTCAGTATGGCGATCGGAAGAACGAGCCGGACTGCGATCTTGCGCCCGACCTGCCGCTTCAAGGACGTTTCTACGCCTGCAGCTTCCTGCATCCACTGTCTCCCCCATTATATCGAAACGGGATCGACCAGCGCGGGCCCTTAGGCAACCGGAAATCGCCTCGTGCAGATTGCGGCCGCGCCAATGGCCGAGCAGGCGCAGATTGTCATGCGCAACAAGGAAGGTTGACGGCGTCGCTCTCACCGATAGTGCGGGCTGGGGGACAAGGGACTGAAAGACGATAATCGCGATGCCGAATGAGACCGTATTGATCGCCGGAGGCGGTATCGGGGGCCTGACGCTTGCACTGACACTTCACCAGATCGGTGTCGATTGCATCGTGTTCGAGAGCGTGCGTGAACTCAGGCCTCTGGGCGTGGGGATCAATCTTCAGCCCAACGCCGTGCGCGAACTTGAAGATCTCGGAATTGGCGAGTTGGAACTTGATCGGGTTGGCATACCCGCACGCGAATGGGCACTCGTCGGGCTGAACGGCAAGGAAATCTATTCCGAACCTCGCGGCAAACTGGCCGGATATCGCTGGCACCAATATGCGGTTCACCGGGGTGAATTCCACCTTCTCCTGATGCGCGAGGTGATCGAGCGGCTGGGTGCGGACGCAGTGAAGCTCGGTCACAGAGTGACAGGCTACCGCAAGGAATTGGACGGTTCGGTAACGGCGCTGGTCACAAAAGCCGGTGGTGAAACGGAAGAGTTCAATGGCACCCTGCTATTCGGAGCGGATGGAATCCATTCTTCGGTTCGTGCGCAGATGCATCCCGAACAGCCACCCATTCATTGGGGCGGAACGATCATGTGGCGGGGCACGGCGCGCGGCGTGCCGATCCGTACAGGATCGTCCTTCGTCGGACTGGGAACAAGCCGCCACCGCGTGGTGATCTACCCGATCTCCTATCCGGACGAGAACGGGCTGGCGGACATCAACTGGATTGCCGAGCAGACTTATGACACCGACCATGACTGGACCAAGTCCGGCTGGTTCAGGCCGGTCGAGCTGTCGGAATTCGCACATCAGTTCGACGGGTTTGTTTACGACTGGATCGATCTGCCATCTCTGCTGGCCAAATCCGACGTGGCCTATGAAAACCCGATGATCGACCGCGATCCCTTGCCAAGCTGGGTCGATGGCCCAGTAACCCTGATGGGCGATGCGGCCCATCCGATGTATCCGACCGGCTCCAATGGGGCCTCTCAGGCTATCATCGATGCCCGGGTGATTGGCAGGATAATGCTGGATCGCGGCATCACTCCGGATGCCCTCAAGACTTTCGACGAGGAGATGTGCGGCCCCATCGGCCAGGTTGCCATGCGTAATCGCGGGGCGGGTCCGTTTGGCCTGCTTGGCATGGTGGAAGATCGGTGCGGGGGCCAGTTCGACAATATCGACGACGTCATCTCCGCCGAAGAGCGCTCTGCCTTCATGCTGGCCTATCAGCAGGCAGCAGGCTTTGCCAAGGATCGGCTCAATGCTGCGCCCCGAACTATTTCGGAAGGCGCCAAGGTGGCGAAGGTTCCGGCGTGACAATGCAGCTGGAGCATGCCTTCGATCTGGTCGTCGAACTGTCCCGCCCGCACGAAATGGGCGTATGTCCCGCCGGTGTTCGGCGGATCATTCCCATTGTCGGCGGAACGGCGAATGGGCCGCTGCTTCAGGGGCGTGTGCTCAACGTCGGTGCAGACTGGCAGACTGTGCTGGCTGGCGGGATTGCAGACCTGGATGCGCGCTACGCAATCGAAACGGATGACGGTGCGGTAATCGAAGTGGTCAGCCAGGGTATCCGCCATGCCCCGCCAGAGGTTGCGGCACGCATCGCAGCTGGCGAAGCTGTTCCCCCGTCCGAATACTACATGCGCACTGCCATTCGCCTCGAAAGCGGCCATCCAGATTATGATTGGGTCAACCGCGCGCTGTTTCTCGCGACCGGTGGAAAGGTTGGGCCGACGGTGCGGCTGTCGGTCTATCGGGTGAATTGACGCCGCCGTCATCGAGCGGTCGGTCAGGAGGCGAAGGGCTGCACCACTATGTGGACGAACGGGCTGCGCGGCATCTCGATGGCGTGAACGGCCCTGCGGGCGCTCTTCTTGGAGCGGGTACCGTGACCGCGCTGAAGAAGGTCGGTCCTTTCGGCCTGATGGCTGCTTTGCTGGGTGGCTATGCGCTCAAGCGACGCCTCGATCACCGTCGAGAAGAGGAGGCTGCCTCCCTGGGCTCTTCCTTACTCTCCCGCCCCCGGAGCTTGCCCGGCTCCGGGGCACTCCTTGTCCATCCGAGATTTAATCTCGATCTGCCGCAGCCGCTTTTGCGCGCAGGGCGAACAGGCAAATCAGGAGATAGCAGATCGCGGGCACTATCAGAGCCGCGTGGTAGGAAGTGAGTTCGGAAATCTTCCCCACCAGCAGCGGGACGAACGCCCCTCCGATGATCGCGGTGCAAAGCAGCCCCGATGTCGCCTCTTCGCTGGCACTGGATCGTTCGAGGGTGATGGTGAAGATCACCGGGAACATGATCGAGTTGAACAGCCCGATCGTCAGTGCGACAAAGCCAGCCCCAACACCGCCGATGCTTGCGATATATATGCAAAGAAGCGCTGCAATTGCCGCAAAGCTGGCCAGGAGCTTGGGTGCGGAAAAACGCGCCAGCAGGACGGAGCCGATAGCGCGCCCGACCATTGCGCCGCCCCAGTAGAAGGCGACGGCCTTGCCGGCCTCTTCCACCGAGACGCCGGGCACGCCGTCGCTGCCCATTACCCAGCCGAGGAATGGAACCGAGAAGGCCGCGTCGGACCTTCCCCAGATGCCGGGATCGTTGAGGAAGGCGGTCATCTGCGTGCCGATGGACACTTCCGCGCCGACATAGACGAAGATGGCGAAGGCCCCGGCAAGCGCCCAGGGCGCGGAGAATGCTTCCTTCACCAGCGCGGCGACGCTCTTCCCGGGTGCCGCATCGTAAGGGGGCAGGGCGTCATTCACGACCTTGCGGTTGAGCCAGAGGAACAGGCCCAGGGCGATGATCATGCCCAGAAGCCAGACATAGGCGGTGTCGATACCGCCCAGCGCCCGGGAGCGCACTTCTTCGGTGACCGCAGCGCCTTCCTGCACTTCCAGTCCCTTGAGGAACAAATGCGCGCCAAGGATCGGCGCGAGGAACGTGCCGAAGGAATTGAAGGTCTGGCTCAGGGTGAGGCGGAAGTGACTGCGCTTCGGGTCGCCCAGTGCCGCGACCAGCGGATTGGCGGCCACTTGCAATACGGTGATCCCGCTGGCGAGCATGAACAGGCCGAGCAGAACCAGCGGAAATACGGCGAGGTTCGCGGCCGCCAGCATGGTTGCACAGCCCACGACCATCATCGCCAGGGCGCACAGAATAGCCGCCATGGGCCTGAGGCGCGCGATCAGCCCTGCCGCCGGGAAGGATGCCAGCCCGTAAGCGATGAAGAAGGCGAAGGCGACAAGCTGGGCTTCCACGCGCGAGAGCGTGAAGATGCCCTTCACAGCGGCCACCAGCGGGTCGTTCAGCGCAGTGATGAAGCCCCAGGCGAAGAACAGGCAGGTGATGACTGCAAAGGCGGCAGTCGCACCGGGCCGCTGGCCGGATTGCATGGCGGATACGCGGGTGGTGGATGAACCGGTCTGTACCATTTCAGGGCCTCAGGGTCTGTGCGGCAAGTCGTATGCTGCCGTTGAGCGTCATTGTGCCTGCATCTGTGCCCATTGATACCCCATGGGGCCTCATCTGCAGCCTTTCTTCCGTTCTGCCCGCCCTCATTGCACATGCGGGCGATATGGACAACGTTGTCTCACGCTGAAGGGCCTGCGTCGAAGCCCGAGACGGAGTCTGGGGCGGCGGGGGCAGGCCAGTGAGCGGAGGCAGGCCTGTGCATGCCTCAATCCTGCCGGAACTTCCCTTATAGTTCCTACTATGGTAGGCAAAGTGCATTCAATAAGGATTCCGGGGTGCCAATGGCGTTGAAGTGTGAGCCGATTCTGCAGAAGTTCGGGGCGGAGTGTTCGGGGTTGGACCTGACCAAACCGCTTACGGCCGGCGAGGTGCAGCAGGTGATCGACGCCATGTCGCAATATGGCGTCTGCGTGTTCCGCAACACGGGCATGAACGATGACCAGCATGTCCAGTTCAGTCGCAATTTCGGCTATCTGGAGCGGGTGCCCAAGTCCGCGGGCATGAAGTCTCGCTTGCCTCATCGCGAGTTGTTCGATGCCTCCAATCTCAATGCTGACGGGGAAATCACGCAGGACCCTGCCGCGATCCAGTATCGCAAGGGCGACCGCCTATGGCACACCGACAGCGCCTTCATGGAGAAGCGGACGTCCTATTCGCTGCTGCTGGCGCATGAGGTTCCGGCGGAAGGCGGCGAGACCGGCTTCGCCGATGCCCGCAGCGCCTATGAAGACCTCGACGATGAAACCAAGGCGCTGATCGAAGGCAAGATCGGCATCAATTCCCTTTGGTGGAGCCGCAAGCAGGCGGGGGCCGATATTTCGGAAGAGGCCATCAACGACCGCTTCAAGGCGCGCCATCCTATCGTCCACACCCATGCCGGGTCCGGTCGCAAGTCGCTGTTCATCGCAGCGCATACGATGGATATCGAAGGGATGGATCAGGCAGAGGGCCGCGCGCTGATCAAGCGGCTGATCGATCATACAACCCAGCCGCGCTACACCTTCTACGTCACCTGGAAGCCGGGCGATCTCGTGATCTGGGACAATCTGTGCAGCATGCATCGGGGCGGCGATTTCGATTCAGCGAAATTCAAGCGCGACATGCGCCGCACCACGGTACGCGAGGGTACGGAGCCATTCAGCATCGATCTCGACGATCCCTATACCGAGCTTTTCTCCCGGGCGCCCAAGGTGGTGGACATTCAGCAGGCCCGCACTGACGGGTCATGAAGGAGGCCGGGTCATAAAGGCGGCCGGGTCATGAAGGCGGTGGGGGCCGGTCATAAATGGCTGGCCGTCACCGTATCGCCGCTTCGAAGACCTTCTGAAGCATGGCGGTGCACTGGGTAAGTTCCTCGTCCGAAAGGCTGGAGAGGAGGGTTGCCCTTTCGCGGTCGAGCGTGGGCTGGATGTGGGCCACCACATCGTCTCCCGCAGGAGTCAGGCGCAGGAGTTTCGAGCGCTTGTCAGCCGGATTATCCTCGCGCTTAATGAGCCCGTCCCTTTCCATGCCCTCGACCACCCGCACCAGCGTGGGCCACTGGACGCGCGCGCGATGTGCAATGTCGGACATGGTTGCGGGCTGTTCGGCAAAGGCGATGGCGAACAGCACCTGCCAGCGAGCCCGGCTTTGCCCGGTTTCCTGACGCAGCAGATTGTCGATCCGATACATCCAGCTGCGCGCGGCGAGTACGAGCAGGCGGGAGGTGCGAAACTCCTGATCGAGGCGTGAGCCACCCGGATAATACTGGTTGTAGTGGTCGCTCCAGGCGTCAAAATCATCCAGCTTGCCTGCGTCGTTTTCGGTCATTGTCAACTACCTCTTGCGCTACGACGCCCCCGCAGCGCCCCTGTTCATTCCAACCCCCGGACTTTGGCTACGCCAGCGGACGCTTTACCGCAAACGACCAATTTGATGTTGAACTATCTACCACGATAGATAGATTGTTAAGGCCGAAAAGCGGCACTGCGCACAACAAGTGCGACTCACGGCAGGGAATCTTCTGCGAGAGATTCCACCGAAGAGTTGAGTGGGGAGAAGGTTATGACGGGCACTACAGCAAAGTTGCGTCTGGCGTTCGTGTGTTCAACAGCGATTGCTGCCGTGGCGACAGCGCCATCTGCAATGGCTCAATCTGCATCCGGCGATGAGGCTGAGCCGGAAGCTCAGGAAATTGTCGTCACCGGTTCGCGCATCGTTCGGCGCGACTATGAAGCGAATAGTCCGATCGTGTCGGTCGGCGAAGATTTGCTCAAGGCGACGGGCACTGCCGCAATCGAAACCAGCCTGAACAAGCTTCCGGCCTTCACTCCGGTGCAGACGCCTTCACTGGGCGGCGACATCCAGCCTACCGCAACCAACACCCCCGGCGCGGCGACGGTCTCGCTGCGCGGCCTGGGCACCAACCGTAACCTCGTGCTGGTTGACGGGCGGCGCGCGACGCCGGCCAACGCGCTTGGCGTGGTCGATATCAATACCATCCCCGCCGCTGCGATTGACCGCGTGGAAATCATCACCGGCGGCGCATCGGCTACCTATGGCGCGGACGCCGTAGGCGGCGTCGTCAACTTCATCCTGAAGAAGAACTTCGAGGGTCTGAATCTGGATGGGCAGATCGGCACGACCGAGCGCGGCGACGGTACGGAATATTCCATCAGCGGCATCATGGGCGCGAATTTCGCCGATGGGCGGGGTAATGTGACCTTCGGCCTGTCGATGAACGATCGTCGTTCGGCCGCCCAGGCGGAGCGCGAATGGTTCCAGGAAGTCTGGTCGGACCCGCGCTTCACCGGCACGGAATTCTTCCCGGATTTCTCGGGCTTCCAGCCTTATGGCGGGATCAATCCCACTCAGGCATCCTATGATGCGGTCTTCGGTGCCGGGGCGGTGGCTGCCGGCTCCCGTCTGTATTTCAATGAAGACGGCACGGCGTTCACGGGCTTCTTCCAGAGCCCTCCGGGCGGTGTTTCGCGCTTCAAGGGCGATACGTCCGGTCCGAAGTGGAAGAAGCAGGCGGACGGAACGCTCGGCCAGAACTTCCTCGACGGTTATGTCCAGCTGCCGCTGTCGCGCTACAATATCTATGCGCGCGGCAATTACGAGATCAACGACTGGATCGGCGTATTCGGGCAGGGCACCTTTACCCATGTCACGACCAACACCGTGCAGCAGCCTTCGCCTTCGGTGAACGGCTGGTCGGGCTTCGTGCCGGCGACGAGCGAGGTACCGGCGGAATTGCGCTCGATCCTGGATAGCCGCGTGATTCCGGTCGGCACGTCGGATGCGATCCGCAATCTGATGCATTGCGATCCTCTGGCGGTTGCCGGTGCGGCGGGTTCCGGCGCAAGCTGCGACTGGCAGCTGACCTATTATCTCAATTACGCCAATCGCGAATCCAAGACCGAAGTGATGACCTACAACCTTGTCGCAGGGTTCGAGGGCACCGTTCCGGGTAGCGACTGGACCTGGGAACTCTACGCGTCTCGCGGCCAATCGCAGACCACCTCGCTGATTACCGGTACGGCTTCGCTCGAGCGCTTCCGCGCAGTGATCGGATCGCCGAACTGGGGGGCGGGCTTCAAGGCAACGGGTAACTCCGCATTCGGCGGCTTCGGTGCCTCCACGGCGACCTGCACCAGCGGGTTCGATCCGTTCGATGTCGATCAGGTGATCTCGCAGGACTGCATCGAGGCCATTTCCGCCAATCTGCAGAACAAGGCGACGATGGAGCAGACGGTCTTCGAATTCAACGCGCAGGGCGGGTTGTTCGAACTGCCGGCAGGGCAATTGCGTGCGGCCATCGGTGCCAGCCACCGCGAGAACAGCTATGATTTCATCAATGACACGCTGACCACGCAGGGCCGTTCGTTCAATGACCAGGCGATCGGCATTTATCCGAGCGGCAATTCCTCGGGTGAGATCAAGGTCGATGAAATCTACGGCGAGCTTCTGATTCCGGTGCTGGCCGACGTGCCGGGCATCAAGAAGTTCGAACTCAATCTTGGCGCCCGCTCGTCGGACTACAACACCACCGGCAACAGCTTCACCTGGAAGGCGATGGCCGATTGGGAAGTGACCGACTGGCTGCGCCTGCGCGGTGGCTTCAACAAGGCGGTTCGTGCACCGAATATCGCCGAACTCTATCTGGCCCCGCAGCAGACCTTCACGGCGGCCGGTGGCGGTGACGTCTGCCGCCGCAACAATACTCTGGGCTGGTCGGCCAACCCGGCGAAGAACGCCAATGCCGCCAATGTCGAAGCGGTCTGCCGCATCCTGATGGACAAGTCGATCGCAGGGACGGCGGATACGTTCTATTCCAACCCGCAGTTCTACAATGCCCTGGGCCCGGCATTCGCGTTCCCCACACTGGTCGGCAACCCCGACGTGAAGCCGGAATCCGCCAAGACCTGGACGATGGGTGCGGTGATCAGTTCGCCGTTCGAGACGCCGATGCTCGATCGTCTGCGGCTGTCGGTCGACTATTACAACATCGCCGTCGACGATGCGATCGGGCCGCTTACGCTGGATACGGCGCAGCGTTTCTGCTTCGATCCCACCTTCAATCCCGCGGTTTCGAGCAACCCCACCACGGCAGCGGCTTCGCCCTTCTGTCAGGCGGTGGGCCGCGTCGCGGGTGACGGTGCGCTGGGCAATGTTCAGGTCACCTATCTGAACAATGGCCGCTTCCGCACGGAAGGCATCGATGTCCAGCTCGACTGGTCCTTCCCGGTCGGGCCGGGCACCTTCAGCCTCAATACGGTGTTCAACTACCTGCTCACCCTCAAGTCGGCGGCACTTCCCGCCAGCGCGGGTGCAGCTGGCCAGCTTGTCGAATATGCCGGCACGCTCGGCCCGGCAGGCAGCAACGCCATTGCTGAAAACGGCCTCAATCCCGGCACGTTCCGCTGGAAGATGCTGAACAACTTCACCTATTCCATCGGCAAGGCCACTCTCGGCCTGCAATGGCAGCACCTGCCGGCAGCAAAGTCGATCGCCTATACGTCAGATCCGAACACGCCCTTCGTCGGAAGCCCGGCCTATGACCTGTTCAATCTGAACGGTACCTATGCGGTGACCGACAATGTGACGCTTCGCTTCGGTGTCGACAATCTGTTCGACAAGGCACCGCCGCTTACCGAATATAATGCTTCGGCGACCGGCCTTGCCAACACCATCGGCGGCTTCCCGATCAACGCCTATTTCTTCGATCAGATCGGGCGTCGTTTCTATGCCGGGTTCAACGCCAAGTTCTGACCTGGCGTTACCCATGGATGTGGGGCTCCTCAGCAAATCCTCCCGGAGCCCCACACCCTATCCTGTTCTTCCACAAGGCAGCGCACCCGACGATGGGCAATCGCGAGTGGCCGGATCGGACGCGCGGTAGCGCAACTCGTTCCCAGCACGCAAAGCGGGTGCTGCCTTCAATCAGCGCGGAGTAAAGCCGGTGTTCTACAGGGCAGTCATGCTGGCCGCAGCACTTCTTCTGACAGGATGCGAGAAACCGCAGGCCGGGAATGTCACCGAAGCGCGTCTGCTTGCCGCGGAAGACGATCCCGATAACTGGCTGTCCTATGGCCGCACCTATGCCGAACAGCGCTATAGCCCGCTGGAGGATGTGAACGACAGCAATGTCGGCAAGCTCAGCCTTGCCTGGGCCGTGGAATTCGACACCAATCGCGGGCAGGAAGCCACGCCTATCGTGGTCGATGGGATCATGTATCTCTCCACCGCCTGGTCCAAGGTCATGGCCGTGGATGCCAGCACCGGGGAGGTGTTGTGGCGTTACGATCCCAAGGTGGATGGCCAGAAGGGCGCTCATGCCTGCTGCGACGTGGTCAATCGCGGCGTTGCGGTGTGGGAGGGCAAGGTCTTCGTAGGCACGATCGACGGAAGACTGATCGCGCTGGATGCCGGAACCGGCAAGGAAGTGTGGTCCACTGTCACGGTCGACCAGAAGAAGCCTTATACCATCACCATGGCCCCGCGCGTCGTGCGCGGGAAGGTCATCATCGGCAATTCCGGCGCCGAACTGGGCGTGCGCGGCTATGTCAGTGCCTATGACGCCAATAGCGGCAAGCTGGTGTGGCGCTTCTACACCGTGCCCGGCAATCCGGCCGACGGGCCGGACGGGGCCGCATCGGACGAAGCCTTCGCCAAGTTCGCGGGCAAGACCTGGAACGGCAAATGGTGGGAAATGGGCGGCGGCGGCACCGTGTGGGATTCGGTGGTCTATGACGCCGATTTCAACCAGCTGATCGTCGGTGTGGGCAATGGCTCGCCCTGGAACCACCGCGCACGCTCGGCGGGCAAGGGGGACAATCTGTTCCTCTCCTCGATCCTCGCGCTCGATCCCGACACCGGCAAATACAAGTGGCACTATCAGGTGAACCCGGGCGAGACCTGGGACTTCACGGCCACGCAGCAGATCACGCTGGCTGACCTGACCATCGACGGCAAGCCGCGCAAGGTGCTCATGCAGGCGCCGAAGAACGGGTTCTTCTATGTGATCGACCGCAGCAACGGGAAGCTGATCAGCGCCGAAAACTTCGTGCCGCAGAACTGGGCCGAGAAGATCGATCTCGTCACCGGGCGCCCGGTCGAACGGCCGGAGGCCCGCTTCGCCGACAAGCCCTATCTCGTCTATCCCGCCGGTATCGGGGCACATGCCTGGCACCCGATGAGCTATTCGCCCAAGACGGGGCTGGTCTATATCCCGGCCATGCATGTGCCGCTCTCCTATGGCGACGACGTGAATTACACCCGCCATATCGGGCGCTGGAATACCGGCGTCACTTTCCTCGATCCGCCCGAAGGCACTGTGCCGGGTGCAACTCCGGCCGAACGACGTGCGGCATTGGCCAAGATGAACCGTGGGATGCTGGTCGCATGGGATCCCGTCGCGCAAAAGGCGCGCTGGCAAGTCGACATGCCCTGGCCGTGGAATGGGGGAACGCTGGCAACCGGCGGCAACCTCGTTTTCCAGGGCGATCCCTATGGTATCTTCCGCGCCCGCGCTGCCGATACGGGCAAGGAATTGTGGAAGTTCGACGCCCAGCGCGGGATCATGGCAGGGCCCGTCACCTTCCGGGCAAAGGGCGTGCAATATGTCGCCGTGCTGGCCGGCTATGGTGGTTCCATGGGCATGGCCACGGCCAGCGACTGGATGCGCCGCCCGCCCGCGAATGGCGTGCTGCTGGCCTTCCGTATCGACGGGAAGGGGACTCTGGCCAAGCTGCCGGCGATCCCGCAACTGCCCTACGCGCAAAGCGACGAGACATTTACTGCGGCGCAATATGCCGAAGGGGAGAAGCAGTATTTCGCCTTCTGCTCGATCTGTCACACCGGCCCGGTCAATCCGAACCTGTTCAAGAGCCAGTTGGCGACGAACCGCGATGCCTGGAGGTCCGTCGTGATCGAAGGGGCGTTGAAGGATAACGGCATGATCAGCTTCGCGCCGTGGATCGATGCGGATCAGGCAGAGGCAATCCGCGCCTATGTGCTGAAATCGGCCAGGGAGCAGGAGCTTACCCAGCAGAAAGGCCCGCGCCCGTGATGCGTCTGTAACCGCCAGGCACGGGTCGCAAGGCGGGTTCGGACCGTGTGCGAGGTCATTATGCATGAGATCGATTTGACTGTTCGGGCTGGCGCGATTGCCGCCTGATACCCCCCTTCATACGATCCCTGAAAAATGGGAGACGACATATGAAGGTAACCCCCTTGCACCCGCTGTTCGCGGCGGAACTGACCGGAGCGGACCTGTCCCGGGCGCCCGATCAGGCGCTGGTCGATCTGGTCGAAGATGCGATGGCCGAATATGCCGTGCTGGTCGTCCGCGGCCAGGCCCACATCAGCGACGAGGATCACGTCCGCTTCAGCCGGGCATTTGGCCCGCTCGAACTGCCCCATGGCACAAGGACGAGCGGCGTAGTCGCGCCTAAGCGCATCGGCGCGGAACTCTACGATGCTTCCAATCTCGGGCTGGATGGCGAGATCATGGCGTCCAACCCGCGTTTTGCGGCAATGAGCAAAGGCAACGAACTGTTCCATATCGACGGTTCGTTTCATGCGCTGCCCACCAAATGGTCGCTGTTGCTGGGCCATGAAGTCGCGGGCGAGGGCGGGCAGACGGAATTCGTCGATACGCGCGCTGTCTATGACGCTCTGCCCGAAGAGACGAAGCAGCGCATCGAAGGCCAGGTGGCCGAGCACAATGTCTGGATTTCGCGCAAGCGGATCGGGTTCGACAGCAACCTGTCGCTGAAGGATCTCTATCCCGCCGTGCACAACGCGGTGGTGCAGACTTCCGCCTCGGGCCGCAAATGCCTCTGCATCGGATCGCATGCCGATTACATCCTCGGCATGGACGAGGACGAGGGGCGGGCTCTGCTGGAATCCCTCGTGGAATTCGCCTCGCAGCCGCGCTTCATCTACAGCCACGATTGGGTGAAGGGCGATCTGCTGATCTGGGACAATCGCTGCACTCTGCATCGCGCCAGGCCTTACGATTACACGAGCGTGCGCCGCGATCTGCGTCGCGCGACGATCAGCGAATATGGGCCGGAAATCTCCGCAATCGAGGCTGCGGCGGCTGCCTGAGGCCGCACAAAACCGGGCGAATGTGCCGGGCACGCGCGCGTGTGGCCTGTCCGGATGGTTAGCAAGCTGCACTATGCATGGTCTGAATAACGGTTATCGCGGCGCCCTTATGGCGACCTTGGGACCGTAGTGTTAGCCGGGTTTCTACCGGACCACCGGATCTGACTCAAAGCCATTTCGGCTTGTCGGCGCCAGGTGAGTTCGAGCGAGCGATCGCCGATAGAGCGGCGCCGATTTCATGGGAACATTTGGGAGGATTCTGATGGGCTTTAGGACCATTCTGTCTTGCACTGCGTCCGTAGCGGCTTTGGGCGGCGCTTTCGCCGCGAGCCCGGTTGCCGCGCAAGAGGCCGCCAATAGCGAGCTTGCGGCGGACAATAGCGGCGAAATCAGGGAAATTCTGGTTACTGCACGTTTTCGCGAGGAAAACCTGCAGACCGTGCCGATCGCCATCACCGCAGTGTCGGGCGACGAACTGGCGGCCCGCGATGCGCGGGACGTGACGGCGCTGTCGAACACAACGCCGAACATCTATCTGCGTGAAGGCAGTGCCGCCTACGGCAAGTCGCTGCAGTCCACTATCCGCGGCATCGGCGAAGCGGATTATCAGTTCACTATCGAGCCCGCGATCGGCATCTATGTGGACGATGTCTATCACGGCACCGTGTTCGGCGGCGTTCTCGGCCTGCTCGATCTCGAGCGTGCGGAAGTGCTGCGCGGTCCGCAGGGGACCCTGTTCGGCAAGAACTCGCTGGGCGGTGCGGTTCGCCTCGTCTCCAAGCAGGCAAGCGGCAGCAATACCGGCTATTTCGAGGCGAGCACGGGCAGCTACAACCGTCTCGACGTGCGCGGCGCCTATGATGCGTCGCTGATCGAAGACCGTCTGTTCCTGCGCGTCTCGGGCGCTTCGCTCAGCCGTGACGGCTATATGAAGATCCTGGACTTCGCCTGCGTCAACCCGACGCAGATCGGCAATGGAACCGCCCCTCTTTCCGGCCTGCTCGAACAGCGCACCACGGATGACAGCTGCGAAGTCGGCGAATTGGGCGATGTGAATACCAAGGCGGCCCGCGCATCGCTCCGCGCAGTGATCTCCGACGATCTCGAAGTGACGATCACCGGGGACTATACGCGCGATCACACGTCCCAGAGCGCCTACAAGCTGCTGTCGATCAGTTCCACGCTGACTTCGTACAACAACAACATCGCGATCCCGCAATACGGCATCCCCTATGACAGCCGCTTCATCACGGATTCCCCCTATACCACCTACGCCGGGTATCAGCGTGGGCGGAACGGGCTGACCACACCGAATGAGAGCAATCTCGACCAATGGGGCGTGAGCGCCAAGGTCGACTGGACGCTGGCCGACAATATCGGCTTCACCTCGATCACGGCATGGCGCAATTACGACGGCTTCTTCGGCCGCGACGGCGATGGTTCGCCCATGGATGTGGGCGGCAGCGTCGAAAACCTGCGCCACCGCCAGTTCAGCCAGGAAGCGCGCCTTTCCGGCACGCTGTTCGATGACCGGTTCGACTGGACCGTGGGTGGCTATTACTACACCGCCACCGGCAATTACGACAGCTGGGTCTACTTCGCGACGCTGAACCTGACGCAGGAAACCTATGACGTCGCCGAAAGCACCAATTACTCCGCCTTCGCGCATGTCGGCTACAAGCTGACCGACAAGCTCAAGCTGAGCGGCGGCGTGCGCTACAGCGACGAGAGCAAGGGCTATGTGTTCGATCGCGTCTATTACGAGACCGGCCTGCGGCCCTTTGCCCTGACTACGGCGGATGTCGGCTATGACCGGGTCGATTACCGCGCGGGCCTGGATTACCAGCTCAGTGACGATATCTTCCTCTACGGTTCGGTTTCCAGCGGCTTCCGCTCGGGCGGCTTCAATCCGCGTCCGCTGAACGCCAACCAGATCACGGCGGTTCTTCCCGAAACGGTCACGTCCTACGAAGTGGGCGCCAAGCTCGATCTGCTCGACCGCCGCCTGCAGACCAATATCGCAGTGTTCCAGACCGACTTCACCAATCGTCAGGTCACTGCGGTCGTCCCGGATCTCAGCGGAACGCCCAACTCCCTGCGTACCAATGCGGGTAGTGCGCGGATCAGGGGTGTGGAAGCCGAAGTCACCGCGCGTCCCGTGGATGGGCTGACCCTCACCGGCATGATCGGCTATAATGACTTCGACTATATCGATCTGGGCGCAGCCGCGAATGTGGCGAATGGCCCGTGCATGAGCTGCAAGCCGGTCGGCGCGCCTGAACTCAATTACAGCCTGGGGGCGCAGTACGATGCGGACCTAGGTTCGGCGGGCGAACTGACCCTGCGGACGGACTGGAACTGGCGCAGCCGGATCTATTACGATCTGCCCAATACCTACAGCCAGTCGCAGAAGCCCTACGGCCTGCTCGATGCCCGCGTAAGCTGGCGTCCGAACGACAGCGGCTTCTCGTTGGCGGCTTCGGTCAGCAACATCACCAATACCTTCTACTACACCGGCATTGGCCCGGCATCGACTGCCGGTATCCACGCAACTCCTTCCCGGCCTCGTGAATGGTCACTCACCGCACGCTACGAGTTCTGAGGAAGGTACCCGCTGTCTTCCCGCGTCGCACCAACCCTTCCCCGGCGCGGGGAGACAGCATCGGGCCTGCAGGAATGCAGGCTGCATCAACGCGTTAAGGCCTGAGCTTATGGACAGTCTTGTTTCCACCCAGTGGCTTTCGAACGAATTGGGCGCGGCCGATCTGTGCATTGTCGATGCGACGAGGCATCATTTCGAGCCGCAGCGGGATTCCGCGGCCGAATATGCGGCGGGCCATATACCGGGCGCGGTGTTTCTCGATCTGGTCGCGCTGGTCGATGCGTCTTCCCCCATCGACAACACCATGCCTGCCGCCAGCCAGTTCGAAAGCCGGATGCGGGAATTGGGCATCGACCGGGATCAGCGGATCGTGATCTATGATGACAGCGTGGTGAAGACCGCCACCCGGGCCTGGTTCATGTTTCGGATGTATGGGCTGGAAAATGTCGCTGTGCTGGATGGCGGCCTCGGCAAGTGGAAGGCCGAAGGGCGTCCGCTCGCCAGTGGGATCGAAATCCGGCCGGCCAGCAATTTCACTGCTTCCTTCGATCCGGCACGTCTCAAGACCAGGGACGATGTGCTGGCCAATATCGAGAGCAAGGTGGCCGAACATGTCGACGGACGCGGTGCTGCCCATTTCACCGGCTCTGATGACGATCCCAACCCCAAGGTTGCGGCAGGCCATATTCCCGGCTCGTTGAATGTGCCCTTCTGGGACCTGTTCGAGGCGGACGGCACCTACAAGGACAAGGACAGCCTGCGCGCGATCTTCGAGCAGGGCGGGGTCGATCTGTCCCGTCCGGTGACGACAAGCTGCGGCGGCGGCGTGGTCGCCTGTGCGCTCGCTCTGGCGATGTATCAGTTCGGCAAGGATGACGTCGCGCTCTACGACGGAAGCTGGACCGAATGGGGCGCCGATCCGTCGCTGCCCAAGGAGCGCGGCCCGGCGCGGCCCTGACACTGCGAAATCATCCAACGGCCGGGAGCCGCCATCTTTCGAAGGACGGCGCTGGCCCGTGGCCGAGGCCCTTACAACAGGATTGCACCATGAACGCGACCAACCCGATCCACGTCTATGACCTGAACCTCGTGACCGGCTGCACGATCAGCCCGTTCTGCTGGCAGGCGAAATACGCCATCGCGCATAAGGGCCTGCCGATGAAGCCGGTAGAGGGCGGGTTCACGTCGCTTTCCGCTCGCACGGGCGGCCGTACGGATTATCACCCCGGCATCAGCGATGGTGACGAATGGGTGTTCGAAAGCCTGCGTTGCGGCGAATTCGTCGTCGCCGATTATCTTGACCGGGCCTATCCGGACCATCCGAAGCTGTTCAAGAACCCCGATCATCGCAACTTCGTGCGCTTCCTCGACAATTGGCTCTGGGCGACTGCGATCAAGCCGTGGTTCCGCTGCTATATCCTCGATTATCACGACCTCTCCGTCCCCGAGGATCGCCCCTATGTGCGCGAAAGCCGCGAGCGGGACTTCCTGGGCGGGCAGACGCTGGAAGAGGTTCAGGCGGGTCGCGAAGATCGGCTGCCGCTGGTTCCGCCCACGCTGGAACCGCTGCGCGAAGTGCTGCGCGAAATTCCCTGGTTGGGCGGCGATGCACCGGACTTTGCCGATTATGCCGCGCTTTCCGTATTCCTCTGGGCGTCTTCCGTTGCGCGCACTCCGCCGCTGACCGAGGACGATCCGCTGCGCGACTGGTATGAGCGCGGTTGCGATCTGTTTGGCGGTATCGGCCGCCATCCGGGGCTTAACCCGCTGTTCGGGCTCAAGCTGCGGGAAGGCGATCCGGCGCCTTTCGTGAAGCTCTGATCGTATCGGCCGGGGGCAGGGCTGCCCCCGGTTCTTCCATCTTGAAAGGGCAGGCTGCATGGAGGGTGCGACA
The DNA here is from genome assembly GCF_037154085.1 of Fulverythrobacter fulvus. Taxonomy (NCBI): domain Bacteria; kingdom Pseudomonadati; phylum Pseudomonadota; class Alphaproteobacteria; order Sphingomonadales; family Erythrobacteraceae; genus Fulverythrobacter; species Fulverythrobacter fulvus. The sequence continues at coordinate 133,033 of NZ_JBANRM010000004.1, read as the reverse complement.
GGCATGTGCGGACCGCAGATTGCCGCGTTCTTTCACGAGCCGACCTTTACTGTCAGCTACGTCGTCCACGATCCGGACACGCTTCAGGCAGCGATCGTCGACAGCGTGCTCGATTTCGATCACGCATCCGGCAGGACCTCCACGGATCACGCTGACCGGATACTGGGCCATGTGGAAGCATTGGCACTGGATGTGGCGTGGCATCTGGAAACCCATGTCCATGCCGATCATCTCTCTGCAGCTCCCTACCTGAAGGGCAAGCTGGGAGGGGAGCTGGCCATCGGCAGGCCGATTGTGGAAGTGCAGCAGCTCTTCGGGCCGATGTTCAACCACGGCGACGGCGTCGCTCGTGACGGTTCCGAATTCGACCGGCTGCTGGAAGACGGTGACAGGCTCGACCTCGGGCAGCTTGGCATCGAGGTTCTGCATGTGCCGGGGCACACGCCAGCGGATCTGGCGTTCGTGGTCGGGGATGCGGCTTTTGTCGGCGATACGCTGTTCATGCCGGACTATGGAACGGCGCGGGCGGATTTCCCCGGCGGCGATGCGCGCATGCTCTATCGGTCGATCCGCAGGCTCCTCTCTCTGCCGGGCAGGACGCGCCTGTTCCTGTGCCATGACTACAAGGCGCCGGGCCGCGATGAATATCGTTGGGAAACCACCGTTGGGGAACAACGGGCGACCAATATCCATGTTCGCGATGGCGTGGACGAGGACAGCTTCGTTGCCATGCGCGAGGCCCGCGACGCTTCGCTCGCAATGCCGCGCCTCATCCTGCCTTCGATCCAGGTGAACATGCGGGCGGGCCATCTGCCCGATCCCGAGGAGAACGGCGTCCGCTATCTCAAGCTGCCGTTGAACCTGTTGTGATGGCGCTGCGCCGTGCCTGCCCGAAGCGGTCAGAGGCGGCGTGACGCTTGAGCCTGCCCAATATCTGCTCGGTGCCGTCTCGGGCGGGCTTGTGGGCGGAATGCTTGGATTGGTGGGTGGCGGCGGCTCGATCCTCGCGGTGCCGCTGATGATCTATCTGGTGGGTGTTGGGGACACTCATCTGGCGATTGGCACCAGTGCCGTTGCCGTGGCGGCCAATGCCGCAGCCAGCCTTGCCTCCCATGCGCGTTCCGGAAATGTGAAATGGCGTTGCGGCGGGCTGTTCGCGCTTGCCGGTACGCTGGGGGCACTGGCCGGATCGTCGCTGGGCAAGGCGATGGACGGGGGCAAGCTGCTGCTGCTTTTCGCGCTGATGATGATCCCCGTGGGCGTGGTGATGTTCCTGAAGCGCGGGCGGGAAGGCGATCCGGCCGCGGAATGCACTCGCGAAAAACTGCCTCGCCTGCTGGGCATGGGGGCTGGCGCAGGCCTGTTCTCCGGCTTCTTCGGTATTGGCGGCGGCTTCCTGATCGTCCCCGCCCTGGTGGCGTCAACAGGCATGCCGACTCTGCTTGCCGTGGGCACATCGCTGGTGGCGGTGACGGCCTTCGCCCTCACTGTAGCGGTGAGCTATGCCCTGTCCGGCCTGCTGGACTGGCCACTGGCGGCGACTTTCATCGCGGGCGGTCTTGCGGGAAGCATGGCTGGAACGGCGCTATCCTGCCGTCTGGGCCGGGGCAGGAAGCAGCTATCGACTGTCTTCGCGGCAGTGGTCCTCTGCGTGGCAGCCTATATGATCTGGCACGCCCTGAGGGGCTGAGCCCCTATTGCCGCGGCAGCTTGAAGACGAAGATCGAATTGCCGGTTCCGGACGGCAGGGGCATTTCCGGGAAGGCCGATGCAATCGAACCGGCGGAAGCGCTGTAGCCGGTGGGGATCACCAGATATTGCTCGCCGTCCAGTTCATAGGTCATGGGCGATCCACCGATGGGTGCGTTGAGGCGCTGCTGCCATAGCACTTCGCCGGTCTTCTGGTCCCACGCCTTGGCATAGCGTCCGGCATCGCCGCCGATCACCAGCCCGCCGCCCGTGGTCAGGAGCGATGAGGTGGGGATCGCCCGCTGGCGAACCTTCCACCCGGCATTCTCGTCCTTGCGGGTGCCGATCTTGATCGCTTCCACCAGCCCGGCGTCCGAAATGCCTTCCGGCAGGACGCGTGGGCCGAACTTCATCGAGCCGACCGTTCCGCCCGCCGTGAACTTCGTCTGCGTGGCAGAGACGGCGTTGCAGGCTTCCGTCAGCGGAACATAGAACTGCCCGGTCTGCGGGCTGTAAGCGCCGGCCTGCCACAGTTTCCCGCCCGAGATGGAGGAACAGATCGTCACTTCCTGGCCCAGTGCCTTGAGGATCAGCTCCTCATTGACATGCACCGTGCCGTCCGGATCGATCTTGGTGACCGAGTTCTGGAAGACGGTGTCCTTCGACCAGAGATATTTGCCGCTGTCGCGGTCCAGCGCGAAGAAGATGCCGTTCTTGCCCGCCACGGAGATCAGCAGGTGCCGGGTCTTGCCCTTGTCCTGAATGTCCACCAGCACCCGCTCGAACGGGCTGTCGAGGTCCCAATTGTCGCGCGGCAGATGCTGGTAATACCATTTGATCTTGCCGGTCTCGGTATCGATGGCCAGCGTCGAATTGGTGTAGAGCACATCTCCGTCGCCGGATCCGCGGATCAGTTCGGCGTAAGGGCCGGGGCCGCCCGTGCCCCAGAAGGTCAGCTTCGTGCGCGGATCGTATGACCCCGTGGCCCAGGGGGTGCCGCCCCAGCGATTGCCCGGAGGTACTTCGCCCCAGCTCTCGCCGACCTTGGGGTTCGCCGGATCGTCGAGCGTGTTGACGCGCCACAATTCCTTCAGTGTCCGGAAATCGTGGGCCATGATGTAGCACCCGCCCGCCGTTCCGGGGATCGAGCAACCGGAGATGGCCGAGATGATCTTGCCTTCGACGACCAGCGGGCCCACCGTGTAGCTGTAGCCCTTATTGGTATCGAGCACCTGAGTTTCGCGCAGGACCTTGCCGCTCTTCGCGTCAAGCACCACGATGCGGGCATCGACAGTGGTGAGCACCACGGCATCTTCATACAGCGCGATGGAGTTCTTCTGGCGCCGCGCCTGATAGGGTTGATAGGCCCATTCTGCCGGGATCTTTGCCAGGGCAGGGCGGTATTCCCAGATGAGGTCGCCGGTCCGCGCATCCAGCGCCTGGACGATGTTGTTGTTGGTCTGCAGGAACAGGATGCCGTCATGCATCAGCGGGGCGGTTTCCTGCATGCCGACATCCGCCATGGGCCATGCCCAGGCCAGTTGCAGCTTGCCCACCGTCTGCGCGTCTATCCGGTCCAGCGGGCTATAGCCCTGATTGTCCAGCGTCCGGCGCCAGGAAGGCCACTCCCCGGCCGGAGGATTGGCGATCAATTCGTCGGTGACAGGTGCGTAATCGCGCTCCTCACCTTGCGCGCTTGCCGGGATGCCTGAAATCGAGAGGCAGATGGCAAGAAGCGGCAAGGCTCTGCGGAATGGCTGGGGCATCCTGTTCTCCATCGGATATCTCGTCTGTGCCGCTCAGTTCACGCTCGGCAGCTTCTTGCCCCAGGTGTAGGCCTGCGGGACCTCTTCCTGAGGAGTTGCGGATGGCGCAGTGTCGTCAGGCGTGGTTCCGGCCTCCGGGTGCGTGATCACGGCAAGCGAAAGCTGGCGCATCCGGGCCTGGTCCAGCCTGAGCGGGACCGTTCCCGCGCGCGCGCCATTCTCCTTCAGGATGAAGGCCACGATCTCCAGATATTGTTCTTCATCCAGCCGCCCCGGGGCCTGTGGGGGCATGGCAACGGCGATGTAGTTGTAGAGCCCGGCCACCGTATCGAAGGTCTGCATCACATCGCTGCCGATCAGCGCAGGCGCATTGGGGCCGAGCAGCTTTGCGCCGTGGCAGGCCGCGCATTGGGAGGCATAGCCAAGTTCCCCTGCCTTTGCCTGTTCCTCGCTGAACACACCCTCGTCGCCCGCCGCAGCGCCCAGAGATGCCGCCGAGGCTAAGCTGGCGGCAAGAAGAACGGCGATAGCTTTGAACCGGTTTGTCACTTGAGTGCCTCGGTGCTGCGAAGGTCTTGAAGGCAATCTGGCCGGACGAGCCGGATCACTGCTGGAGCATGTCCGGCCCGATGTCCTGCACGCGCGATGTTCCGGAAAGGTGCATCACGGTGCGCAGTTCATCGGTCAGCTTCTCATAGACGGCCCGCACGCCTTCCTCTCCACCGAGGGCGAGGCCGTAGATCGTGGGGCGTCCCAGGGCGACTGCCGTCGCCCCGAGGGCGAGAGACTTGAACACGTCCAGCCCGCGCCGCACGCCGCCATCGAGGATGATCGGCACGCGCCCTTCCACAGCCTCGGCGGCCCGAGGCAACACGGTGAAAGCGGAAGGCGCGCCATCCAACTGGCGGCCGCCATGGTTGGACAGCCAGATGCCTGCCGCGCCCAGCCGTACGGCCTGAGCGGCATCGGAAGCGCGCAGAATGCCCTTGGGGATCACCGGCAGGGCGGATTCTTTCTGGACCAGTTCCAGATCTTTCCAGCTCAGGCCCGCCTTGGGGCGCAGCCCTCTTCCGGAAATCGGGAAATTGCCCAGCGGCACCTCCTTGGGCCAGGTAAAGCCGGTGCGGATATTCGCCTCGCGATTGCCGCCCATGGTCACGTCCACCGTGTGGACTATCGCCGTGTATCCCGCGTCTCGGGCGCGCCACAAAAGCTCGCGCGTGACGCCGTCATCTTCGTCCTGATAGAGCTGGAACCAGCGCGGGCCCTTTGTCGCCTGCGCCACATCTTCCATCCGGCGGGTGGAAAGCGTGCTCAGCACCATCAGGCCACCCGCCTGTTCCACACCCCGCGCAGTGCCCACTTCCGCGCTTTCATGGACCAGTCCGTGGCCCATGGTCGGAGGGGCGATCAGGGGCGTTTGCAGCGTGGTGCCCAGCAGAGTGCAGTTCGTATCGGTGTGACCGACACCAGCATAGACGCGCGGGTAGATTTCCCTCCGGTCGAATGCGAGTCGGTTTTCCCTGAGGCTCCATTCATCCCCAGCGCCGTTCGAGATGAAGGCGAAGGCGGGCGCGGGAATGGAGCCGCGCGCCCGTTCTTCAAGCTCTATCAGGTTCAGCAGCTCGAATGGCCTGCTTCCGGCTGCCGTGCCTTTTGCCGGAACGTTCGCGCGGGCACGGTGGACCGGAAGCAGGGCCAGCGCACCCGTAGCCAGCCCGCCTGCAAGCAGTGCACGCCGGTTCGGATACAAGATGCGAGAGGTCATTGTCCCTGCCACTCCTGAGCATGGCTGGTGTCCTGCAGCAGCGAACGGCCGGCGAGCATCATGATCGGCCCGGCAATCACGCCGACCAGCGCGGTGATCGACATGGAATAGCGGATCGCTTCCTCCTGCCAGATGATCGCCAGCTGATCGTTCAGCCAGCCAACCCCGAGCGGGCCGATGATCTGGCCGAGAATGGCGATGGAGAGCACGTAGAGTGCCATGCCAAATGATCGGATGGAGACAGGCATCACCTGGATGAGCAACAGCGAGAGCAGCGGAACCATCATGCTGGCCGCCATGCTGTCGATCGCCGCGCCCAGCGCCACCAGCGGGATGCTGGGGGCAAAGAGGAACACATATTGCGACAGGCCGACAGTGGTGAAGCAGATTGCGGGCAGCCAGATGCGCCAGCGCTCGTCGAAACGGAGCAACCGGGTCATCAGCACGCCCCCGCTCAGCGCACCGACCAGCCCGGCGATCCCGCGGATAGGGCCCAGCAGACTGGCGCTTTGGGCCACGTCCATTCCGTGAACGCGCAGCATGAATGTCGTGCTCCACACGACATGGGCATAAAAGGAAATGGTCACGAGCGCGGCGCCCAGTGTGGCGAACACATAGGTCCGGCGCTTCAGGAGGAAGGCGAGGGACGGGCCGAACGAGGGTTTCGTATCGTCTGCGGATTTCGGCGCCGGGTCGAAAGTTCCGCGAAGCGGTTCGCGGACGGTGAACATCAGCAGCAGGCCCAGGAACAGGCCGACGCCGCCGGCGATCCAGTAGGTGATGCGCCAGCCGTAGAGATGGCCAATCCAGCCCGCGATGGGCGTAAGGATCAGGCCGGAAATGGCGGTGCCCGAGACCATGATCGAGAAGGCCAGCGGGCGGCGCTTCTTGTCGAAGATGTCGGAAAGCATCGAAGTGGATGGCGGCGTCCCTGCGGATTCGCCCGCGCCCATCAGGAAGCGTGTCGCAGCGAGCTGCCAGACATTGGAGACAAAGCCGGTCATCACCGTCATCGCGCTCCAGAACGAGAAGCCGATGCCGATGATCGCTTTGCGGTTCCAGCGATCGGCCAGTCGCGCCACGGGGATGCCCATCACGGCGTAGACGAGGACAAAGGCAACGCCGGTCACCAGGCCCAGTTCCGTATCGGTGAGTTGCAGGTCCTTCTGGATCAGCGGAAACAGAAGGGAAATCAGCAGCCTGTCGAAATAGTTGAATGCATAGGCGAGCGTGAGCAGCGCTAGCGCATACATCGAGCGCAGGCTCCACCCGCCATCATATGCGGCAGCGGGCGCGGGCACAGCGGGCACGGACAGGGCTTCGCTGGCGGGCGCATGAGCGCCCGGGGGATTTGTGCTGGTACTGGTCATGCCTTCCACTGCTCCGCGTCTCCCGAGCCGGAATGTCCGGCTCTGTCCGAAACCCTTTGTATCATTTGCTTTTACTCCTGAAGCTGGTAATCCCTAGTCATCAGGTATGGATTTGGACATATTCTCGCTAACATGTGGACGGAGGTTCAGCCACAGACGGAATTCCGATAGTTCCTATCGATATTGTGCATAACTAAAGCATGGTTCGGTTTGTGCGAGGCCGGTGCGCCGGCGCGCGCGATGATGCTCGCTGCTTAGCGTCAGGCAAAGGCGCAGAGCGATTGGGGAAAAATGACGATTTGCGCCAGTTCTTTGCGTGTTGAGCACTATCAATGGCTGTTTTTCGGCGTTCCGATCAAGACGCGGCCGGATTGGCCGTATGAGAGCTGAGGATATGGCGCTCGGGAATGCAATGCCGCGCCAAGCGAGGCGAGATCGTGGTGCCGGCGCGTTGACTGCGCCTTCAACTCCTGTACCCGTTATCGATAAGGGCGATAACGCTTTGAATGAATGCCGTCATCGCGGATGACCGGCGGGAGAGTACGATGGAGCTAGGCAAGCTTAGAAATTTCGATCTGAATCTGTTGATTGTGCTCGGTGCCATTCTCCAGCATCGCAGCGTCAGCGTGGCGGCGGACGAGCTTTCCATGTCGCAGAGCTCGGCAAGCCATGCCTTGACGCGCCTTCGTCGGCTGCTGGGCGACGAGTTGTTCGTCAAGACGCGCAACCGCATGATCCCGACCCCCAAGGCGCTGGAACTTGCGGAGCCGGTCAACGACATCCTAAATTCCGTCGGAGACATCCTGCTGGCGACGTCTTCGTTCGACCCGCGCGAGACCGAGCGGACGCTGGTTCTCGCGCTAGGGGACGTCGGCGAGATCATGATGCTGCCTGCCCTGCTCGATTATGTGACGCGTGAAGCCCCCAAATGCCGCATCCAGACCCTGATGAGCCAGGCGAATGAGGCCGAACGGCAATTGCTGGACGGCAAGCTCGATCTCTATGTCGGCTTCATCTCGTCCCCGTCGCTCGATCTCATGTGCCAGAAGCTTTACGATGACGACATGGTGGTGGTCTGTTCGCAGGACCATCCGCATCAAGGCAGCATGAGCATCGAGCAATATGCCGCGGCCGATCATGTGATCCATCAAATCCGCTCGCAGGCGAAGAACCGGATCGACCAACTGCTGGAAAGCCAGGGTTTCTATCGCAAGGCGAAGGTCATTACGCCGAATGCAACGGCCACACCCTATATCGTCGCCAACGATCCGACGCTGATCTCGATCTATCCGCGTTCTCTCGCGACCTATTTGCGCAAGATATACAAGATCAAGATCATCGAGCCGGAATTCGATACCGGGACGATCGAGGTGAGCCAGTATTGGCATCGGCGCTATAACAAGGACCCGCTGATTTCCTGGCTCAGAAAGTCGATGTTCTCGATCTTCGGCGAGGGACGACGGGGCAGGGGCTCGGAAGGTTGAACCCCAAATCCGTCAGAGGTGATCCCTTGGCGGCGAGTGGAACAGCGAGATACCCTCGCTTACCTGACGGCCGACGGCCTTCTGATATGCCCGCCGTCCGCTGATCCGCCCCATCCAGGCCGCAATACGGGGGCGCTTCGCTGGGGCGATAGCCGATTGCAGGTCAGGAACCAGGCGATGGACCAGCGACATGCCGGCAATATCGGCGATGGAAAACTCATTCCCCAGCAACCAGTCGCCTTTGGCCAGCAAGCCTTCGATGATGTCCAGTCCTTCCTCGAGGTCCGCCAGCGCCGCCTGTGGGCGCTGATCCAGCGGCACCGCGTCCCGCAGGACGGCTGACCAGCCGGACAGGACGGGGCGGCTGGGAGTGGCGGCCAGCCGGGCAAGATAGTCTTGCCGGGTCGCTTCGGTCGTACCGGCGAGCCAGCCAAGCAGGTTGCCGCTGGCGTTCATCAGCCGGTCGAGTGTGTAGATCGTGTCCTGGCAATCATAGAGCGCGGCCGCCTCCCGCGGTAACAGGCCGTGGGCCGGATTGCTTTCGGCCAGGAAGAACAGGGCGAGATCGCTTTCCTCCATCAACAGGTCGTCGATCTGCAACAAGGGTACCGCACCGGTTGGCGACAAGGTCCGCTGAGCGTCGCTCCATTGTTCCAGCGCGTCGAGATCGATCAAGGTCACCTCATAAGGCAGGCCGATTTCCTCGAGCGCGAAGATCAGGCGAAAACTGCTGGCATCCCCGCTGCCCAGCGTAAGTCGGATCATCGGGTGGCTCCCTGCGTTTCGCTGCCGGGTTCGACCCCGAGTTTTGCGGCGACGTCAAACGCCCGCTGGCCCACGGCCCGCGCCAGTTCGAATGTTTTGACAAGGCGTGGCCGCGCATAGCAACGCCTCAGCCATGCCACGAAGTGCGGAACTCGATCCTCGGCTACGGTCTCGGGAATGCTCTCCGGCGAGGCGTAGAAATTCGCGAAGGTCACGATATCGGCCAGGGTGAACTGCTCGCCGATCAGCCAGGTGTTCTTTGCCAGAAGTGCGTCAAGCTCGTCGACATAGGCGCGCACATTCTGTCGCGCATTATCGAGGTCCTGCTCCGAAAAGCCGTCGATCAGCGCCTTGCTCCAGGCGATGCGGCGTTCCTTGGACGGGTTGCGGTAGATGAGTTCCTCGATCTCGGCCTGGGATTTGCCCGCCAGCGCGGTCCGCATGAAGCGGTTCCAGCCGTTCATGCTCACGGAATGGGCGATCTCGTCCGACAGGCGGCAACGATGGCGCATCCGGTAGCGAGTTGCGGGATCGTGCGGGACGAGTGCCGGGCCCGGCATCGCATTATCGAGATATTCGCACAGGTAGAGCGAGTGAGAGAATATCCGGCCCTTGTGAGCGACTACCGGCATCACTCCGTTCGGATCGATCGCCAGAAACTCCGCGCTCCCTTCCTCGAACTTCAGGAGATCCCAGAACTTCCGGTCGAACGGCGCGCCCTTTTCCATCATCGTGAAGAGCGGGTAACCGGTGCGCGAATTCGGGTCCCATGTGTGGACCACGGGAACTCCTCCCGGCAGGAGATCGACGGGAATGTCCGGGTAACGGATTTCGGTGAGCGTCATGTCGGTGTCTCAGCCTTCCCGGGAGGCCAGCGCGGCCCCCATTCTCGAGATGGCTTCTTCGAGAATGGGCAGCGGCGTTGCAAAGATCAGCCGGGCAAAGCCTTCGAACCCGCTGCCACAGGTCGCGCCCTCGGTAAGGTGGACCTGCGCATGTTCCTTGAAGAACGCCGCGGGGGCATCGGCAATGGCGGTGTCCCTGAAATCCAGCCAGCCGATATAGGTGCCTTCCGGCGCGTGATATTTCACTCCGGGCAGCTTTTCCTCCACAAGCGCCGCAAGAGCATGCCGGTTGCGATCGAGATAGGCGATGACTTCGCCGAGCCAGTCGAAGCCAGCGCGATAGGCCGCGACATTCGCCGCGACCCCCAGATTGCTTGTGCCATGCGCGGCGAAAAAGCCGATCTTGCGCCAGATCTCGCGGTCATCATCGTTGCTCGTGATCACCTGCGCGCATTTCAGGCCGGGCAAGTTCCAGGCCTTCGAAGCGGAGATTGCGGTTACCGTATGTCCGGCCGCGACTTCGCTGATGGACGCATAGGAGACATGCTTCTGTCCGGGATAGACCAGCGGTGCCCAGATTTCGTCGGAGAAGACCCGCCCGCCATTCCGGTCGACGACTTCGCTCACCTCGACGAGTTCGTCACGGCCAAAGACCCTGCCGGTGGGGTTATAGGGATTGCACAGGATCAGCAGATTGCCGCCTTCGTCAAAGGCCCGCTGGATGCCCGGAAGATCGAGCACATATTGGCCGTCGGCGAAGATCATCGGAACCTCGACCACCTCACGCCCGAAGATGGGCGGCATGGACAGGAACGGCATGTAGGCAGGGGTTGGCACGATGACTTTCGAACCATCGGCGGAGTGATGCTTGATGGCGAGTTCCAGCGCCTTGATCACATCGGGCACCGGATGAATGTCGCTGCCCGCCACATTCCATCCGTGGCGTGCCGCCAGCATTCCGGCAGTGGCTTCGCGCAGGTCTGCGACCATGGTTGCGGGAAGGTAGCCGAAGGAACCCTCGTCGACCGCGCGATGAAGCGCATCGATGATCGGGGGGGCGATGCCGAAATCCATCTCCGCCACAAAGGCGCCGATCATGTCATCCCGGCTGGCCCACTTGGTCGCCCCGGTCCGCCGCAAGTCATCCAGCGTGATGGCGTCGATCTGTTCGAATAGGCTCACAGGAAATCCTCAAATAATCAAAGGCATCTTATTGTTATCGAAGGTATGCATTCGGGTGGCGCATCTTGATCGTGTCGCCGCGAAACTCTGAAATCTCAGAGCATTGCCCCGCCGTGGTTCCTAAGTTTCCGCCGACCATTCTCCAATGATGATTCCAGATAAGCGTTATGAGCGTGGTTCATGGGCGTTTTCTTGACGCTGCTCGATCCGCTTCATACCATCTCGTCGAAATAAAATACATATATTTCAATATATTAATGAAGTTTCGGGAGGTGTCGGTGTCGATCCGCCCGGTCTTTCGTTCGGGATGTGAGCGGAGCGGCGCGTTCTTCGCCTCGATTGAGGGCCGGGGCCGCGATCGGCTTTGGCAGGCGGGGCTTGTCATCATCTGCAAGGCGAAAGGGCGGGCTGCACACGCGGGAAACCTGCTTGTGCGTCGCACTGTCGCGACTGCCTCCTGAACAGCGAGAATGGTGAGGAGACAGTCGTATGATGCCGGAAAAGACGCGCAAGCCCACGCTGGCGCCCGGCCTGGTTCAGGGCGGGGCAGTGACCATGCCCTACATGCAGACCGAAAAGGGCGCGGCCGTGGCCGATCTGTTCGGCCCGACGCCGGGGCAGGCCCGCCTTGCCGGCAATGAAAACCCGTTCGGCCCGGCGCCCAGCGCGCTGAAGGCAATGGCGGATACGGCCGGGCTGGGCTGCTATTATGCGGACCGGAGCGTATTTTATCTGACCGCCATGATCGCGGAACGTCACGGTGTTTCGCCTTCGCAGGTGGTGCTCGGGTCGGGATCGACTGAAATTCTCTGCGCCGCGGCGTTCGCCTGGGGGCGGGAAGGCTCGATCGTCTGCCCGGATCTCTTCTGGGATGCGCCGATCCAATATGCGGAACGCAAGGGCGTAGACTGCAATTATGTCCCGCTCGCTGGCGACATGAACCTCGATCTGGACGGCATGGCGGCGGCGCTGGGCGATGGCGTTTCGCTGGTCCATCTCGTGAACCCCAACAATCCGACCGGAATGGCGCTCGACAATGGCGCCCTGCGAGCCTTCGCCGCGAAGGTGCTCAGGAGCGGCGCGACCCTGTTGGTGGACGAGGCCTATAATGAACTTGCCGATGATCCCGAGGGCAGTTCTCTGGTCGATCTCGTCCGCGCGGGCGAGGATGTGATCGTCTGCCGGACCTTCTCCAAGATCTACGGCATGGCGGGCCTGAGGGTCGGTTATGCGCTGACCAGCGAAGCGAATGCGGCCCGCGTCCGCGGACATATGACCAGCTTCGGCGGGAACATGGCAGGCCTCGCCGCAGCGATCGCCTGTTTCGATGACCAGCCCTTTCTGCAGGGCTCGCTCGCGGCGATCAGGGAAGGCCGGGACATGATCCTGGATGCCGTGGCCAGGGCCGGATGCACCGCGCTTCCCAGCCAGACCAATTTTGTGTTCGTCGACGTGCCCGATGCCGATGCTGTGAAAGAGGCAATGGCCGCGCGCAATATCGTTATTCGCGGCGCGTTCGGCAGCTGGAAACACTATTCGCGCGTTTCGGTGGGCGATCTGAAGGATGTGGCGCGCTACGCCGAGGCACTGCCGCAGATCGTGGAAGCGCTGAGGAAATAAGGGCGGCGGGTGCAGACATCCGGCAAGCCTTGGTCCGTCGGCACGGGCGACCATCGCGTTGCTATCGTGGGGGGCGGATTTTCGGGTGCGCTTCTGGCAGTGAACCTGCTGCGCATGGGCGCGCCGCGCGTAACATTGATCGAGCGGAGCGGGGAGTTCGGGCGAGGTCTGGCCTATTCCACGGGCGAGGCCTCGCATCTGCTCAATGTTCCTGCCAGTAATATGAGCGCGCTGCATGACCAGCCGGACCATTTCGCCAACTGGCTCGCGCGCGAAGGGCTGGATGCACAAGCGGGCTTCGCATCGCGCAGGGATTTCGGCCGCTATATCGGCGCACTGATTGCTGAGGCGCAGGCCGCTTGGCCCGGGCAGCTGGAGCTGGTGTCAGGCTGTTGCCTAGCCTTGAGGCAGGCCGACGGGCGCAAGGTGCTGACCCTCGACAATGGGGAAGAGATCGTCGCCGATACGGTGGCACTTGCGCTGGGCAATCTTGCGCCGCTCGATCCGCCGGCTCTCGCCACGGCGGGGCTCCCGGTCGAGGTCTATCGAAATGCCGTTAACGCGGGCGATCTTGCCGAGGGGCTTACCGGGAACGACACCGTGTTGATCGTCGGTACGGGGCTGACGATGATCGACACGGTACTCTCGCTGGACAAGGCCGGTTTTTCCGGCCGGATCGTCGCCTTGTCCCGCCGGGGGCTGATTCCTCGCAGTCATTCTCCCGACCCGGTGACAAGGCCCGTTCCGCTCGGACCCTATCCGGAGCGTGGGACGAGCCTGCTCCGCCGCGTGCGCGCCGATGCGGAAGCGCGCGGCTGGCGTGAGGCGATCGATGCACTGCGTCCCTATTCGCAAGGCTTGTGGATGGATGTGTCGGAGGCGGAGCGCCGCAGGTTTCTGCGGCACTTGCGGGCCTGGTGGGACGTACATCGGCACAGGCTCGCGCCGCAGATCGCCGCACGGATCGATGCCTTGCGTGCTTCGGGCCGGCTACAGGTCGTGGCTGGCCGGATTCTGGAAGTCGCGCAGGGGAAGCAAGGCGCCCGGGTGGTGTACCGACCCCGGCATGAGGGCACTCCCATTGCACTCGATGTGCGGCGAATATTCAATTGTACGGGCCCCCAATGCGATCTTTCGACGACATCGGACCCCTTGCTTTCGGACCTCGTCGTGAGCGGCGCGATCCGTCCTGACCGCCTGCGTCTGGGCGTTGACGTCACCAGCGATTGCGAGGTGATCGGCCGTAACGGGCAGGCCGATCCACAATTGTTCGCGCTCGGCCCACTGACCAGAGGGATGTTCTGGGAGATCAACGCCGTGCCCGACATACGGACCCAGGTCTGGCAGGTTGCCCAGCGTATCGCTCAGCGGCCAAGGAAGCTGGGTTCGCTTGCCCGGATGGAGAGAACAGAATGAATTCGATGAACAGCGACGCCTGGAAGGGCTTCCTGGGACGGAAATGGGCCGCCTCCTGGGCAATGACCGACCGGACATTCGGCGGGCTGACCGAGCGGATGGAACAACTCTGCGAAGCGGCGCCAATGACGCGGATGCTCGATGCAGGATGCGGGGCGGGCGAGTTCGCGATCAGACTGGCAGCCCGCCACCCAGGGCTGCAGGCAATTGGCGTCGATATTTCGGAGGAACTGATAGAGGAGGCCCGCTCGCGGGCGGCGGGCGTGGCCGACGTAGGTTTCATCTGCGACGACGTGGCTCGATTCCGCCCGGATGACGGAGCGCTGTTCGATCTCATCGTCGCGCGGCATGTGGTGATGTTCTTCGACGATCCTCAAGCCGTGCTCGGCCATCTCGCGTCGCTCACCGAGGGCGGGGGCAGGCTGATCTTCTCCTGTTTTCGCTCCAACGAGGAAAATGGCTGGATCGCTGACATACTGGCCCTATTGCCCGAGCGTTTTCAGGTCAGGTTGAGAGCGGGCCAGCCGGGGCCGCTAGCCTTTGCAGACCGGCAGTGGGTCGAGCATCTGCTTGCCCGGTCCGGCTGGACCCAGGCCGTCTTCGAGCCGTTCGATTACGGGATGGCCGTGGGTGCGGGCTCCGATCCGCTCGACGATGCGGTTTCCTATCTTCTGAATATCGGCCCGGCTTCCTTTGCCGCGGCTGAATTCGATGCGCAGGAACGGAGCGAGTTCGTGCAGCGCCTTCGCACCCTTCTGTCGGGTTATCTTGTAGGGGATCGGGTCCTTCTGCCTGCTGCAACCTGGCTGGTCTCCGCTGTCGCGAAATAATCCGCAACAAGGCGCGGCCTGTCGTCCAGCAGCAGGTCCGGCCTTTTGCCGGACAAGGCATCGCTGCGGAACTGCGGCTCGTCCCTCAGCGGCTCGCGAGGCGGCCTCAGGCGATAGTGCCCGCCCCCGGTCCCTTGCATGACGGGGGCGGGCACTAGCCCTTGGCGGCCGACGGGGATCAGTTGCCCCCGGTATTCCCGTCGATCAGCTTGCGGGCTTCCGCGATTGCCTTGGTTTCCTTCACTTTGCCGGCCATGACGTCGTCTGCCAGTTCGAGCAGGCGGGCGGAGATCACGGTGCCGGTTTCGGCCTCTTCCTTCACGCGAATGCCGCCTTTCTTCACGGCGATTTCATCCCAGATACCGCGCACAGCGGCCCAGTAGCCCTTGGTTGCGGCCCAGTAATCGTCGGCGGCCTTCACGTCATAGGAGTTGAAGCGTGTGTAGGTGTTGAGGACATATTCCTGCACCACCGGCTCCAGCTTGCCGCCGATTACACCCATTTTGGTGTTGTCCTGCCAGTGGATCCAGCCATCCGGCGTCAGTTGGTGGCGGTTGATCCCCAGATAGCGGTCATAGACCGGATGGCGTACCGCGTCGCGGCGGGCGAGGGGGCGCCACGTCCAGCTGGAGCGCCAGCGGCGCACGCCTCCCTGGGTTTCGAACTGGCCCCAGCCGGAATAGCGCGGACTGTCATCCACCTGCCAGACGGTCTGCGACCAGCGACCGTGGCGCAGGTTGGCGGGTACTTCCTCCCAGATCCAGCTATCCGGGCCGGAATAGGCCAGGATCTTCTCCGGCGCATATTCCCAATCCTGCCGCCAGTGCTTGATGACGTGGCTCTTGCCTTCGATATCCACCACCAGCAGGTGCTGCAGCACGATCTTCGTGCCTGTATCCTCGATCACCCGCACGCTTTCATATCCGCCCGAAACCTTGGCCGGGATCGGTTCGTAATCGCTGCGCCAGCGAGTGGATTCCTGCATGTCGAAACGCACGCGGAAATCGCCCGCCATGGCCAGAATGTCGGCCCGGTCGGCCTCGTAGGCGGCGCGTTCCTCTGCCGGTGTGCCTTCCGGCAATGGACCATGGGCAAATGCGGGGGCACTGGCGGCAAGGGCAAGCGCGGCAAGCCCGACGCCCAGCAAATTCTTGATCGGTTTCATAGATGAATGTCCCTGTTGAAGTTCAGAAGCGGAAGCTGAGCGAGGCGCTCGCATTGCGGCCGGGCCGCGTGTAGGCGTCGGTCACGGTGGAGGTGGCGGCGAGGCCGCGCACATCGCTCCACAAGGCGTATTTCTCGTCAGTGATGTTGAAGATGCCCGCGCGCAGGGTCAGCCCCTCGACCAGCTTCACGAAGGCTGTCGCGTCGATGATGGTCGAGACGTCCGGGCGGAAGCAGTCACCGGAACAGACCCCGGTCGTGCGGTCGAGTTCCTTGCGGGAATTGTGAGTTAGCACCACTTCGCCGCCAAAGGCACCGCCCGGATCGCGATAGCCGAGGCCGAGCACGAGGTTGAGCGGATCGATCGAGGCAAGCGGAGCCTTGCCGCCCCCATCCAGAATCTCGTCGCCTTTGGCATAGGCGATGGCGAAGCGGGCCGTGATGCCGTTCTTCGCGCGATATTCGGCCTTGCCTTCCAGTCCTTCGACCTCGACCTGACCGATATTGATGAACTGGTAGATCGCCGGGTCCTGCGGGGTGAAGGAGCCGCCGACCACTTCCTGCGCGATGAAATCCTTGTAATCGGCATGGAACGCCGTGGCGGACAGGCTGAGGTCTCCGGTAGTCACCCGGACGCCGCCTTCGAAGCTCTCGCTCTTTTCAGGGCCGAGATCGGGATTGGGTGCGGAGGTGTAGCCAAAGGCCAAATTCTCGAAGAACTGGTTCATCTGGCCCGGTTCGGGTGCCTTGAAGCCGGTGGCGTAATTGCCGAACAGGCGGATGTTCTCCGAGAGCTTCACCACCGCGCCGATGCGGGGGGAGAGGTGGGAAGCCGACTGGTCCGCGCCCGTGAAGCTGGGCAGCAGCGGATCGTCACTGGCGTCGAGCTTGTAGGCATCGAAGCGCAATGCCGGGAACAGGGTCAGGACACCGTCTGCGATGGAGATCTCGTCTCCCACGAACAGCCCGCCCAGCGTGAAGTCGGTCATCGGGAAGGCGCGGGTCGGGAAGGTCTCGCCCGCAGGCGGCACCGTGCCGTCGCGCAGCCCCTCCTGGCGGGTGAAGCTGACATCCCCGCCGAACACGATGCGGTGATCCAGCCCGCCAGTAGCGAAGCTGCTGCGCAGTTCGGCCGAGGCGCCGTAGACGCGGTTCTCGAAGGTGTTGAGCCGGGTGCGGTCCACAGCAGGGTTGCGGTCCTCGGCAGTGAACTGCCGGTCTTCCGCATCCTGCCAATAGACGCCCAATTGGGCATAATCGACCGCGCCTTCGCCTTCCCAGGTCCAGTCGGCGGCAATGCGGCTGCGATTACCGGTGTCGGTGCCCTTCAGGTCCAGCACGGTGCCGCTGAGGCCCGACAGGACATCGGTAAACAGGTAGGTGCCGGTATATTCGCCCGTCAGGCGCAGCTTGTGGCCATTGCCTGGCTGCCACACGATCCGGCCGAGTACGGAATTGGAATGGCCGTTCTGCGGATTGGGGGTTGTCCGGGCGGAACCGGTAACGTCGTTCGTGCCCTTGTTGTCCAGCTCGTCGAAGTCGCGGCGGGTATAGGCGACCATGGCGGAAAGCCGCTCGCTTCCGCCCGCAACGATCGCGGTCTCGGTGAACTCGTTATCCGCCGAATTGTAGGATGCGCGGGCAAGGCCGCCGACAGTGGCGCCATTGTCGAGGAAGTCCTGCGGCTCGCTAAGCGTGAAGGCCACCGCGCCGGAAAGCCCGTCCGAGCCGTAAAGCGCAGAGGCCGGTCCGCGCAGGATTTCCACCTGCTTGACCAGGCCCAGATCGACATAGTCGCCGCGGCCCACATCCTGCGCGCCGAAGCTGAACCCGTCGGGCACGCGCACGCCATCGACCATGATCAGTGTGCGATTGCCGCCGATGCCGCGAATGGTGAAGCCGGCATTGCCCGCGCGGCCGGTGGAGCCGAGCGCGGCGCCGAAGCGGGCCGGCTGGCGCTGGACCGAGACGCCTGGCTCGAAGCGGACGAGGTCCTTGATATCCGTTGCCATCTGGTCGGCAATGTCTTCGGCCGTGATGACGGAAACGGTTGCCGGAACATTGGCCGCGTCGGTCGGCAGGCGAGTGGCGGTTACCGTGATCGAAGTCCGGCGCTCTGCCCAATAGAGCCCGTCGTTGTCCTGCGCGAAGGCGGGCGCAGCCATCGCAGTGGTCGCGAGAAGAGCCGTCGCGACCGCTCCAATACGCGCCAGATTGCTCGCACCGCGTGCCGGATAGCCCCCTGCAGTTTCGCTTGCCCCTGTTGCCAAAAGTTCCTCCTGAATTGCAAATGAGAATGAGTCGCAGTAGCGATTAAAAGGAGGCGAGGATTTCGTCAAGGAGCTGGTCGGAAAAGCCGAAGAGAAGCTCTTTGAAGCCACCTCAGGTATCGGGGGTGAGGAACGCCTTGATCCATGCAGCCAAGCCTGCGCATGGAGATGCGGGGGCATGCGATGATTCAACCAGTGGCGCCGGAAAACCTGGCCGTTGGCGCTGGCCTTTTCTGGAACCCGGGCGCGATCAGCTATCTGTCGCAGCTCCTTCTGGCGTTCATGCTGTCCGCCTATCTCGCGCGGCGGGTCCAGGCTGAACGCCGGCAGGGCCGCGATTTTGCGCCCACCTTGCTGTTCTGCCTCACTATCGGCTTCCTCGTCCCCGCGCTGGTGACGGCACTTTTCCATGCAATGTCCGGCGGCGGCTGGCTGGCCTATGCGATGCCCTGGCTGTCCGAGCCGTCCTTTCCGTTGCTGTCCATGCCGTGGATTTCGTTCCTGTGCGGCTGCGCGGCGGCGGCCTTCGTGCAATTCGCCTATCGCTTCCCTCGGCGGCTGGCGGGGACGAAACGCGAAAGCCTGATTGTCGGGGCGATCATGGTCGCCATGCTGCTTGTCGAGGTCGGTATCGCCATTCGCACCGATATCGCGCTGCTTTCCGACGATCCGTGGATGCGCCCCGACTGGTTCGCAACCTGGCTGAACGTCAGCACCCTGTGGCTCGGATCGCTTTTCGTGCGCCAATATCTTCAGGCGCAGCGCGTGGTGCTGGCAAAGCAGCCAACCGGTATTCTGGCGGGCATCCGCGCAAACCTGCAAGCTTGCGTCCGCGCACCTGCCAATCGCGAGGCGAAGGCAGCGCGCGGTTTCCTGATCTTCGCCTTGCTGCCGATCGTCCACACGACCGCACTGGTCTTGCAAAGCGAGGGGCTGCTGGGCCCCTATCCGATGGACATCCTTATCTGCTGGTCGGTGCTGGCCCAGCTGACCGGCTTCACCCTCGTCTATCTGGGCTATTTGCCGGAACGTTCGTCCTTCCTGTTCAAGCTGACCACGATCAGCGTGGTTCTGCTGCTGGCCACGGTGAACGGCGCCTGCTGGATTGTCGCTCCGGGCTATTTCTCCCAGTTCAGGGCTCCGGGAATGGTCGTCGCGGGGCAGGAAGTGCGCTTCTCACCCAAGGTGGATGGCGGCTATGCCGTGGGTGACGTGCCGCTCGCACCGGAACCTGTGGCAGGGAGGATCGTCGGGCCCAAAGGGGCACAGGTGCCCCTGCCGTTCGATTTCCGCTTTTACGGCCGCGTCTATCGCACGATCCAGGTGGCGGGCGACGGCACCATCGGCTTCGAACATCTTCCCCAGCCGACCGATGTCGTTTTCCGCTATGGTGCGCGGCCAGCGATCTACCCCTTGCTCGTCGCCGTGCCGGAAAGCGGCACCAGCGTGCGGGTGAGGGTACATCCCCGGCGCATCGTCGTCACCCGGCGGGATCGCTGCGCCCCGCTGCAGGAACGCTGCTATGGCTTCCAGGCAGTGCTCCACGCCAATGGCCGGATCGACTTCGCCTATCTGGCAATGCCGGCTCAGCCCCGTTTCCAGCCGTTCGAGCCGCTCGCTGCGCCATGGCTCATGGGGATAACGCCGGGTCATTCGGCTGATGCCGCAATTCCCGCCAACACGCGGCCGATAATACGGGACTATCATCGCGACTTCCTGACCCATCTCGACCGGCTCTATGCGCCGATCGTGCCATTCCTGATCGCAGCAGTGTTCATCGTGCTGGTGGGCATGCCGCTGCTGTTCCGCGGCTTCCTAGTGCGCCCGCTAGAGCGGTTGTTGCGCGGCATCCGTCGGTTCCGGGACGGCGAACTGGGCACGCAGGTGAATGTCAGCTTCAATGACGAGATCGGCTATCTGACGGAATCCTTCAACGCCATGGCACGCTCTCAGCACGATATGGTCAACGGACTGGAGGCGATGGTGGCCGAGCGTGTGGAGGAGGTTTCCGACATCGCCGCGCGCAATGCTCAACTGGAGGAACGCGCCCGCCTCTCTGCCGATCTGCACGATTCCGTCAGTCAGACGCTGTTTTCAGCCGCATTGCTGGCCGATGCAGTGCCGGAGCAATGGTGCCGCGACCCCAAGCTGGGCACGCAGGCGTTGACGCGCCTTGCCGAACTCAATCGCAACGCGCTCTCCGAAATGCGGCTGCTGCTGGCGGAGCTTCGCAGCGGGGCCGTGGACCAGTCCCCTCCGGGCGAGAGGATCAAGGCGCTCGCCGGTGAATTCCAAGAGGAACATGGCGCGAGCATGCATGTGGAGGTCAATGGCGGCGGCGCGCTTCCGCCTGAGGTGCGCTCGACCTTCCATCGCATCGCGCAGGAATGCCTCAACAACATTGCTCGCCACGCAGGCGCAAGTGCCGTGCGGGTGACGTTTGAGGGCTTGCCGGGGCAGGCCCTGCTCGTCATTGACGATGATGGATGCGGCTTCGATCCGGCCGGTGTGGAAGGCGACCACCTTGGGTTGCAGATCATGCGGGAGCGGGCAGAGCGCATCGGGGCCACGCTGGAGATCGAGAGCATTTCCGGGCGGGGCACAACCGTAACGCTGGTGTGGATGGAACAAGATGACGGCTGACCCGATCCGCATCCTCCTGGTCGACGATCACATGGTCGTGCGTGCGGGGCTGACGCAGGTCATCGGGGCAATGGCGGGCTTCACAGTGGTCGGGCAGGCAGAGAGCGGCGAGGAAGCGCTGTTCCTATGCCAGCTTCATCGGCCGCATATCGTGCTGATGGACGTGCGCATGCAGGGCATGGGGGGCACCGGGGCCACGGAGTCCATCCGTCGATATCACCCGGACGCCCGTGTGATCGGCCTCAGTACCTTTGCCGATAGCGAGACAGTAGCCCAGATGCTGGCCGCCGGTGCCAGCGGCTTCCTGCCGAAGACGGTTTCGGCCGACGAACTGGCGGATGCGATCCGCCGGGTCCATGCGGGGGAAAGGATTGTCGTGGCCGGACTGGCCGAGGCCGATCCGCCTGCGGCTGCTTCCACAAGCGCGGCTGAAGTGACACTGAGCGGGCAGCAGCGGCGTGTGCTGGCGCTGCTCACCAAGGGTTATACCAATGGCGAGATTGCATCCTATCTCGGCATTTCGCTGCCCACCGCCCGCTATCATGTCAGCGCAATCCTCTTGAAGCTGGGGGTTTCCAATCGCGCCGAGGCGGCCGCGCTCGCGGCACGCAACCGGCTGGTGGACGACGCCGACTTCTGACCCACCGATCCTGTACATTCGTATAGGGGTGACTGACCGTGTGGTCAGTTCCGCTTGGCGCGCGTGAGCCTATCCTCTCGATCCGAAGCGGGACTGCGGTCGCCTTGCGTTTCATGGGGGCAAATGCATGAAACCTAACGGGAATTATCTGACTGCAATCTCGCACGCCGCGATCGCGGCAAATGCAGCCGCCTGGCGGCTATGGAACGGGATTGCGTGATCCGATTGGCGCGAAAGGGGCACGCGCCGGCCGGTGACGCCACCTTCAGCGGTGCAGGGGCAGCCGTTGGAGGTGGCGGACTAATTCGCCACCGGAGACGGTAATTGCGCCGCCGGGAGCACCCGACAGCGCTGCCGCGCTGCAATGGCGGCCGTGAACCGGCAACCCCCGGTGAGGAAGCTCTGGCCGATCATTGTCGGATGGAGGCAGGGCAACTTCCCGAAAAACACCCGCTCAATTCTCTCGTCGGGCTTTCCCACGGCGAGCGCGGAAATTTGCTGCGCTTTGCCGCCCGCGCTCCGGTGCTGGCCGGCATGCTGTTCGTTACCGCCTCTTCGAAAAGCGAAATCCGCGAAAACCGTTCAGCCACTTTCGCCGCGCCCGCCATCGGGGGCAGGCGATCCACTCATCCGTTGCGGAGCAAGGAATGGAAATGAGGAGTGTCAGTGCTGCTGTGACCGCTCTTGCTGCCGTCCTTCTGCTGTCCGCTTGCGGAGAAGCGGATTCGGGCAAGGAAAGTGCTGCCGCGGAGGCGTCCGCATCGGGCACTCCGGAACTCGTACCCGCAAGTGCCGAAGAAGGTAGCGTCTTCGTTGCGGGTGAGAGTGGGGAAACGGTCAGGAAGGTAGAGAATTGCGTGCTGGATACGCCCAAGGGCCATTATGACGGCCCGTGCGAGCGGGTCGAATGGGGCGGCCCGAGCTTCTCGATCCGGCGAGTAGACGGCAAGGCATTTCTGGACGGGATCACCGAAGTGGTGGTCGAGGTCGACCGGCCCGGCGAAGATGCCGGCGGGTCCTATCGCCGCGGGCCGGAGGGCGATCTTGTGCCCACAGGCCCGCTTGCCTTCCGTGACGATTGTGCCTGCTGGGTTCGCCCCGATTTCAGGGTCGGCGCCTTCGCTCTTCCGCAATAGGAACGGACGCGGCCTCGCACCCGCCCCCTACTAAAGTGGATTTGTGGAGTCCGGGCGCTCTTCCCATCCTGCTGTCACGCAATCGCGGACACTGGATAGGAGACCCTCATGTCCCTGAAGCATTTTCCCAATACCGTAAGCGTCGAGGATGTGATCGAGGCGCTGCGGACGGATGGCTATGCCATCGTGGACGATCTCGCTTCGGCCGAGACGATGGATGCGATCATCGCCGAGATGCAGCCCTTCATCGACAACACCGCCTTTGGCTATGACAATTACCTGGGCAAGAAGACCCGGCGCACTGGCGCCTTGATCGCCCGTTCGCCTACCTCCCATCAGTTGATCCAGCATCCGCTGGTGCTGGGTGCCTGCGGCGGTCTGCTCCACCGCGCGAGCCGTTTTCAGCTGCAGCTGACCCAGATCATCAGCGTCTATCCCGATTCCCCGGCGCAGAAGCTGCATCAGGATGAGACCATCTGGGACTTCTTCCCCTTTCCGCTGGACTATCACCCCCAGTGCAGCCTGCTGTGGGCGATGAGCGACTATACCGAGGAAAACGGCGCGACCCGCATCGTGCCCAATTCGCAGGATCAGAAGGGCCGCCATTACGACATTTCGGAGAGCCTTCCTGCCGAGATGAGCCGGGGTTCCGCCTTGTTCTACACCGGCAAGGTGTTCCACGGCGCCGGCCAGAACAAGTCGGACGGAGTGCGCATGGCGCTGAACGTCACTTATGCGGCAGGCTGGCTGCGGCAGGAGGAGAACCAGTATCTCACGACGCCGATCGAAGTGGCGCGCGAGTTGCCGGACGATCTGCTGAAGCTGATGGGATACCAGATGGGCTGCCTGGGCATGGGCTATGTCCGCGATTTCGAAGACCCGATGGTGACAGTGCGCGATCCTTCCACCGTGCCGCCGCTGGGTATCTCGCTGCTTCAGGAAAGCGCGGCGGGCGGCAATGCCGCCATTGCCGAATTCCTTAGCGATATCGCCGAGTGATCAGGTGAAGGACGACAGGCGGGCGGCGAGCGCGGTACGCGTATCGACGCCCACCTTGTCGAAGATCTGGCGCATATAGGTTTTCACCGTGGACAGGGTCAGGCCGAGGCAATCGGCAATGTCCTGATTGCTGGCGCCCACGGAGACATATTCGCACACCGCGCATTCGCGGGCCGTCAGGCCGACGCGTTCCCGCAGCATCCGCCCACGCTTTTCCGTTCGTACCCGCTCATGCGATTGCAGGTTGAACGCGACGTAGCGATAGATCGCATCGATCATGCGGAAATCGCCCGTAAAGGGCGGATCGCCTTCCAGCCCCAGCAGGCTGGCCCCGCCGAATGCCCGCCGTTCCTGCCCTTCGCCGGACCAGAAGACGAATTCCAGGTTCCCCGTCACGTTATATTCGCCAAGGAAGGAGAGATAACGGCGGCGATCCTGCGCGGGGATGGCCTTGGCCTCGCTATGCAGTTCGGCAATGCTCTTGCCGCCCTCCACGAGGCGCGAGGCGAGGAGCGGATCGTAGGGGCGCATTTCCCGCCGGTAATGTTCGGCAAGGCCTTCTGGCAGGCCCAGCAGGGCATCGTTGACCGTGTCGAGCTCCGGCTCGATCCAGTAGAACATCACGGCGCGGACACTGAAGGTCTGGCGCAGGAATTCGAGCGTTTCGGTGATGAGCCGGTCGGATCTTTCGCTGGCCGGGATCATCGCCGCGCCTCTCAGATGCGCCGCTCGAATGTGCGGGCCGCATCGATCAGGGCGAGGGCGCCGATCACCGCGAAGACCTGCATCGCCATGATTGCCGGGGCGAGCCCGCCCGCCGCCCCGCTGCCGCCGATGAGGTCGCTTGCCAGTCCGGTCAGCGTCGGCCCCATGCCCTGGCCGATGATGTTGAGCACGAACAGGATCGTCGCCATGCCCAGTGCGCGCAGGCGCGGCGGAAGCAGCATCTGGCTGGCTGCAAAGAGCGGCGCGGAATAGCCCGAAACACAGAATTCGATTGCGAAATAGCACGCATAGGAAAGGTTCACCGGCAGGCTGAAGAACAGCAGGATCAAAGGTGCCGAGGCCGCAGAGCAGAGCAGCGGAATCCACAGATACCAGCGGCGGTCGCGGCGGGCGAGCCGATCAGCCATGATTCCGAAGGCGAGAGCGCCGAAGATTCCGGTCAGCCCCTGGAACAGCCCGCTGATCGAGCCGACTTCCGTGGCGCTCAGCCCATGGGCGCGGATCAGATAGGTGGGAATCCAGTTCTCGAAGGCCGAAGTTGCGCAGGAAATGAAACCGAAGCCGAAGGCGATGCCCAGGAAGGGGCGGTTCTTGCGGAAGAAATTCCACGCTTCGCCCCGGCTGTAGTGGCGCTCGCTTTCCGCGGGGCTGCCGTCATAGGTGCCGCGGCGCGGTTCGCGCATGACTAAGGCCATCAGCGCCGCAAAGGCGATGCCGGGCAACCCGAGCAGCAGGAACGCTTCCCGCCAGCCGAAACTGTCCGCCGCCATGCCGCCAAGGGTGAGCCCGGCCCAGGTGCCGATGGAAATGCCCAGCGAATAGATGGCGATCGCCGTGCCGCGCCGGCGAGCCGGGAAGTAATCGGAAATCAGCGAATAGGCCGCCGGTGAACAGCCCGCAGAAGCAATGGCGATGCCGAAGCGGGCAAAGGCCAGGCTGAAGAAGGAACCGGCCACGCCGATCATGGCGGTTAGGCTGCTCCATGCCCCGAGAGCGGATGTGATGATCCACTTGCGCGATTTCTGGTCGGCCATGCGCGCAATCGGGAAACCCGCCAGCGAATAGAGCAGCGAGGCGCCAAAGCCGGTCAGCAGGCCGATCTGGGTGTTGGAGACATTGAGATCCTTGCTGATCGGATCGATCAGGATCACCAGCAGGAAACGGTCCATCCAGCTGAAACTGTAGACTGCCGTAAGCATCGCCAGAACGAACCAGGCGTAGCGCGTGGGGTTTTCGTCTTCCTCAGCGGCAAGCCCGGCGGCGGCAGGCGATGAGGGGAGGGCTGTGTCCTGGCGAGTTTCTGTCATGGTGCCATCGTTTCGCACGAGGGCAGAGCTTTGAATGGAGTTCTCGGCAACTATGGTTGCGCTGGTGGGAAGGTGAATGGCCGCCGCGCCGCCTGCTGGGGAGGGATCAGGCAAGCTCGACCTGAGGCAGGAGGCATTCGACGAAGGCGGAAACCAGCGGCGAAACGGCGCCGTGGCGAGTGATTGCGCTGATCCGGCTATGGAAATTGAAGGTTTCCGGTGCAATCGCGCGGAACCGGTCGCCGCACCACAGCGCCTCGACATAATTATTGGGCAGGAAGCCCAGATAGGCGTCCGAATTCACCATCATGGCGATGGATTCCATGTGATTGGCAGTGGCAGTGCGATTGAGCAGGCCGCTGACGCCCATCTTCTCCATCATGTGAACCATCGGATATCCGGCCATTTCATAAGCGGAGAGGTCAACATCGCCGATCTTGCCGCCATGCTCGGTCCAGATCGGGTGGCCGACCGAGCAATAGAGACAACTGACCTCTTCATAGAGCAGGTGATAGGTCAGTTGTTCCATGTGCCGCCGCTCGAACACCAGCCCTACGTCCAACTCGCCTTCGATCACCTGTTGTTCGATCATGTTGGAAGTTTCGGTCACGATCTTGAAGGAGACGTTCGGATAGAATTGCTTATAGGCGCGCACCGCGTCTGACAGGCGAAAATGCGGATCGCTGCCGAGTGAATCCACCATGCCGATCCGCAGGGCGCCTGCCGGATTGGCATGGATGTGGCGCACCTTGTTCTCGAAATTGCTGAGATTTTCGAACAGGGTCATGCAGGCTTCGTGCACCTGCTTGCCTTCTGCCGTCAGCGTGAAGCCCCTGCGCCCGCGGTCGCACAGGCGCAGGCCGAGGCGCACTTCCAGATCCTTGATGTAGCGGCTGATGGAAGGAAGGCCGATCTGGAGTTCGGACTCGGCCGCGACGAAGCCGCCATGGCGCACCACCGTACAAAAGGTTCGCAGCAGGCGCAGGTCGTTATCGCTGATCCGCCCGGTAAACCCTTTGACCGCCAGTTCCATACTTCGATCTCCGCGCAACTAACATTGCCGAGGGCGACATTTCCCGCGCCGCCTGGACGGGCTTCATTATGTCACGAGATTGCCGCTTTCGATCAAGCGGAATCTTACGAAATTGTTGCAGTGCCGCATTGGGCTGATCTTTCCGGAAGCGAGCTTTCAAGCTGACTTTCGGTGACGGGGTTCGTTTGCCTCGAGAAAATTGCCGCGCTGCAACAAGTGCTTGCCGCTCATGCGGGCGGGGGCTGGTGACAGGTTTGGGCGCGCGGCAAAGCGGGGGCCGGTTTGTTGCGCGCCGGTGCAAGTGAATGAAGGGCAGCGCTGCGAATGGCCGCAATATTCAGCAAGGCGATTGAACCGACTCCGACAGCGGAAGGAAGGCCCGGTCCGCTCGACCTGTGCGTGCCGCGTGCCATGCGTCTGCGTGCACAGGCGGATATTCCGCAGTGGGAGGGGTATCAGCCAACCCCGCTGATCGATCTGCCGGGTATGGCCGGGGCGCTTGGTCTTGGCAGGGTGCTGACCAAATATGAGGCCGGGCGGTTCGGTCTCGGTTCCTTCAAGGCGCTGGGCGGGGCTTTTGCGGCAGCGCAGGCGCTGGAAGGCCTTGCTCCCGATGCCATCGCGGCGGCCACCGTTGTCACGGCTTCCGACGGCAATCATGGCCTTTCGGTCGCCTGGGGCGCGCGGCGTATCGGCTGTGCCTGCAAGATATATCTGCACGAGAACGTGGCCGAAAGCCGGGCCGAACTGATCCGTGCGCAGGGTGCCGAAGTGGTGCGGATCGCCGGGAATTACGACGATTCCACGCACCAGGCCCGCGAAGATGCTCTCGCCAATGGCTGGGTGCTGGTCTCCGATACCGCGATCACCGAGGAAGACCAGGCGCCCGGCGTGGTGATGGCCGGCTACACGGTGATGATGGACGAGATCGTGGCCGATCTCGCCGCCAACAATGTCGTGCCGACCCACGTCTTCATTCAGGGCGGCTGTGGCGGGCTCGCCGCTGCGGCCTTTGGCGCATTGTTCGATGCCTGGGGCCCCGGGCCGCGCTTCGTGATGGTGGAGCCCGACAAGGCCGACTGCCTCTATCAATCGGCCATTGCCGGTCACCCGGTGCGGATCGAGGGCGATCTCGACACAGTGATGGGCGGGCTTTCGGTGGGGGAAGTCTCGCTGACGGCATGGAAGACCATCGAACTGATCGTGGGCGACTATCTGGTCATCCCGGACAGTGCTGCGGTCGAAACGATGAAGGCGCTGGGCGAGGGCGCGTTCGGCGATACCCCGCTGCTGGTGGGCGACGCCGGTTCGGCCGGGCTCGCCGGGCTGATCGTTGCCGCAAGGGACGATGATTTCCGGGCAAAGCTGGGGCTGGGCAGCCAGTCCATTGTGCTCACCATCGTCACCGAAGGGGCAGTGGATGCCGCCGGCTACCGGGAATTGACCGGGCTCGATCCCGCTTCGGTCGCGGAGGCACGGGCATGAGCTGGATCGTCGGCGTCGATGTGGGCGGGACCTTTACCGACTTCACTGCCTGGAACGAGGAAACCGGCCGCACCCATGTGCACAAGCGGCCTTCTACGCCGCACAACCCGGCCGAGGCGATCCTCAACGGGCTCGACGAATTGTGCATCGCCAACCGGATCGGCAAGGCTGATATCGCCCGCCTGTGCCATGGCACGACCGTGGCCACCAATGCGCTGATCCAGCATTCGGGCGGCAAGCTGGCACTGATCGTCACCAAGGGCTTTCGCGACCTGCTGGAGATCGGGCGGCAGGTCCGGCCGAAAATCTACGATTTCCAGGTCGATCACCCGCCGGCCCTTGTCCCCCGTCCGCGCCGCTTCGAGGCGGATGAACGAGTGACCTGCGATGGCGAGCTGGTGCAGGCCCTTTCCG
This sequence comes from Fulverythrobacter fulvus, assembly GCF_037154085.1. Lineage (NCBI taxonomy): Bacteria > Pseudomonadati > Pseudomonadota > Alphaproteobacteria > Sphingomonadales > Erythrobacteraceae > Fulverythrobacter > Fulverythrobacter fulvus. The sequence goes on along the minus strand of NZ_JBANRM010000004.1, from coordinate 104,481 downwards.
ATGCAGAGATCGCGCGGCTGGTGGAAGAAGTGCGCCAAGCCGATGTCGATGCGGTTGCGGTCTGCCTGCTCTTCGCCTTTGCCCGGCCCGAGCACGAAAAGCGGATCGGCGATGCCCTGCGTAGCGCGCTGCCGGGTATCCACCTTTCGCTCTCGCACGAAGTCCAGCCGGAATTCCGCGAATATGAGCGGCTCTCCACCAGCGTGCTCAACGCCTATCTCCAGCCGGTGATGGCGGAGTATCTGACGGCGCTGGAAACCGAACTCCACCATGCCGCGCCCGATTGCCGGTTGGGTGTGAACCAGTCTTCCGGGGGGCTGATCTCGGTCGACCGGGCAAGGCGCTTCCCGATCCGCACGGCTCTTTCAGGCCCGGCAGCGGGGATTTCCGGGGCCATCGACATTGCCCGGCGCGCGGGCGAAGGGGATGTCATCACTCTCGACATGGGCGGGACCTCCGCCGACGTGGCGCTGATCCGCGACTATGCCGCCGACATGACGCGCGAACGCTGGGTGGAAGGCTATCCGGTGCGGCTTTCGGCCATCGATATCCACGCGGTGGGCGCGGGCGGGGGCTCGATTGCCTGGCGCGATCTGGACGGGTTGCTCAAGGTTGGCCCGCAAAGCGCCGGCGCCGTTCCGGGCCCGGCCTGTTATCGCCGCGGGGGCACGCAGCCCACGGTCAGCGATGCCAATCTGGTGCTGGGGCGCCTGCCTGCAAGCGGGCTGCTCAAGGGCGAGATGGCGCTGGATGTGGACGCGGCCCACCGGGTGATCGGCGATCTGGCGGAAGAGATCGACCTGCCGGTGGAACACACGGCCATGGGCGTGATCGATATCGTCGTGGCGAACATGGCCCGCGCAGTGCGCAAAATTTCCATCGAGCGCGGCTTCGATCCGCGCGAATTCACGCTGATGCCATTCGGCGGGGCGGGGCCGCTCCACGCCTCGGCGGTTGCGCGGGCGCTGGGGATGAAGCGCATCCTCATCCCGCCGAGCCCCGGCCTGCTCTGCGCGCAGGGCCTGCTGGCCTCGGACGACCGCGAGAACCTCGTCCAGCCCATGCCCATGCCACTGGCGGACGAGCGCTTCGGCGCCAGCTTCTCCACCTCGCTGGAGGCGCTGCGCAAGCAGGCGGAAACATGGTTCGTGACCGAGCAGGTCCTGCCTCATCGCCGTTCGACCGAACTGCTGCTGGACCTGCGCTATATCGGCCAGAACTTCGAACTGTCGCTGCCCTTGCAGCTTCATCCCGGTGAAGTGCCGGAGATCGAGCGGATCGCGGAAGCATTCAACGCCGCGCACGAGCGGACCTATGGCTTCTTCGACGCTGACAGCGCGATCGAAGTCGTCTGCCTGCGGCTGATCGCGATTGCCCATAACCGCCAGACCGCACCCAGCGTGGAAGTTCCCGAGCCTTCCGAGGCCATCGCGACGGGAGAGCGGCGCGTGGTCTTCGCTCGCGACGAGGCAGTGATGACCGCCGTGTTCGAGCGCGAGGCCCTGCATCCCGGCGACTGGTTCCATGGCCCGGCCATCGTGGACCAGCTGGACACAACCATCGTGATCTACCCTGGCGACCGGGCGCATGTGGATTCCGTTTTCAACCTGGTGATCGAGGTCAACCGATGAACAAGCCAGCCCCAACCGGCGCCGCCGGGCTCGATGCGGTGACGCTGGAGATCCTGCTCAACGCCCTGCGATCCGTGGCGGACGAGACCTATATCTCGCTGATGCGGTCGGCCTATTCGACCAACATCAAGGAGCGGAACGACCATTCCACTGCCCTGATCGACCCGAAAGGTCGCCTCATCGCCCTGTGCGAGGCTGCCCAGCCGATCCATCTTTCCTCCATGCTGGGGCTGACGACGCACCTGCTGGAGAAATACCGCCTGTCCGACTTCCGGCCCGGCGACATCTTCGTGGGCAACGATCCCTTTGCCGCGGGCGGATCGCATCTGCCCGACGTCAACATGTCCATGCCGATCTTCGCGGGCGACCGATTGCTGGGCTTCATGTGCAACATTGCCCATCACGCCGATATCGGCGGCATGGCGCCCGGTTCCATGTCGGGCGGGACCGAGATCTACCAGGAAGGACTGCGCATTCCGCCCGTCCGCCTGTTCGATGGCGGAGTGCTGTGCCGGGATATGCTGGACCTGATCCTGCTGAACGTCCGCGTGCCGGAGGAACGGCGCGGGGACTATAATGCGCAGGTCGCCGCCTGCCGCCTCGGCGCCCGCCGGGTGGAGGAACTGGCGGAGTTGCGCGGGGCCGAAACTCTGCTTGCCGCCTATGACGAGATCGTCGAGCGCACCTTCAACCGCATGACACGTGCCGCGCTGAAGGTTCCGGCCGGGATCTATCGCTTCACCGATTTGATGGACGATGACGGCAAGGGCGCGGAAGACATGCCCATCGCGGTGACCGTCACCTGCGGCGATCTGGCGGACGCGGGCAGGCTGCGCTTCGATTTTACCGGCACCTCGCCCGCGGTGAAGGGCAATATCAATTGCCCCTATTACGCCACGCAATCCTCGGTCGCCTATGTGTTCCGGGCGATGGTGGACCCGGAATGCCCGATCAATCAGGGCATGCTGGATGCGATGGAAGTGATCGCGCCCGAAGGCTGCCTGGTGAACGCGGCATTCCCTGCCGCCGTGGCGGGCCGGGCCAATACCTGCCAGCGGATCATCGATACGGTGATCGGCGCACTGGCGGAGGCGATGCCGGGCGAGGCAGTAGGCGCGGCCAATGGCGCCAACACCATGGCGGTGTTTTCCGGCCGCGGGGCGGACGGCAAGCGCTATGTTTATCTGGAGACAGTCGGCGGTGGGTTCGGCGGCCGGGCGACGCATGACGGGAAGGACGGGGTTCAGGTCCACCTGATCAACACCTCCAACCTGCCGGTGGAGGCGATCGAGACCGAATATCCCCTGCTGGTCGAAGCTTACGAGCTGATCCCCGATACGGGCGGGGCGGGAACTTATCGTGGCGGGCTGGGCCTGCGCCGCGTGCTGCGGCCGCGCGGCCATGTCGCCATGTTCTCAGGGCAGGGCGAACGCTTCCGCAACGCCCCCTGGGGCGTGTTCGGCGGGACGAAGGGCGGCACCGGCCGCTTCCTCGTCCGCCGGGCGGACGGGCGCGAGGAAGTATTACCCACCAAGCCGGCCTTTGTGGAGATCCACCCGGACGAGGCCCTGATCGTCGAGACCGCCGGGGCGGGCGGTTATGGCGATCCGGCCCGGCGCGATCCGGTGGCCATCGCGGAAGACCTCGCCTCCGGCAAGTTCAGCGCGGCCTATCTGGCCAGCCATTACCCCCAGTTCAGCGAAGCAGGCGCCACAGAAGATGTGCGCCCGATGGAGAATGCCCAATGAGCGCGCAGCAGACGGCCCTGATCGTGGGCGGCGGGATTTACGGCCTCACGACCGCCTGGGCGCTGGCCCGGCGCGGCTGGAAGGTGACTGTGCTGGAAGCCGAGGCACTGCCCAATCCGCGCTCCTCCTCGCATGACGAGCATCGCATCATTCGCCATGCCTATGGCAAGCTGGAAGGCTATGCCCGGCTGATGCCCGCCGCCTTCGAGCAGTGGGACGTGCTGTGGGCCGATCTGGGCACTCGCCACGTCGCGCCCATCGGGGCGACCTATTTCGTGCGGCATGACGATAATTGGTTCGAGCCCACCATCCGCGCTTTGGACGAGATGTCGGTGGGTTACAGCATCACCCCGATTGACGAGGCCGCGCCGCGCTATCCCATGATCGAGTTCGACGGGGTGCAGGCCGTTGTGGAGACTCAAGGGGCGGGCATGCTGTTTCCGGCCCGCATCCTCAACGATCTGGTGGTCCACCTTTCGCGTATCGGGGTGGAACTGGTGACGGGCGCCCATGTGGATGCCATCGATCCGGAAAAGGCCACTGCCCGCGTGGGGCAGACCGTCTATGAGGCGGACAGGCTGATCGTCTGCACCGGGGCCTGGATCGACCGGCTGGTGCCCGAAATGAAGGGCGTGGCCGTGCCCAGCCGGCAGGCCGTGCTGTATCTCGCGCCGCCGGCGGAACTGGCCGATGCCTGGTCGCGCGCGCCGGTGATCGTCACGCGGGGCAAGGATGGCGGGCTCTACACCATGCCGCCGCGCTACGGCATGCGCTTCAAGGTGGGCGATCACCGCTTCTCTCGCGAGGGGGACCCGGATGGCAATCGCGTGCCGACCGCGCGGGATATCGAACAGATACGCACCCTGTTTGCCGAGGGCTTCCACGATCCGGCCAGCTACCGCCCGCTGGAAGCCAAGGCCTGTTACTACACCGTCACCGAGGACGAGGCCTTCATCGTCAGGCCGCTCGGCGCGAAAGGCCACTTCGTCAGCGCCTGTTCCGGCCATGGCTTCAAGCTCGCCCCACTGGTGGCGGAACGGCTTGCGGCCGGGCTCTGCGGCGAAATCGGCGATGCCGAACTGACTGCCTATTGCGCCGCCCGTCCGCTCGAGCTCGAGGGAGCCGCCGCATGAACGCTGCCGATAATGCCCTGCTCACACAGGTGGGCCCCAGCACGCCGATGGGCGAATTGATGCGTGAATACTGGCTACCCGCTTGCCTAGCGCGGGAGCTTGAGCCCGGCGGGGAACCCATGCGCCTTATGCTGCTGGGCGAAAAGCTCGTCGCCTTCCGCACGCCGGAGGGGGAAGTGGGCATCATGGACCACGCCTGCCCCCATCGCTGCGCCTCGCTTTTTTACGGCCGCAATGAATCCGGCGGGCTGCGCTGCGTCTATCACGGGTGGAAATTCGCGCCGGACGGGCAGTGTCTCGAACAGCCTAACGTGCCGCCGGAAAACAGCTTCGCCAAGCGCCTGAAGGCCAATGCCTATCCCTGCGTCGAGCGCAACGGGGTGATCTGGGCCTATATGGGCAAGCGCGAGACCCCGCCGCCCCTGACCGGGATCGAGGCGACCTTGCTGCCCGAAGGCGAAGTGCGGCTGAGCTGTTCGCTGCGCCGGTGCAATTACCTGCAGGTGCTGGAGGGGGAGATCGATACCTCCCATTTCGGGTTCCTCCATGGCGGTTCGGTCGCGCTGGAAGACCTCGACCCGGAAGACCTCAACAGCGTGTCCCTGCGTGACCGCGCGCCGCGCTATCACGTGGCGGAAACACCGGCGGGCGCGATGTATGCCGCCTATCGCGATACTTCGGACGGGCAGATCTATTACCGCGTCGCCCATTACCTGCTGCCCTTCTACACGCAGTTCCCCGATGGCGTTTTCCGGGAGAACATCGTGCTCGATGCCGCTGTCCCCATGGATGACGAGCACACGATGATCTTCACCTGGATGTACAAGCGCCGCACGGCGGGCGTGCGCAGGCTGAAGGACGGCTCGCCCATCCCCGGGCTGGAGCGCGATGAGGACTACCTGCCCAACGGCACCGGATGGTTCGAGCGCTGGCGCGCCGTGGCCAGTCCCGACAATGACTATCTGATCGACCGCGATGCACAGCGCGAGCGCAGCTATACCGGCATGATCGGGGTGCAATTGCAGGATCAGGCCATCGTCGAGAGCATGGGCCCGATCAGTGACCGCACCAAGGAACATCTGACCGTTTCCGATCACATGATCGTGGTCACGAGGCGGCGCCTGCTGCGGACTGTCCGGGCGCATCAGGAAGGCCAGACACCTCCCGGGCTGGAGGATGTGGGGGCCTTCCAGCAGGCGCGTTCCGGCGCGTTCCTCGCCGACGCGGATGCCCATTGGCAGGATGCCTATGGCGAACAGGTTGCAAAGGCGCACAACCCCACAGGTGTGCTTCACTACGAAAAAGGCGCAAGCGCATGAGCAGGCTGGCAGGCAAGCGGATCCTGTTCATCGGGGGGATCACCAATATCGGCGCAGCTGCGGTTAAGGCCATCGTGGCCGAAGGTGCGCGCGTGGCAGTGGCGGATATTGCCGAAGAGGCAGGGCTTGAGAGCGTGAAGCCTTATGGCGATGCAGCGCGCTTCTTTCCGGTGGATGTCACCAGCGAGGAAAGCGTCAAGTCGCTGGTGGCCGCGGCGACCGATTGGCTCGGTGGGCTGGACGGGCTGTGCCAGAATGCCGGCTATCTTCGCGCCGGGCCGGTGGACCAGTTCTCGGCGACCGAGTGGGACATGGTCTATGCCGTGAACGTGCGGGCGCAGTTCTTCGGCGTGAAATATGCCGCCCCTCACCTCAAGCGGGCCGGCAAGGGTTCCATCGTCAACATGTCGTCCCTCGCGGGCAAGCATGGCGGACCGGGGCGGGCAGCCTACAGTTCGGCGAAGGCGGCTGTGATCGGCATGGGCAATTCGCTGGCGGCGGAACTGGCGCCGTTCGACATTCGCGTGAACACGCTCTGCCCCGGCTGGATCGACACGCCCTTCAATCGCCCCGCGATCGATTTCATCGGCGGCGATGGAGTGGTGGAGGACATGGTGCAGGCAACCGTCCCCATGGGCCGTCAGGGCACGCCCGAGGAAGTGGCGCCGTCCTTCGTCTATCTCCTGTCCGACGAGAGCAGCTACGTCACCTCGCAGGCGCTCATCATCGATGGCGGATCCTACAGCTGATGCGTGATTTCCAGCTTCCCGGCCGTTCGGCGGCCTATGGCGCCAAGGGCATGATTGCCACGTCCCACCCGGATGCGGCACGTGTGGGGCTGGAAATCCTGCAGGAAGGCGGCAGCGCCGCCGATGCCGCGCTTGCCGCAAGCGCAGTGATGGCCGTGGCCGAGCCGCAGAATGCCGGGCTGGGCGGGGACACATTCTACATTCATTGTAGCGCAGGCGGGAACGTCAGCGCCTATAATGGCTCGGGCCGCATGCCCGCCGCTTTCGACGCCGGAGCTGCCGGTGCAATCGGGCTGGAAAGCGTTCACTCCGTCACCGTGCCGGGGGCGGTGGAGGCAATGGGGCGGCTGCATGCCGATCACTGCCGCATGCCGCTCGACCGGCTGCTTGCCCCGGCGATTGCGCTGGCGCGCGACGGCTGGCGGGTACAGCCGCGCGTCGCGTGGGATTGGCAATATGGGCAGGCCCGGCTCGCCGGGAGCCCGACTGCCGCGTCCTTCTGGGGCCGGGCCGTGCAGGCGGGTGACCGGATCGCGCAGCCCGCGCTTGCCCGCACCTTGCAGGACATCGCCGTGAATGGCTGGCGCGCCTTCTATGAAGGCGAGACGGCGCAGGGCATCGTTGCCACCTTGCGCGGGCTTGGCGGCTTCCATCGCGAGGAGGATTTTGCCGCCCATCAGGGCGAGGCCGTCACGCCGATCCGCACGCAATATCGCGGGCTCGATATCCTCGAATGCCCGCCCAACGGGCAGGGGATGACTGTCCTGCTGATGCTCAACATCCTTTCCGGTCTGGATGTGCACAAGGTCTGGCAGAACCCTGCCGACTGGGCGCATCTGCTCGCCCAGGTAAGCCAGCTTGCCTATGCCGAGCGCGACCGTTGGATTTGCGATCCGGCCTTCGCCACCATTCCACTCGCCACTCTGCTGTCTCCGCGCTTTGCCGATGGACTGCGCGCCCGGCTCGATCCCGCGCGGGCGATCGCAGTCGATCCGGTGGACGAGCCGGAGCACAAGGACACGGTCTATCTCGCCTGCGTCGACGAGGACGGAAACGCGGTCAGCTTCATCAATTCGATCTTCACCGATTTCGGCAGCGCGATTTACGACGAGGCATCGGGCATCCTGCTGCACAATCGCGGGGCAAGCTTTGCCGCGCAGCCCGATCATCCCAATGCAGCGGCACCGGGCAAGCGCCCGATGCATACGATCATCCCGGGAATGGCGATGAAGGACGGGCGTCCGGTCATGCCCTTCGGCGTGATGGGCGGGCATTATCAGGCGACCGGGCAGGTGCAGCTGCTCTCGGCCATGCTCGATGCCGGGCTGGACCCGCAGCAGGCCATGGAACTGCCGCGCCATTTCGCCTTTGGCGGCGAGCTGGAGCTGGAACGCGGTGTGAGCCAGGAAGTGGCTGCCACGCTTGCTGCCAGGGGGCATGCGGTTCGCCGGGCGGAGCGGCCCATCGGCGGCGGGCAGGCCGTCTGGATCGATCATCAACGCGGGGTGCTGGTCGGCGGCACCGATCCCAGGAAGGATGGATATGCGCTTGGATATTAGGCTTCTCGGCACGCTGCTGGCGGCGCCCGCGCTCGCGGCAATGGCTGCTCCTGCCATGGCTGAAGAATGGGCGGGCGATGGGGGGCTTCCCGGCTTCTACCGCTGGGACCAGCCGATCCCTGCCCGGCCCGGTATCATGCTGCGCACCGAGACGGCTCCGGCAGAAGTGGCCCTTCCGGGGGCGGGTCGCTCCGAACGCATCCTCTACAGCTCGACCGATTGGCGCGATGGGCGTGCGGCGACGACGGTTTCCGGCATCGTGTTCTTTCCCAAGGGTACTCCGCCCGCAGGCGGCTGGCCGGTAATCGCCTGGGCCCATGGCACGACGGGCATCGCCGATCCCTGTGCTCCGTCCGCCATGCCGCGTTCGGGCCGGGACACGCAGTTCCTCGGCCATTGGCTGGAACAGGGCTATGCGGTGGTCGCGACCGATTATGCCGGGTTGGGGACGCCGGGTGTGCATCCCTATCTGCAATACAGGGCAGAGGGGATTTCGGTGCTCGACGCGATCCGCGCCTCGCTCGCCCGCTATCCGGAATTGAATCCGGCCAAGGTGATGACGATGGGCCAGTCCCAGGGTTCCGAAGGAGCAATCGCCGCAGCCTATCTCGCGCCCTCCTATGCGCCCGATCTCACGATCCGCGGCACGGTGGCGACCGGCCTCGTCGCTCACACCGATAATCCGGGCAAGGCGCCGCAAGTGGCGATCCCGCAGATCTATCTGGATGACGGCGATTACGGCAATTCCGCCTATGAGATCCTGTGGTTCCTTGGCACGGCGCGTTCCGCCGATCCGGAGGCTATCCGCCCGCAGGACTATCTCTCGGCCGGAGGCTGGGCGATGCTGGCCAAGGCGCAGACCACCTGCATGGGGGGGCTGAGGGCCTTTGCGAATGAGCAGAAACTGCCCTTTTCCGAATTCTACAAGCGCCCGTTCGACGATCTGGAAAAGGCCACCGGCTCGCTGTCATCCTTCCCGGACGTGCGCATTTCTACTCCGGTATTCACTGGCACCGGCCTTGAGGACAAGGATGCGATCCCGGCCAAGCAGTACAACTTCATCTCCGCCATGTGCGCGGCGGGAACCACTGTGGAATGGCACTATTACCCCGGCGAAGATCACAGCTCGGCCGTGCCCGCGGCGCTGGCCGACGCGCCTGCATTCGTGAAGGCGGCGATGAATGGGGAGAAGATCGCGGGTAACTGCGATGCGTTGAAGAAGCCGCAATAGGCCGGGGAGATGCAGCCGGGGGGCGTTCTGTGTCTCCCCGGCCATTCCCGCCCGGCGGGAAGTGCGGGTTTGAACCGGGCAGGGCCTTACTGGCGGACGATCATCCGCACGGGCGTGGGGTTGAAGCCGTTGCAGGGATTGTTGATCTGCGGGCAGTTGGAGACGACCACGGTCACATCCATCAGCGCCTCCAGCGTGACGGACAGGCCGGGCGCCGAGATTCCGTCGACGATCCCCAGCGTGCCGTCCGCTTCCACCGGCACGTTCATAAAGAAATTGATGTTGGATACCATGTCGCGCTTGTTGCGTCCGGCGCGGGAATTGGCCTCAAGGAAATTGTCCACGCAGGCATGCTGGTGGCGCGTGTGGTGGCCATAGCGCAAGGTGTTGGACTCGCAGGAACAGGCACCGCCAATCGTGTCGTGATATTCCACGGTGGAACCGACGATCCGCATCATCGGATTGCCTTCGTTGGACAGCAGCTTGCTGCCGGTGCGCAGGAAGATGTTGCCTTGCGCCGCGATCGTATCCTGCGCGCTGTAGCGTTCCGCATCGTCATGGCTGTTGTAGAGCAGGAAATCGACCGCCTGATTGCCCTCAAGGTCGATGATCTCCAGCACCTGCCCAGCCTTCAAATCATGCATCCAGGGCGCACGGGCGGGGACGGTTTCGTCATGGACGATAGTTCCGGCAGCGGTTTGGGCCATGGTGCTCACCTCGTGTAATAGTCTTCGGTGTTGAGGAAGGCGCGCAGTCCTTCGGGCGTGCCGGTGCGGATCGCGTCGGCAGGGCCTGTCACCGGCCCGCGCCAGGCCCGGATCATCACGGGCGTCGCGGAATAGCTCTCGCGCGGGTCGAGCACGTGGGGGCAGTTCGCCATGACCAGGATCATGTCCATTTCGGCGCGCAGCAGCAATTTCCGGCCCGGCGCGAAGGGGCCGGCGACCGGCGTGGTCGCGCCGTCTTCCTCGATCCGCACGCCCTTGAACAGGTTGATGCAGGGGTGGATGTCCTTGCGGCCGAGGCCATATTTGGCCACCGCGATCCGGAACCTGTCGCGCGCATTGGGATGGGGGCCGTAATTGTCCCCCGCGCCATATTTGCGGGCATTGGATGCCTCGTTCGAAGCGCCGCAGAACGTGTCATGCGTGCCGGCCTCGTCCTCAAGGATAGACAGCATCACGCGCCCCATATCCGACAGGATGAAACGCCCGGCTTCAAGATAGCCGTTCCACTGGATCTTCACCGTATCGGCCACGTTGAGCCGTTCGGTCGGAAATTCGGCATTGAAGGCCAGCAGCGAAATGCAGCCATCGCCTTCCAGATCGGTCAGCTCGATCCGCGCGCCTCGCCGCACGATCTTGGAAGTATAACCACCCGGCGCGACGGTTTCGGCCCAGATCATCGCCTCGGGTGCGATATTGGCGGGGATCGCGTCGGCATCGCCGGCGGGCAGGGTGGGCATGGCCTCCACCCTTGTTCCCCCTTGCGCGCGGGCATGATCGCGTGCGGCATAGGGATTTGCGGTGGAGCTGCTCATGATGCGTGCCGTTCCTCTGCGGTTGGCTTTCCTGTCATTCCGCCGGGGCGTAATCGCGGGCGGAGAAGGCCTGCATCACTTCGTCCGAAGTGCGGATCGCGCCCATCTGGAGATATTCCATCGCCTTGAGCGCAGCCTCATGTGCCGGGGGCGAGGAGGCAGTGGTGCAATCTTCCACCACGCGGCAGTAATAATCGTGCTGGTGGGCATCGACGAAGGTGTAGTGCACGCACACGTCGGTGAAGCCGCCGGTCAGGATCAGCGTATCGGCCTTGAGCCCCTTGAGCAGGATTTCCAGATCGGTGCCGAAGAAGCAGGAATAGCGCCGCTTGGCGAGAACGTAATCGTCCGGACGGATGCCCAGTTCCTCGATCGCTACCTCGCTATAGGGCGAATCTTCCAGGCAGTGGACGTTCTCGGTACCGTCCAGTTCACGGCCGAAGTCGATCAGGTTGGGGCGGTGGACTTCCTTGAAGAAGACGACCGGAATGTCGGCCGCGCGCGCTGCGTCCACTACCGGGCGCACGCGGTGCATGCGCTCGATCCGGTCAGGCAGCATGGGAAGCCGCTCGCTCGGCTCCCAATCGGTGAAGCTGCCCTTCTGGACGTCGATTACCACCAGTACCGGGCGGCCTACGATCATCGGTTTCGGCTGTTTTACTGGCTCGCTCATGCGGCGGGTCCCCACTTATTCCATTCTCTTCCCATGGATGGCGCTACGCAGCGGCGGCTGAAATAGCCGGTGAAGCAAGGTTGCTTGCGCTTTGATGCAACTATGGTGAAAGCAACGCCGCTGGCAGTGGGCCTCAAGGTCGGAAACCTGCCGATCGTCATGGAAATGCGTGGGCTTGTGCCCCGGGTTCACTTCGCAAAACCGGTAACTAACATTGTGGCTGGCGGCATTTTTCGTTTGGCAAACTCTGTAACCCTCACTTCCGCAGCGAAACCCGCGGCAAGGCAGGCAAAGACCTGGCTCCGGGGGACAAGGCAGGCAGCCGAAAGGCGGACCGGGCAACGCGGCGGATAACATAAGGCCCCGAAGCGGCACAGACCGTGGGGCGCACGTAGCAGGACGGCAACAGGAGGATTGAAACACTACATAAAGTGAGGGCTATGCCATGCTTCTTGGGATCAACCGGCCGCTTCGGCTTCACACTACCCGTTCCCGCCCGGTTCCGGGCCTGAAACTCGCGGCTCTCGCCAGCGCTGCCACATTCGTTCTGCCGGGCATTGCCCAGGCGCAGGACGCCGCCCCCGCCGATGACAGCGGCGTTATCATGGTCACGGCGCAGAAGCGCGCCGAGAGTATCCTCGAAGTGCCGGTGAGCATCAGCGTGCTCGATGCCGACCTGCTCGAAAAGAGCCATGTCACTGACTATGCCGATCTTTCCCGCGCCGTTCCCGGCCTTTCCTTCACCAATTCCGGTACTTCGGGCATGAGCCGCATCGCCTTGCGCGGTGTCTCCTCGGCCTCCGGTTCGGCCACTGTGGGCGTCTATCTCGACGATGTGTCGCTCACTTTCCCGAACCAGTTCTTCACTGGCGCCACTCTTCCCCGCCTGTTCGATATCGACCGGGTGGAAGTGCTGCGCGGCCCGCAGGGCACGCTTTATGGCGACAGCTCGCTGGGCGGCACACTGCGCTTCATCACCTCCAAGCCGACGCTCGGCGCGGTCGAAGGCGATGCTTCGGGCGAACTGTCCTTCACGGAAGGCGGCGATGCCAATTACCGCGTAGGCGGGGCGATCAACCTGCCTCTGGGCGAAAACGCCGCCCTGCGTATCGCTGGCGAAACCGGCTATCAGAGCGGCTTTGTCGACCGGGTGGACGGCAGCGGCGACGTGATCGACAAGAATATCGATTCCGAACGCTACCACGCCGTGCGCGCCACTCTGCTGTGGCAGCCGAGCGATAGCCTCACCATCACCCCCGCGCTGCAGTGGCAATATGTGAAGAGCGACGATACCAATATCTTCAAGCTCTCCCTGCCGCGCTTCCAGGTCGACCGGCTGGTGCCCGAGCCGAGCCGCGACGAGTTGTACGTTCCCAGCCTGACCATCGAGAAGACCTTCGGCGATTACACGCTGACCTCGATCACCTCCTACATGAACCGCACGTTCGACCGCCGGTTCGACGCCACGATCTATGACAGCGAATATGTCGCTTGGGAGATCGATCCCGATTTCGGCACCGGTTACGATACGATTGCGGCCCTGCCGGGCGTGCTGGCGAATAATGACCAGGTCTCGAACTGGGCGCAGGAACTGCGCTTCGCCTCGCCTTCGATCGAGAAGTCCGGCAAGCCCTTCGAGTGGCAGGTGGGCGTCTATCTCAACTCGCTTGAGGCCCGCTCGCTCGACGATGAATATGTCTATGGCCTCAACGATGCGGTCGCCGATCTTTACGACACCACTGTCGAAGACCTGATCGGCTACGAAGCGCCCGATGACCTGCTGGGGTACTTCCATTCCACCCGCAAGCTGGACCAGATCGCTGCCTTCGCCGAAGGGTCGCTCATGCTGGCCAAGGGGCTGAAGCTCACGGCAGGCGTGCGCCAGGTGAAGGCCTGGACGAAGTATGAGATGAACGAAGGCGGCTGGCTGGCCGCGGGCGCGCCCGCCTATGAGACGGCGAAGTCCGACGAAAGCCCGCTGACGCCGAAATTCGCCCTGAACTACGCCGTCACCGACAATCTCAGCTTCTATGCCAGTGCCACCAAGGGCTTCCGCCTGGGCGGACAGAACAATGCCCTGCCGACCTATTGCGGCAGCGCCATCGAAGAGCTGGGGCTGAGTGCGGACAAGGCCAAGTCCTTCGGTTCCGACTCCCTGTGGGCCTATGAAGGCGGCATGAAGTCGTCGCTGTTCGGCAACCGCCTGATGGTGAACGCCTCGCTTTACCGGATCGACTGGAGCAACATCCAGCAGCAGCTGCGTCTTGCCTCCTGCGGCTATGTCATCACCTCCAATGCCGGCGATGCGCGCAGCCAGGGCGGCGAGTTGGAGATCATGGCGCGGGTGACCGACGAGCTGACCCTGCGGGCTGCCGGCGGCATCACCGATGCGGAGATCACCAAGGAAGCCGAAGGCTCGGCCGCCCAGAAGGGGCAGAAGGTGCTGGCCGTTCCTGAAAAGACGCTCACTCTCGGCCTCGATTACGACCGGCCGATTTCGGACAAGGCCAGCTTCTATCTCAGCACCAACTGGACCTATACTGGCAAGAGCCATGGCAGCTTCAACACGGCCGATCTGGACTATGAACGCCCGGATTACTGGGTGGGCAATCTGGACATCGGGTTCGATTTCGATGGCCTGAAGCTGGCGGCCTTCGTGAAGAACATCACCAATGACCAGACCGTGATCCAGCGGCCTTCGGTGCTGTTCGTCCGCCAGGGCCTTACAGTACGGCCGCGTACCATCGGCGTTTCGGTGAGCAAGAGCTTCTAAGGCAAGGTCAGTCAGCCTGCTAGGGGCGTCGGGAGCGATCCCGGCGCCCCTTTGCGTTCGGCTTGCATCGATTGCCGCAAGGGCGTGTGACAAGAGGCCTGGTCGGTTGCGGATCGCACGGTCAAGCCGGTGTTTATTAAGAATTGGCTGTTAGTAATTGACGGTCCGTATTCGATCTGGACAATATGAAACGAAGTTGAATTTAGGTCTGTTCTTTAGGCTGGCCTGATCCGACGGCCATGCTCATCCGAGCAGGTCGGGAAACCGGTTGGCAGGGAGCCTGGATGCGCCTGTCGCAGAAAGCCATTCTGCTTATCGTGCCGCTCGCGCTGCTGGCGTTCGGGCTGCTGACCTGGATGGCCTACGATGCCGCGCGCGACCGCGAGATTATCCGCTCGGTGGATTTGCTGCGCACCGCGCGGGTCGAGGCGGAGTCAGAAGTCGAACGCCATATCGGCGAAATCCGCAAGACCGAGGCACGTGCCCGTGAACTCATGCGTCTCGCCCTGAAGGACGAGAGCGACACTTCTGCCCGCTTCGACCGATTGTTCCCGAAGAAGGGTGACGGCAGCCGCCGCAGCGCGGAGGCATTGTGGAACGGAGATCAGCAGAACGGTATCCCGGCAAGGGGCATCGGGGCGTTCATTTCGGGCGAAGATATCCCTCCCGAGCGCCGGAAGACGATCCTGGCAGCCTATGACACGTTGCGCGCCATGACGGAGGGGCTCGGGCCGTCGGTCGAAAGCCTCTATTACTTTTCGACCGATAACGATCTGGTGATGTACGCACCCAAGCGCGAGGACCAGCTCAATTTCTATCGCAAGAACGCCCCGGCGGACCTCGATTTCCAGGACCTGGAGTTCTCGGCCATCACGCTGCCCAAGGCGAACCCTTCGGGCGCGATGCGTTGCACCAGCCTGACGCAGATCCTCTACAGCCGTGGCGGCTATATGTGGACCACCGGCTGCATGACGCCGATGCGCACCGGGGGGCGCCACCTGGGCGCGTGGGGCAGCAGCATTCTGCTCGACAGTCTGCTGAAGGACCTGCGGACGGACGTTCCCGGCGTCCAGAACATCATCATCGCCGATGACGGCCGACTGATCCGCCATCCGGACTACACCGTGCAGTCAAGCCGGGAGACGGAGCGTTTCCTCGATCTCGACAGTACGAAGGAGCCGCATCTGAAGGCCTTGTGGAACTTCGTAAAGGCGGAAAAGCGCAACGATTTCGAAGATTATTCGCCCGAGCTCGATGCCTATGTCTCCATGGCGCGGCTCGAAAGGCCGAACTGGGTGGTCATTTCCCTGATCCCTGGGCAGCGCGTGCGCGCGGCGGCGTTCGATCTGGCATTGCCGCTGTTGCTGGCAGGCACGATCGGGGCCCTGGTATTCATTGCGGTGGCCTTGTGGTTCATCAATCGCCACATCGCCCGTCCGGTTGCCAGCCTTGCGGAGAGGGCCGATGCCATTGCGGCCCTGTCCGGCCAAAGCGATGCCAAGGCGCAATCCGACCCACCTGTCGATGAGATTAAGCGGCTCGGCCTCGCTTTCCAGGAAATGGAGCACCGTATCGACTGGGAGCGTGCGAGCCTCTCCCGCTCCTTCGATACGCTGGTCGATGCCGTATCCGATTACGGGATCGTCCTGCTCGACAAGGATGGGCGGATCATTCGCGCCAACCAGGGGGCATACCGGATGCTCGGGTGGAAACCCGAGGCTCGGCCCGATGGGCTTGCCGGCGTGTTCGGTCCGGGCGGCAGGGGCGAATGGCGCTATATGGAATTCCTCGTGCGCGCAGCGCGCGAGGGGCGGATTTCGGAAGATGCGGTGCGTTATCGCAGCGATGGAAGCGAGTTCTGGGCCAATGACAGCGCGGATGCCCTGATCGGCCCCGAAGGCGAAGCACTGGGCTTTGCCTACATCATCCGCGACGTGACCGAAGAGCGTGAGCGCATGATGCAGATCGAGGAAAGCGTGAGCTTTCTCGAACTGGCGGAAAGCACTGCGCAACTCGGCCATTTCCTGGTCGATACGCAGCGCCTCACGGTCCGGCTTTCGAAATGGGTATGCGACCTTTACGGCTATCCGCACGGCAAGGAGATCACTTTCCGCGAGGTCGGGAAGCTGATCGCACCGGAAGATCGGCGGCGGGTACTGGAAGTGCTGCACCGGGCGCGGCTGCAACTCGCACCCTTCGAAACCACGTTCGATCTCATCGACAAGCAGGGCCGCCGCCGAACGGCATATGTCAAGGCGAGCCCCTTATCGCCGGGCATGGACGGCGGGGTGCCGCGCGGACTGTTCGGCATTGCGCGCGATATTACCCAGCGGGTCGAGTCCGAGGCCCGGCTGGTGGCTGCGCGCGATGCCGCTCAGGCTGCCGCCGACATGCGCCGGGACCTTCTCGCCACGGTGAGCCACGAAATCCGCACGCCGATGACCGGCATTCTCGGCCTGCTGGACCAGATGAAGCGCGAGCAGTCCGCTTCCAAGCGGGCGCTCGCGCTCAAGCTGATCGAGGATTCCGCCGACGCGCTGATGCGCGTGCTGGACGATGTGCTGCAGGATGCCCGGATCGAGAGCGGTTCCTTCACGATCGAAAAGATCGAATTCGATACGCAGGACCTGATGGCGCGGGTAACCGAGTTGTTCCGCCCGCTGGCACGGCGCAAGGGAATTTCCCTTACCATGTCGGACGATTGCGGCCGCCGGCTGATCGGCGATCCGGCACGCATCCAGCAGATCGTTGCCAACTTCCTGTCCAATTCGATCAAGTTCACCAGCCAGGGCGGAGTGGACCTGCGCTGCAGTTGCCGGCCGCTGGAGGCGCCGGACATACTGGAACTGGTGATCGAAGTGGAAGACACCGGCATCGGTATCCCTCAGGACCGGCTGTCGCAAATTTTCAAGTCGTTCCAACAGGCGGAGGCTTCAACGGAGCGCCGCTTCGGCGGAACCGGCCTGGGGCTCGCGATTTCCCTCCGTCTGGCTCAGGCAATGGATGGTGCGGTCGAGGTCGAGAGCACGGAAGGCAAGGGAAGCCGCTTCAGCCTGCGCCTGCCGCTGGGCACGGCAAAAGGCGCGGATATTCGCCGTCCCGGCAAAGGGAAGGACGCTCTCATCGTCGCGTCCAGCGCAAGTGCGCGTATCACGGCCGAAGCATTGGTGGCTGAACTCGGCTATGCGACGAAGGGCGTCGCCAGGCTTTGCGATGGCACCGGCGAAGGGGAGCTGGTGGTGTTCGATGCCGACGAGACCGATCCCCAGGAATGGGCGAGCATTGCATCGGGGCATTTGCTCGCCCTTGTGTCGCAGGAGAACATGGCGATGCGTCAGCAGCTTGCCGACGCCGGAATCCGTATGATCTTCAAACCCATCGAACTCGACGCTTTGCGCGAGGCAGTCCGGCTATGACGAATTTCATCCCGACGCCCCTTGACGATCTGCCGCTGGATCAGCGAGCGGAGATACTTACCCGGCGGCTCCGGCGGACCGAGAAGGCCCTGCATGACGCAGAGGCGGCGTTGCTGGCGCGCATGATCGAACTCGATCAATCCAACCGGGATTTGCGCAGCAAGGAACAGGCGCTTTCGCGGCGGCTGGACGTAGAAAGCCGCAAGCTGCTGACCGCGCAGCGCACTGCGCGTATCGCCACGTTTCATTCGGAGAACGGCGCGAATTTCAGTTCCTCGGAAGAATTGGCCGCCATCCTTGGCTTGGAGGGGCAGGGCAAGGTTTCGCCCGAAGATGCGGCCCACCTTATCCATCCTCTGGACCTGCAGCGCGTCTTCGATACGTGGGAGGCCTATCTCGCCTCCGATCCCTCGGTCACGGATCACGAAATGGAGCACCGCCTCGTCCGTCCGGATGGGCAGATGCGCTGGCTCCATTGGTCCGTCCGGCGTGAGATGGAGCCCGACGGCACCTCCTTCACCCTCTATGGCAGCGTCAAGGATGTAACCGAGGCCCGGCGCACGGCGCGCGAAATGAAGGCGCTGCGCCTGCGAGCGGAACGGCGCGTGCGCGAACTGGACAGTCTGACCAGGCAGTTGGAGGCAGCGAGGCTGGAGGCCGAGCGGGCGCTTTCCGCGCGCACCCGCTTCCTGTCCGCGATCAGCCATCAGTTGCGGACGCCGCTCGATGCGCTGAGCGGAATAGTTTCCTTGCTGGAAGAACAGGACTTGCCGGAGGAAGCCGCTCATCAGGTGCGTATGGCGTCCTATGCCAGCGGCCAGCTGGTTGCCCTGATCGAGGCGCTGACCGAGGAAGCGGAAGGGACCTCGCCGCCGCGTGTGATCGTCTCGATGCCGCTCGATCTTGCTGCGCAACTCGGGCGGCTGCATGATTTCTGGGAGGCGAACCATCCGGCCGCCGCGAAAGGCCTGACGGTCGAGATCTCGCCCCGAATCCCCGCCGCTGTGCTGGGCGATGCGCATGGGTTGCGTGAAATCCTGCAAATGCTGGTGGATCAGGCCTTCTCGTCGGGGGCCGAAAGCGTTGCCCTGCGGGCGGATTGGTCGGGCGGGCTCTCGCTTTCCATCACCGGAACTGGCGCCGAGGGCTGGGCGGACGATCTGGCTGCAAGCGATCCCTCCACTATTCGCCTGCCCGGAATTCGCGTGGCCTGCAGGCTGGTGCTGGCGATGGGGGGGCATTTCCGTGTGCCGCCGGGTCACCGGGACGAGTTAATCGTCGAAATTCCGCTGCGGGAATGCGATCTTCCAACCGAAAGTGTGGAACGCAAACCCGTGCTGCGGACCGCGGCGGGTGAGGCTCCTGCCATTCTGGTGGTGGAGGATACCGCGACCAATCGCTACGTCATGGTGCAGCAACTGGAAGCGATGGGCTGCATTACCGAGACGGCAGAAAACGGTGCGCAGGCGCTCGATGCAGTGCGCCATGGCGGCTTCGATGTGATCCTGATGGATGTGATGATGCCGGTCATGAGCGGCGAAGAGGCGACAAGGGCGATCCGCAGCCTGGAAGGGCCGGTATCGCGCACGCCGATCATCGGGATCACTGCCCATGGCCTGCAGGAGGAGCGGGAACGGATGCTGGCGGCCGGCATGTCGGCTTGCCTGACCAAGCCGGTGCGCAGGGATGCCCTGCGTGCCGCCTTGCTGACGTCCATCTCGGCCGGCAATGCCGGGGCGGCCGCATCGGCGCTGATCGATGTCGTTGCCTTCCGCAAGGCCTTCCTCGCCTTGCCGCAAGCCTATCGCAAGCCTCTGCTTGAGGCCGTGCACGCCGATATCGCGACCTATGGCGCCGCCATCAGCCAAGCGGTCAAGGCGGGGGACGAGGAAGAGGTGAAACGCGCTGCACACAGCCTCAAGGGAGTGGCCGTGAATGTCGGCGCAGTAGCCATCCTTGAAAAGCTGAGTGAACTGCGTGAACGGCCCTTGTCGTCCGCATCAAGAACCCTGCCCCCCCTGGAAGAGGCGATCGCCGCCACCCTTGCGGGCAGCGGCGATCTGTTCGCGAGGCTGATCGAGGATCAATAGGCGCCCCGGCCGCTGACCACGGCGGGCAGTGTGCGGGCAAGCAGGGCCAGATCGGTCGCCAGCGTGCGTCGAGCGAAATAGGCGCGGTCCATCGCGACCTGACGGCCGAACTCGATATCCGCGCGTCCGCTGACTTGCCAGATGCAGGTGATGCCGGGCTTGCCCCGCAGGCGCGGCCAGGCGGCGGTGCCATAGGTTTCGACCTCGGCAGGCAGGGCAGGGCGGGGCCCGACCAGCGACATCTCGCCTTTCAGCACGTTGATGAGCTGCGGCAGTTCGTCGATCGAGAAGCGGCGCAGGAACCATCCGACGCGGGTAATGCGCGGGTCGCGCTTCATCTTGAAGCAGGTGCCGTCTCGCTCCGATTGCGCGAGCAGGGCGGCCCGCCTCGCTTCGGCATCCACACGCATCGAACGGAACTTGAGCATGGAGAAATTGCGGCCACCCTCGCCGATACGCACCTGGCGGAAGAATACGGGGCCACCGTCGTTGAGCTTGATCGCCAGCGCGGTCGCAAGAAAAAGCGGCGCGAGCAGGAGCAGGGCGATGGAGGTCGCCACCAGATCGAGCGCACGCTTGGCGGCGAGCGAGGCGATCTCGTCATGGCCGCGGGCCTTTGCGGCGTGAAGGGCAGCGTGGATCAGGAAGGTTGCATTGCCGAGCAGATAGCGCCTGGCAAGGCGGCGCGGCTCCATCGCCAGGCGCCAGGCCCATTCGCAGCCGATCGCGCGGACCGGGCGAGGCGCGCGGGCGATGCGGCCCGAGTAATAGTCGAACAGGCCGCCGACGCCCATCAGCACCGGGACCGTAAGGCGCGAGCGATTGCGCTCGATCCACTTTTCCTGCAGCGGCACGCCGAAGCCCACCATCAGAATGCCGGCGCCTGAGGCATTGATGCGGGCAATCAGGGCATCTTCCTCCTGCGGGGTGAAATATCCGTCCATCGTCCCGGCAAAGCGCAGGCCGGGGAAACGGTGGCACATGGCATCGGCCGCATCGCTGGCAACGCCGGGCAGGCCGCCCAGCAGGAAGATCGTATCGCCGCTGCGGGCCAGCCGGGCGCAGATTTCGGGAAACAGGTCGGTTCCGTTCAGGTTCTCGCCCATGGGCACGCCCGCGAGCCTGGCCGCGATGCGCATGCCGCTGCCATCGGGCAACAGCAGGTCGCTTGCCTCCAGCGCGGCGGAATAGGTCGGGTCGGAGCGACGTGTATTCACGCAATGCGCATTCACGAAATTGATGACGCAGGGGGCGCCGATCTGTGCGCAAGCGGCAATCTCGGCAGCCATGGCGTCGCGGCTGCCATTGACCAGCGGCAGACCGAACAGTGGATCGATCCGGTGGGCGGTGCGGGGGGAGAACGGCTTCACAAATGGGCACTCCTCTGATGTGCGAGACACAGGAGGAGCAGCAACGATCGTGCCGTTTCAGAAAATTACGTTATTACAATAACTTGCATTCAGTACGTCAGTGGCCTTGATTTTCCATACTGCAAAATTCGCAAAATGCGACGGAGGGGTTCGCAATTTGCGAGGGTGGACGTTGCAATGAGCGAAACTCAGCGGATGGTGAGCTGCGATTTTTGGAAAAATTCTAAAAATTCAAATGAATAGATAAAATGGCACGGCTCTTGTGAAGGGTGGACTGAACTTGAGGAGTCCACCATGCGCCTTGCGCCGCTTACATCGCGGATACCGCCCGCCCTGAGGCCGATGATCGGCGGCTTTGCTGCCTATGCATCGGCCGAGGCGGCGACGCGGGTGGTGCGCATCGTTACCATCCTGGTGATCGCCCGCCGGACCGATCCGGCCCTGCTGGGGACGGCTGCGGCCGCGCTCAGCCTGTTCGAACTGATCCGCGTGCTCGCCAATGCCGGGGTCGGGCAGCGCATCGTCGCCGCACGTGCGGACGAGTTGGATCGCGTCTGCAACACCGCACAGCGGGTATTCTGGCTGATCTGCGTCTGCGTCGCCCTGATCCAGCTTGTCGCCGCCGCCGCGCTGGCGGTCATCACCGGCGAGCGAGAGGCTGCCGCGATGCTCGCCGTCCTTTCCGGCGTCTATCTGCTGATGCCGCCCGGGCTGGTGCAGATATTCCTGCTCATGCGCGAAGGCCGGATGGGGGCGACGGCGCGGATCGGCGCTACGCAGACCATGACCGACCATGTGCTGACCCTTGGTCTCGTCCTCATCTGGCCGAGCGCCTGGGCCATCGTTCTGCCCAAGCTGCTGACCGCGCCCGTCTGGACCCTGCTTGCCCGCCGGGCTCGCCCCTGGGCCCCGCGCCCTGCCGCCGGCTATGCCCATTGGCGCGTCTTCGCGGTCTATGGCCCCGCCGTGCTTGCTTCCGAGATGCTGGCCGCTGCCCGGTTGCAGGCGGACAAGCTGATTGTCGGCGCCATGCTCGGGCTCGATGCGCTGGGCCTCTACTATTTCGCGTTCAATGCCGGGCTCGGCATTTCGCAATCGTTGATTACCGCCTTCGGCACAGTGCTGTTCCCCAGCCTGTGCCGGGCAGGCGGCGAGCGGGAGCGTGAGGTGCAACTGCGCCAGGCGTTCCTTCTGGGACTACCCCCCTTGGTCCTGCTCGTCGCCTGTCAGGGGCTGCTGGCTCCCATCTACGTTCCGATCCTGTTCGGTCCGAAATGGGTGTCGGCAGCCCCGTTTCTCTCGCTGCTGTGCCTGGCTGCGCTGCCGCTGATGTGCGGGGCCATGCTGGGCGCGAAATATCGCGCCGACGGCGAACCGCTGCGCGAAACGCGCATGGCGGCCACGGCCACGGTCTTCGGCCTGGGCGGCCTGGCGCTGGGTGCGAGCCACTCCATCGCCCTGGCCTGCATCGGTTATTCGGCAGGTCTCGCTCTGGCGCTTTGCCTGCCCGCGCTGCGCCTCGCCTTTCCCGGATCCCACATCGCCACACTCAAGGGAGAGCTGTCATGAACGAACCGTTTTTCAGTGTCGTGCTGCCCGCCTACAATGCCGCCGGCACCGTAGGCGAGGCGATCAAGAGCGTCCTCGAGCAATATTGCGAAGATTTCGAGCTTCTGCTGATCGACGACGGCTCCAGCGACGATACGCTGCACCGCATGCTCTATTACGCGGATCGCGACGATCGCATCCGCGTGGTCAGCCGCGACAATGGCGGAGTGTCGAGCGCGCGCAATCTGGGGGTCGAACTGGCTCGCGGGCGGTTTATCGCCTTTCTGGATGCCGACGATCAGTGGTGCGCCGACAAGCTGCTGTGCCATCGCTTGCTGCACGAACGCCGGGGCGATCTGGCCGGCAGCTTTGCCCGGATCGCCTTCCGCCCGCCTGCCGGGCGCGGCATGGGCCCGGCGCGGACCTATTCTACCGTTCCATCCGGCCTGCTCGCGCTGGAGCAGGTGCTGGGCGAAAATCCGTCCTGCACCACGTCCAATCTCGTGGTTTCCCGCGCCGCGCTCTGCTCTGCGGGCGGTTTTGACGAGACGCTTTCCCATGCGGAGGATCAGGACCTGCTCGCCCGCCTGATCGAGCGGGGCTTTCATCTGCAAGGCATCGGGGAAACGCTGGTCGATTATCGGATGAGCGAAGGCGGCCTGTCGTCCGATCTCGGCGCGATGCTGGCCGGCTGGGCAATGCTGGCGGACCGTTATCGCCACATCGCGGACCTTTCGGGGGCAGAGGCGCTTTATTGCCGTTACCTTGCCCGGCGCGCCCTGCGCACGGGCGGCCCGGCAGGCATCGCACTGGGCTTCGTCCTGCGCGGCCTGCGGGCCGATGCGCATGCCTTTCTCGAGGACTTCCGGCGCGGTGCCCTGACACTGGCAGGGGCGGCCTTCAGCCCTTTCATCCCGCGCACCTTGCGCCAGCGCCTGTTCGCCTGACGGCCACAATCCCAAAGGAGCATATCCCATGGCCAATCCCCGTATTTCGGTTGTGATGCCGGTCTATAATGTCGAAGCCTATGTGGCCGACGCGATCCGCTCGGTCCTGAAGCAAAGCTTCACGGATTTCGAACTCATCGTGGTAGACGATGGCGGCACCGACGGTTCGATGGATATCGTCAGGAGCTTTCTCGATCCGCGTATCCGGATCGTGTCGCAGTCCAATCGCGGCCTTGCCGGTGCGCGCAATACCGGCATCGCCTGCGCGCGCGGGGACTACATCGCGCTGCTCGATTCCGACGATTGTTTTCACCCCGACAAGCTGCGGCTGCATTTCATCCATCTCGAGGCCAACCGCGCCATCGGGGTCAGCTTTGCCGGATCGCGCATGGTGGATCGGCACGGCACCGCGCTGGCCGTGGCCATGCGGCCGCAACTGACCCGGATCACGTCTGCGCTGATCCTGCAGCGCAACCCGGTGGGCAATGGCAGTGCGGCAGTGCTGCGCCGGCGCGATATCGATCGCGCTGCCTTTTCGATGCCGGGCGAGCCCGATCGTCCGTGCTGGTTCGACGAGAGCTTCCGCCAGTCGGAGGATATCGAATTATGGGTCCGTCTGGCAGTGCGCCATCAGGTCGCCTTCGAGGGGATCGAGGGGCTGCTGACCGATTATCGCATCGTGTCCGGCGCGCTCTCCGCCAATATCGTGAAGCAATATCTCAGCTGGGAAGCCATGCTGCGCAAGGTTGCCGCCTATGCGCCAGAATTCGCCATGCAACATGGCAAATCCGCGCGTGCCTATCAGCTGCGCTACCTCGCACGCCGGGCCATCCAGCTGGGCGATATCGAATTTGCCGGGACATTGATGATCAGGGCGCTGCGTGCCGGGCCCCGCATGGTGCTGGCCGAACCGGTCAAGACCGTCACCACGCTCGGCGCGGTCCTGGTCGCCAATCTTCTGGGCCCGGACCGTTTCCGGCAGCTGGCCCGGCTCTATCTGAAGGAGGCTGCGTGATGTTGCGGGTTTACCATCTGCTCGACGATTTCGGCATGGGCGGCGTGACCAACGGCCTGCGCGTGTTCGAGGATCCCTTGATCGCCCAGCTGGTCAACAGCATGGTGATGCCGTTCGATCCGCGCTGGCGCATGGCGCCGCAACTGCCGGAGGCGGATGTGATCATCACGCATTTCCCGCCTGCCTGGAGCAATTTGCTGTTCTTCCGCACGCTGCGGCAGCGCAATCCGCACGCGCATGTAGTGCATGTGGAGCACACCTATACCCATGCCTATGAGAAGCGCCGCGTGCCCAGGAAGGCGCGGTTCCGCACTTTGCTTCGGCTCGCGCTTTCGGAGCGATCCGTGGACGAGGTGGTGTGCGTATCGCGGGCGCAGGCACGCTGGCTGCGTCAGGCAGCGGACATCGATGCAGCGCGTTGCCGCACGATCTATCCGTGGTCGTGCAAGGAGGCCCTGCTGCGGCTGGCCCCGGTCGCCCCGGAATACGGGCAGGTCCTGCGGCTCGGCTGCTACGGGCGGCTGGCCCCGGTGAAGAATTTCGGCCCGCTGATCGAGGCGTGCAAGCGCTTCCGTCCGGGGGAGATCGAACTGCTCGTCGGCGGTTATGGCGAGCAGGAAGAGGAATTGCGCCGCCTTGCCGGCGATGCCGCCAACATCCGCTTCCATGGCGAAGTGAAGAATCTGTCGGGCTTCCTTGCCCAATGCGATGCCATCGTCATGCCCTCGCTGTGGGAAGCCTATGGCCAGGTCGCGACCGAGGCCCGGCTGGCGGGCAGGCCCATCCTCGTAGCGGACATCGACGGGCTGCCAGAGCAGGTCGGCGGTGCGGGGCTGTGCCTCAGGCTGGATACGGCCGATGCGATAGAGGCCGCCATCCGCCGCTTCCGCCTGATGCCGCTCGACCAGATGGGCCTCAACGGCAGGGCGACGGCTCGCATGATCGGCAATCAGGTACGGTTCGCCTGGCGGGATCTCTTCACCCGGGTTTCCCTCAACCGGGCCTGACGAAGCCGGTGAACCGCGGACCGGTCGGGCTCCCCTTGCCCGGCCGGTCCTTTTTTGTCCTGCTTCCGGGCAGGAGGGGGAAGGGGCTTGGGGGAAGGGCCCGGATCAGGGCGTCCGGTTCAGGGTGCTTAGGTCAGGGGGAGGGGACGCTTCTGGCGGCAAGGGCGCCGGGCGAGCGGTAGCGGGGGCTCAGGCGGCCTTGTGAACCTTGTGAAGTCTCTCGCCCAGGGCGCAGCCCAGGATTACCAGTGCGGGCCAGATGAGATAGGCCAGCGCCTCCAGATTTTCGCCGAAGCTGTAGAGGATCAGCACGCAGACCATGGCAAGCCCGGCGCGCTGCAGCGCGCTTTCGCGCGCGCGCCAGAACAGCACGGCAAAGCTCGCGAACAGCGGAACGGCCAGCGCGGCCGCACCGGAAAGGCCTTTCACGAACAGCAGGCCAAACCACGTGTGGTGGCTGCCGATCGGCATATATTCCACCAGATGCGGGCCGTTCTCTACCACGCCATGGCCGAAGATCGGGGCCTCGGTCTGCCAGCGGTCGAGTGCGATCCGGCCGAGGGCAGCGCGCACGCGGCTGGAATCCGCGCGTGCGGCGGCAAAGTCATTGACCATCCGGCCGATGAAAGCGTTGATCGCCGGACCGAAGAAGCCGGCGAAGAGGGCGGCCGGTGCCGCGGCCATCCAGCTCGACGGGCGGTGAATCCGCGCGGCCAGGAGCACGAAAGGCGGGATTGCCAGCACTGCGACCAGAGCCAGCCGCGACTGGGAGAAGATCGCCAGCGCGAGGCCGGCCGCTATGCCCACCGCGCGCCAGGAAGGCTTCGCATCGCGCGCGGCGAGCAGGACGTAGATCACCGCCACCATTCCCGCCGCGGGGGACCACGGGGCAAAGAACTGCCAGCGGGGCGTGCCGACGCCGGGTTCCAGCGTATAGAGGATCGCGGCGAAATATTCGGGGCCCGATCCGCCCACGATCTTGAGCGGGGAGACCCACAAGGTTCCCGGCAGGCCTGCATAGGGTGCGGCAAGGAACAGGGGCAGCAGGATCAGCGACTGGAGCCCCAGCTTGCAGATCGCGCGATAGATCACCTGCGGGCGCGGCCTGAGGACCGCTCCGGCAAAGGGGAACAGGGCCAGTAGGGCCCAGCCCTTGGCCCAGCCGACCGACGACTTGATCGTCTGTCCGGTGCCCAGATCGAAATTCGCATGGCCGATCCACAGGATCAGCAGCATGGCGCCCATGCCTGCCAGCCACAGCCAGATCGTGGCAGGCAGCGGGCCGGGGCGCTGCTCTTCCGGCAGGCCGGGGGCGATGTAGATCCGGGCGCTGGCCATCGCGGCCAGCACCCAGCCCAGCGCCGGGCCCGCCGGATAGAGCCCGCCGATCAGCCACAGCACCCAGGTCGACTGGATGGTGGCCGAGATCAGGCGTTCGGCAGCAGTTTGCGGATGATCGGTTGGCGCAGCCACAGCAGCAGGAACCCGAAGATGACGAGGATGGATGCCGCCATGGCGCCCGCAAGGGCGATCAGCGGCGACGGTGCGGCCTTGCTGCGAGGCAGGGAAGGTGCTTCCAGTGTCTGGACAAGCGGATAGGATGCGAAGGGATCGGCCTTGTTGGTGTCCAGCCGGGCAAGGGCGGAACTGAACACCGCCTCCGTCACCCGTACGTCGCGTACCAGATCGGCCAGTTGCGAGGCATCCTTCACCAGCCTTTGCGAAACGCCCTGTTCCTGCCCGATCTGGCGATGGATTTCCGCAAGCGCCGCAGCGCTTCCGCTGCGATCGCTGTCGTGCAGGACATAGGATTCCATCAGCCGGGCCCGTCCTTCGGAGACGGAAAGATCCGCAAAGGCGAGCACCTTGGCGGTGGGCAGTCGGGTCAGGGCCGAACCGCGCTTCGCCATTGCCTCGCGCAGATCGTCGCCCTCGGCGGTGAGCTGCTCCATCTTGCCATGGGCACTGCCCAGCGTCGCGCCCTGCTGCGTCCCGTCGGCCGCCGAACGGGCATAGCGGGTCAGCAATTCCTGGAACACCGGATCGGCCTTCAGCAACATGGCCTGCCGCGCCTGCGGCAGCGAAACGCCCAGCGAACGGGCCAGCGACGCTTCACTCGCGCTATTTTCGGAAAGTTGCACTCGCCGGTCCCGTTCCTTGGTACGCAGCTCATCGAGCGCAGAGATACGGCTGGCGAACTGGTCGAGCGAGACGAGGCCGGTTTTGCCCTGGAAGTCGAGCAAGGCCCGCTGGGCACTTTCCACCTTGCGCTGTAATTGCGCGATATGCTCGGCATCGCTCTCCTCGCGGGCACGGGCTTCGTCCTGGCGCAAGTTGTCCAGCGCCTGAAGGAATGCCCCACGCAGGGCACGCATGCGCTTCTGGGCAACCTGGGGCGTGCCGGCGGGCATCGTCACCTCGATGAGGTTCGTCTGGTCTATCAGCTTGATCGAGGGCTGAGGGAAGGCGGCTTCGTCTTCCCCGGCCTTGCGGGCCGCTTCGCCCAGCACCGGGTCGGAAAGCAGTAGCCGCTTGTAGTTCTCCGTCGGGCTCAGCGTTGAGCTGGAAAAGGGCGATGAGGCATTGCCGCTCGCCTGCCCGATGGATTCCAGATTGAGCGTGCTGCCCGGGCCGGAGCCCGGCAGGATCAACGACATCCGGCTCTCGTAGCGATCGGGCGCCATGGCGAGATAGGCTGCCGTGACGAGCCAGATCGCCCCGAGCGGGAGCGACATTGCCGCGATGTAGCGGCGATAGCGCCCTACCGAGGGCAGCCCATCGCGCACCACATGCCAGAGGCGCGCGAGACGCCGTGGAGGCGGGGCGATATCGGCGTACATGTTCATTATTTGCCCACCCGCGAGACGATGATCGCCGGAGTGGCCGTGTTCACCAGATTGGAGACCATACCCAGGGCCTCGCTGAGATTGGTCCAGCGGCTGTCGTAGCAGGCAATCGCGTCGTCCGGCATCAGATAGGGGTTGGCGTCGTCGCGGCTGGCCATGCGGACCAGCTTTTCAACGTCGCGTTCGACCACGATGCTCTCGCCGTTCAGGGGATTGCGGGAAATCAGCACCGCTCGCCGGTCTGACGTCATGTAGCTGCCGCCCACGCAATTCATCGAAACCAGTGCCTGGAGCAGCCGGGTGCCATAGGGCAGCGACGTGCTTTCCTGGCCGATGGCCGCGCCGGCATTGTTGTTCGCACCACGTGTGAGGTTCGACATGTAGACGCGGATGCCGGGCGCCGTCAGCGGGCTGGGACGAACCAGCGTTTCGTCGAAACAATTGCGGCTGGGCACCACGATCCGGTCGCCCGAAGTCAGCGTGACGTCGGAAG
The DNA here is from genome assembly GCF_037154085.1 of Fulverythrobacter fulvus. NCBI lineage: Bacteria > Pseudomonadati > Pseudomonadota > Alphaproteobacteria > Sphingomonadales > Erythrobacteraceae > Fulverythrobacter > Fulverythrobacter fulvus. The sequence goes on along the minus strand of NZ_JBANRM010000004.1, from coordinate 75,393 downwards.
CGCCGGTGCCTGCGGCCAGTCCGGAAAGGTCGATTGCGAGATAGGCGCCGTCGCGCAGAAGATACACATGGGCTACGTCCGCGTCCGGGCGCACGCCGCCCGCATTGCGAATGGCCGCGCCGATTGTGCGAGAGGCATTGTCGTCCCCGCGCACCGGGCCTTCCTTGAGACCCACGCGGGTCTCCGCCGACCTTTCGCCCACGCGCACTGTACCCGGCTGGAACACCGCGCCGGAAACCCCGGCTGCGATTCCGCCAGACTCGACCAAGGATACAGTCACCGCATTGCGCAGCGGGCGCACGATCTGTGCCGTCACCAGTCGTTCGCGCAGCAGTGCCGAAAGATCGGCCTCGGAGCGCCCGGCGGCGTCGACAGGGGCGATCCCCGGCATGGACAGGCGTCCGTCGCTTCCAATCACATAAATGCCGGACAAGTCGTCCGCGTCGCCCAGCAGGTCGATCCGCAGGCGGTCGCCCGGTGCGAGCGGAGCAGCGGTGTCTGCGATTTCGGACCAGGCAGCGGGATGCAGCCCGGCAATCTCCGCGGGCTGTTGCACCAGGCAGGCTGTTGCAGGGGCAGGTGCCGCCGGTGCGCGCGCGACCCACTCACCCTGAGGGTGGTCTTTGCCTGCTATCTGGCCGGGAGCCCAGCCGGCTCCGGACAAGTTCGCTGGCGCCGGTCCCGCCGCGCAGGCACTGGCCAGTGTCATAATGGCGAGTGCGGCAATCTGTTTGCGGTACTTCACGATCCTGCCTCCATCGGGCGGCTCCGTGCCGCCTGTTGGCCAGGACTGTTTCAAGAGGCGTGCCAGTTCGCGAAACGGCCGGAAACCGCATTTTGCGAAGGAAGCCAGATGCTGCTTTTGCATTTCGCGAGAATTTTCTTCGCAAAATGCAAAGGAATTCGCGTTATGCGAGGGTGGCGAAGGTTTTTGCGCCCGGAATCCGCCGATTCAATTCGGCACGGTCCTTGCTCCTCGTCCTGCAGAACAAATTTGCAGGAACGGAACAAACCGAAAATGAAGGGTGCAATTATCAGGAAGCTTCTGTCTTTTCTTGAGGAGACGGGTGGGCCTGTGTTTGTCGAGGCGGTTATAGAAGAGGCGGATCTCGCCAGCGGCGGAGCTTATACGTCGGAAGGACAATATCCCTCCGATGAGGCCAGCGAACTGCTTGCCGTGGCGGCCAAAATCTCTGGCTTCGACCCGGTCATGCTCTCGCGCGACTTCGGCAGATATCTCTTCCATAGTTTCATCGCCAATCATCGGGCGATCATGGTCCTTTATGACAATGCGGACGATCTGCTGTTCGACGTGGACGATCATATCCATCGTGACGTGCAGGTGATGCATCCCGGCGCGCAGCCGCCCAGCGTGCGCGCCAAGTGGGATCGGGGAGCAGTAGCCATTGAATATAACTCCCATCGCCCCTTCGCAGAAATCGCCCACGGGCTCCTGACCGGCTGCCTCGAGCATTTCGGCGACAAGCGGCAGATCCTGCGCGAGGATCTGGACGATCCCTTCCATGCCCGCTTCAGGCTTGAAGGATGAGCCGCGCCCGGGTCCTGATTGTCGAGGACGTCGCCTCGCTCGCGCTGAGCTATTCTGCCCAGCTGAGCGAAGCGGGTTTCGAAGTGCAGGTCGCCTCCAGCGTGGCCGAAGCGGACGTCCAGTTCCGGGCGGGCTACGAGGCGATTCTGCTGGACCTGCAATTGCCGGACGGCAACGGGCTCGACCTGCTTGAGGCGCATAGTGCCAGCCTTGGCGAAACCAGCGTGATCGTAATCACTGCGGATGGCTCGCTCTCGCGCGCGGTCTCGGCCATGCGGCTAGGGGCTTACGATTTCCTGGTGAAGCCTGTTTCAGGCGAGAGGCTGCTCACCACGGTGCGCAATGCTGCCGAACGCGGCAAGCTGGCGCGCGAAGTGAAAGTGGCCCGCCGCGCGACGAGGCGCGACCGGTTCCAGGGCTTTATCGGCAGTTCGCCGGTCATGCAGGCCGTCTATCGCGAGATCGAGAATATCGCGGATTCCAACGCAACGGTGTTCATCACCGGAGAAAGCGGCACCGGAAAGGAAGTCGCCGCCGAGGCGATCCATCGTGCCGGCCGCCGCTCGCGCGGGCCCTTCGTGGCGATCAATTGCGGGGCGATCCCTGAGAATCTGCTGGAATCCGAGTTGTTCGGCCATGTGAAGGGGGCCTTCACCGGCGCCATAGAGCATCGCGCCGGCGCCGCACGCGAAGCCCATGGGGGGACGCTGTTTCTCGACGAGATTTGCGAGATGGAGTTGAAACTGCAGGTGAAGCTGCTGCGCTTCCTCCAGTCCGGCATGATCCAGAAGGTCGGCTCGAGCAAGCCCGAACCGGTGGATGTGCGGATCGTCTGTGCGACCAATCGCAATCCCATGCGGGAAGTGGCCGAAGGGCGTTTTCGCGAAGACCTGTTCTACCGCCTCAACGTGATCCCGCTGGAAATGCCGCCTTTGCGTGAGCGGGGCGAGGATGTGGTTCTGATTGCAGAGGCGTTCATGGAGCGGTTTGCCGCCGATGAGGGGCGCAAGCTGGAGGGCATCTCCCCAGAAGGGCTGGCCACGCTTCGCCGCCACAACTGGCCGGGCAATGTGCGTGAATTGCAGAATTGCGTGCGCCGGGCCGTGGTAGTGGGCGAGGGGCCGCTGTTGGACATCCAGACCCCGACGGCGCCCGCGGCGCGAGAGGCACCGCGTGAAGGGCTGCCGCCAGTCACGCCTGCCATCGCCCCTGCCACTTCGCCATCCGATGTGGTGCACGCGACGCGGGGCATGAGCCTTGCGCAGATCGAGCGGATCATTATCGAGGGCAGTATCGCAGCCCATGGTGGCAATGTCACCGAAGCTGCGCGGGACCTGGATATCAGCCCGTCCACCATCTATCGCAAGCTGGAACGCTGGCAGGCCGCCAGCGGCTGAACTGCGCCCGCGGCCTAACGTCGGTCGATCGGCTTCCAGACTTCGACAGACTCGCCCTGGGCAATCCGGCCGAACGCATCGAGCACCTCTTGCGGCGGCGCACCTGCCTGGATGTGAAGATCGGGCGCGATCATCCACGAGGCATCCCGCTGCGGCAGCGTCTCCAGTGCTGCGGCCAGCCCCGGGTGCGTCCATGCCATTGCGCCATTGTCGATCGCAGTTTCGGCACTCATGCTCTGGAACAGGTAGATGCGGTCTCCATCCACGCCGAAGACGCGGCCGGTGAAGCGGCAATCGGGGGAGGCGAGATAAAGCATCAGGCGCGAGACATTTTCCGGCGCCATTCGGTCCAGCCCGGTCTCCGGCACTTTCATGATCTCGTCGAGGATGGGGATGGCATCGCTCATGCGCGAACGGGCCATGGGGGCCAGCGCGTTCACCCGCACGCCCAGATGGCAAAGTTCCGTGCCGGCGGCCATGGTCAGCGCGGCGACCCCGGCTTTGGATACGACATAGGAGATAGCGCCCGGTGGCGGGTTCGTCCCAGCAGGGGACGAGGTATTGATGACCGCGCGGCCCAGTTCCGGCCCCTGTGTCTCCCAATAGCGGGCCGCCCAATGAAGCATGGCGGCGGTGCCGGTGAGGTTGACTTCCATAACCCGTTGCCAGTTCTCGCCGGTTTCGGTGGCGATGGAATCGTAGCAGGTGATGCCGGCATTATTGACCACGATGTCCAGTCGCCCGAACTCCGCGACGGCGCGTTCGACCAGAGCTCGCGGGCTGTCCCAACTGCCTATATCGCTTGTGTCCGCGAGGGCACGGCCGCCTATCGCCTTGATTTCGCTCGCGACGCTGTCTGCTGGCGCTTCGTCCTTTCCGCCTCCGGTGATGGCCGTGCCGGCATCGTTGACCAGCACTGCCGCGCCTTCGTTTGCCAGGGCCAGCGCGTGGCAGCGTCCGATCCCGCGCCCTGCGCCGGTTACGATGGCGACCTTGCCCTCAAGCATACCCATGACGCCCTTCTCCCCTTGGCCGCTTACCGAATTGCCTTGATGAAATCGGCTGCCCGTTCCGCAACCATGATAACCGGCAGATTGGTGTTCCCGCCCGGCAGGCACGGGAAGATGGATGCGTCGGCAACGCGCAAACCTTCCACGCCTCTCACGCGCAATTGGCCATCCAGCACCGCGCGCTCGTCACCGCCCATGCGGCAGGTGCCGGAGGGGTGATAGGCGGTGGCGGCAGTGGCGCGGACATAATCGAGCACTTCCTCGTCGCTCTCGGGCGAGCGTTCCGGCCGCCTGATCGCACCGGTCACTTCGGCCAGAGCCGGTTGGGAAAGGAGGCTGCGCAAGGTGCGATATCCGCGCACCATTTCCGCCCGATCCTCCTCCGCTGAAAGCAGATTGAAGCGAATGCGGGGATGGGCGCGCGGATCGGGCGCCGCCAGTTTCAGCCAGCCCCGGCTCGCCGGATAGTTCAGCGACCACATGGCTCCCATGCGCGGCCCGAAAGGCCGGGCGATGCCAGGGAACCAGACGCGCGATTCCATCGCCAGCGGGATCAGCAGGATATGCAGGTCCACATGATCGGGGTCCGCACCGGTCGCGACATTGGCGGAGATTGCCAGCGGCGGCGCACCGAACGGGCTGTTCCGCCGCAGAAGCCAGCGCAGGCCGGACATCATCAGCCGGTCCAGCCGCAACTGCTTTTCGAAGGCGAGCGAGGGGGCAAGATCGAACTCCATCCCCGTCCCGGGATGGTCCATCAGATTACCGCCTACATCGGGGCTGTCGCACAGCACCGGAATTCCGATTCCCGCCAGATCCCCTGCCGGGCCGATGCCGGAGAGCAGCAGCAATTGCGGCGAATTGATTGCGCCGCCGCACAGGATCACTTCCCGTGCGGCACTGGCCTGCTTTTCTTCGCTATCTTGCAGCCATGCCAGCCCTGTCGCTCGCCGTTCGTCGAACAGAACCTGCGTGGCCAGTGCGTGAGTGCGCACTTCCAGATTGGGGCGAGACAGGGCGGGCCTTAGATAGGCGTCGGCGGCGCTGTGGCGGCGCCCGTCGCGGATGGTGAAATCGGGCATGCCGAAACCGTCCGTCCGCTCACCGTTGAAATCCATCGTAATGGGAAAGCCCATGGCGCGGGCGGCTTCCACCGCATTGGCCATCAGCGGGCTGGGTGCGGGATGCGGCTGCACGCATAGCGGGCCGCTGCCGCCATGTAACGGCGTGTCGCCGCGCCAATGGCTTTCCAGCTTGCGGAAATAGGGCAGCACATCGTCCCAGCCCCAGCCGGGCAGGCCCGCATCGCGCCAGCCGTCATAGTCGCGGCGGTGACCACGAATGGCCATCATCCCGTTGAGCGACGACGTGCCCCCCAGCATCCGCCCACGCGCCACTGGCAGGCGGCGTCCGCCCAGTTCGGGCTCTTCCTCGGAGAAGAAGCCCCAGGTCAGATCGGGATTGGGCCACAGCTTGGAGACGGCGAGGGGGATTTGCACGTCCATCCGCCGGTCGCTGCCCCCCGCTTCCAGCAGCAGCACCCGGCAGGACGGGTCTTCGCTCAGGCGATTGGCGATCACGCATCCGGCGGAACCGGCGCCGACGACGATATAGTCGAACTGTTCCATCGGCTCAGACCACCTTCCAGAAGCGGAACAGCGAGCCGTTGGGGTTGCGTTGGCCCACGCCGACGAAGATCGTGCGGTTGAGCCAGTCATAGGGCCCGGCGGGAGCTTCGAAGCGCGGGGTCATGCGCATGTAATAGCTCGCCGGATCGACCGGCTCGCGCGCCAGCAGCTTCCGCACCACTTCGGGCGGGGCATGGCGGATGCCGGTGCTGCGCTTGAGGATGAAGGCGCCGTCATCGGTTTCCAGCAGATATTGGGATTCGAAGCGGCCGTTCCCGTCTTCCTGAACCAGCGGGAAATCGCCGCCGCTGCCCGGCACGATCCGCCCGGAAATTCCGGGGCCCTGGAAAGTGCCTTCCTCGATTAGCACCGCACCGCGCGTATAGCCGTCCATCTGGATATGCATGCGCGGGCCGAGCGTGAGCTGCATTTCGAGTGCGAGTTCCAGCCGCATCAGACGATCCTGTGAATGGCGAGGGTTGTGCCGCCAGCTTCGCGTTCGGCGACATAGGCAGCGCCAGCGAGATGGGCGAGCGGGCCGTCGACCTCTCCCTCGAACAGCAGGGTCAGGCGGGTGCCCGTGAAATCGCCGTCCGTGGTGAGATATCCAGTGCCGAAAGCGCGGGCGAGCGCGCCAGCGGCTTCGATGTAATAGCTTGCTTCCACCACGGTCACGCCGTCGGCACGAGCGAAGCGGGTTTCGCCGCCGCCGGCTATGCGTGCTTCCAGCCCTTCGCCGGACAGGTGCCCACCAGTAACAGGCCAATGGCTGCGTACGCCACCGATAGGCAGTTGTCCGACCTCGAGCGAGGGGCCGAAGTCCACTGCCAGTCTGAAGGCCGGGACCAGGCCGGGCATGGGGGCTGCGGATTCCTGTGCCATCAATACACCATCGTCACGGATTTCAGCTCCGTATAGGCTTCAACCCCGGCTCGGCCATTCTCGCGCCCGAAGCCGGACTGCTTCACGCCCCCCACCGGCATGGAAAAGTCGTTCCCCCCGCCCGAATTGATCCGCACCGTGCCTGCCCGCAACCGGTCGATCAGGCCAAGCGCCTTGGCAAGGTCGCGCGTCCATACATACGAAGCGAGGCCATAGGAGGTGTCGTTGGCCAGCGCCGCGATCTCGTCGAGGTCGCCCGTCTCGAAAGTGGCGACGCACAATACGGGGCCGAAGATTTCTTCCTCCACAGCGGCCATCCGGGCAGAAACCTCCGTAAGGATGGTCGGGCGGAAGAAATGGCCCTTGCCTGAAAGAGCACCGCCTGCCGCCAGCGTCGCGCCTTCGGCCTGCGCGCTTTCCACGAAGCCGGAAACCCGGCCATGCTGGGCGGCGGAGATCAGCGGGCCAAGCCGTGTCTCGGGATCGCCTGCAGCACCGATTGCCATGCCTGCTCCGATGGTGGCGATCCGCTCCACCAATTCGCCTGCCACGCTGGCATGGACGAGCAGGCGCGATCCTGCCGAGCAGGTCTGGCCGGTATTGAAGAAAATGCTCGTGCTGATCCCGCGTGCCGCGGCATCCAGATCGGCATCGGGCAGCACGATCACGGGCGATTTTCCGCCCAGTTCCACGGTGCAGCGCTTGATCTGCCGTCCGCAGCTCTCCGCGATCCGCCGCCCGGTGAGAGTGGAGCCGGTGAAGGAGATCTTGGCGACATCGGGATGGTCCACCAGCGCCGCGCCCGCTTCTGCGCCCAGACCGGTTACCACGTTGAAATAGCCTGCCGGAACGCCGCATTCGCTTGCCAGTTCCGCCAGCCGAAGCGTTGAAACGGATGTCTGCTCGGCGGGTTTCAGTACCACCGCGCAGCCTGCGGCGAGAGCGGGGCCGATCTTGCAGGCAGCGCCCATCAGCGGATAGTTCCACGGCACGATCTGGCCCACTACGCCTACCGGTTCGCGCCGGGCATGGCCGTGCCAATTGCCGGGCGCGGAAAGCTCCATCGTCTCTCCGGTCAGCTTGGTTGCCCAGCCCGCGAAATAACGCAGGGCGGCAATCGCGCCGGGCACGTCCACGATCCGCGCGTTGAAGATCGGCTTGCCCGCGTCGAGCGATTCAAGCCGGGCGAATTCCTCTGCCCGTGCTTCAAGCGCATCGGCCAGCTTCAGCAGGGCGCCTTGCCGCTGGGCGGGCGTCCAGCGCGGGGTTCCCGGCGAATACATTGCCCGATGGGCGGCAGTGACGGCGGCATCGATATCCTCCGCTTTGCCGGCAGCGATTTCGCCCACGGCCTCGCCGGTGGAAGGGTCTTCCACCGGGATGGTCGCCCCGCTCGATGGCTGAGCCCATTCCCCGCCGATATGGTGGCGGGCAGGAGGCAAGTCGGGCAGGGCAGTCTGGCTCATCGTGAATCCTTTCACGATCCGGCTAACACCAGCGGCCCGCGCCGACTTGCCTGTCTGCGTTGGTTCGGGACTGAAAGCGCAGCCGCCGTTTTCGTCAGCCGCGCGCCTCGAACCGTTCCAGGACCTTGCCTGCCCAGCCCATGATATCCTTGGCGGCGATCTTCCATTCCCCATCGACCTTCACCACTTCGTCGCGCACATGACCGCACCAGTGCAGGATCGGGTGTTCGGGTGGGCGGTTGATGGTGGCCCAGGCGTAGCTGCGCACTACCCAGCGAGCGGGCCGCCCTTGCGGATCGGGTTCGAACAGAAACTGGGCCATCTGGTGCTGGTGTCCGGGGAAGTCCGGCCGGTCATGGAACTTCAGCACCAGCTTGCGGATCTCGTCGCGCCCCTTGCGCACTTCCAGTTCGCCGGAGGATGTCTCTTCCGTCGCTTCGGCATCCTCGGTGAAGAGATCGCAATATCCGTCTGTATCGCCGGTATCGAGCGCCCAGCTATAACGGGCGTAAAGCTGCCTGATCGCCAGTTCGTCTTCCACTGCGATGAGTGCCATGGTCGTGTGATCCTCTCATTTCGGGGCGCCGCCTCTTCTGGACAGCATGCCCGCCGCCAATTAGTTCTGCCGAAACGGCCATAAACACAAGCGGGTCGGGCAAGACCCCTGCGTGGCCGGCGGAGAGCCAGGATGCTGAAGGTTTTTTCCACCCGGGCGGGCAGCCGCCTCGAACGCAGCCGGCAATGGCTGGCCTTCACCGGCGCGGACCGGGTGGAGATCGATGACGACCGCGAGGCATCCATCCGGGGCAGCGACTTCGGCCCGGTACGACTGTGCCAGGCCTCGCTCGGCCGCCACCGCATCGCGCAGGCCCCCCGGTTCGACCGAGAGGGAGAAGAGGCCGCACTGAAGTTCTTTTTCCAGGAGGAAGGCAGCACCCGCCTGCGGCAGCACGGGCGCGAGATCGAGATTCGTCCGGGCCAGTGGTGTGCCTTGCGCAAGGACCTGCCTTACGAGTTCGAGGCACCCGGTCATTCGCGGCAGTTGACGATCACTCTGCCCTGCGAGGCCCTGGCCGCCCCGCGCCCCGGCTTCCAGTGGTGGGGCCTGCCGCGCAGCTATCGGTCAGGCGCGGTGCAGGTGCTGCACGCCACGGCATCTGCGGCAGTGATGACCGGCGCGGAACTGAGCGGCCATGAAAGCGATCTGATCGGCAGGCAAGTGGTGCAATTGCTGGAACTCGCCGTGCGCGCGGGCGACAGGGCCCTGCCGCCGGACATGAAGGAAAGGCGCCGCGCGGCCGCGCTGGATTTCATCGAGCGCAACCTGGCGGACCCGGCCCTTGGCGTACCGCTGATCGCCCATGCACTGGGCTGTTCCAGCCGCACTCTGCACAAATTGTTCGAAGGCGAGGCGAACACGGTCGCCCGGATCATCTGGAACCGCCGGCTGGACCGCTGTCGCAGCGAGTTGACCGATCCGGCCTTCGCCGCCCGTTCCATCACGGAAATCGCGCATTACTGGGGTTTCAGCGATTCCCAGCATTTCAGCCGCGCCTTCAAGGCCCGCTTCGGCCGCACCCCGCGCGAATGTCGCGCGCTGGCCGTGCTGCACTGAGTTTCGCTGCCACGCGCACTTCTGCGCTTGCAGGCACGTTCGCCCGCGGTGTTGCCGCTAGAAACGGGAGAAACGCCCGCCATTCGAGCGCGGCCCGATCCTTGGGGGAATGCAGTGACGCAACGTGACCGTGCAGTGGCCCTGTTGCTGCTCGCCTCGCTCAATGCCTTCGGCTTTATCGACCGCGTGGTCGTTGCGCTGGTGGCGGAGAAGATCAAGGCGGAGTTTCTGGTCAGCGATTTCCAGATCGGCCTGCTGGGCGGCACGGCCTTTGCCGTTGTGAACGCGCTGGCCAGCGTCCCTGTGGCTCGCATGGCGGAACGCTATCGCCGCTCCACAATTTCCGCAGCCTTCCTGCTGATCGGATCGGCCTTCACCGCGATCATGGCGCTCACGGTGAATTTCGGCCAGCTGCTCGCCGCGCGGCTGGGCATGGCAGTGGGCAGCGCGGCCACGGAAGCACCGCCCCATTCGATGATTTCCGACATGTATCCGCCGGAAAAGCGGGCATCGGCTATTTCCATCTTCATGCTCGGCGTGCCGGTTGCTTCGCTGCTCGGATCGTTTCTGGGTGGCGCGATTGCCGAGCATTACGATTGGCGTTCTACCTTCCTGTTCTTCGGTGTGGCCGGCGGGGCGATCTCGTTGCTGTGCTTCCTGTTCCTGAAGGAACCGGTACGGGCCACGGTGGCGCCCGCGCTCGAGGCTGGCGGCAGGCCGGGCACATGGCAGGTATTCACCGGGATGATGGGCAGTTCCACGATCCGCTTCCTGCTGGTGGGCGTGACCTGCATCAGCCTGGGCAGCTTCGGAGTGAACACGTTCCTGCCTGCCTTCTTCTCGCGCAGCTACGGGCTGGACGCGGCACAGGCGGGGCTGGTCTTCGGCACCATTTCCGGCATTGCCTCGCTGGTTGGGACCTTGCTGGGTGGCTTTGCCAGTGAGCATTTCGCCCGGCGGGATCAGCGCTGGCTGCTGGGCTTTCCCGCGCTTGGGTCGCTGATCGGTGCGCCCCTGTTCGTGGTGGGGCTGGTCAGTGGGCAACTGGCTATCGCCATTCCGGTGATGCTGGTGGGATCGTTCTTCTTCTACACAGCCATGGGGCCGGCCATCGCCACCTTGCACGGCAATCTCGATTCCTGGAGCCGGGCGACCGGATCGGCCATTTTCCTGCTGATCGTCCATCTTGTGGGGCAAGGCGTGGGCCCGCCGCTGGTCGGCACGGTCAGCGATACGGCATCCTCCATGATCTATGGCGGGGACTTTGCCGCCCAATGTGCGGGCGCGGCGGGGCAGGTGCCGGGATCGGCCTGCGCGGCGGCCTCGGCTGGCGGGTTGCAGATGGCCATCGGCACTTTCGCCATGTTCTTCGCATTGGGCGGGGTGGCGCTATTCCTTGCCGCTCGGGCGCGGCACCGGGCTGAAGCGACGGTATGAAGCACCTGCTGGCATTGGCGGCTGCCTGCCTGCTGGTGGCTTGCGGCAGCGCCGATGCGGATTGGCCAATGCATGGCCGCACGGCGGAGGCCCAGCGATACTCCCCGCTGGAAGAGATAAATCGGGACAATGTCTCCCGCCTCGACCTTGCGTGGTTCCACGATCTCGGCACGGATCGCGGGCAGGAGGCGACGCCGATCGTGGTGGACGGGCGGATATATCTCGTCAGTGCCTATGATGTCGTGCAGGTGCTCGACGCGCGTAGTGGCAAGCTGCTGTGGAGCTACGATCCCGACATGCGCGAAGCCTCCGCCCGCTCCTGCTGCGGGCCGGTCTCGCGCGGCGTGGCAGTGGCGGATGGCAAGGTTTTCCTCGGAGCATTGGACGGCCACCTGATCGCGCTCGACGCGCAGAGCGGCAAGCCTGTGTGGCAGGTGCAGACTATCGACCAGCCAAGCCCGCCGCCAGAGAATTACAGCATCACCGGCGCGCCGCGCGTGGTGAAGGACATGGTGCTGATCGGCAATGGCGGCGCGGAATTCGGCGCGCGCGGCTATGTCTCGGCCTATGATATCGCCACCGGCAAGCTGCGCTGGCGTTTCTACACCGTGCCCGGAAAGCCCGGTGTGAAGGACGGTGCCGCCTCGGATGAGGTGCTGGCAAAGGCCGCCTCCAGCTGGGCAGGCGAATGGTGGAAATATGGCGGCGGTGGCACCGTGTGGGATGCCATCGAGTACGATCCAGAACTGGACCTTGTCTATATCGGTACCGGGAATGGCTCCCCCTGGAACCATGGCATGCGTTCCGACGGAAAGGGGGACAATCTGTTCCTCAGTTCCATAGTAGCGCTGCATGCCGATACCGGCGAATATGCCTGGCACTTCCAGGAAACTCCGGCGGATACTTGGGATTACACCGCCACGCAGAACATGGTGCTGGCCGATCTGGAGATTGACGGAAAACAGCGCAAGGTGCTGATGCAGGCGCCAAAAAACGGGTTCTTCTATGTGCTGGACCGGCAGACCGGCGAGTTCATTTCCGGCAAGCCCTATGTGAATGTGAACTGGGCCAGCGCGCTGGACCCGAAGACGGGGCGCCCGGTCGAACTGCCCGACGCGCGCTATTACCGCACGGGCAAGGCGCATTTTCAGTTCCCCAGCTCCGGTGGCGGGCACAACTGGCCGCCCATGGCGTTCAGCCCGCGAACCGGGCTGGTCTATATTCCCGCGCAGGATGTGGGCATACCTTTCGCGCCGAACGATGCCGAACGAAAGATCGCGGGCGTCTATACTTCGGGCGTGGCGATGAGCGGCGGCGGCACGATGAGCGAGGCTGACCGCAAGGCGCTCTATGCCGGGATGAAGGGCTATCTGATCGCGTGGGACCCGGTGAAGCAGAAAGCTCGCTGGAAAGTGGATCAGGCAGCGCCGTTCAACGGCGGTGTACTGGCTACTGGCGGCGGACTGGTCTTCGCAGGCAATACTGCGCGCCAGATGGTTGCCTATGATGACGAGACCGGGCGCAAGCTGTGGAGCTTCGATGCGCAGACCGGCATTCTCGCCCCGCCGATCACCTATACGCTGGATGGCACGCAATATGTCGCGGTGATGGCTGGATGGGGCGGCGGCTGGCCACTGACCGGCGGGGTGATGGCGCTTCAGGCAGGCAAGTCCATCGGACCCAACCGGCTGCTCGTCTTTGCGCTGGACGGCGAGGCCAAGCTCCCTCCATTCAACCCGCTGCAGGGGGCGCGTGAACCGATCGTGCAGGCGATGCCCCGAGATGCGGCTGCCGTCGCGCAAGGTGACGGCTTGTTCGGTCGCTTCTGCCTGCGCTGCCATGGCAGCGGCGCGGTCAGTGCGGGTGCCTATCCCGATTTGCGGCTCTCGCCGCTGGTGATGAACGATGCCTTCTTCGACATCCTGCTGGACGGCGCGCTGGCGCCGAATGGAATGCCGGGCTTCAGGGGCAAGCTTACCCGCGCAGATGCGGAAGCGATCCGGGCCTATCTGGCGAAGCGGAGCTATGAGGATTTCGGGCCGGGCGGCGTGGGGCGCTGATCGAGGCGCGAGGGTTTCGGCTGTTATTTTTCCTGAAGAAGCGTAATTTCATGGCCTACCGTGTGCGAGGTTCCTTATGGATTTGTCTGAGCGTTACGGCCTGAGCAAAGTTCCTGCGATCACGCTGGGCTTCTGGATCATCAAGATTTTGGCGACCACTCTTGGTGAAACCGCCGGGGATGCGGTGAGCATGAGCTGGCTTGGCGAGACGACCGCGCAGGCAGGGCAGGGCGGTATCAACGGATATCTGGTCGGCTCCGCGATTTTCCTCACGTCATTAGTCGTGCTGGTTGCTATCCAGATTCGAGCGCGGCGGTTCCATCCCTTTCTGTACTGGTCCACTATCATCGCATCCACAACGGCTGGAACGACGATGGCGGATTTCGCCACGCGGTCTCTGGGTATCGGTTATCCGGGTGGTTCCCTGCTGCTGTTTGCTCTGGTGCTGATTTGTCTGCTCGTCTGGCACCGCGCATTGGGGACTATTTCGGTCCAGAGCGTCCACGAGCCGCGAGCGGAGCTTTATTATTGGCTGACCATCACCTTTTCCCAAACACTGGGCACTGCGCTGGGTGACTGGCTGGCGGATGGACCGCTCGGCTATCTGGGGGCGGCGGCGATATTCGGCAGTGCGCTGGCGATCCTGGCGCTGCTCTATTGGCGCAGCGCAGTCAGTCATGTCGCGCTGTTCTGGGCCGCCTTCATCCTCACACGGCCCTTGGGGGCAACTGTTGGCGATTTCCTGGACAAACCTGTGGCGAAGGGAGGGCTGGATTTCAGCCGTCCGCTGGCTTCAGTCGTGCTGATCACCGCGATCGTGCTGCTGATCGTGCTGATCCCGCAAAGGGCGGAAACGCGGCAGTAAGAGGGGGAATTGGCGCATCGTCGCCCTCCCCGGCACAGCTCGGCGCAATCAGACCTTGTCGTAATGGTATGGCGCGATCACCGGCTCGGGATAGGCTTCATATTCCATTGTCGGTGCACGGTCGGGCTGGAGGCCGTCGATAGAGCGTAGCAGCTTCACACCCCCCTTGTGCCAGCCTTGCTCATATTCGGTGTAGATGTTCATGTAGCCATGCAGCAGCGCGATGCGCCACTGCCCGTCCACGCGCCGATATTGGTTTTCATAGGTCGCCTCGCCCCAGCGGGCCTCAGCACCCAGCGCGCCCACCATCATGAAGCTGCGCCAGCGGCCTTTGGCCGTGCCGGCCTCGCTGTCGATATGGATCACCGGCTGCAGCTGCATGTGGTTGTAGAGCACGCCCCGGCCATAGGGCGGCAGATGATGCAGATAGGCCCGCACCCGTTCCCGCCCGACATAGACGCCGCGCCCGGCCAGTTCGAGTGTGGCATCTTCCGCGAACAGGTCCGCCGCATCGTCCCACCGGCCCTTGTCGACATAATAGCCATAGGCGGCCTGCAGGTTGCAGATATCGACATAGTCGTCCGCCTTGCGGGACCTGGCGGAAAGCGCGGCGAGATCGTTCTTCAGCGCCCGGAGTTCCTCCCGCAAAGCAGCTATATCGTCCATCCTGCATCCTCCTCTCGCCTGATCCTTGGGCCGCCAGTCTAGGTGCCCCGCAGTGCCCCCGCTTGCCTTCGCGCGCAGCTCATCACGAACCGGGCGAGGCGGTTCCGTCAGCATACATCTTTTTCGTTTGACGCGCTCGCGTTCGCACTTATGTTGCTCGCCAAGGGGTATACAATATGCAGAATGTCGTCATCATCGGGGGAGGCATTGGCGGTCTGACGCTTGCCCTGATGCTGGCCGAAACAGGCATTCACGCGCAGGTCTATGAAGCGGCGGCCGAACTGCGGCCGCTGGGTGTGGGGGTCAGCATCCTGCCCCATGCCAGCCGCGAACTTTGCGAGCTGGGCCTTGGCCCGGCGTTGGAGCGGACCGGGATCAGCGCAACCCATTCCTGGTTCTTCAACCGTTTCGGCAATGTCGCCTATCGCGAGGCTCTGGGCACTGCAGCGGGCTTCGATGCGCCGCAGATCCAGATCCATCGCGGCGATCTGCAATCCATCCTGCTCGGTGCGCTGGTCGCCCGGACCGGCACTCGCACAGTGATGACGGGCCATCGCTGCGTGAAGGTGGAACAGGAAGGCAAGACCGCGACGGTCCACTTCATCGACACGGCAGGCCGCGCGCTGCCGCCGGTCAGGGCCGACGCGGTGATCGGCGCGGATGGTATCCATTCCGCCGTGCGCGCGCAGCTCTATCCCGGTGAGGGCAGCCCGATCTATTCGGGCGTCAACATGTGGCGCGGCGTGGCGCGCTGGAAGCCGTTTCTCGACGGCCGCTCCTATGTTCGCGCGGGCTGGCTCAGCCATGGCAAGATGGTGATCTATCCTATCCGCGACGCGATCGACGCGGAAGGCAACCAACTGATCAACTGGGTGGCGGAGATCGAGACGCCTGACCACGCCAGGCAGGACTGGAACCGCCGCGGGCGTCTGGAGGATTTCATCGGCGCCTTCGAGGACTGGCATTTCGACTTCCTCGACGTGCCCGCGCTCATTCGGGCTAGTGAGCGGATTCTCGAATATCCGATGGTCGACAAGGAGCCGTTGCCTCGCTGGAGCTTCGGCCCGGTCACTCTGCTGGGCGATGCGGCGCATCCGATGTATCCGCGCGGCTCGAACGGTGCCGGGCAAGCGATCCTCGATGCGCGCGCGCTGGCGGATGCGCTGGCCCGGCACGGCGAGGTGGAAGAGGCTTTCGCCGCCTATGAGGAATCCCGGCTGGAGGCGACGGCCAATGTCGTGCGCACCAACCGCACCCGGCCGCCCGACGCGATCCTGAAGCTGGTCTATGAACGCAGCGGCGACCGGCCGTTCGAGCGGATCGAGGATATCGTGTCGCCCGAGGAACTCGCCGCCATCAGCACCAACTACCGGGCCGTGTCCGGCCATGACCGCAAGCAGGGCGCCTGATCATGGCCGGCGCGCGCGGAAAAAATACCGGCAAACCCGCCTCCGGCGAGCGTAAGGCCAGCAAGGAAAATCTCGAATTGCGTGAACTGATGCAGCAGCTGCCGCTCTGGCAAAGGCCGGGCTATCTCATCCGCCGCCTGCACCAGCTGCATTATGCCCTGTTCTTCGAGGAGCTGGCCGGATCGGACATTACGCCGGTCCAGTACGGGCTGATGACGATCCTTTCGACCAACCCGGATGCGGACCAGATCGCCATTGCCAACAGCCTTGGGATCGACCGCACCAATGTCGCGGATGTGCTGCGACGCCTGAGCGATGCCGGGCTGGTGGAAAGGCGGCGCAGCGAGAAGGATCGCCGCGCGGTGATTTCTTGTCTTACGGCGCAGGGCGAGGACGTCCTGCGTCAACTCTATCCGGGAATGCTCCGCGCGCAGGAACGCCTGCTGGAGTGCCTGGAACCCGACGAGCGCGATGCTTTCGTGGCCACGCTTGTCAAACTGCTTGAAGCCAATAACAAATTCGGTCGCGCGAGCCTTAAAATATCTCGCCGGCCCTGATCCGAGTGAAACGAGCGTGTGTCCGCAAGAGACACCGCCGGGTGGACGTTATGCCAAGAACCAACATGGACGGCCCTGGGCCGGTACTGGAGATTGCGTGTGCTGTTTACCCCGTCGCACTGGATGTTCCTTGCAATCCTGGTCACGATCCTGCTCACTATTGTCTTTCGCCGCAGCGTCGTCATCGCGGCGATGCTGGGTATTCTGGTACTGGCCGCCATGTCGCCCAATGCGGGCAGCGGGGTGATCGCCCATGCCGTGTTCGCCATGCAGAGCCTGTTCCGGGCGATGCTGCTGGCGGGCAGCGACCTGTTCGACATCATGCTGCTGGTCGCGATCATGCTCGCCATGCTCAAATCCATGGCGGCCGAAGGGGCGGACGAACTGATGATCGCGCCGATGCGCAAGCTGATCGTCGGGCCATGGTCGGCCTTCTTCGTGCTGGCGATCACGGCCTATGTCTGCTCGATCTTCTTCTGGCCTTCTCCCGCGACGGCGCTGGTCGGCACGGTGTTGATCCCGGTGGCGCTGCGCGCGGGTTTGCCCGCCTTGGGGGCGGCTGCGGCAATCAATATCGCAGCCCATGGGATCGCGCTTTCCTCTGACCCGGTTATCCAGGCCGCCACGCGTATCTCGGCCCGTTCCGCCGGGATCGATGCCGCCCCGATCCTCTACTACACGGTCATCTTCTCCGCTGTGACGGGGCTCGTCGCCATGGTGCTGACGGTGATCTTCCTGCGCCGTGACATGCGCCGCAAGCCGCAGGCGCTGGCGGGTGGGGGCATGGTCGTCGCCGGAGGGGATGAAGGTATGGCCGGTGAAGCGGGCGAGGGCGTCGGAGCCGCTATCCCGCCGCATGGGCGCTTCGGCCTTCCGCTGGCGATCCTCACACCTCTGCTGCTGTTCGGCGTCGGCCTGCTCATCATCTACCGCGCGATCGCGCTGCCGGAGAAAGCGATCTATGGCGGCGAGGCGACCGCCTTGCTAGGCGGTGCGGCGATCTGTGTCCTGATCCTGGCCTGCATCGCGCATGACGGGCATCGCGCGATGGAGAGTGTGATCCACCACATCACCGAAGGCTTCACTTTCGCGATCAAGGTGTTTGGGCCGGTCCTGCCGATCGTGGCGTTCTTCCTGCTGGGCGATCCTGCTCATGCGGAGCGGGTTCTGGGGCCGGGCACTCCGGGCTACATGCTCGATTTCGGCCAGTCTGTCGGCCACTATCTCGGCCCGGACAATCCGCTGCTGCCGGTGGGCGTGATGGTGGTGGGCATCCTTTCGGGCATCGACGGCTTCGGCTTTTCGGGCCTCCCGCTGACGGGCAGCGTTGCGGCGGCGCTCACCGGATCGGCATCGACCGACAGCACGGCGCTGCTGGCCAGCCTGGGCCAGATCGGCAGCATCTGGGTGGGTGGCGGCACACTGGCGCCTTGGTCGGGCGTGTGCATCGTGGCGGCGCTGGCCAATGTCCGCCCGGACGAACTGGCGCGGCGCAATTTCGTGCCGGTCATGGCAGGGCTGATCGCCTCTGCCCTGGTGGGCATCGCGCTGATCGTCGCATTCTAAAGGCGAGCGCGAGCAGGAGCGGGCAGCGGCCCGATGCAGGCAGGTTGTTTATTCGATGGCAGGGCGGCCGGATCAGGCCGCCTTGTCTTCCTCGCGATATGTGCCTTCGGGCAGGTTGGCGAGCAGCGCCGCGCCCACTTCGCGCACATGGCCCATGGCCAGGCGCGAGGCCTTGTTCTGATCGCCATCGATCACGGCGGACAGGATGCTGGCATGTTCCTGCCAGGAATGCTTGGCGCGGACAGCCGACTGGGTGGAAAACAGCCAATAGGTCCGATCGCGCAGCGAGCGCATGAATTCCGCCAGATAGCGGTTGCCTGCGGCCTGCCCGAGTTCCGCATGGAAGCGGTCGTTCACGATCTGCAGTTCCGCCAGATCGTCGCGCTCGGCAGCGGCGTTGCCGTCATCCAGCAGCTTGGTCAGCGTTTCGCGAGCCTTGTCGTGGCAGTGGCGCGCGGCATAGCGGGCGCTGATGCCTTCCAGCTCGGCACGCAGGTCGATCGTCTCGGCCAGTTCATTATAGGACATCAGCGGGACGCGCGCACCCTTGCGGGGGCTGATTTCGACCAATCCTTCATTGGACAGGACCTGAAGCGCTTCCCGGATCGGGTTGCGCGACACGCCGAACATTTCCGCAAGCTGCGGCTCGGGCAGCCGGTCGCCCGGCTTGAACTGTCCGGTCAGGATCGCTTCGCGCAGGGCATCGGCAACCACGTTGTTGAGCGACTGCCTGCTCCGGCCGATCTGGCCCCATTCGCTGTGCTGTTCCTGTCCCAAGGCTTGATCGTCCATCTACAGTTCTTCGGTCTGATGCTGGGTGAAGGCCCCAGCCAATGGTTTCATTGCGTTAGATCAAGATCGGCCGAAACTCCACTGTCTTCTGCGCACAATCGACAGGACGAGCGATTCTCTGGTCCGATCTGGCGGGTTAGTGATCGCGTTGCGACACGCTCTGATCCTTGTGCTGGCGGGTTTCAAAATGCGCAGCAAACACATGAAACAAATGGGATAATTTCCAATCGGGCAACCCGGCGCAGAACCTCATTTCGCGCTTGCGAAATCGCTATTGACACCCTGATTGCAAGGTATACTGTGCTTTGCACACTGTATACGACATACAAAACACTCGTAGCAGTGCAGGGAGGAACGGCAGTCGTAAGGCCGTTCAAAAACGGTTCGTCGAAGCAAAGTGTGTCAACTGACGCGCCGCACAGGCGCGTGCTCTCGCGATGGGGGGAATAATGAGGTCCTTCAATAATTGCGGTTTCCTTTCGGGTCGCCGTGTGAAACTCCAGGCTGTGTCCACTCGCGCCCTAATGCTCAGCATGCTGCTTGCCGGTGCTCAGGCCGAAATCGCCCATGCGGAAGAGGCTGCTGAGTCAGCTGCCGAAGCAGATCAGGGAACCGCTATCGTCGTGACCGGTTCGCGCCGCGAGGCGCGGTCGGCGCTCGACGTGCCGGCCCCGGTCGATATCGTTTCCTCCGAGGATCTGCAGCGCGAAAGCAGTCCGGACATGAGCAATATGCTGCGCGTTGCGGTCCCGTCGCTCAATGTGAACGACAACGCGATCAGCGGCACCTCGGCGGGTATCCGCCCGGTCTCGCTGCGAGGCCTTGCGCCGGACCACACGCTGGTGCTGGTCAATGGCAAGCGCCATCACCGCGCTTCGGACATTCCGACCTTCTCCGGCGGCATTTCCGACGGTTCGCAGGGGCCGGACATGTCCTCCATCCCCTCGATCGCGCTCAAGCAGGTCCAGGTGCTGCGTGACGGCGCTGCGGCCCAGTACGGTGCCGACGCGGTGGCCGGCGTCATCAACTTCATCATGGATGATTCCGATGAAGGCGGCCGGGTCGATCTGCGCTTCTCCAGCACCTATGAAGGCGATGGCGATACCTATGTCGCCGCCGCCACCTATGGCACCAAGCTTGGCGACACCGGCTTCGTCCGTTTCAGCGGCGAATATAGCGATGCGGCGATGACGACCCGCGCCGTGCAGCGCGGTGATGCGGCGGCCCTGCAGGAAGCAGGCTTCCCTAACGTGCCCGATCCCGCCACGCGCTTCGGCACGCCCAAGGTGCAGGACAACATCAAGGCCTTCGTCAATTTCGGCGCCGAGAATGGCCTGGGCGGCGAATTCTACGGCTTCGGCGGCTATGCCGAGAAGACCGTCTTCGTGGACTTCTTCTATCGCAACCCGACCGACCGCGAGGCGGTGTTCACCAGCGGCAGCAATTACCTGATCGGTGACATGACGCCGGACGACGGCATCACCTGCCCTGGCGGCATCGATTTCGACACCGGCCTGATCCCCGATCCGATTGGGGTAGGCGATGCCGACGCGGAAGATCGCCTGGTCGACGTCTTTGCCGATCCCAACTGCTTCTCCGCGCTGGAATATTACCCCGGCGGCTATTCGCCCTATTTCGGCAACAAGGTGAAGGATCTCTACGGCACGCTGGGCATGCGCGGCGAGATCGTTGACAATCTGAGCTACGATCTCAGTGTCGGCGCCGGGCGGCACCAGATGCACATCTTCGTGCAGAACTCGATCAACCCCAGCCTCGGTTCGCTCTCGCCCAAGTCGTTCGACAATAACGGCAAGCGCATCCAGGAAGAGTTCATCGTCAATGCCGATTTCTCCTATCCGTGGGAGATCGGCCTGGCTTCGCCGCTGAACGTTGCCTTCGGCGGCCAGTTCCACCGTGAATCCTTCACCGTGGTGGCCGGCGATCCGGAAAGCTACGAGGCGGGCATCCTCGCTACCCAGGGCTTCCTGATCGGTGAAGACGCCTATCCGGGCTATACGCCGGACATTGCGGGCACTTTCAGCCGCAGCAATATCTCGGCTTATCTCGACCTGGAAACCAACGTCACTGACGAACTGGTTCTGGGCGCTGCGGGCCGGTTCGAGCACTTCTCCGACTTCGGCGACAAGGTGACCTACAAGGTTTCGGGCCTGTATCACATAACCCCGTCGCTCGGCATCCGCTCGACCTATGCGACGGGCTTCCACGCCCCGAGCCCGGGTCAGCAGAACTACAGCGGCCTCACTACCGAACTGACCACCGATGGCGACTTGCTGCTGACCGGCATCATTCCCGCCGGCAGCCCGGTGGCAGCGGCAGTGGGCGGCGTGGCCCTGAAGCCGGAGACGTCGAAGAGCTTCAGCGCGGGCATCGTGTTCGAGCAGCCCTGGCTGAACCTCACTATCGACTACTTCAACATCAAGATGAAGAACCGCCTGACGACCTCGGCCAGCTACAGCCTGACCGACGAGCAGCGCGATATCCTTGCCGACGCAGGCTATGCCTTCGCGCAGAACCTGGGCACGTTCCGCTTCTTCACCAACGACTTCTCCTCCACCACGCAGGGTGTGGACGTCGTGGCGACGATGCCGATCGACCTGTATGACGGGGCGACCACCAGCTTCAGCCTGGCTGCCAACTACACCCAGACGGATGTGACTTCCTACGATCCGAACGATCCGGGCGAGCTGCTGAGCGCAACGCGCGTGATCCAGCTTGAAAAGAACCTGCCCCGCTGGCGCGGCAATGCCACCTTCAGCCACGATGCGGGCGACTGGCGAGCATTCGTGCGGGCCAATTACTATGGCGAATATACGGAAATGCACGTGAACTCGGGCGGCCTGCGGATCGACGCCGGGTCGGAGATCACTTTCGACGCCGAGTTCGCCTACAATATCTTCGAGAATACCGAGCTGGCGATCGGCGCCACGGATATTCTGGACAACCGTCCGGATCTCAATCCCTGGCGTTACATCCTGGGTTCCAAGTACCCCACCACCTCGCCGATGGGCGTGAATGGCGGAACCTACTACGTCCAGCTCAAGCAGAGCTTCTGATCCACCCAACTGTGGCTGGTCCGCGTCTTGCGCGGGCCAGCCCCTTTTTCGCGCCTGGTTGTGTCTGAGACACTGCCACTCCGGATGCGAACGGAAGCCGCGTAATGCTCAAGAAAATCCGGCCAGACACATTCACTCTGCTCCTGCTCGCCTGCGTGGGGCTGGCCACATTTCTGCCCTGCCAGGGCACGGTCGCGACCGGCTTTTCCTGGGCGACCAAGGCAGCGATCACGCTGCTGTTCTTCATGCACGGCGCCAAGCTGACGCGCGAAGCAGTGCTGGGCGGCCTGGGCGCATGGCGCCTGCATCTCGCGGTAGGCGCGAGCACTTTCATTCTATTTCCCCTGCTGGGCATGGCCATTGCCGCCTTGCCCGACCGGCTGCTGGACGATGATTTGAAGGGCGGGTTCCTGTTCCTGTCCGTCCTGCCGTCCACGGTGCAGTCCTCCATCGCCTTCACCAGCATCGCGGGCGGCAATATCGCTGCGGCGGTGTGCAGCGCTTCGCTTTCCAATATTGCCGGCGTGTTCCTGACGCCGCTGCTGGCGGGCCTGCTGATCCCCGGCGCGGGGGAAGCGCATGGCGGCACGCTGGAGGCGATCGGGTCGGTGGCGACCACGCTGCTGCTGCCCTTTGCGGTAGGCCATTTCTCGCGCCCGCTGACCGGCAAATTTGTCGACCGGCACAAGAGCCTGCTGGGCAGGCTTGATCGGGGCTCCATCCTGCTCGTGGTCTACACCGCCTTCAGCGCCGCCGTAGTGGAGGGGCTGTGGTCGCGCATCTCGATTGCTGACCTTGTTGCAATCTTCCTCACCGGATCGCTGCTGTTGCTCGTCGTTCTGGGCGTCACGCGCTGGGCCGGGCGGCTGTGGTTCGCGCGCGAGGACGAGATCGTGCTGGTGTTCTGCGGGTCGAAGAAGAGCCTTGCCAGCGGCGTCCCGATGGCGGCGGCCCTGTTTCCGGCGGCACAGGTTGGCTTCCTGATCCTGCCGCTGATGATCTTCCACCAGATCCAGTTGATCCTGTGTGCCTTTATCGCGCGTTCCTACGCGCAGCAGAATGCCGCTCCGCAAGGAGCCACCGCTGAAGGGGCGGCCTGAAGAGTGGTTCTATCCACCCAGCGACGCCCGGATCACTGCGGCGATGTCGGCGGGATGAGAGATATGTGCCCCATGCCCGCCACTCACGTGGTGCACCTTCATCGCGAGAAGCGCGGCGGCGATATGGCGAACGGTCGCCGGATAGGCGGGCAGGCTCTCGCGACCCGTCGTCATCGCGATGGGACCAGTGAAAGAGGCGAGCGCGCCCACATCGACGGCCAGCCTTTCGGGATCGCGGGACTGATCCAGCCAGGTATGCGCATTGGCGAGGATCGTTGCGCGGGCATGCTCGTCGAACAAGCTCTCCCAGCTTCCCGGTCCGAAGGCGACCTCTTCGATGAAGAGATGAGCGCCCGCAAATGTATCCCCCGCCTCCAGCAATTCGGCCGCACGTTTCATCGTGGCCATCGCGTCGGAGCGCAGGGCAAGGTCGGAATCATTGCCACCGCCCAGCAGTCCGAAGACGGGCGGTTCGTGCAGGAACAAGGCCGTCACTCGCTCCGGCGCGCGGGCGGCGAGCACGATGGCGACGTTTGCACCATAGGAATGGCCGATCACATTTGCACTCTCGATGCCCAGCGCATCGAGCAGGGCGAGCGCATCGTCCACATCCTCGCTCAACCGGCCTTGGCCCGGCGGGGCGGAACTGAGGCTGTGGCCGCGCCGGTCGTAGCGGATCGTGCGCAGCGTGGGCAGGCGATGGGCCATGCCGTCCCAGCTGTGATGATCGTCCCACGATCCATGGATGCACAGCAGGGCGGGGGCATCTTCCGGGCCGTCGACCCGATAGGCGAGTCGTGCCGTTCCGGTGTCGAGAAACTCCATCGCAATCCCTCCTCGCGCGCCCGCCGCGCCGTAACGTCAGGCGGAGCAATCTCGCCATTTGCATTCGCTGCAAATCGCACTATGCGAGCTTGTGTAATGTCGATTGTATACAAGGTGAAGTGGTGATGCAGGCAGGCCCCCTGAAAGTGGGAATCGTGGGCTTTGGCGTGATCGGCCAGATGGTCGCCGGGGCGCTTGACGGCGCCGATGCGCTTGAAGGGCTGGAGCTTGCCGGTCTGACCATTCGCGATCCGGCCAAGGCTGCTCCCGCGCTTGCCCGCCTGTCTCGCCCGGTGCCGATCCTGCCGGTCGGCGAATTGGTGGCCTCGGCGGACGTCGTATTTGATGCGGCCGTGGCCGCCGCCATGGACGAGATTGCGCCGCCCGCGATCGAGGCGGGCAAGATCTTCGTCACGATGAATTCGGGCGCGCTGCTTGCCAGGCCCGAACTGTTCCGCCGCGCGGAAGAGACCGGCGCGCGGATTATGGTTCCCTCGGGCGGGATCGTCGGCTTCGACGGTTTGCGGGCACTGGCGCGCGCCGGGTTCGATTCCGTGACGCTGATCTCGCGCAAGCCGCCCGAAAGCCTGGCCGACGCCCCGCATGTGGTGGCCAAGGGGTATGATCTGTCGAGCCTGACGGAGGCCATGCTGATCTTCGAAGGCAATGCGGCAGAGGCCGCCCGTGCCTTTCCCGCCAATGCCAATGTCGCGGCCACGCTCAGCCTTGCGACTCTCGGCCCGGAGGGGACGCAGGTGCAGATGTGGGCCGATCCGCATGTGGCCAGCCTTTATCAGGAAATTCACGTGAACTCGCCGGCGGCGAAGCTGCAGATCAAGGTCGAAAGCCAGAAGATGCCGGACAATCCGCGCACCGGTTCGCTCACTCCGCTCAGCGCCATTTCCATGCTGGCCTCGCTTGCCAGCCGGAACCGGATTGGCAGCTAGGCGGCATTGACTCTCATATGCATACTGTATACAACTTCTCTCATGCGAAATTGGAGGATTGAGAAATGGCCGAATTGATGTCCCCGGAAGAGTTCAAGGTTGCGATCAAAAAGGCGATGGAAGGCCGCGCGGCGAAGGACGCCTCGTTCAGCCTTGCCTGGACCAATGGCGAGCTGAAGCGCGAGCATTTCTGCCGCTGGGCCGAAAACCACTATCAGTATGTCGGCCCCTTCGCGGACTATCTGGGCTATATCTATGCCAACGCCCCGGAAACGGCGATGGATGCCAAGGACTTCCTGCTGCAGAACATGTATGAGGAAGAACTGGCCGATATCCGCCATACCGACCTGCTGCTGCGCTTTGCGCTCGCCTGCGGCACCACCGAAGAGCGCATGACCGATCCGGCCAACATGAACCCGGTGACCCGCGGCTTCCAGGGCTGGTGCTATGCCGTTGCCATGCGCAAGAACTGGGTGGTTGCATCGGCCGCGCTGATCGTGGGCCTCGAATCCCAGGTTCCCGAAATCTACCGCCGCCAATATCCGGTGCTGATCGAGAAGTATGGCTTCACCGAAGACGAGGCCGAGTTCTTCGAACTGCACATTTCCTCTGACGAGGTGCATGGCGCGCGCGGTTACGAGATCGTGCTGAAATACGCCAACACGCCGGAACTGCAGCAGGAATGCCTCGAAGCCATCCGCGACGCTGCCGACATGCGCGTGTCCTACACCAAGTCGCTCTACGACTATTACGTGAAGCCCGACCTCGAAGCCGCCAATGCGGCGCCCGAGGCGATTGCCGCCTGATCGAGGCCCGGAAGGTCGCGATGGAGGGGAATTCCCCTCCATCCTGCCTCCCCACAGGAAGCGGAAATTCCATGTCTGACTGGGTGGCCGCCGCGCCGCTGGATCAATTGCAGCGCAAGAAGAAGCTGGTCGTGCAGGTGAATGGCGAGGATGTGCTCGTCTATCTGTTCGAAGGCGAAGTCTACGCCATGGCTGATCTGTGCGTTCACAAGCACAAGCGGCTGTCCAAAGGCCTCATCTTCCAGGGCAAGATGATTTGCCCGGGACATCAATGGGCCTTCGATCTCAAGACCGGGTGGGAGCAGCAATGGAGCCGCTGCCAGCCGGTTTACGACACGCGCGTGGTCGATGGGACGGTGGAGATATTCCCGGTTCCGCGCATCATCGACAGTAACCCTGAAGGCTGTGCCGTTCAGGTCGGGTAATTGCGCCACTGGCGCAAGGTAAGGGGTGAACAGGCCCAATGCGGCAATTTGTACTTATCGGCGGCGGTCATGCCTCGGCATCGGTTGCGCGTGCGCTGCGGCGCCAGGGCTTCGACGGCAATATCGTGATTGTGGGAGACGAGGAACTCGCCCCCTATCAGCGCCCGCCGCTTTCCAAGGATTTCCTCGCCGGAGAGGCGGAGATCGAGGACATCTGGTCTGTCGAGCCGGACTGGTACGATGAGAACGGCGTAGAGCTGAAGCTTGGCAAGGCCGCGGCCCATATCGATGTGGAAACGCGCCAGGTCACTCTGTCCGACGGCACCAAGCTGGATGCAGAGGCTGTGCTGATCGCCACGGGCGTCTCGCCGCGCAGGCTGGAAGGCGTCACGTCCGACCGCGTGTTCTATCTCAAGACCGCAGCCGACGCGCAGGCGATCAAGGCCGCGCTCAAGCCCGGCGCTCACCTGATCGTGGTCGGCGGCGGCTTTATCGGGCTGGAAATCGCTGCGACCGCGCGCAAGGCCGGGGTGGACGTCACGGTGCTGGAGGCCGGTTCCATGCCGCTTGCCCGCGTGCTGGGCGACGAGGTCGGCGGTTATGTCTCTGCCCTGCATGAGAAGGAAGGCGTGACGATCCGCTGCGGCGTGGCCGTGGAAGGGATCGAGGATCGCGGCGAAGGCGTGGTCGTGCGCACGCAGGGCGGCGAGGAAATCGAAGGATCGCTGGTGGTGGTCGGCATCGGCACGACGCCGAACGACCAGATCGCCCGTGCTTCCGAAATCACAGTCGGCAACGGCATCCGCGTGGACGAATATGGCCGCACATCGGCACATAACGTCTTTGCCGCAGGTGACGTGGCCAATCACCAGCACATGCTGTTCGGACGCCGCATGCGGATCGAACATTTCGACAATGCCACCCGGCAAGCGCTGGTGATCGCCACCAATATGCTGGGCGGCCGCGCCGAGTTCAACGACGTGCCCTGGTTCTGGTCGGACCAGTATGATTTCAACCTGCAATTCGCCGGTTCTTCCGCCGATTACGACACCATCGTCCTGCGTGGCGATGTGGAGGATAATGATTTCAGCGCCTTCTATCTGAAAGATGGTGTGGTTGTGGGCGTGTTCGGCCTCGACCGTGGCGGCGATGTCATGCATTCCAAGACGCTGATCGCGGAAAAGCGCGTGGTCGATCCGGCCCTGCTGGCCGATGACGATCTCGATCTGGCCGAACTCGTGATGGGGGCGCCGGAGGAGGAAGACGAGGAAGAGGCAGGCGATGTCGCTGAGGCTTCGTCCGAAGACGAGTCCTTCAAGCGCGTCGCTCGCAGCGGTCAGGTGACCGAGGGCATGGCCCGGCGTTTCGCGCTGGACGGCATCGAAGTGGCCATCGCCCGTTCGGGCGGGCAGATCTATGCGATCCACAATCTGTGCACGCATCTGGCCTGCCATCTCGCTTCCGGCAAGGTGGAGGGCAAGGGCATCACCTGCCTGTGCCACGGCTCGATCTTCGATCTGGAAACCGGCGTGCCGATCAATCCGCCCGCAACGCGCCCCGTGCGCACTTTTCCAGTCAAGGAAGAAGGCGGGCAGATATATATCAAGATGGATTGAGCCTCACCGCCGGGCCGCACCGCTTCACAGCGGGCGGTCCGTGGAAGTGAGGCCAGGACCGTCAAGGAGAGACCGGCAGGCAGGGATTTTCAACGGGAGGAGCGGCGGCTCGCCAATGGCTCGGGTAAAGAAGCCAGGTGCGCCGTTCGCAAATGGGAAGATCGGGCATGGGCCTTACGGCGGCACACTGGGTATTTTTCGCAGTCACCATATCGATGCTGTTCGCCATGGCGGTGCGGCGCGGGGTCATCATCCTTGCCATGCTGGGCATTATCGCGCTGGCACTGCTTTCGCCCAATGCCGGGCAGGAACCGGTCGATCAGGCGATCTTCGCTGCGCAGGCGATGTTCCGTGCGGCCATCGTCGGCGGCACCCGGCTGTTCGATACGATCCTGCTGGTCGGCTTCATGGGCGCGCTGCTGCACGTCCTGCGCGAGGAAGGCATCGACCGGGTGATGCTGATGCCCTTCGCCGGCTTCATGCGCGGGCCGCGCACCGCCTTCATCATGATTGCGCTGGCGACCTATCTCTTCTCGCTGTTCTTCTGGCCCACGCCCACTGTGCTGATGATCGGCGCGCTGCTGGCGCCGCTGGCCGTGCGCGCCGGGCTTTCTCCGCTGGCGACCGGCATGGCGATGAGCATGGCGGGGCATGGCATGGCGCTTTCCGCCGATCCGCTGATTCAGGCCGCCGCGCGCATCACCGGTGCGCCGGGCGGGCTGGCACCGAGCGCGATCCTGCCCATGTCGCTGCTGTTTTCCATCGTCATCGGCCTCGTCGCGCTTGGGGTCAGCCTTGCATGGGCCAAGCTGCGCCCGCGCGAGGCGGATCTGGCGGCAGTGCCGGAAGGTGCCGGGCAAGCGGCCGATGTCGCCCCGCCCACGCGCCGCCAGATCGCCCTTGCGATCGTGGTGCCCGCATTGCTGGGCGCCACGGCGGTGCTCTCGATCATGCGACCGTCGCAGACGGCGGATAATGGCATGGCGGTCGCCCTGATGGGCGGCATGGCGGTGGTGCTGCTGATCATCACCTGCGTGGTGCAGCATGGCACCCATGCGCTGGACAGCATCGTCGACATGATGTCCGAAGGCTTCTTCCTGGTGATCCGCATCTTTGCGCCGGTGGTGCCGGTGCTGGGCTTCTTCATGATCGGAGAGGGCACTTCGGCAGAGGCAATCCTCGGCCCGGGCACGCCCGGTTTCGTCTATGCGCTGGGCGAACATTTCGCTTTGTCCGGCCCGCTCTGGTGCGTGCTGCTGCCGGTGGCGATGGTGATCGTCGGCGCTATTTCCGGGCGTGACGGGATCGCCTTTCAGGGCCTGCCGCTGGCGGGGACCATCGCGGTCATGCTGTCGGACGGGAATGTCTATCAGGGCGCCGTTCTGGCCAGCCTGGCGCAGGTGGCCACGATCTGGGTGGGTGCGGGCGTGCTGCTCTCCTGGTCGGGCGTGCGGACCGTGGCGAACGAGGTCTGGCTGGATCGCGAGGAACTGGCCAATGCCAATCGCTGGCCGGTGATCGCCGGGCTGGCGGCAGGCGCGGTGGCGGCGATGGTGCTCCTGCTGCGGCACGGCGCCTGAGCGGCGGAAAGGAACGATTGCGATGAGTCAGGGAGGGGACGGATCGAGCGCCTTGTCCGGCGCGGCGCGGTGGCGGGCCATCGGGGCCGAACCGGTGATGGCCGAACAGATGACCGCCCGTGGACACTGGGGCATGGTTGCTGCTGCCGCACCCACCGCTGCGCTGATCGGGGCGGAAATCCTGCGCGCGGGCGGCAATGCCTATGACGCGGCGGCGGCCATGGGTCTTGCCGAAACCGTGCTGCTGCCCCCCAAATGCGGGCTGGGCGGCGATCTGATCGCGCTGGCATGGGACAAGGGCGCGCCCGCGCCTGAGGCTCTGCTGGCCATTGGCGGCGCACCTGCCGGGTTGGGTGAAGTCGCCGCAGCAGGCGGCATGACGGAAACGGGGCCGACCTCCATCGGCGTTCCGGCCGCGCCCATGGGCTATCTGGCACTGGCCGCCAAGGGCAGACTGCCGCTTGCCCGGCTGGCGGAACCGGCCATCGGGCTGGCCGCGCGGGGTTTTGCCTGGTCGCGCATCTGTTCCGTCCTGTGCGATGAATCCCGCGCCTTGGTCGCGGCGATGAATCCCGAAGGCACGGTCTATTATCCCTATGGCTACGATGGCGATGTCCTCACCCCCGGCACGCCGGTGCGTCTGCCCGGCATGGCGGCCATGCTGGAAGAACTGGTGGCGCGGGGGCCGGATTTCTTCGCCGGGCCGGTGGGGGACGCCGTGGCTGCCCGCGTTGCGCGTGCCGGCGGGGTGCTGACCAAGGCGGACCTGCTGACGGCGCAGGCGGAATGGCTCCCGGCCACGGCCGCATCGCTGGCGGGCATGGCGCTGCATGTCACGCCCTTGCCTACGCATGGCGGCTCGCTGGCCGATGCCGTCGCCGGGCTCGATCCGGTCGCCGCCGCCAGCCAGCCGCATGTCTATCGCGAGGTGGTGGAGGCGATCAATCGCCGCAGGCGGGACCTTTCGGGGATTTCCGGCACGTCCATGGTCACTGCGGTGGATGACGCAGGGACTATGGTCACGCTGATCCATTCCAACAGCTATCCGCGCTTCGGCAGCGGGCTGATCGTGCCGGAATTCGACCTGATCCTGGCCAATCGCGCCGGGCGCGGTTTCAGCAGCACGGTCGGCCATGCGAACTTCCCCGAAGCGGGCAAGCGCCCGGTTACGACACTGCATGCCTGGGCGGTGGAGACGGGCGACGGCACCCGGCTGATGGGCGCGACGCCGGGCGGGGCGAACCAGATGCCGTGGAACGCACAGACGCTGGCGCGGATCGCTGCCGGGGAAACCGATCCGGGCAAGCTGATCGTCGCCCCGCGCTGGGAATGGCGCCCTTCCGACGATGGCGTGGTGATCGAGGAAGGCTTCGACGCGGAAACCGTGTTCGCCTTCCGCGAGGCGGCTCCTTCGGTCTACGAAGTCCCGCGCTGGGCTACTCGCCCGGCCATGCAGATCGCCTGCGTGGCGGCGGACGGGGCCGGCCTGCTTGCGGCAGACCCGCGCACGGTGGGGATGGCGCTGGCGCTATAGGGCCGGGTTGGGGAAGGTAATCCCTTTTCCTCCCACCCTCCGCACCCCATCACCACACCCGTTCGTCCTGAGCCTGTCGAAGGACACGCGCCGACATCCGATCTGGGTAGATTCCCCAAGAGCGCACCTATCGCGAGTCCTTCGACAGGCTCAGGACGAACGGGGGGAGGGGCGTAGGTCCGGTACTCAGGTCAGGCAGAGCCCGCCATCGACGAACAGGGTCTGCCCCGTGATCTGCCGGGCATCCGGGCTCATCAGGAAGGCAACCGCCGCCGCGATGTCGTCAGGTTCCGCGATCCGGCCGGTTGGCG
Source organism: Fulverythrobacter fulvus (assembly GCF_037154085.1). NCBI lineage: Bacteria > Pseudomonadati > Pseudomonadota > Alphaproteobacteria > Sphingomonadales > Erythrobacteraceae > Fulverythrobacter > Fulverythrobacter fulvus. The sequence continues at coordinate 44,276 of NZ_JBANRM010000004.1, read as the reverse complement.
CGCGGGAGGCCATTTCGGCCAGCATCGCTTCCGGGATCGCGCGGTGGCCGCTCGCTTCCTTGCGCGTATATCCCGGCGCCACGCAATTGACGGTGACCCCGCGCGGCCCGAGTTCCACGGCGAGCGAGCGAGCCAGTGCCTCCAGCCCCGCCTTGGCCGCGGCGGTTACGGCGAACAGCCCGTCGGGCGCGAAGCGGTGGGCGACGAAGGAACTGATTGCTACGATGCGCCCGCTGCCCGATGCGGCAAGGGCGGGGGCAGCCGCGCGAGCGAGGTCGAAGAACAGGCCGGTCATCACCGAGAAGGAACTGTCCAGCCTTTCGCGCGGGACGTCGAGGAAGGGCGTGCGGTCGGCAAAGCCTGCATTGCTGACGATGCCGTCCAACTCGCCGAAATGGGAGAGAGTGGTGGAGGCGAGGGCGGTGCCCGCGCCGGGCTCGGCAAGGTCGAGGAAGCAGGTGGCGGTCTGAGCGCCGCCTTCGGCCAGTTCGGCGGCCAGGGCTTCGAGCGCGGCTCGCTTGTGTTCGTCCCTGCCGCTGGCGTGGAGCATCAGATTGACGCCCGGCCCGGCCAGCCGCCTTGCGCAGGCTGCCCCGATGCCGCTGGATGCGCCGGTGACGAGCAGGGTGCGTTGTTCACTCATGCCTCTTGCTCCCGCTCAGCCGACAATGCCGAGCACGCCGCGCGCGATCAGCAGGACGGAGGACGATCCCGCGAGCCCCAGCACGAACCAGCGCACCTTGTCGTTGGAAAGCCGCTTCACCATCAGGTTCGACAGCGCGAAGCCCACGAACATCACCGGCAGGAACAGCACGGTCAGCGTCCATTGCTGAGTGCCCATCTTGCCCGCGAACATCAGCACGGCGAGCGAGATGATCGAACTGGCGAGGAAGAAGGCAGAGAGCGTGGCGCGCACGGTCGGTCCGTCGGCGCGCTGGTAGATCAGGGCAATGGTGGGCGATCCCGATCCGGTCAGCGTGCCCATGATGCCGGACGTGAACCCGGCCGAAAGCAGGTGCCAGGGCGTGCGCTCCACCCGCAGGCCGAGGATGGACAGGACCACTGCCGTCAGGATGAACAGGCCGAACAGCAGCTCATAGGCTTCGACGGTAAGCCAGGCGAAGATGAAGCCCGCGATGATCGATCCCGCCACGCGGCCGATCAGCGAGATGGCCAGTCCCTCGCGGTCGATGGCGCCGAATTCGCGCTTCATCATCACGGCGGAAAGCAGCACGGCAATGGCCAGAAGCGGGCCGGGCCCGATCCGGGGATCGATGATGATCAGCACCGGCGCGGCCACCAGTCCCAGCCCGAGGCCGCTCAATCCCTGAATGAAAGAACCCGCCAGAATGGCGAGGCCGGCCAGCACGAACATCGGCAGCGAAAGGTCGGCCCATTGAATGATCGTGGCGGCCATGCCGTCTCCTTTGCCTGCTGGAAGGAAGCGCGACCCGCCGGAATGGCGGATCGCGCGATGGTTCGGCTCAGCTGCTGAGATAGATGGTGCGGGTCATGGTGTAGAAATCCATGACGCCGTGGCCGGCCTGTTCCTTGTAGGTCTGGTTGCTCGAATGCTTGATGCCGCCGAAGGGCGCCGTGCTGGCGACACCGCCGGTGGCGCTGTTCACCTTGACGATCCCGGCTTCGATGTCCTTCGCGAAGGACAGGATCGTGCCGGTGTCCCTGGTGACGATGGCGGCGGCAAGGCCGTATTCCACCGCATTGGCCAGTTCGATCGCTTCCTCGTAATTCGCCGCGCGATGCAGGGCGAGCACGGGGCCGAAGATTTCCTCTTTCGCCAGCCGCGAAGTGGCCGGAACGTCGCCGAAGATGGTCGGCGCCACGAAGAAGCCGCCGGTCTGCTCGTCCAGTTCCGGCAGGTCCGCCGTGCCGGCCAGCATCTGCAGGCCTTCCGCCACGCCCACGCCGATCATCTCGCGCACCCGGTCATACTGCGCCTTGCAGCCCGAAGGGCCCATGGTGGTCGCCGGGTCCATGCCATTGCCGGGCACGGCCTTGGCCACCAGTTCCAGCAGCTTTTCGACCACCGCATCGTAGATGTCGCCCACGATGATCGCGCGGCTGGTGGCGGTACAGGCCTGTCCGGTAAGGTTGAAGGCGCCCTGCATCAGGATGGAAGCCGCCTTGGCCGGATCGGCATCGGGCATCACGATAGTGGGGTTCTTGCCCCCCATTTCGAGCTGCAGCCGCTTGCCGGGGCCAGCCATGCGATGGATCGCGCTGCCGGTGGCGTAAGAGCCGGTGAAGGTGATCGCCTTGACGGCATCCGCTTCCACCAGCGCCGAGCCGAGGTCCGGCCCGCGCCCCTGGACGAGCGCGATGGCCCCTTCAGGCACGCCTGCTTCGAGCAGCACTTCCACGAAATTCTGCCCGGTCAGCGGAGTGACTTCCGAAGGCTTGAACAGCACGCCATTGCCCACCGCCAGCGCGGGGCCGATCTTGCGGGAGGGCAGGGAGATGGGGAAGTTCCATGGCGTGATCGCCAGCACGATGCCCACCGGCTCGCGCACGGAATAGACCAGCGCACCATCGGCGGGGAAGGTCTGGCCGGTCTGGCGCAGGGCCTCGCCCGCATAGAGCCGCAGATTGGCGGCCGCACGCTTCCATTCCATCACCGATGCGGAGAGGGTCTTGCCCTCTTCTCGGGTGAGGTCCGCGCCCAGCACGTCTGCCTTGGCACTGATGATCTCTGCCGCCTTGATCAGCACTTCCACGCGCCGTTCCATCGGCGTCTTGGCCCAGCTTTTCCAGCCGACTTCCAGCCCGCTCAGGGCATCGGCCGCATCGGCCGCGCCGGAAAGCGGGAAAGTGCCGACAAGGCTGCCATCGGCGGGATTGCGCCGTTCGAAGGTCTGGCCGCTGGCGGCGTCGCGCCATGCGCCGCCGATGAAGTTCTTGTAGGCACTCATGCTTTCTTGGCCGCCTCGGGGATGGTCACCACGCCGCCGCCGGTCTGTTCCATATGCAGCTTGAAGGCTTCGATGCCCGCTTCGCACACGGCGATGTCCTGTTCGCCATTGCCGCCCGAAACGCCGATGCCGCCCACTACCTTGCCGTCGACGAAGATGGGATAGCCGCCCACGAACACAGTGATCCGGCCGCCATGCTGAGTGAAGATGCCCCAGGCTTCCTCGCCGGGGAAGGTGTTGGTGAAAGTATGCGTCACGCGGCGATGGGCGGCGGCGGTGAAGGCCTTGTTTTCCGCGATCTGCACGCTGGTCACCTTGCCGCGATCGAGCCGGCGCAGGGCAATGGGATAGCCGGCATCGTCGGCAATGCAGATGACGTGAATGCCGCCGAATTCCTCGGATTTCTTCTGCGCGGCATCGAGCAGCAACTCAGCTTCCGCCAAGCTCAACACGTTCTTTGTGATCACTGGATTATCCTGTTGAAAGGGCACTGAACGAAACATCAGCATACTGTATACATCAGTATGCTGTGTCAAGGCCGCAAGACCGCCTGCTTGCGCTTTGCCCTTTCAATCCGCCGCTTTTGCGCCGATCCGCGCGGGGGACAGGAAGCGGGCCAGTTCTGCGCTCACGCCATCGGGCAGGGCGCTTGCCACGGCATGCGATGCCAGCAGGGCACCTGCCGCAGCCGCGATCTTGACGCCGGAACCGCCCTGTCCGGCCAGCCAGTAGAAGCCGGGTATGACGGGATCGGGTCCGATTGCCGGTTCATTGTCCGGCAGGAAGGTGCGCAAGCCTGCCCAGCTATGGCTCACGCGCTGGACGGTGTGGCCGGTCATCCGCTCGAACCGATCCACGGCAATCGCGATATCCAGTTCTTCGGCCCAGCAATCATGCGGCGCAACCGGCGTCGCATCCATGGGGGAAAGCATCAGCTTGCCGCTCTCGGGCTTGAAATAGAGCGTCTGGTCCATGTCGAAGACCATCGGCCAGGACTGGAGCGGGCGGAGCGCATCGGCTGCGGCGGGCGGGTCGATCAGTGCCGCGCTCCTGCGGCGGGGCTCGATACCCAAAGGCGCCGCGCCGCACAGGGTGGCGACCTCGTCGGCCCAGCCGCCTGCCGCATTGACGATGGCGGCGGCGCGCAGGCTTTCCCCTCCGGCCACCACATGCCAGCCATCGGCGCCCCGGCTGGCCTGCTCCAGTTCCGCCCCGGTGCGGATTTCGCCGCCCTTGCTGCGCAGGATGCGGGCAAGGCCCATATGCATCGCGTGGACATCCATGTCGCAGGAGGTGGCATCCCACAGGCCGTGATCCACTTTGTCGGCAGGTAGCAGCGGCACCAGTTCGGCTACCTGTGCGGCACTGATGCGCACCTGCCCTTCATTGACCTCGCCCGGCCCGTCATAGCTTGCCGGGGCCACGAACAATATGCCGCGCGCTTCCGGCGCGAGCGCGTCATAGAACCCGTCCTGCGCCGCCTTGTGCAGCAAGGCCTCGCTCGCGTCGGTCAGCATCCGGATCGCCGCGCTGCCATAATGGCGCGCGAACATCGCCGCAGATCGGCCGCTGCTGTGATAGCAGGGCGTGCTTTCCTTCTCGATCAGTATGACGCGGCCGTGCCTGCTGAGTTCCGCAGCGGCCGACAGCCCGCCAATGCCCGCGCCCACGACGAGGAAATCGAAGCTGTCAGGCGTCATGGGTGTTCCGTCTGTGATTGAATTTGCATTCTGTATGCAGTTCAAATCGGGCGCGCGTCCAGCCTGAAATGTCCATTCCGACAGGCAGTTGGCCGCGCCGCTATTCTCCGCGGGGAAAGCGGGCTATTGCATGCGGGCGGCATGTCCGTGCTTGCGGCGGAGGTGTTCCACTATGCCGAATGCGGAAACCTGGTGGGCGGACGATGTCGCCGTGCTGGCGGCCCGGCTGGGCAGCGGGCAGGGCGGGCTTCCACCCGAAGAGGCGCTTCGCCGGGCAGAACATCGGGCCTTGCCGGGGCCGCGCCATCCGGCCCTGCGCCTGTTCGTCAGCCAGTTCACCACGCCGCTCGGCCTGATCCTGATCGTGGGCGCGCTGCTGTCGCTGGTGCTGCGCGAATGGGTGGATGCGGTGATCATCCTCGTCATCGTGGCGGGCAGCGGGGTGCTGGGCTTCACGCAGGAATATGGCGCATCGCGCGCGATTGCCGAGTTGCAATCCCGTCTGGTGCGGCAGGTGCGCGTGGTGCGCGGGGGAACAGAGCTTGCCGTGCCGCTGGACGAGATCGTCCCCGGCGATGTCGTGCTGCTGAAAGCGGGCGATCTGGTGCCGGGTGACGGCACGATCATGGCGAGCGACGCGCTGCTGGTGGACGAGGCGGTGCTGACCGGGGAGGCTTTCCCGGTAGAGAAGGCGTCCGGTACTTCCGCCGCCGATGCGCCGGTTTCCCAGCGGCTGGGCGCGCTGTTTCAGGGCACTTCCGTGCGCAGCGGTACCGCGCGCATGCTGGTGGTGAAGACCGGGCGGGAAACGCAGTTCGGCGCCATCGAGCACACGCTGGAAGAGGCCGAGGAGAAGACCGAATTCGCGCGCGGGCTTGCCGGTTTCGGCGCCATGCTGATGCGGGTGATGCTGGTTGTGGTCAGCCTTGTCCTTGTCGCCAGCCTGTTGCTCGGGCGCGATATCGTCACATCGCTGCTCTTTGCCGTGGCACTGGCGGTGGCGATTTCGCCCCAGCTCCTGCCCGCGATCGTCAGCGTGACTCTTTCGGCAGGCGCGCGGCGGATGACCCGGCATGGCGTGCTGGTGCGGCGGCTGGAATCGATCGAGAACCTTGGCGGGATGGATGTGCTCTGCACGGACAAGACCGGCACGCTGACCAAGGGCGCCATTGCACTGAGCGCGGCCGTCGATCCGCAGGGCGATCCTTCCGGGGAGGTGCTGCGCCTCGCGGGCGTCAATGCGCGGTTGCAGACGGCCATGGCCAGCGCTTTGGACGAGGCGATCCTCGGCGCGGCCTCCGCCGCCAGCCTGGACCTCTCCGGCTATGAGAAGCTGGAGGAGCGCCCCTACGATTTCACTCGCAGGCGCTTCAGCGTGCTCGCCCGGTCCGGCGGGACGGAGCCGCTATGGATATGCAAGGGCGCGGTAAAGGAAGTGCTGGAAGGGTGCGTCACTCTGCGCGCGGGCGGTGCGGCCGTGCCGCTCGACGCCGCCGCGCGGGACAGGGTGGAGGCCTTCCTGCGCGCCAAGGGGGAGGATGGCTTTCGCACCCTGGCCCTGTCCACGGGCAAGGAAGGCACGGCCTGTCTCGAAGGCTTCCTGCTGTTCTACGATCCTCCCAAGCGCGGGATCGAGCGGACCGTGGCGAATTTGCAGCGGCGCGGGATCGCGGTGCGCATCGTCAGCGGGGATAATCGCTATGTCAGCGCTCATATGGCCCGCACTATCGGCCTCTCCGAGGGCGCGGTGCTGACGGGGGACGAGATCGCTCGGCTGGACGACGAGGCTCTGGCCGCCCGGATCGGCGGGATCTCGGTCTTCGCCGAGGTCGAGCCGCAGCAGAAGGAGCGCATCGTGCGCGCTTTCCAGCGCGCGGGCCATGCTGTTGGCTATATGGGCGACGGGATCAACGACGCGCCCGCCCTGCGCGCGGCCGATGTCGGCATCTCGGTCGACAGTGCGGTGGATGTGGCGCGGGAAAGCGCGGACATCGTGCTGCTGCGCCCCGATCTCAACGCCATAAGGCGCGGCGTGGAGGACGGCCGGCGGACCTTCGCCAACACGCTGAAATATATAGCAATCACCACAAGCGCTAATTTCGGTAATATGGTCAGCATGGCCCTCGCCACCGTGCTGCTGCCGTTCCTGCCGCTGTTGCCGGTGCAGATCCTGCTCAACAATTTCCTGTCCGACCTGCCCGCCATCGCCATCGCCGGGGATGCGGTGGACAAGGAACGGCTCGCCTCCGCCCAGCGCTGGGACATCGGCCGCATCCGCAATTTCATGATCCTGTTCGGCCTGATCAGCACGGCGTTCGACCTCGCGACCTTTGCCCTGCTGAGGCTGGTCTTCCATGCGGACGAAGCGCATTTCCGGACAAGCTGGTTCGTCGTGTCGCTGCTCACCGAACTGATGGCCCTGTTCGTCCTGCGCACGAAGCGGCCCTTCTGGCAGAGCACCCCGGCGCGGCTGTTGCTGTGGAGCAGCATCTTCGTCGCGGCGCTCGCTCTGGTGCTGCCCTATAGCGGGCCGATTGCCGCGCTGTTCTCCTTCGTACCCCTGCCGCCCGCATTGCTCGCCACGATGCTGCTGCTGGTGCTGCTCTATGCGCTGGTGACCGAACTCGCCAAGCGGCGTCATCATTTGCAGGGCAACTGAGCATGAAAGGCTGGCGGCGCTGGGTAGTGGGCGCGATCGTCGCCGCAGCCCTGCTGGGCATTGTCCTGCATATGGGGGAACTCGATAATTACCTCGCTCTCCTGCGCCGCTCGCAGCCCGGCTGGCTGCTGGCGGCAGTGCTGCTCCAGCTTTCGACCTATGTCAGCCTCGCATTGGGCTGGCGTGAAGTGCTGCGTGTCGGCGATGGGCGGCCATTCGCATTGAGATCGCTGGTCCGGATCGCCTTTTCCAAGCTGTTTGCCGATCAGGCTCTGCCCACGGCGGGAATGGGGGGCAATGTGTTGCTGATGGACCAGTTGACCGCAGCAGGCGCCACGCGCGGCGCAGCGATGGCGGTGCTGCTGATCTCGATCCGCGCCTATTACGCGGCCTATCTGCAGCTGGCGCTCGCCTGCCTGTTCCTGCTGTGGCTGCATGGGCAGGCCACAGCGCTGATGGCGGGAGTGGTGACGACCTTCATCCTCGTGGCGCTTGCCATACCGGCACTGGCGCTATGGCTCCGCCGCAGGGGCAGCAAGCCGCTTCCCGCTGGGGTGGAACGCATCAGGCCAATCGCACAATTGCTGGAAACCATGGCCGAGGCCCCGGCTTCCCTGGTGGCAGACAGGGCTCTGTTGCTGCGCGTGACGGCGTACAACGCGCTGGTCTTCGCCGCGGATATAGCGACGCTCTACGCCTGCCTGCGCGGACTGGGGGAAGAGGCGGGCCTGTCCACGGCCTTCATCGCCTTCACGCTGGCTTCCATCGTGGTGACGCTGGGGCCGATCCCGTTGGGGCTGGGCACCTTTGAAGCGACATCCACCAGCACGCTTCATCTGCTGGGGGTACCGATCGAGGCGGCGCTATCGGCCACGCTGTTGCTGCGTTTCCTAACCCTGTGGCTGCCGCTGGTGCCTGGTTTCATCCAGATGCACCGCATCACCCGTCCGCACCGCGCGAAGCGGGCGGACGGGTGATAGTGAAGGCAGGACCTAGAGCGGGTCGCCCCCGATCTTGTAGGTCAGTTGCAGGAAGGCACTGCGGCCCACGCTGTCGAACCAGCTGATGTCGTAATAGGGATAGCTGGCATAGGTCGGGTCTTTCACCGGATTGCTGTCGAGCAGGTTCTTGACCGTGAACGATGCCCGCAGATGATCGGTGACGTCATACTGGATGGTGGCGTTGTATAGGTAGCTCGCCGGGATATAGGCGTCCTCGTCATAGTTGGGCAGCTTGCCCAGCCGCTTGCCTTCCACCGTAGCCTTGAAGCCTTCCAGCGCCCAGCTGATGCTCGCCGTGCTCTTGTCGCGCGGCATGTAATAGCCGCTGTCATAGGCCAGCTTGTCGATGGGCGTATCGCCCGGATATTGCTGGAAAGTGTGGTTCAGCACATGGGTGTGCGACAGGGTGAGGCTGAACGTGCCGAAGCTGGTCGGCAGGCTGCCGCGCACGGTGACGTCGAAGCCGTCTGTCTTCTCGCGCGCGATATTCACCGGGTTGACCGCCACGGCATCGAGCCGTCCCTGGTTCACCCCGCCGCCAAAGCGCTGCACGCGGGCAATGGCGTCCTGGCAAGTGGGCGAATTGATATCCACCGCGCTGCCGCCCATGGTCTGGCCGATGCGGCAATCCGCCTCGTCGCGCAGCAGGGTGTCGATGCTGAGGTCCTGCACCTGATCGGCCAGCGAGACCCAGAAATAATCGACCGACACGTCGAAGTTGCGGGACGGGGCGAAGACGAAGCCGGCGTTGAACGAACGGCTCTTTTCCGGCTTCAGGTCCTTGTTGCCGTTGCGCTGCGCAACGATGCCTTCATCCGAATAGCTGCAATCGCCCAGATCCTCGTCCGGCTCTTCGGTGCGGCACAGGTAGTAGTCGGTGGCCGAAGGGTGGGTGTTGCCCGGCCCGGTGAAGACGTAATGCAGGTCGGGCGCGCGGAAGCCCGTGCCATAGGCAGCACGTAGCAACAGCGAGGAATGCGGACGCACTTCGAGGCCCGCATTGTAAGTGAACTTGTCGATCGTGTTGTCGGCGAAGCTGAAGGAATCGTAGCGGCCCGCGCCCGACAGTTCGATGAAGCTGGTGACCGGAACGCGCAATTCGCCGCCCACGGCCCAGTGCGTGCGAGTGCCGTAACCGTCGCTGTCCTTGAGGCCGTAATAATAGTCGGTCAGGGCCAGCGGATCGGGGTTCAGCTCGTAACCCTGGCCGCCATATTCGGCCACTGCCGCGAAGCCCACCGGGCCTGCGGGCAGATCGAACAATTCGCCATTGCTGATCGTAGCCTGCAGATTGTCCGTCCAGCTGCGCGGATTGTAGACGCTGTAGACCGCGATGGAATTGTACTCAGCCTCGGTCAGCGGGGTGTAAAGCCGCTCCGGATCGGCGTTGAACACCGGATAGCCGTAATCGGGATCGACGCCCTGCTGCTCGCCCAGGAACAGCGCATTCGCCTTGGCGGCGATGATCTGCGGGAACTTCACGCGCGAACGATACTGGCTGTGATTGAACGACAGTTCGTAATTCCAACTCTTGCCGAACTGGCCGCGAATGCCGGGGGTAACCGAGAAGGTTTCCTGCCGGTTGCGGGTCATCACATTGCCGAACCCGCCGGATTCCTCGGGCGTGAACTGGCGCGACCAATCGTCAAGCCGATCGTCGAAGCTGTTGTAGAAGGTCGTGTCGCTGCTGCCGGATGACGGCTGGTAAGCCCAGCTGAGCACGTCGGGCATCAGCGAGACATTGCTGATGCCGAACTGCGCGTCGAGGAACAGTTCCTCATTGTCGGAGAATTCGACGCCCATCGAGGCGAAGCCGTTAAAGCCCTCGCGCCGCGAGAGGATCGTGCCATAGCCGATCGAGGCCGAACTGCCGCAGAAATAGCCGGGGCCGTAATCGTCGAGATCGGGATCGTAGGCGCCATAGCGGGCGCGCTGGGCGTAATAGGTGGTGCCGCCGTTCAGGTAGGACAGAGAATCGCAGGTCGCCTTGCCGGGATCGACATATTCGTCATTGTCCGGGTCATAACGCAGGAAGACACGGCGGGAGAGGTCGTAGGACAGGGTGGGGTTATCCGCCGTGCTGTCCTGGATTGCGCGATCATATGCCCAGAGGGGCAGTTGCAGCAGATATTCGCCGCCTGCGATGATGTGGAACCGGTCGTTCGACCAGCCGGTGGTGATGGTTGCCCGATGGGATTCGCCGCCGCCATGCTCGGTCATGCCGATGCGGTAATCCAGCGTGGTGCCGTCAACTTCCTTCTTGAGCTTGAAGTTGATGACGCCCGCGATCGCGTCGGAGCCATAGATGGCCGATGCGCTGCCGCTGAGCACTTCCACCTGGTCGATCAGGCCGACCGGAAGGTTGGAAATATCGGTGAAGTTGCTGCGGCCCTGATAGGGCAGCGGGAAGTCCGCGATGCGGCGACCGTTCACCAGCACCAGCGTGTGATTGGGGCCGAGGCCGCGCAAATCCACCTGCTGGGCACCCGGAGTGAAGCTGGCGCCGCTGAAGCTCTGCTGGCTCTGCGTCTCGCCGCCATTCTGGGTCACCGCACGCAGGATGTCCGGCACGCTGGTATAGCCATTGTCGCGGATCGCGTCGGCATTGATCGTGGTGACCGGCGCCGGGCCTTCCTGCACGGCGCGCGGAATGCGCGAGCCGATGACCATGATTTCGCTGCTATCGGCTGATTCTTCGTCCTGCGCCCAGGCAGGCGTTGCGGCGAAAGCCAGGCAACTGCCGAGGAAAAGCGCGGACTTGAGGGAAATTCTGTGAAGGTCGGACATTGGATACCCCATTTCTTGCCCCATCGGGTCGCCCGGGCCGGCCCCTCCATTCCGCCCCTGACAGAGTGGATTCACCAGAGGGTCGGTGAAATTTCAATCAATATGTCGATCTTTGCATACAAATTGCGCATAATGTCCGTCAGACTGTAACATATTGCCCACATCCTGCGGGGTTTCGGGCGTTCTGGCGGAGGCTGTATGCGGTTGCGCAAATTGATGGCGCTGTTTGTCTCGGTGCTGCTCGTTCCCCTGCTGGCGGCCTCGCCGGCCATGGCAAAGGGCAAGGGCTACGAACGCTACGCGATTGGCGATCTTGCCGCGCCAACGCCGGGCAAGATTTCCGGTGGCCTGCTGCTGATGGGCGGCGGCGATCGTAACAATGATGCGATGCGCTGGTTCGTCGCCAAGGCAGGCGGTGGGCACATCGTGATCCTGCGCGCCTCCTACGCGGGCGAGATCGGCGACGAATTCTACGAGGATATCGGCGGAGTGACCTCGGCCGAAACATTCGTCTTCTCCAGCCGCAAGGCCGCTTCCGACCGCAAGGTGCTGGATGCGATCCGCAATGCGGACGGCATCTTCATCGCCGGCGGGGACCAGTCGAACTATGTCCGCTTCTGGAAGGGGACCGAAATCGCGAAGCTGCTCGATGCCCATGTGGCGGCGGGCAAGCCGATCGCCGGCACCAGCGCGGGTCTCGCCATGCTGGGGGAGAAGCTCTACGGGGCGATGGACGGGGGCAGCATCGCCAGCCCTCCCGCGCTGGCCGATCCGTTTGGCCCGGCGGTAACGATGGAAAGCGATTTCCTCCACCTCAAGCTGCTCGACCGGGTAGTGACGGATACTCACTTCAAGGAGCGGGACCGGCTGGGTCGCCTGTTCGCTTTCCTCGCCAAGGCGCAGGCAGGCGAGGGGGCGGACAAGGCGCCGATGTTCGGCCTCGGCGTGGATGAAAGCGCGGCCCTTGCGCTCGATGCCGATGGTTCGGCGCGAATCTATGCCACCGATCCGCAGGGCATTGCCTGGCTGGTTGACGGTTCCTCGCTCAAAGGACTTTCACCGGGCGGGCCGCTGGAGGCACCGCGCATCCGCGTGCTCGGTATCGGGCCGAATTCCGTGCTTCACCTGCCTGAACGGACGGTCGACAATCCGCTTTTCGTGCGCGATTATTTTGCCAGCAAGGGCAAGTTCGGGATCGTGCCGATGTGGTCGCTGGCAATTCATGGCGGGGCAGGGGTGCTTGAGCGCGGCGACCTGACGCCCGAGAAAGACGCGGCCTATCGCGCCGGGCTGAATGCCGCGCTGGCGGCAGGCAGTGCAGTGCTGGAAAAGGGCGGAAGCTCGCTCGATGCGGTGCAGGCTGCCGTGCAGGTGCTGGAAGACGATCCCTTGTTCAATGCCGGGCGCGGGGCGGTGTTCACGGCCGAGGGCAAGAACGAGCTGGACGCCGCGATCATGGACGGCAAGACGCAGAAGGCCGGTTCCGTGGCCGGGATCACCCGCACGCGCCATCCGATCGCGCTGGCCCGCGCGGTGATGGACAAGAGCCGCCATGTGATGCTCTCCGGGGCGGGGGCGGACATATTCTCGCAGGAACAGGGGCTGGAACAGGTCGACCCTTCCTGGTTCCGCACCGAGGAGCGCTGGCAGCAATTGGAAGCCTGGCGCAAGAAGCAGCAGGCCGGGATCGATCCCACCCATATGTATGGCACGGTGGGCGCGGTGGCGCTGGATCTTGAGGGTAATCTGGCCGCCGCCACTTCTACCGGCGGCACGACCGGCAAGCGCTGGGGCCGGGTTGGCGATTCGCCGATCATCGGGGCAGGCACCTATGCCAAGAACGGGCAATGCGCCGTTTCCGCCACGGGCACGGGCGAGTATTTCATTCGTGAAAGCGCTGCCCGGCAAGTGTGCGACCGTGTGGCGTGGCACAGCGAAAGCGTCAGCCAGGCCGCCCAGGCCACGATCATGGCGGTCGGCGCCATCGGCGGCGATGGCGGGCTGATCGCGATGGGCGCGGACGGCACGGCGGCCTTCGCGATCAACGATCTGGGCATGTATCGCGGCAAGGCGTCCTCCGCTGAGCCCGCACAGACTGCCATCTATGCCGATGAGAGCTGGGACAAGTGAACGGCACGCCGCCGCCGCCGCGCCTCGACGAGACGGACGAGCGCCTGCTCGCCCTGCTGCGGGTCGATGCGCGGCGGCCAATCGCCCAACTGGCCAAGGACCTCGATATATCGCGCGGGCTGCTCTATTCGCGCCTCGCCCGGCTGGAGGAAGCGGGGGTCGTGGACGGTTACACCGTGCGGCTGGGCCCCGCCTTTTCGGGCAGCCGGGTGCGGGCCCACATGATGATCAAGACCCTGCCGCGCTGCCACCGCGAGGTTGAGCAGGCACTGGCGGGAATTCCCATGGTGCAGGCCGTCTTCGCAATCAGCGGCGAATATGACGTGATCGCCATGCTGGAGGCGGAAGACACCGCTCATCTCAACGACCTGATCGACGAGATCGGCCTGTTCGAGGGCGTGGAGCGGACGACCACATCAGTGATCCTGGCCACCAAGCTGGAGCGCTAGGGCAACAGGCCCGTTCGATCTGTCGGCGATTGCCTTGTTGCACTGGACAAAAAGGGAAAAATAGGGGACGCAACAAGAGTGACCATAGCCGCGTCCCCCTTAAGTGCGGCCCCGCTGGGTGTAGGGCCGGGAGAGTAAAAGCGACGCAAAGGAACCTGGGCGGCTGCTAAATGGGGGCAGGACCGAGGGCCTCGGCATCACCCGGCCAGATTGATCGCCGCCGCCGTGAATCCAAGTTAATTACCGTAATCGCGCGGCGTAACACTGCGTTACATGCGCGCGCGGCCTGCGCGCACTCACACGTAATTGGAAATCCACGCCACGGCATGGGCGGCAGGCAGGAACAGCGCCTGCGCCAGCACGGTGCCGGCAAGGCGACTGGCGGAAATCCATACGATCACGCGGCGGAATGCCGCCTCGCTCACCCGGCCTTCCGCCGCATCGTCGGTAATCACGGACAGATGCGGGTCGATGAAGGCGAACAGCAGGATCGTGGCAAAGCCGTTGATCACGGAGGACAGCTGCGACGCCGTTACCCTATATTCGGGATTGAGATAACCGGCATAGATCGAGGCGAAGACGCCTACCGCGAGAATCGCCTGCGCGAGGCAATTGGCGATCACGATGCCCCAGCCCAGTTCATGCGGCTTGGACAGCAGGCGGGCATTGCCCGAGCGGGGCAGGGCGAGCGATTGCCACATCACCCTGATGCCCGAAGGCGAGGCACTGTTCAGCAGCAGCCGCCCGACCGAGCGGGATTGCTGCAACTGGACGATGGCGGCGGAGAATATGCGCTGCGCCGTGGGGACCAGCAGGATGCCCAGCAACACCGCGAGGCTGGCCGAGGCGAGCATCAGGTGAAAATCGGTCGTCAGCCCCCCGTCCCCGCCGCCCGCGATGGCGGTTTCGATGCGCTTGGCCACCAGCGGGCCCAGCAAGCCGTTGGACAGGCGCGAGACGAGGATGAGGATATTGAACAGCGCGAAGCTCATCGCGATCCGCCGCGTGCGTACCCCGGCAATGCGCGCGGCATAGGCCAACGCGCCGATCAGGTTGATCACGCCGGTCAGGACGCAGATCGCAATCAGCTGGACGTCCATTCCCGCTTACCCCCGTGCCTCTGCGCTACTCTAAAGGACTGACCCTAAAAAACGGCTCTAGAAGATCGGCCAGGCCTTGATGATGCTGAACAGGCTGGTGGCGATCAGCACGAGCGAGACTGCTGCAAGCAGGAACCGGGGATTGAGCCGCTTGGCGAAGATCGCCCCGAAGGGAGCCGCCGCGACGCCGCCGATAATCAGGCCGATCACGGCATGAGTAAAGGCCGAAAGCCCCAGCGTGCCGAGGAAAGTGATCGAGATAGTGAGAGTGATCAGGAATTCGGCCGAATTGACCGTGCCCACCGTCTTGCGCGGATCGCTGCCCTGTACCAGCAGGTTGGACGTGACCACCGGCCCCCAGCCGCCGCCGCCCGCCGCATCGAGGAAGCCCCCGGTCAGGGCGAGAGGCGCAGTGGCTTTCGGGTCCTTGAAGTGCGGATCGGGATCGTGGCGTACGGCCTTGTAGAGCAGGTAGAAGCCGATCACGGTGAGATAGGCCATCACGAAGGGCTTGGCGGCGCTGGCATCGATGCTGGAGAGCAGATAGGCGCCGGATACGCCGCCGATGATGCCCGCGGGCACCAGCCGCCAGAACAGCTTCCAGTCGACATTGCGATGCAGGATGTGGCTGGCGCCCGATGCCCCGGTAGTGAAGACTTCCACCAGATGGACGCTGGCCGATGCGGTGGCGGGCGGAACGCCCAGCACCGCGACCAGCATCGTCTGCGTCAATACGCCGAAGGCCATGCCGAGCGCACCATCCACCAGCTGGGCCACGAAGCCTACCGCGATGAAGGGCAATATGTCGGCAAGGCCGATCGACGAAATATCGAACATGAGGTTGTCCTCTCTGTTTCAGACCGGCCCGATCAGAACTCGACTCTGATCGTGCCGCCCCAGGTACGCGGGTCGCCGAGGTTGCCGGCGATCAGGCCGGTGTTGCTCGGCCCGAAATTGAGCTGTTCGAAATAGTTCACGTCGAACGCGTTGCGTACCCAGCCATAGATATTGAAGCCATTATCCGTGCGGAAGCCCAGACGGAAGTTCGTAAGCGCATAGCCGTCGATCCAGGTGTAGATCGAAGGCGAGGGGTTGGAAGAGAATTCCGAACGGTAGCTTCCATCGACGCCGACATAGACCTCACCCTCGTTGCCCAG
The DNA here is from genome assembly GCF_037154085.1 of Fulverythrobacter fulvus. Lineage (NCBI taxonomy): Bacteria > Pseudomonadati > Pseudomonadota > Alphaproteobacteria > Sphingomonadales > Erythrobacteraceae > Fulverythrobacter > Fulverythrobacter fulvus. The sequence continues at coordinate 28,363 of NZ_JBANRM010000004.1, read as the reverse complement.
CAGCTTTGCCGGGAGATTGGCTTCGGCACCATAGGAGAACGCCCATTTGGAAACACCCGGAAGCACCTGACCGGAAACGTCGCAATTGGGCTGGCTGTTCCCGCCGGGGACGCCGGGCGTGGTATTATAGGGCGCGCCGCCGCTGCCTGCGCCCGCCAGTTCGGGCGGACAGGGCGCGTCGGTGAACTTCACATATTTCGCATCGGTATAGGCACCGTTGAAATAGGCATTGAAGCGCTCGCTCGGGCGAACGTTGAAATCGAGTTCGACGCCCTGGGTGCGGACCTTTTCCGCATTGGCCAGATAGCCGCGCAGCACGCCGAACTGGCCATTGCTGACGTTAGCCTGGAAATCGTCGATCGAGGTGCGGAAGGCCGCGAGGTTCAGCGTGATCTTGCGATCCCAGAACTGCGACTTGATGCCAGCTTCCCAGTGATTCACCGATTCCGGTTTGATCGTATAGGCAGCTTCGATCGGGTTGTTGTTCGCATCCACGGGCACGCCGTTCTGGTTGATGCCGCCCGTCTTGAAGGTCTTCGCATAGGTGGCATAGGCCAGCACGTCGTCCGCCAGCTTGTAGCTGAGCGTCAGGTCGTAGCTGAAGTTCCAGTCGCTGAAGCTCGGTTCGTAGAACAGCGGGGAATAGATGCTGCGCTGGGCCCGCTGTTTCGTCGTGCCGCCCGATGCCGGCAGCAGAACACCGTCGCCATCGTACACTTCGCGTTCGTAATGGCCTTCCTTCTTGTCGTAATTCAGGCGCAGACCGGGCTGGACCGTCAGGCGATCGGTCACCTTCCAGTCGAGCTGGCCGAACAGGGCAAGGCTGGTCGCCTTGAGCCACTGGGTGTTGTAGGCGGTCAGCCCGTCGAGCACGGTGGGATCGGTTGCCAGCGCGTCGTACTGGCCGCCCTTGAGGTTCCAGTAGCTGGCATCGGCACCCTGCTGTTCGGTGCCCTGCGTGTCGATCCGCTGGTGGAAGGCGAAGGCGCCCAGCACCACGTTCACGCTGTCGCCGGAATGGTTGAAGCGGAATTCCTGCGAATACTGGTTCTGCTGCGAGGGATTCTGCGATTTGCTGACGATCGCCAGGCCAGTGTAGTCGCGGTCGTTCTCGGGCTTCCAGTCCCAGAAGCGCCAGCCCGTGATCGAGGTGAAGCTGTTCTTGTCGTCGATGTCCCAGTTGAGGCGCAGCGAGGCGCCGCCGGTCTTGTTGCCGGCATTCAGGCTGGCATCGATATCGGTGACCCGATCGAACGGATTGGTGCTGGCGGGCGCATAGCCGAGCGCCTGGGCCAGCGCCGGGAACTGGCGGCCGGTCGCGCGCTGGGTGGGGCCGTAACCCACATAGACAGTGCCGCAGCAATCGGGGTCCTGCGAGCTGAAATCACCCGACAGAGTGATGTCCAGCGAGTCCGTGGGGCGGAAAAGCAACTGGCCGCGCACGCCCAGATTGTCCTGCGAATTGATCCAGTCGCCGGAGGTGACATTGTAGATCGTGCCGCGACGGCTGGTGGACGAAACCGCGATACGCGCCGCGATATTTTCCGACAGCGGGCCGGAAACCGCGACCTTGGCCTGCTTCAGGTTCAGGTCGCCCAGGGTCACTTCGGCATTGCCTTCGAAATCGAAGGTCGGCTGATTGGTGCGGATGTTGATCGCGCCGGCGGTGGTGTTCTTGCCGTAAAGCGTGCCCTGGGGGCCGCGCAGCACTTCCACCTGCGCCACGTCGAGGAAATCGAACACGGCCGAGGCGGGGCGGGAATAGTAGACGTCGTCCACATAGATGCCCACGCCCTGCTCGAACCCGTCATTGGTCAGGCCGAAGGGCACGCCGATGCCGCGGATGTTCACCGAGGTGTTGCGCGGGTTGGACGAGTAGACCTGCAGGGTCGGGGCCAGCTGCTGCAGCTTCTGGATGTTGAAGGCGCCCGTCTCGTTGATCGTGCGCCCGTCCAGCGTGGCGATGGCCAGCGGCACGTCCTGCGCGGCTTCCTCGCGGCGGCGGGCAGTGATGATGATCACGTTTTCGGGATAGCCGCCATCCTGCTCGACGCTGTCGGCAGCGGTGGATGCAGCGGCGGGAAGGTCGGCCGTTTCCGCATGGGCGGGAAGGGCGGCAAGCGCACCGGCGGCAGCGCCTGCAAGCAGGCCGGCGCGGGAGACTGCGCGAGAGATCATGTGTTTCCTCCTGTTGGATGCACTATGCCTCCGGCGGTCCGGTGGGCCGTGTGTTCTGGTTTATCTGGTCGTGTCGTTGTTCAGGGCCCGCCGGCCCGGCGCAGACTGCAGATGCGGCGGCCGGCGGGTGAGGGATCTGTCCGTCAGCTCGGGACGAGGCGGCGCTTCTCGGTCACGTCGATCTGGACCACGCGCCCTTCATGGACGGTGATCGAAACGCTGCCGAAGCGAAGGCCGCTCAGCGCCTCCCGGACACTGGCGAGGCCTTCTTCCATCAGGCGCGGGGCCTCCGCGGCGTTCCGTGCGCTGGGATGGATGCTGGTGCTGGACGTCATTGTCAGGGCTCCGTTCGGTTGGGTGAAGGAGGCGTGCCGCCACCCTCATCCCTGGATGCCCTATAATGTCTATCTATTTAGTAGGGATTGGCAAGAGCGAATTTTTCGCCTCACCCTGCGCGCCGCACTTCATGGCCCGGCTCGACGCCATAGGGGCTGTTGCGCAGGGCATCGGCGATGGTGCGCGCATCCAGTACCTGGCGGCTGGCATCGTAGGCGCGGCCGAACTCGCGGCGGATTTCGCAGGCTGCCTCGCTCACGCAATCCTCGCAGCGGCGATAGGCATTGCGCGACAGGCAGGGCAGGGGGGCCAGCGGCCCTTCGAACAGGCGCAGGACCTCCCCGAAGCTGACGGTATCGGCGGGCCGAAGCATGACATATCCGCCGGTTTTGCCGCGCCGGCTGTCCAGAATGCCTGCCTTCTTCAGGTCCAGCAGGATCTGTTCGAGGAACTTGTGCGGGATAGAATGAGTGCGGGCGATCTCCGCACTGGTCAGGGCCGAACCTTCCGGCTCGGAAGCGATGGCGAGCAGGGCGCGAAAGGCATATTTGGCCTTGTTGGAGATCATCGAAATTGCCCTTGCTGCTTTCCCTAGCGGATTAGTCGGTATTTAGGCCGCAATACGAATTCTATCAACCCCTCAGCCCTGCAGCAGCCAGCCGAGCACCGGAATCGCGGTGAGCAGGCATACGGCGAGCAGCGGCGCGCCGAATCGCGGGAAATCGCGGAACCGATATCCGGCAGCGCCCATCACCACCGTATTGTTGTGGTGGCCGAAGGGGGTGAGGAAGTCGAGCGAGGCGCCGATGGCGACGGCCATCAGCAGCGGCTCCACCGGAACGCCCGTGCGCAACGCCAGGCCTGCCGCGATCGGGCTGAGGACGATGGCGGTGGAGACGTTGTCGATGAACGGGGTGATGACGACCGAGAGCAGCAGGATCGTTGCCGCCACGATCAGCGGGGAGGAGGCGGGCAGGTGTTCGGCAATGGCGTTGGCGATCACGGCGGCGGCGCCGGTATCCTCCACGGCCAGACCCAGCGGGATCATGCAGGCCAGCAGGATCACGCTGGACCAGTTGATGTCCTGCAGCGCGGCGCGCAGGTTCAGGCTGCCCAGCAGGGCGAGTGCCAGCACCACCGCGCCGAAGGAAATCTCTGCCGGGACGAAATTGAACGCGGTGGCCAGCACGCCGATGGCGAAGATCGCCACGCTGGTCGCCGCGCTGTGGCGGGGGGCGACGGGGCGGCGGCCCGACAGCGGCAGCAGCGCGCAATCGGCCAGTGCCTCGCGGATCGCGTCGCGCCTGCCGTTCAGCACCACTACATCGCCCATGCCGATCTGGAGGTCCGCGAAGCGCCCTTCCACCCGATGGCGGCGGCTGGCGAGGGCAGTCACGCGCACGCCGTGTTCGGCAAAGGCCAGCACCTCGCCCAGGCGCGAGCCGATGGTGAGGCTCTCGGGCATGACCAGGGCCTCGACCCGTTCTTCCTGCTCGGGGATCGCATTCTCTCCGGCGGGAAGCAGCGCGCCTTCCTCGCCCAGCCGGTCGAACAGGGCCATGCTGCCTTCGATCAGCGCGATGTCGCCTGCGGCAAGGACAATGTCCGCGCGGCGGGCGAAGACGTGAGTGCCGTTGCGGAAGACGCCGTGGAACACGATGTCGTGCAGTGCCTCGGCATCGGGCAGGGACAGGCCGGCAAGGCCCGACCCGGCGGGGATTTCGAACTCGCCGAGGAAGTCGGCCGGCCCGGAATCGAAGGGTGCTGCGGCAGGCTCCATGTTCCGGAAATAGCGCGGGGCGGCGATCAGCAGCCAGGCCAGGCCCGCCAGCGCGACCGGGCCGCCCAGCAGCGCAAGCTCGAAATAGCCCATGCCCCGGCCGGTTTCCTGCACCACCCACTCATTCACGATGAGGTTGGCGGGCGTGCCGGTGAGCGAGCAGGTGCCGGTCAGCAAAGTGGCGAAGGACAGCGGCATCAGCATCCGCCCCGGCGCGATGTTCAGCCGCGCGCAGACCGACAGCGTCACCGGGAACATCAGCGCCAGCGCGCCGATATTGTTCATGAAAATCGAAACGAACGCGCCCACCCCGCACAGGATCGCCAGCACGGCGGTGGGGTTCTGGGTGCGGGCGAGTATCCGCCGCGCGAAATCGTCCACGGCCCGGCTGGAGGACAGCGCCGAGACGATCAGCAGCACTTCGATCACCGTGACCACCGCAGGCGTCGCGAAACCGCCGAACACTTCCTGCGCCGGGACAATGCCGAAGGCGAAGCCCGCTGCGAGGCCGGCCATGGCGACCAGCTCGATCCGGAACCGTTCCGTGGCATAGGCGGCCAGCATCACCAGCAGGATGCCGACGATTGCCAACTGCTCGAGATTCATGCCGTTCCCCGGGTGACCTGTCGCGCCTACCTAGCGGCGGAATCGGATCGCGTCATGGGCCAGTGTGAATATGCGGGTGTGGATGGGTTGGTGAATCCCGGGATGACCGGGCAGCGGAGAGCAATGCCTGCTTTTTCGCCGCGCCTATCTTGCCAGCGCATTTGTGCGCTGCAATATCGCGGCCATGAGGATCGCCATCGTCGATGAGCGCACGGCGCGTGCTTCGGTCATCGAAGAAGGCCTGTCGCAGCTCGACGGCTGCGAGATCTTCGTGCTGGGCGAACGCAAGGGCCTGCTCGCGCGGATCGAGGACATCGCGCCCGACATCGTCCTGATTGACCTCGGCAACCCCTCGCGCGACGTGCTGGAGGAATATTTCGCCGTCAGCCGGGCACTGGCCCGGCCCATCGCGATGTTCGTGGACGAGGCGGACGATCACGCCATCGGCGCCTCCATCGATGCGGGCGTATCCGCCTATGTGGTGGACGGGCTGCATGCCAGCCGCATCCGCGCCGTGGTCGATCTGGCGGTGATGCGCTTTGCCGCCTTCGCCCGCCTGCAATCCGACCTGGCCGAGGCCAAGGGCAAGCTGGCCGAGCGCGAGACGATCGACCGGGCCAAGCGCATCCTGATGGACGGCAAGGGCATTACCGAGCCGGAGGCCTATGGCGAATTGCGCCGCAAGGCCATGCAGTCGAGCCGGCGCATCGTGGACATCGCCGAAGCGGTCGTCACTGCGCATGAGCTGTTGGAGAAATGACCGGGATGGAGGACGCCCAATGAGCGAAAAGCTGACCATCGGCTTCCTGCCGCTCGTCGATGCCTGCCTCCCGATCCTTGCGCGGGAACATGGTTTTGCCGAAGAGGAAGGGCTGACGCTCGATTTCGTGCGCGATGTGTCCTGGGCGACGGTGCTCGACCGGCTGCTCTATGGCCATAGCGATGCCGCGCATATGCTGGCGCCGCTCGCCATTGCCACCACTCTGGGCCGCAATCGCCCCCCTCAGCCGCTTTCGGCACCCTTTGTGCTGGGTTTGAACGGCAATGCCGTCACCTTGTCGAACGCGCTTGCGGCAAAGGTCGCTCCGGCCGATTCCCTTGGCGATCCGCGGCTTGTCGGCGCGGCGCTGGCGCAGGAAGTGCGCGAGCTTGCGGCGCGGGGCGAGAAGCTCCGTTTCGGGGTGGTCCACCGCTATTCCAGCCACAGCTACATGCTGCGCTACTGGCTGGCGGCCTGCGGAATCCGGCCTGACCAAGATATCGAGATCGTCACTGTCCCGCCGCCTTTCGTGGCCGATGCACTGGCCAGCGGGGAAGTCCATGGCGCCTGTGTGGGCGAGCCGTGGAACAGCGTTTGCGTGGAACGCGGCGTGGGCGTCATCGTGCTGGCCACGGCGCAGATCTGGCGGCGCGGGGTGGAAAAGGTCCTGGCCCTGCGCGAGCCACTGCTGGAAGACCGCCGCCCGGCCATCGAGGCACTGATCCGCGCGATGCGCAAGGCTGGCAGGCATTTCGTGGAGCCGGAGAACTGGCAGGCCAATGCCGCGATTCTGGCGCGGCCCGAATATCTCGATGGCGATGCCGGGCTCATCATGCGCTCGATCTCCGACCGGCTGGTTTTGCGGCGCGGCGGGGAGCCGGTCCATTATTCCGATTTCATGTTCCAGTATCGCGAGGCGGCGAACTTCCCCTGGGTCAGCCAGGCGGAATGGCTCTATTCCCAGATGCTCCGCTGGGATGGGCTGGCCTATTCGGCGCAGGATGCGCAGGCGGCCGCTCGCGTGTTCCGCCCCGATGTCTACCGCAGTGCGCTGATGGGCACGGGGGATGTGCTTCCGGGGGCCAGTTCCAAGGTCGAAGGAAGCCTGCGCGGGCTCACTTCCGTGACTGCCCAGCAGGGGGCCATGGTATTGTCGCAAAACAGTTTTTTCGATGGCGGCATCTTCGATCCCGACGACATTCCCGGCTACCTCGCGCAGCTGCCTTGAACGGGAATCTCATGCTGCATCGCAAAAAACGCTTTACGCCGCTCCGGCGAATCGGTTAGTCATCGCCTTGTCCGGACGGTCATCCGATGGGGGATGGTCCAACACAGGCCGGACGAAATTCAACATTGCGTGGCAACGTCGCCGCCCGATCCGCTCCCTCAACCGGAGTTGAATCGTGGCGGCTTTTTCGCGTTGTTCGCATAGCGACGGGTGGTGCGAATGGCCGGGTTCGAGGGAAGCAAGTTCAATCGCCGCAGCGTGATCGTGGCCCTGCTGGCCAGTGCGGCCCTGGCCGGTTGCGGATCGGGCGGGGGCAGCAAGAGCGGGGCCGATGTCGCCGCCGCACCGGGCGCCGCTGGCGCGGTGGAAAAGCCTGTCCTGAAACTGGGCTTCATCAAGCTGACCGACATGGCGCCGCTGGCCATCGCCAAGGAAAAGGGCTTCTTCGCGGAAGAAGGGCTGAACGTCACGCTGGAGCCGCAGGCGAACTGGAAAGTGCTGCTGGACGGGGTGATCGGCGGGCAGCTGGACGGCGCCCACATGCTGGCGGGCCAGCCGATTGCCGCAACCATCGGCTATGGCACCAAGGCCGATCTGATCGCGCCGCTGAGCATGGATTTGAACGGCAACGCCATCACCCTGTCCAACAAGGTGTGGAACCAGATCAAGCCCAGCCTGCCCAAGGGACCGGACGGCAAGGTGGCCCATCCGATTTCCGCCGCCGCGCTCAAGCCGGTGGTCGATGGGTTCAAGAAGCAGGGCAAGCCCTTCACCATGGGCATGGTCTTCCCGGTCAGCACTCATAATTACGAACTGCGTTACTGGCTGGCGGCCGGCGGGCTCAATCCCGGCTTCTATACGCCGGGCGATGTCGGCGGCACGGTGGGGGCAGATGTGAAGCTGTCGGTCACGCCGCCGCCGCAGATGCCCGCCACGCTGGAGGCCGGAACCATCGAAGGCTATTGCGTGGGCGAGCCGTGGAACCAGGCCGCGGTGCAGAAGAAGATCGGCGTGCCGGTGATCACCGATGACCAGATCTGGCATGACAATCCGGAAAAGGTCTTCGGCCTGCGCAAGGATTTCGCCGAGAAATATCCCGGCACTACTGCCGCCATGCTGCGGGCGATCATCAAGGCGCAGCAATGGCTGGACGCCGATGGCGGGGCGAACCGGGCGGAAGCGGTCAAGATCCTGTCCCAGCCCAATTATGTCGGAGCGGATGCCAAGGTGATTGCCGCCAGCATGACCGGCCAGTTCACTTTCGAACCCGGCGACACCCGCCCGGCAGCCGGCTTCAACATCTTCTTCGACAAATTCGCTGGCTATCCCTTCTATTCGGACGCCGTCTGGTATCTCACCCAGATGCGCCGCTGGGGCCAGATCGATCAGGACAAGACCGATCAGTGGTATTTCGACACTGCCAAGGCCGTCTATCGCCCGGACCTCTATCTCGCGGCGGCCAACTCGCTGGTCGAAAAGGGAGCCATCCCGGCGGCCAGCGTGCCGAAGACCGACGGTTTCCGCGATCCGCAGAGCGGCTTCATCGACGGCATCACTTATGATGGCCGTCAGCCCAACGCATACCTCGCCAAGTTCAGCATCGGCCTGAAGCAGGGCCAGAAGGTGACCGCCGCCGGTGTCCGCTGAGGCGGCCGGGCGATACAGGATTCAGGAGTACGATATGGCTACCCTTTATGCCGAACTGGACGAGGTCGAACCCGTGGAACCGGCAAGCACCGAGCCTGCGCAACCTTCCGTTCCGCCTGCCGTGAAGCAGGCCCCTGCCGGCAAGCTCGGCCCGCTGATGGCCAAGGCGAAGAGCTTCGCCAGGGAACTGGTCTGGCCGCTGATCGGCATTCTGGCCTTTATCGGCCTGTGGGCCGCACTGGCGCCGCAGGTCCAGACCTCGCTCGGCTCGTTGCCGGGGCCAGTGGAAGTCGCGGGGCAGGGCGTGGCGCTCTATGAGGAATGGAGCGCGGCGCGGGCGGCCGAGGCGGATTTCTACGCCCAGCAGGATGCCGCCAATGAAGCGGCCATTGCGGCGGGCAATCCGGCGGCAGTGCAGGAATTCGACTATGCCGGGCCGCCGACCTTTCCCGATCAGGTGCTGACCTCGCTGGAAACCGTGGCGCTGGGCTTCGTGCTGGCAAGCCTGATCGCAGTGCCCATCGGCCTCGTCTGCGGCTTGTCGAAGCGGGTCAATGCGGCGATCAATCCGCTGGTCCAGATCATGAAGCCGGTCAGCCCGCTCGCCTGGCTGCCGATCGTCACCATGGTGATCTCGGCCATGATCACCAGCCCCGATCCCGCCTTGCCCAAGGCCTTCGTCATCTCGGCTCTGGTCGTGATGCTGTGCTCGCTCTGGCCCACGCTCATCAACACCGCCATCGGCACGGCCAGCATCGACAAGGATTTGCTGAATGTCGGGCGCGTGCTGCGGCTCGGCTGGTTCGCCAAGCTGACCCGGCTCGTCCTGCCCAGCGCGCTGCCCTATATCTTCACCGGCATGCGCCTGTCGCTGGGGGTGGGCTGGATGGTGCTGATCGCGGCGGAAATGCTCGCGCAGAACCCCGGCCTCGGCAAGTTCGTGTGGGACGAGTTCCAGAACGGCAGCTCGCAGAGCCTGGCTCGCATCATGTTCGCGGTGATCGTGATCGGCTTCATCGGCTTCGCGCTCGACCGGGCGATGATGGGGCTCCAGTCGCTCGCCAATCGCAACCACGCGGCCTGAGGGGGAAGGGCAGATGACCATGCAGCCGATCCTCTCGCTCAGGGGCCTCGCCAAGAGCTACACCGGCAAGTCCGGCGCCGTCACCGAAGTGCTGGCGGGTGTCGACCTCGACGTTGCCGAAGGGGAATTCGTCGCGATCCTGGGCTTCTCCGGGGCGGGCAAGACCACGCTGATCTCCGCCATCGCCGGGCTGGTGGAGCCCGATGCGGGCGAGATCCTGCTGCGCGGGAAGCCGATCAAGGGGCCGGACAAGGACAGGGGCCTTGTGTTCCAGTCCTATTCCCTGTTCCCCTGGCTCACCGTGGAGGCCAATGTCGGCCTGGCAGTGGACGCGGTCCATAAAGATAGGAGTAAAGCTGAGCGCGCCGATCTGGTGAAGCAGAAGGTCGAATTGGTCGGCCTCGCCCACGCCATGCAGCGCAAGCCAGCCCAGCTTTCCGGCGGGATGCGCCAGCGCGTGGCCGTGGCCCGGGCCCTGGCGATGGAGCCCGAAATCCTCCTCCTGGACGAGCCGCTCTCGGCTTTAGACGCGCTCACACGCGCTAAATTGCAGGACGAGATCGAACGCATCCGCAAGGAGGAAAAACGCACCATCATCCTCGTCACCAACGATGTCGACGAGGCCCTGCTACTGGCCGACCGTGTCGCGGTGCTAACCCCCGCACCTGCGGCGCGGATCGGCCAGACCTTCACTGTCGCCATTCCCCGCCCGCGCGACCGGGAGGCCATGAACGAGGATGCCGCCTTCCAGCACCTGCGCAAGCAGATCGTCGATTATCTCGGCGCACTGAATTCCGGCCCGCTGAACGGTGGGGACAGCAGCGTGCCGCTGCCCAATGTCACTCCGCTCGATCTCACCCCGCCGCCGCAAGCCTATCGCGAGGCGGCGCGCAGTGCGGTCGAGAGCCGCTATCTCGAATTCTTCAAGCTGCGGAAGGTCTATCCCACTCCCAGCGGTCCGCTGACCGTGGTTGAGGATTTCGACCTGCTGATGGACAAGGGCGAGTTCGTCTCGCTGATCGGCCATTCGGGCTGCGGCAAGTCCACAGTGCTGACCATGGCGGCAGGGCTGAATGCGATCAGCAGTGGCGGCATCGTGCTCGACAATCGCGAGATCGATATTGCCGGGCCGGACAAGGCCGTGGTGTTCCAGGCGCCCAGCCTGATGCCTTGGCTCACCGCGCGCCAGAACGTCGCGCTGGGGGTGGAGCGTGTCTATCCCCACGCGGCCAAGGCCGAGCGGCGGGATATCGTCGACTATTACCTCGACCGGGTGGGTCTGGGCGATGCGAAGGAGAAGCTGGCGGCAGAGATGTCGAACGGCATGCGTCAGCGGGTCGGCATCGCACGCGCCTTTGCGCTCAGCCCGCGTCTGCTGTTGCTCGACGAGCCTTTCGGCATGCTCGACAGCCTCACCCGATGGGATTTGCAGGACGTGCTGGTGGAAGTGTGGAACCGCACCAAGGTGACGGCGATCATGGTGACGCACGATGTGGACGAGGCGATCCTGCTGGCCGACCGGGTGGTGATGATGACCAATGGCCCGAACGCCACGATCGGTAAGGTGCTGAAGGTCGATCTGCCGCGCCCGCGCGACCGCAAGGCGCTGCTGGAAGATCCGAAGTTCTATCAATACCGGCAGGAAGTGCTGCATTTCCTCGCCGAATACGATCACGGGCCAGCCGCCAAGGCGGCCTGACACGCCATCGGGAGAGAAGGGACCGGCAAGGGCGCCGGTGCCCTGGCGTAGAGAAATCGGGGCGGCCATGCAGGCGCCGTCCGAATACCGGCGGGCAATGGCGCTCGCCTCTCAAACCGGCCTCAAGGGCCGCACAGGGAGGTATAGATGCGCTTCAAGTTCCTTTCGCTCGCCGCCATTTCGACTGCCGCGATCGCCACGCCCGCCTGGGCCGCACCGGGTGACCCGATCGCGCTGGATGAAGGTGTCACGCTCGATCCGATCCTCGATGCCAATCTGCGTTACGAACATGTAGCCCAGGACGGGATTGCCAAGGATGCCGAGGCGGTAACCCTCCGGCTTCGACTGGGTGCGGAACTGAAGATTTCGGGCTTCTCCCTGCTCGCTGAGGGGGAAGGAACGGGTGCCATTGCCGACCACTATAACGATACTCTGCCGGGCAATGGGGTTGAGCCTTACCCAACCGTGGCGGACCCGGAGAACATCGAACTTAACCGCCTGCAGGTTGCCTATGCCGGCAAAGGTTTTGGTATCACCGTGGGCCGCCAGCGCATCGTGCAGGACAACGCCCGTTTCGTCGGCAATGTCGGCTGGCGACAGAACGAGCAGACTTTCGATGCCGTACGTGCGCAGGCCGCGTTAGGGCCGGTGAAGCTCGATGCTGCCTATGCCATCTCGCAGCGTACCGTTTTCGGCACTGACAGCCCGAACGAGCATTTCGACGGCGATCTGGTGTTGCTCAATGCGGCGGCGGACATCAAGCCGGTGAAACTGGGCGCCTTTGCTTATCTGATCGACTACGACACCCGCCTGGCCTTCAGCAGCCAGACCTATGGTCTGCGCGCTGCGGGCAGTTTCAAGCTGGGCGGCGGACTGGCACTGGACCTTTCGGCCAGCTTCGCCACTCAGTCCGATCTTGGCGGCAATCCCACAGCTTACAGCGCCGAGTACTATAATTTCGAGGCCGGGCTGGGCTTGAAGGGCTTCGCGCTCAAGGCGGGATATGAGGAACTGGGCAGCGACGGCGGAGTGGCATCGTTCCAGACGCCCTTGGCGACGCTCCACGCCTTCAATGGCTGGGCGGACCTGTTCCTGACCACTCCGGCGGCTGGCCTGCGGGATTACTCCATCGGCGCGAGTTACAAATTCGCCAAGGTGAAGGCGCTGCCCGGCCTCAATGCTGCCGTGACATGGCACAGCTTCGAAAGCGATTTCGGCGGTGCCGACTATGGCAGCGAATGGGATGCTTCGCTGGGCTTCAAGCTCGGCAAGGTCGGGTTGCTGGCGAAATATGCCAGCTATCATGCCGACGGTTTCGGCGCCGATACGGACAAGCTGTGGCTCCAGGCTTCGTTTGCCATGTGAGCAAATGCACCCGGCGGGATGCTGCACTGCAAAAAGTCTCTTGCCGGGTGCCGTTTTTGTGAGTTAGACATTGTTTGAGACGGAATCGCGCCGCCCAAGGAAGGGCGAACCAACGTAGCCGTTTTGAACTCAACATAGCGTGGCAACGGTGCCGCCAGTCATGTCCCTCGGGGCGAGACTTGGCGGCTTTTTTGCGTGCGCTTTTGGCCCCGGGCGGGCTGGAGGATCGGAAGAGTGAACGCACCGCAGAATTTCGACAGGGGAGGGCGCGAGAGGCTGGTCGTCATCGGCAACGGCATGGCCGGGTGCCGGGCAGTCGAGGAACTGCTCGCCCGCGATCCCGCGCGTTTCGAGATCACGATCTTCGGCGCGGAGCCTCGGGTCAATTACAACCGGATCATGCTTTCGCCGGTTCTGGCGGGCGAAAAGCAGTTTGAGGATATCGTGATCAATCCCGCCGAATGGTACGCGGATAACGGGATCATGCTGGTGTCCGGCGATCCGGTGGAGCGGATCGACCGCGAGACGCAGACGGTGATTGCCGCTTCGGGGCGCAGTGAGCCCTATGACCGGCTGATAATCGCTACCGGCTCCGATCCCTTCATCATTCCGGTGCCGGGCAAGGATTTGCCGGGTGTCGTCACCTTCCGCGATCTCGACGATGTGGAGAAGATGCTGGCCGCTGCCGATGCCGGCGGGGCGGATGGAGAAGCAGGGCGTGCCGTTGTGATTGGCGGTGGCCTCCTGGGGCTGGAGGCTGCGCATGGCCTTTCGCTCCGGGGCATGAGGGTCACCGTTGTTCACCTGATGCCCACGCTGATGGAGCGCCAACTCGATGAGGCGGCCGGGTGGCTTCTGAAAGATGAGTTGGAACGGCGCGGGCAAGTGATCCTGACCGGCGCGGATACGGAATCGATCCTCGAAAATGACGGACATGTCGCCGGTATCCGCTTGAAGGACGGGCGTGAAATCCCGGCCGATCTGGTGGTGATGGCAGTAGGCATCCGGCCGAGCACAATGCTCGCCAGATCGTCGGGGATCGAGGTCGAGCGCGGCATCGTGGTGGACGATCACATGGTCACTTCCGACCCGGCGATCCTTGCGGTGGGCGAATGCGTGCAGCATCGCGGCACCTGCTATGGTCTCGTCGCACCCCTGTGGGAGATGTGCCGCTCTCTGGCAGATTTCCTTGTAAATCAACCGACTGGCTATGCTGGATCGATAACCTCAACTAAACTTAAGGTATCCGGAATCGACCTGTTTTCGACCGGAGACTTCTCCGGCAGCGACGGGAGCGAGGACATCGTCATGCGCGATGCCGCGCGCGGGGTCTACAAGCGGGTGGTGGTGCGCGATAACCGTGTAATCGGCGCCGTGCTCTACGGAGATACGGCCGATGGCAGCTGGTATTTCGACCTGCTGAAGAAGGGCGAGGACATTGCCGACATCCGCGAGGCGCTGGTCTTCGGCCAGGCCTTTGCATTGGGGGGTGCCCTTGCGGACCCTAATGCCGCCGTTGCCGCCCTTTCGGACGATGCAGAGATCTGCGGCTGCAACGGCGTTTCCAAGGGACAGGTCGTCGCCTGTATCGCGGGCGGGGCGCACAGCCTCGACGCGGTCCGCTCCACCTGCAAGGCGTCGGCAAGCTGCGGCAGCTGTACGGGGTTGGTGGAGAGCCTGCTCGCACTGACGCTTGGGGATGATGTGAAGTCCGGCCCGAAGACGATGTGCAAATGCACCAGCTTCACTCACGACGATGTGCGCCGCCTGATCCTGGAGAAGGAACTGCGGGCGATCCCGCAAGTGATGCAGGAACTGCACTGGACCACGCCCGATGGCTGCGCCTCCTGCCGCCCGGCACTCAATTACTACCTCCTCTGTGCCTGGCCCGGTGAATATGAGGACGATCAGAAGAGCCGCTTCGTCAATGAACGGCTCCACGCGAACATCCAGAAAGACGGCACCTATTCGGTCGTTCCGCGCATGTGGGGCGGGTTGACCAACCCGAAGGAGCTGCGCGCCATTGCCGATGCGGCCGAGAAATTCGGCGCACGCACGGTGAAGGTGACGGGCGGACAGCGGATCGACCTGTTCGGCATCCGCAAGGAAGACCTGCCCGCGATCTGGGCCGATCTCAATGCGGCGGGGATGGTTTCGGGCCACGCCTATGGCAAGGCCTTGCGCACGGTGAAGACCTGCGTAGGCAGTGAATGGTGCCGCTTCGGTACGCAGGATTCCACCGGGCTGGGCGTCAGGATCGAGCAGGCGACCTGGGGCAGCTGGATGCCGCACAAGTTCAAGATCGCCGTGAGCGGCTGCCCGCGCAATTGCGCGGAGGCGACGATCAAGGACTTCGGCGTGATCTGCGTCGATAGCGGTTACGAACTCCATGTCGGCGGCAATGGGGGCATACACCTGCGCGGCACTGACCTGCTGACCAAGGTGGAGACCGAGGAGCAGGCGATGGAGATGTGCGGCGCCTTCATCCAGCTCTACCGCGAAGAAGCGCACTACCTTGAACGCACCGCACCCTGGATCGAGCGCGTGGGCATTGAAAGTGTGCGCCAGCGGCTCGGCGATCCGGAGGAAGTCCGCAAGCTCGCCGCGCGGTTCCGCATTTCCCAGAAATACTCCCAGCGCGATCCCTGGGCGGAGCGGGCAGGCGGCAAGCGCGCCGATCTCCACGCCCACATCGCCCAGGTCCGCCCCTTGCAGATGGAGCCCGCCCAATGATCGGAAAATGGCTGGATATCGGCCCGGTTACGCAGATCGAACCCGGCACCGCCCGTACCTTGCCGGTTGAAGGCGGTGAAGAAATCGCCGTGTTCCGCACCATGACGGGCGATTGCTATGCGCTGGTCAACAAATGCCCGCACAAGCAGGGCCCGCTCAGCCAGGGGATCGTT
Source organism: Fulverythrobacter fulvus (assembly GCF_037154085.1). NCBI lineage: Bacteria > Pseudomonadati > Pseudomonadota > Alphaproteobacteria > Sphingomonadales > Erythrobacteraceae > Fulverythrobacter > Fulverythrobacter fulvus. Next base: position 12,774 of record NZ_JBANRM010000004.1, on the reverse strand, counting down.
CACGGCGCGGTAGTGACCTGCCCTCTCCACAATTGGAACATCTCGCTCAAGACCGGGGAGGCCTTGGGCGATGACAAGGGCTGTGTGCCCACCATTCCGCTCAAGGTGGATGCCGGGCGGATGTTCCTGTTGCGGGAGGCCGTGATGGGGCGCGCTGTCGAGACAAAGGCGGCCTGAGCGGGATGGGCGCGATCCGCACCACCTGCCCCTATTGCGGCGTGGGTTGCGGCATAGCTGCCCGGCCCGGCGAGGGGCGTACCGTCGAGATCAAGGGGGATGCCGAACATCCCGCCAATCGCGGCGCGCTCTGTTCCAAGGGGACGCATCTGGCCGAAACAACTGGGCTGGAGGGGCGCCTGCTCCATCCGATGATCGGGGACAGCCAGGTCTCCTGGGACACGGCGCTGGACGAGGTCGCCGGTCGGCTGAAGGCCACGATTGACGAGCACGGGCCGGATAGTGTCGCGTTCTACGTCTCGGGCCAGTTGCTGAGCGAGGATTATTACGTCGCCAACAAGCTGATGAAGGGCTTCATCGGCAGCGCCAATATCGACACCAATTCCCGCCTTTGCATGGCGAGCGCGGTCGCCGCGCATAATCGCGCCTTTGGCGAGGATGTGGTGCCCTGTTCCTATGCCGATCTGGATGAGGCCGATCTGATCCTGCTGGTCGGATCGAATACGGCTTGGTGCCATCCGGTGGTCTGGCAGCGGATCGAGAAGGCCCGTCAGCAGCGGGGGACGCGGCTGGTCGTGATCGATCCCCGCCGCACTGAGACAGCAGAACGGGCGGACCTTCACATCGCCGTTACGCCTGACGGAGATACAGCGCTTTTCAACGCGCTGCTGGCCGAGATGGACAAGAGAGGCAGTCTCGATCGTGGCTTCCTGACTGATCGCTGCGTAGTGCCCGAGGGTTTCTGGGAAAGGCTGGCGTCAGGCGATCCTGCGGGCGGCATAGCCTCGGAGCAGTTCGAGGCGCTGGCCGATCTCGTTGCGGCGCATCCGCGCATGGTCACTTTGTTCAGCCAGGGGGTGAACCAGTCCGTTGCCGGCACGGACAAGGGCAATGCGATCGTCAATCTCCACCTCGCCACCGGGCGGATCAATCGTTCGGGCGCTGGGCCATTCAGCATCACCGGCCAGCCCAATGCAATGGGCGGGCGCGAGGTTGGCGGGCTTGCCAATATGTTGGCTTGCCATCTGGGTTTTTCTGAAGCCGAGCGCCGCGATGTCGAGTGGTTCTGGCAGGCGCCTGCCTTGTGCTCGGAACCGGGACTGAAAGCAGTCGATCTGTTTCGCGCTGTGCATGAGGGCCGGATCAAGTTCCTCTGGGTGATGGCCACCAATCCGGCGGTCTCTATGCCCGATGCCGGCTTCGTGCGCGAAGCGCTGGCACGCTGTCCGACTGTCGTCGTATCCGACGCGATTGCCGATACTGACACAGGCCGCTTTGCCCATATCCGTTTGCCCGCACTGGCCTGGGGGGAGAAGGACGGCACCGTCACCAATTCGGAACGGCGCATCAGCCGTCAGCGCCCGCTTTTCGCTCCACCCGGAGAAGCGCGGGCGGACTGGCGGATCGTTTGCGATGTTGCGGTTCGGCTCGGCCATGGCGATGCTTTCGCGTTTCCACATCCAGCGGCCATCTTCCGAGAATATGCCGCCATGACGGCGCTTTCGCGTAAACACGGCAAGCTGCTGGACCTGACCCGTTGGTCCGACGTGACGCGCCTGCAGTATGACACGATGGAGCCGTTCCAATGGGGTGGGCACCATCCGTTCGAGAACCGGTTTCCCACGCCTGATGGCAAGGCACGCCTGATCGAGACTGCCCCTGTGGGGCAGCGCGTGGTTAGCGCGGATTGGCCATTGCGCCTCAACACTGGGCGCTATCGCGATCAGTGGCACACCATGACCCGCACGGGGCTGAGCGCGAAGCTATCGCTCCATCGGCGCGAACCGCTGCTGGAAATCCATCCGACTGACGCGATGCAACATGGCCTAAGAGAAGGTGGCTTGGCGTGCGTCGACACCGCCTATGGAGAAGCGACCTATCGGGTCGCGATCAGCGACGGGCAGGAGCGGGGGCAGATTTTCGTACCGATGCACTGGACGGATGCGATGGCCGGTGCCGGACGCACTGGCAGGCTCGCGCAGAGCCTTGTCGACCCTGTCTCGGGCCAGCCCGGCTTCAAGGATACGCCTGCGCGGGTAGCGGCCGTCGAGCCGGACTGGCGCGCCTTCCTGTTCACCCGGGAACCGGTGATGCCGCAGGTGCCATATTGGGTCCGTGCGCGGGTGAAGCATGGCTGGCTGACCGAACTGGCAGGGCAGGGCGAGGCCGATCTCGCGGCGCTCCTGCCCGCAGGAAAGTGCTGCGAGGCCATAGACCGGACACGCGGCATGCAGCGCATCGCGGTCCTGGATGAGGAGGGCGCGTTGATCGCCGCTCTGTTCGTCACCCGCAGCGGCGAACTGCCCCGACGCGACTGGCTGGAGCGGCAGCTGGGCCAGGCCGACGCCAGTGTGGCTGAACTCCTCGCCGGACGACCTGCCGCGCCGATGGCGGACAAGGGGCCGTTGGTCTGCATCTGTCACGATGTGGGCGAACAGGCCGTGCTTGCGGCGATTGCAGGCGGTGCCGCAAGCGTCGCGCAGGTCGGAAGCTGTACCGGCGCGGGCACAAATTGCGGATCATGCAGGCCGGCCATCGCCCGCCTGTTGGAAGAAGCGCGCTCGGCGCTGAAGGAGGCTGCGCAATGACCGGGTTTGAACAGGGCAGTGTCTGGCTTGTCGGTGCGGGGCCGGGCGATCCGGAACTGCTGACGAAAAAGGCCGAGCGTCTGCTCGGCGAAGCGAGCATCGTCTTCTACGATGCCCTGGTGGGGCAGGGAGTGCTCGACCTGATCCCGCGTCATGTCCGCCGCGTGGCGGTGGGCAAACGTTCTGGACGCCATTCGAAAGACCAGAAGACGATCGACGCACTGATCGTCGAAGCCGCCCTTGCAGGCGAGAAGGTCGTGCGGCTCAAAGGGGGCGATCCGGCGATCTTCGCTCGGGCGGCGGAGGAAATGGCCGCCTGTCGCACCCATGGGATTCCGGTTCGCATCTGTCCCGGCATTACCGCGGCGAGTGCGGCGGCGGCCGATCTGGGCATTTCCCTGACGTTGCGGGGCATGGCGCGCAAGCTGGTGTTCGTGACTGCCCATGCCCGCGCGGGCGAGGCGCTTGATCTTGATTGGGCCAGCCTTGCCGATCCGCAGGCGACACTGGTAATCTATATGGGCAAAGCTGCCGCGCGCGAGGTTTCTGCCAAGCTGATCGCGGCGGGTATGCCCGGCGATACCCCGGTCACGCTCGTCGAAAATGCAAGTCTGCCGCATGGACGAAGCCTGTCCACCCGGCTGGATCTCCTGCCGCTCGCGGCGCGCGCGGGACTGGGGGATGGCCCGGCGCTGATCCTTGTGGGCAAGGCGGTCGCAGGCGAAGGAAGCCTTGAGACAGTCACGCAGGCAGAGCGCAAGTTGCTCTCAACTGCAGTGTAAGCCGGAAGTCGAGGAGTGCGGTTCAGGCGCTATGCGCGTGAGCGTGCTGCACGCAGTCTTTCGGTTCCTGAGTGCGAACCGCTTCATAGCATTCGCAGGCGAGGGATTCGAGCAGGTGCCGGTCCATGACGGACAGCTTGCCGCGCGAATAGTGGATTGCACCAACGGAAAGCAGTTTGTTGCAGGAATCGCTCACGGTAGCGGGCCGCAGGCTGAAGATGTCCGCCAGCATGCGCTGAGTAATGTCGAAGCTGCGTTCCGTCATCCGGTCATCCGCGTGGAGCAGCCAACTGGCGATCCGCTGCGTGGCCGAATGGGCCGCCGCGCAGACCACATTCTGCATCAGGCGCCGTGTGAGCTGGGAAACGCAGCCGAAAACCGCCGGTCGGAATGCCGGATCCATCTCCATCGCGGTCTGGAAATCGCCGAGCGACAGCCATGCGGCCCGGCCCGAAATCGCCGCCAGCGCAGTGCCCCCAGCCCGCCTTTGGCCGAGCACGGACAGGCCCCCGATCATGGAATCACGACCCAGGGCAACGTTTTCGATCATGCGGCCGTCCTTGAGGACACTGCGCAAGGAAACCAGCCCGTCCAGCGGGAAGATGACGCTCTGGATCGGGGCCCCGGCTTCAAAAAGCACTTCGCCAGAGTGAATCGGCTTCACCATGGTGCGGTCAGCGAGAAAATCCCGGCAGTTCGGGACCAAATTCCGGATTATCCAGTTCTCAACCATCCCGTCAGCCTAAGAGTGCGTCCCTCTATTTACAAGTGAACACTCATCCTACGTATGAATAACAAGTGGTTAGCGCCTCTTATATACGATAACGTATCAATCAAATTCGGTCATCGAGACGTGTTGCGGGCGTGTATCACCCTGTGAAACATGGGATAATTCAAATCGAAACGGAGTTTATGGGTTTCCTGCTCCATCCTTCGTATGAATAGATTAATACAAATTCCGAAAAGTTCGATTGATTAGGCGGCTGGTTCGTGACTGAAATTTCATCAGTCAAAGAGTTCAGGTGTTTTTCCCGGCGCTGCCGGTCTTACGGGCGCCGCCTAGTCCTGCGCGGATTTTCGTAAATTGGCGCTCCGTCAAAACGGCTGTGCCCAGGGCCCTTTTCAGGATGCCTGACAGCTCTGATGACCGTCATAATATGGGCAGGCAGCGATGCCGTAGGAATCGACAAGCATCTTCATGGCAGCCCGCCATTGGTCGGGCTGCATCACGATTTGTCCGCGATTGCCGGTATCCGGATTGAAGGATGCGATTACGAGCGCCCCTGTATCGAAGAGCGTCAACGTTATGTGATGACCTTCGCCTTGGGCGTCGCCGATATAGACCGGTTGATTAAGCATCCGTACGCCGAAGTCTCTGCCAAATTTATGAACTTGATGGATCCGGTTTCGAAAAGAAGCATGTTCATACTTGGATTGAAGGTGCAAGGGGTTTGGACAACCTGAGTCTTGAAACGGAACGATTATTCCGCTTCTCCGCACAGAAAGGCGTGAATTACCTTCCCGGAAGGACCCGCGCCTGCCAGCATGTGGCACGCTGGATTCGGCCCCTTCCGGGATTTGGGTTTCGCGGTCCGATCAGGCCGGGCTGCGTTCCTTGATCGCGAACATTCCGAGCGCCTTGTCGCCAAGTGCAACGGCGTCCTCTCGAACCATTCCCGCGCTGCAATGACCGAACCCGCGGATCACAGACGACAACACGGCGACCAGGGCAGGGGAAACGAGTTCCGGCGTACCCAGCAATTTGCCGAGAATACCTTCGCCGACCGGGTCGCGAAAACCCCGGATCACGCCGCCCAGTGCCTTGTCGCTCTCTCCCCGACTGAGGTTGAGAATGATCTCGTCGAGCGCTCTCAGCAAGGGATCCGTCCCGCCGATAACACCGTGGATCAGGCCCAGTTTTGCCTCTCTCGGATCTGAGGGCATGGCTTCTATTTGCTCCAGAGTTGGTTTGCCGGAACTGCCTTCGTAGATCCGCTGAAGGGCAAGGCGCAGCATCTTGGACTTGGAGCCGAAATGATAGGAGACCGCACCCAGAGTCGTCCCGGCTCTGTGAGCGACCGAGCGAAATGTCAGCGACGCCAGGCCACTTTCCGAAAGTAGCGCAGCGGCGGCATCGTCAATTGGGGTAAATTCCTCCTTCGCGCCGAAGACGAGCCGGTACTCGCGTTCCGCCAGGTCCTGATAGCCGATGCGGACGGTGGAGGATGGTTTGCAAGGCGCATCGGCGAACTGGAATAGTGCCAGCGCCGTTTCGTCCAGCAATGCACGGTCCAGCAGGCTGTGCCAGCGGATCAGGTGCTGGCTGGCCTCGCCGTCGAAGAACAGCCACAGAAATTCCGGATTGCTGGCGAAATGGAACTCGCTGCACATCCTCGTCCAGAAGCGGCGCCACAAGGCCGTCCATTCGAGATGGGGCCCGAAGTGATCCGGCTGGGCAAGCGCTGCGGCATGGGCTTCCCGCCAGGCCAGCGCCAGCGGCCTGCGTTCGCCGGTCCATTGCTCGATCAGCGCGGCCAGCAATGAAGCGCGGGCTGTCAGTGGCAGATCGGCCAGCGGATAGTCCCGCAATTCGTTGAAAACGCCTTCCATCCAGTCGCTGGCGCGCTGCAACGCGACATTCTGAGCATGTGCGAACAGATGTTCCAGACTGCCGAAATGATAATCGATCGCGGAAACCGATGCCTCGGCCTCGCGCGCCACCATCCGTACCGAAATCTCTGCCTGACTATGCTCCCCCCAGAGCTTGCAGAGTGTGCGGATCAGGCGGCTTTGTGTATCGTTTGCGGCAGTTTCTCGTCGAATAAATGATGAATCCTCGGCATTTAGTGCCATTATTTTTCCCGTCCCTTTTACGTCTCCCAATTACCAAGATGCACGATCCTGCGGGATTTGGGAATGCCCTCAATCCACGCAAAAATGCAAAATACAAACGTTCTAAACGTGTCGAGAAAATGCCTGAATGTCGCATGGCGGCCGCTTTGAGGCATACAGGCGGCTTCGCGCATCCATGCCGGAAGCTTTCCGAGTGTGGCCTCTGCGTGACCGCAATGACAACAACCCGCAAACTACCGAAAAATCCCAGAAAAATTGCCCGCACAAAGGCGGACCTTCCGGGGCGTGAGGGTTCGTCCCGGACGACCGATTCTCAAAAGAATACAAATCTGGGAGGTAAATTATGCGAATTGCTCCAGGCATGCTTGTCGCCAATAGCGGCAGGCTCCTTGCATCGTGCGCGTCTTGCGCGCTCATAGCCGCGGTCGCGCAGCCGGTGATGGCCCAGGAGGCGGGTTCCGCCGCCGCAGGGCAGGACGAGGTTTCGCCGAGCGAGGCAATCATCGTCACCGGTTCGCGCATTCTTCGCAAGGATTTCGAATCCAACAGCCCGACCGTTACGGTTGACGAGAGCCTGCTGCAGAATTCTGCCACGGCGGCGCTTGAAGTGAACCTCAACAAACTGCCGCAATTCGTGCCGGCCCAGACGCCGACCGCAGGCGGCGACATTCAGCCGACGGCGACCAACACGCCTGGCGCGGCCACCATCTCGCTGCGCGGCATCGGCTCGAACCGCAATCTCGTGCTGCTTGACGGCCGGCGCTCCACGCCGAGCAACGCCTCGGGCGTGGTCGACATCTCCACGATCCCGAGCGCGGCAATCGAGCGCGTGGAGATCATCTCCGGCGGTGCATCCGCCACTTACGGTGCAGACGCCATCGCCGGTGTGACGAACTTCATCCTGAAGAAGGATGTCCAGGGCCTGGAACTCGACGGGCAAGTGGGCATGACGCAGGAAGGCGACGGTCTGGAATACCAGCTCTCCGGCATCATGGGGGCGGATTTCGATGACGGGCGCGGCAATGTCAGCATCGCCATGTCGATGAACACGCGCGAAGCCAGCTATCAGCGCGACCGTTCCTGGTATCGCGACCTGTGGGCCGATACGAACGTCAGCGGCACGCAGTTCTTCATCGAATCTCCGGGCATCTATTTCGGCTACGCCAATCTGCCGACCGCCGTCTCGTCGATGTTCCCCAATTCCTCGCTGCCGGCCGGGGGCTACACGGCCTATGCCAACACCGACGGATCGGCCTTCGTCAACGGTTCCTGGTATAATGGCGGCGTCTATACGCCCTATTTCGAGGGCTTCACCGGCGACGTCGATGGCTATGAATACAAGGTCACCGAAGCCGGTACGATGGGGCAGAACAACACCAGTTCCTATCTGATCCTGCCGTTGACCCGTTACAATTTCTTCGCTCGCGGCAATTACGAGATCAATGACTGGATCGGCGTGTTCGCGCAGGGCCTCTTCAGCCATGTGAGCACCTATACCCGCCAGGAACCGGGACCGGTTACCTCGGGCTGGAGCGTTGCGATCGATCCGACCACGCTCGACCAGGATCAGCTTCCGGCGGATATGTGGGAACTGCTCAACAGCCGTCCCGATCCGGATGCGCCGTTCGAACTGCGGACCATGATGCCGGAAGATCGCGAGGGCTTCACCGATGTGATGACCTACAACATGCTGGCGGGCCTTGAAGGTTCGATCCCCGGCACGGACTGGACCTGGGAAGCCTTCGTCAATCACGGCGTATCGGTCACTTCCTCGCGCCAGACCGGCATCTATTCGCTGGAGCGCCTGCGCACCCTGCTCAATTCCGGCAATTTCGGTGAGGGCTTCTCGGCCACCGGCAATTCCAAGGATGGCGGTTTCGGAGCTTCGACCGCGACCTGCACCAGCGGCCTGAACTTCTTCATCCAGCCCGAAGGCGGCTTCTCGCAGGACTGCCTCGATGCGATCAAGGCCGATCTGAAGAACCGCTCCTCGATGCGCCAGACGATTGTCGAGGCCAACCTTCAGGGCAAGCTGATCGACCTTCCGGCGGGCGAATTGCGGGTGGCTCTGGGCGCGAGCTATCGCGAGCAGGAATATGAGTTCATCAACGATACGCTGACCAGCCAGGGCACTTCGTTCCAGGATCAGGCGCTGGGCATCTATCCGAGCGCGGATTCCTACGGCTATTACGATGCCAAGGAAGTCTACGGCGAATTGCTGGTGCCGATCCTGGCCGACAAGCCCTTCGTCAAGTCCTTCAGCCTCGAAATCGGCGGCCGTATCTCGGACTACAGCACCACCGGCACCAGCTACACCTACAAGGTGCTGGGCGACTGGGAAGTGAACGACTGGATGCGTCTGCGCGGCGGCTATAACCGGGCCGAGCGTTCGCCCAATATCGGCGAACTCTACCTCGCTTCGCAGGAAACCTTCGGCGTGAACTACGCCGGCGATCCCTGCTCGCTCGCCAACCCGCTCTCCTGGTCCGCGAACCCGGCCAATGCCAATGGCAATGCCGTGCGCGCGGTCTGCGAACAGCTGATGGATCGTTCCGGCGATACCAACGCGAAGACGCTGTATTATGCGGGCACCCAGTCGAACTCCACCTTCGGCTATGCCTGGCCGACGCTGGTGGGCAATGCCGATCTGACGACGGAAAAGTCCGACACCTGGACGGCCGGCGTGGTGTTCAACTCGCCGTTCGAAACCCCGGCGCTCTCGCGCCTGCGGCTTTCGGTGGACTGGTACGACATCTATGTGAAGGATGCGATCGCGCCGCTGACCGTGGCCGCCGCACTCCAGCAGTGTCTTGACCCGAACTACAATCCGCTGGTGCTCACCGATGCCTCTGCGGCGGCCGATACGGCCTTCTGCCAGAACATCGAACGCAACCAGACCGGCCAGCAGGGCACGGTGTACACCACCTACACCAATAATGGCCGCTTCCGGGTGCAGGGCATCGATACCCAGCTCGACTGGGGCATGGATGTCGGGCCGGGTACGCTGTCGGCGAACGTCGTGTTCAGCTACCTGCTCAAGTACAAGAGCGCGGCGCTGCCCACTCTGCCGATGGTCGATTATGTCGGCACTTTCGGCACGACCGAGAACGGGCTCAATTCCGGTGCGTATCAGTATCGCGTGCTGACCAGCCTGAACTACAGCGTCGGCAAGGTTCAGCTTGGCCTGCAGTGGCAGCACCTGCCTGCCGTGGAAGATTCCTCCGAAGCCACAATCGCGACGACCACCGTCGGCGCGCCGGCCTACGATATCTTCCATCTGAACGGCAGCTATGCCGTGGCGGACAATTTCACGATCCGCTTCGGCGTGGAAAACCTGTTCAACCGGGCCCCGCCGCTGACCAACTACAACCCGGCCAACAACAGCGCGGCGACGACCGGCCTGCTGTCTGGCGGCTCCTATACGTCGACCTATTACGACACCAATGGCCGCCGCTTCTTCCTGGGGGCCAACGTCAAGTTCTGACGCCCCGGATACAGGCACAAGGAAAGGGCCCTTCTCGTGGAGAGGAGGGCCCTTTTCCTTGTGGGAATCCCGGGCCGATGTTGACACGAAATAGCCAGCGAAACTTGCGGCGAGACTCTCCCGCAAGGCCTGGTTTCGAGCCGTTTTTCAGCGATGGACGCGATCTTCGGTGTGACTTTTCATTTTGGGCAGTCGCGCTTGCTGTGAGCCGTCTCGAAAGGAGGCGGTCGCGAGCCGGGATTGCGGGGGCGCATGGCGGGGCTGAGACCAGGCAGTTCATCACACAGGATAAACGTCATTTGCCGGTATGTAGGAAAGTGATTTCCTCCCACCTTCGCCATGCGCATTTGCGGAAATTGCGAAGGCGGGCAAGCTGTCTGAAGGTCGGGTTCGTCCAGCTGACTCAGGCAGCCTGGACAAATTCGGACCTGAATGAGCGTCTGAAACCCGGGAGGACGACTTGCGGCCTGAATGACAGGAATGGGGTGGTTAGCAGTCGTCCAGTTTTACGCGGCGATTTTTGAGCCGCTTAAGGGAAAGCGTAACCGCTGCAACCGCGCCGACAACAAAAGCACCGTAGTAAACAATGCGCCAGTCAAGGTTTTGTAGACCAATATACCCTGCGGCAAGCCAAGCCCCGGCGGATGCATACAAAGTGCGCTCAGTGAAACCCATTTGTCGACTATGACGATGGTTCTCAACGTCCGCAATGTTGTCGTGTCCGGAAGGGCAGAATTGGCAAGTTTGTTGTGGGGAGATGCCTTTCAAGATCATTTTTTCTGCTGCGCGTTCCTCAGGATGTAAGGTTGGCAGACTGTGATGCAGATTTGCTCGGTGCCACAAGCAGTCTTCTCTAAGGTCCCTGTAAGCTTCACCCTGCTCGCATGAGGTGCGTCGATAGTCGCATCGACAGCGACACAGCTTTCCGGCGCGTCAGAAAAAACCCTGTTGCCGAAGTAAATGCCGGTTGCTTCGTGCTGCTTGGACCAGAAGCCGGAGAGGGTGACATCCTCATTCACCCGCTCTTCGAGCATGTCATACCTTGAGATTGAGGTTGGGCTGGAGGTCGAAACGCAGCTCGCCAACGTTATTGCAAGTAAGGCTATGGGGGCGCGGCACATCTCGCACTTTTACCAGTCAACTGAACGACCGCAAAGTTATCGTGTCCGGACTGGCGGCACTCGGCATATCTGTTGGGGGAACTGCCAGTCCCCAGTTCGTCATTCCCGCGAAGGCGGGAACCCAGATCAACGGTTGCCGCTGGGTTCCCGCCTTCGCGGGAATGACGATGGTAATCGACTAAAAGCCTAATCCCACTCGCCACAACCGCTCATCCTGAGCTTCGCTTCCGACAGGCTCAGGACGAGCGGAGATTGGGGATGTCCGCAATGTCATCGTGTCCGGAATGGCGGCTTCTCGGTTGAAATTCTGACAAGCGATTACGAAAGCTCGCGCTGGAATTTGTCCACGCCGCCTAGAACTGGGTGCCCACGTTGAAGCTGAAGGTCTTGGTATCGTCGCCCGGCTGCTTCCACAGCACCTTGGCCACGTCGATCCGGAACGGGCCGAAAGGCGAGTTCCAGTTGACCCCGAACCCTACGGAAATGCGCGGCAGGGGCGAATTGCCCAGATAGGTCTCGCGGAAGCCGGGATAGGTCGTGCCCAGCGCCGTATTGCTGGCGGTGTCGAGGCAGGTCGGCGGGTTGGGATTGACCGCATTGGTCACATAGGAGGTGCTCTCCGCCGTGCAGACGCCGTCGACGATCGAGGCGGAATCGATCTGGGTGTAGAGCTGGTTCCCGTCATCGTCGCGGGTGCCGATGAAATAGCTCGATCCGGTGTCGGAAAGGGTGGGCGATTTGAGATCGAAGACCGAGCCGACATCGAGGAACACCGAGGGGCGCAGCCCCATTTCGCGCGCGCCGGTGCCCAGCGGGATCTGCAGTTCGGCACGGCCGAGGTAATAGGCATTGCCGCCCAGCGGATCGTCCACCGGATTGTCCGGATCGCTGTAATAGGTATAGCCGCCATTGTTCGTGCAGGTTTCGGCGGAAGTGCCATCGCCGCAGACCGGAACACCATCGTCGTCCAGCGTGTAATATTCGCGCAGGATGCGCGGGCCGACGCCGCGAATGTCAAAGCCGCGAATCTGGGGATCGCCCAGGAAGAAACGGTCCGTCAGGCGGACTTCCTGTCCCAGTCCCTTGATGTATCCGCCTTCGCCCGAGAGCGAGAAGACCCAGCCCGGCGACAGCTGCCAGTATTTGGCCGCATTGAGGCGGAACTTGGCGTAGCGTTCCGTTCCCCCAAGGCCGGCCACATCCAGGCTTGCGGTGATGCTGTCGCCGCGTGTCGGGCGCATGCGGTTGTCGAGCGTGTCATAGACCAGCGATGCGCCCAGGATCGAACTGGAGCGGGTGCCCACCGCCTCGCACAGATAACGGCTGGCGAGCAGGGGGTCGCATTCCAGCGTGCCGGGATTGACGCGGTCGCTGTAATAGGTGCTCTCGTCCAGCGTCACATCGTCGAAATTCAGTGTGTAGCGCCCGATGAGCGAGGCATTCTCGGAGAGCGGCACGCCTGCGCGCAACTGGAAGCCGGTGGTCACCTGCCGGAAGGTCGTGCCATTATCGGTGTTGTAGTAATTATTGTTGGAATCCCGCCGGTAGATGTCGAGGCCCAGCGAGACATTGTTGTCGAACAGATAGGGCTCGCTGAAGCTCAGCGTCACACCGCGCGAATAGGACGAAAGGTTGGCGCTGAGCCCCACCGTCTGCCCCTTGCCGCGAAAATTCCTTTGCTTGACCGAAGCTTGCAGGATGAAGCTTTCGAGGCTTGAGAAGCCAGCGGAGAGCTGGAGTTCGCCGGTGGCCTGTTCCTGGACATTGGC